>JAVVWR010000125.1:0-1589 GCA_036652035.1 Burkholderiaceae bacterium | reverse complement strand
CGATCACCGAGTGAACCAGGCCCGACTCGGCGTCGGTGCCGATGTGGGCCTTCATGCCGAAGTGCCATTGATTGCCCTTCTTGGTCTGGTGCATCTCGGGGTCGCGCTCTTTCTTCTGATTCTTGGTCGAGCTCGGTGCGGCGAGGATCGTGGCATCGACGATCGTGCCCGCGCGCATCAGCAAGCCCTTCTCGGCCAGGTGCGTGTTGATCTCATCAAACAGCGCTCGAGTCAGATCGTGCCGTTGCAAGAGGTGGCGGAACTTGAGAAGCGTGGTGGCGTCGGGCACCGACTCGCGTGCCAGATCAATGCCAATGAAGTCGCGCAGCGCCTGGCTGTCGTACACCGCGTCTTCGAGCGCCTCGTCGGCGAAACCGTACCGCTGCTACACAAAAACCATCCGCAACATCCGCTCCAGCCCCACCGGCGGGCGACCGCGTCGGCCACTCGTGGGGTAGCTCGGCTCCACCGCCGCGATCAGCCGCGCCCACGGCACCACCCGCTCCATGTCGGCGAGGAACTTCTCGCGTCGCGTGGTCTTCTTCTTGCGGCTGAACTCGGCGCTGGCAAAGCTGATCTGCTCATCGGTGAGACAGTAGAAAGATCGAGTTCTTGTTTAACGTCTGAGGCGCGATGACGGAGAACGTTCGGCGGAATAAATCAGCGTCTCCTTAAGCCTCGCTCTGCGGGCTCGGTTGCGATTGGTTAAACTCCACAACCTCGCGGGTGTAGTTCAATGGCAGAACGGCAGCTTCCCAAGCTGCATACGAGGGTTCGATCCCCTTCACCCGCTCCAGATTTCGAAACGGGCCCACGCGGCCCGTTTGCCTTTGCGGCCGGGCTGCGCCTCGCGCCGCTTCTCTAGAATCATCGCCATGAACGACTTGCTGCTCATCACCGTCAACGGCGAGGCGCGCCAGGTGCCGGCCGGTGCCAGCGTGGCCGATTTACTGCTGACGCTCGATACGGCCGGCCGCCGTCTTGCGGTCGAGCGCAACGGTGAAATCGTTCCGCGCAGCCGGCATGCCGACACCCCCCTGGCCGCTGGCGACCAACTCGAAATCGTGATCGCCGTCGGAGGCGGCTGATGAGTCCGGAGCACGTTGTTTCCGGCGACCTGATCTGGCGCAGAGAATCGGCCCAGGCCCCAGACGAACTCAGGCTCGGCCGCCACTTCACTCTCGAGTTTTCCGGCAAGCCGGCGATCGAGAGCGACGATGCCTTCCACAACCCCGAAGCCCTGATGGTGGCCTGGCAGCCACGCGGAGTGGTACGCGACATCGCCCAGATCCACGCCGCGCTCGCCGCCCACGCCAAGGCGCAAGCCCACTGCTTCATGTCCAATTCCATCAACGTCGAGATGAAGGTGGATCCCACCGTCGTCGCCTCGTGAGCCCAAGACCCATGCAAGACACTCTCAAGATTGGTAAACGCGAGTTCAGATCACGCCTGCTGCTCGGCACCGGCAAGTACCAGGACCTGGCGCAGACCCGCGCCGCGGTCGACGCCAGCGGCGCCGACATCGTCACGGTCGCGATCCGCCGCACCAACATCGGCCAGAACCCGGGCGAGCCCAACCTGCTCGACGT
>JAVVWR010000124.1:0-1816 GCA_036652035.1 Burkholderiaceae bacterium | reverse complement strand
GGAGCTGATCGCGGCCACGCCCGAGAGCCATACCGGCAAGTACCTGGGTGCGCTGTTGAAGCGCAACTAAGTCATGCTCGTCGGCGCGCCCTTGCGCGCCGACGACACGCGCCAGATCGATCACCGGGCAAGCGGATCACGATTGGCGACAGCTCAGGGCTGCTGGCGCGGCTCAGGGCGCCATGGTCTGCGGGGTGATTTCCCAGCCCGCCTCGATGCCACCGGGCAGCATCTGCCCGCGGTCTTCGCCCACCTCGGCGTCGATCAGACGGTTGAGCTTGTCGTTCATGGCCATGACGAGATCGCGGTGCTGCTTGCTGTCGGCTGCGAGGTTCTTCATCTCCAGCGGGTCAGCCATCACGTCATAGAGCTCGACGTCGTTGTTGGCGTACAGCGCTTCGAGGCTGGTCGGGCGGTTGTGGGCCTTGGGCGAAAAATAGCGCGCAAAGACGTGCTTGCCGTCGTAGACCAGTCTCACCGCGCCACGCTTGCCCAGGTCCGGCACGATGCCGGCCTGCTTGAGCTGCTTGGGGTCGCCGCCCTGTTTGATGTGGGCGACGGCCTGGTACAGGAAGTCGCCGTCGAGATAGGCGAACATGTTGTAGTTAAACAGCATGCCGTCACGCACCGCGTCGAGCGCCGCCTTGTCGGGCGCGGCCAGCAGGCCCGAAAAGTCCTTGCCCGGCAGGCCTTTGACGATGGCCGCTCGCTTGTTCGGTTCAGCGCCCGTCCAGGCCACCAGGGTGGGGGCCAGATCGAGGTGCGAAGTCACGGCACGGCACTGCTTGCCGCCGGCATAGGCCGGGTGGGCCACGATCAGCGGAACGTTGTTCTGTTCGCGGTAAGCCACCGCGCCCTTGGCATGCAACTGGTGAGCACCATCCATGTCGCCGTGGTCGGCGGTGAGCACGACGATGGTGCGATCGGTCAGCCCCGCTGCGTCGAGCTCGTCGAGCACCGTGGCGATGTTGCGGTCGACGTCGCGCAGGCAGTTCAGATAGTAGTTATGGCGCCGGCGCCAGCGCGCGGGCTGGCTCGGGATCTCGCCCACCAGCGCATCGTGCGCGCGCAGAAAATCACGGTGTGCCGGCGGCCGCCCGGGTGCATCCAGCGCCTGGGCGTGGTTGGCTGGCAAGGCGAAATCCCATTGCTTGGCGTAGAGCGGATCCTTGGGCTCGCGCACCACGTGGGTCAGCGCACCCGAGGCCTGGAGCGACGTGCCCGGCGCGTCGGTGTCGTAGAACATCACGTCGTGCGGGTTGACCAGGTTCACCGCCAGGAACCAGGGCTTGCCCTGAGCGGCGAGTTCACGCCCCTTGCCGCGCAGCCAGCTGACCGCCATCGCCGAGGTGATGCCGTCGTGCAGATAGCCGCCCTGGTGGTGGGCAATGATGTCGCCCACGCCCACGTAGTCCGAGAAGCCGTATTCCTCCATCTCGGCGGTGAAGATCTTGGTCGGCGTACCGAGCTCGTTGACCGTCTCGAACTCCTTGGTCAGATGCCACTTGCCCTTGTAGGCCGAGTAATAGCCGGCCTCGCGCATCATGTCGCCCAGGGTGCGGATGTCGGTCGACAGGCTGCTGATCCAGGGGAAGTTGGTGTTGTCGAACATCTTGGTCTGCTGGATGTGCTGGCCGGTGTAGAGCACCGAGCGCGACGAGGTGCAGACGCAGGAATTGATGCGGTGATTGACAAAGCTGGTGCCGCGCTTGGCCAGACGCTCGTGCGCGGGCAGGCTGAACCCCACCGGCAGTTCGCCCGGACGGAAGAAGCGCTCCTGGTCAGTCAGGATGAAAAGGATGTTGTAGGGGCCGGC
>JAVVWR010000123.1:0-2094 GCA_036652035.1 Burkholderiaceae bacterium | reverse complement strand
CCCATGTTCACGAAAATGCGTGCCCTATCAGCCGTTGTCGTGCTGGCTCTTCCGAGCCTCGTCTGGGCGCAGGCTGGCACTTTGCAGGACCTTGGAAGCGCGCTTGCGCCGGCGCCTCAGGCGGTCATCTATACCGCTCGCGAGTTCATCACCATGGACCCGAAGAAGCCGCGCGCCGAGGCGATTGCGGTACGCGACGGCAAGTTCGTCGCCGTCGGCACGCGCGCCGAGGTGGGTGCTGCGGCCGGCAGTAACGCACGGCTCGACAAGAGCTTCAACGACAAGGTGGTGATCGCCGGCTTCGTCGAGCAGCACGTGCATCCGGTGCTCGCGGCGCTGACCATGAGCACCAAGGTGATCTCGATCGAGGACTGGGATGCGATCGACGGCTTCTCGCCCGCGGTGCGCGACGAGAAGGGCTACCAGGAGCGTCTGAGAAAGGCGCTCGCAGCCCACCAGGACAAGAAGACGCCCTTCGTGACCTGGGGCTACCACCACTACTTTCACGGCGAGATGTCGCGCGACAAGCTCAATCAGCTCGCCCCCGATTTCCCCGTCATCGTCTGGCATCGCTCGGCGCACGAACTCTTTCTGAACGACGCGGCGCTCAAGCTCACTGGCATCGACGAGGCCGTGGTCAAGAGCCTGCCCAAGTCGGCGCAGGAACAGGTCAATCTGGCCAAGGGGCACTTCTTCGAGCAGGGCGCGATGGCACCGGCCATCATCTCGAAGGTGGGGCGCTACCTCGCCTCGCCCGAGCAGTTCCGTAAGGGACTCGATTTCACGAAGAGCTACTACCACCGCAATGGCATCACCTTCGCCTGCGAGCCCGGTGCCGCCTTGAGCAAGCCGATCCAGGACATGATCAATGCGGCCTACTCGGACGACGCCACGCCCTTCAACCACTGCTTCATCGGTGACGGCAAGAGCTTCAACGCGGTCAAGCCCGGCGATGCGGCCAGCCTGCTCGCCGAGACCAGAAAGGTCGAGGCTTGGGGCAAGGGCCGCACCTTTTACCTGCCCAATCAGGTCAAGCTTTTCAGCGACGGCGCGATCTACAGCCAGCTGATGCAGATGAAGGATGGTTATACCGACGGCCATCACGGCGCGTGGATCACCGACCCGCCGGTTTTCGACGCGATGTTCCAGACCTACTGGGACGCGGGCTACCAGATCCACGTGCACAACAATGGCGACGCTGGCCTGGACATGGTGCTCGCCTCGCTCGAGACGGCGATGGCGCGCAAGCCGCGCGCCGATCACCGCACCGTGCTTGTCCACTTCGGCTTTAGCCAGCCCGAGCAGGTTGCCAAGTGGGTCAAGCTCGGCGGCATCGTCAGCTCCAACCCTTACTACGTGACGGCGCTGGCCGGCCGCTACGCGAAGCTGGGCATCGGGCCTGAGCGCTCGGCCAATATCGCGGCGCACGGCGATGTGGTGAAGAACGGCGGTTCTCTGTCCTTCCACTCCGATATGCCGATGGCGCCGGCCAAGCCGATGCAACTGGTTGGGGCGGCGGTGACCCGAGCTACGGCCGAAGGGCCCGTGGCCGGGCCGCAACACAAGGTCTCTCTCGATGTTGCGCTCAAGGCCGTGACGATCGATGCCGCCTACTCGGTCCAGATGGAAAAGCGGGTGGGCTCGATCGAGGTGGGCAAGGATGCGAACCTGACCGTCCTCGACCAGAGTCCCTACGCCGTCGCGCCGGAGAAACTTAAGGACGTCAAGGTGTGGGGCACGATGCTTGAAGGCCGCGTGCAGCCCGTCGGCCCCGCTACGAGATCCAGTCATCTCGGGGTCGGGGCGTCGAGAGTGTCATCGACACGATTGAGCGAGGCTGAGACTCAGGACGCGACGGTCGCGCAGCTGACTCGTTTGCTCGCCCATACGCACGCGGACTGAATTGGACGTTGCGCACCTTTCAATGGCTGGCCGGCCAAGCACCGATGGCGGCGGACGGCCCGTGCGCGGCGGGCGATGGCGTTTTTCGTTCCGTTCCGTTCCGTTCCGCTGCGCGGTCAGCGGTTGCGCTGCGCGCGGCGCCGAGCGGCTCGGGCCGCCGCAAGGCCCCAGAGGGTCGGTCCCGTCCGACCC
>JAVVWR010000122.1:0-2172 GCA_036652035.1 Burkholderiaceae bacterium | reverse complement strand
TCAGCACCTTGTTCAGCTTCACCCGTGCGTATTTCCAGGTCGATATGGAAGCGCCGAGCGCCTACGTGAACTTTCTGAAAACGCTCTTGCCAGCCAAGCCCGCGTCCGAGCTCTACACCATGCTGGGGCTCGCGAAACAGGGCAAGACGCTGTTCTACCGCGACTTCCTGCATCACCTGAAGCACAGCAGCGACAAGTTCATCGTCGCCCCCGGCATCAAGGGCCTGGTGATGACGGTGTTCACGCTCGCGTCCTACCCCTATGTGTTCAAGATGATCAAGGACGTGATTCCGTATCCGAAGGAAACGGACCGCGCCCAGATCATGGGCAAGTACCAGCTGGTCAAGCTGCACGACCGCGTCGGCCGCATGGCCGACACCTGGGAGTACTCGCAGGTGCGGCTGCCCAAGGCGCGCTTCTCGCCCGAACTGATCCGCGAGCTGCTCGCCACCTGCCCGAGCCAGGTCGAGATCAGCGACGACGCGGTAGTGATCCGCCACGTCTATATCGAGCGGCGCATGACGCCCTTGAACCTCTACCTGCAGCACGCCAGCGACGCCGAACTCGAGCACGCGATCAACGAGTACGGCAACGCGATCAAGGAACTCGCCGCCGCCAACATCTTCCCCGGCGACATGCTCTACAAGAACTTCGGCGTGACGCGCGCGCGCCGCGTGGTCTTCTACGACTACGACGAGATCGAGTACATGAGCGACTGCCATTTCCGCCGGATTCCGCCCGCACGCAACGAGGAAGACGAAATGTCGGGCGAGCCCTGGTACTCGGTCGGCCGCCACGATGTCTTCCCCGAGCAGTTCGGCACCTTCCTGCTGGGCGACCTGAGAATCCGCGCCGCTTTCCTGAAGCACCACGCCGACCTGCTCACGCCCGAGTTCTGGCAGCGCCGCAAGGAGCGCATCGCCAGCGGCGTGATCGAGAACGTCTACCCCTACCCGCAATCGCTGCGCTTTATGAACCGCTACGGCGCGCAACCCCTGCCTCAAGGAGCTTTCTCATGAACGACCCCGTTGTCATTGTTGGCGCCGCTCGTACCCCCATGGGCGGCATGCTGGGCGACTTTTCTGCCCTTTCTGCGCCGCAACTGGGTGCAGCGGCAATCAAGGCCGCGGTCGAGCGCTCCGGTGTTGCTGGCGCGCAGGTCGATGAAGTCCTGATGGGCGAATGCCTGATGGCGGGCCAGGGCCAGGCGCCCGCGCGCCAGGCCGCGCTCGGCGCCGGTCTGCCCAACTCCGCCGGCGCGGTCACGCTCAGCAAGATGTGCGGCAGCGGTATGCGCGCCATCATGTTCGCGCGCGACATGCTCGCCGCTGGCAGTGCCGACGTGGTGGTCGCCGGCGGCATGGAGAGCATGAGCAACGCGCCCTACCTGATCCCCAAGGGCCGCTCGGGCTACCGCTATGGCCACGCCACCATGTACGACCACATGGCCCTGGACGGTCTGGAAGACGCTTACGAGCGCGGCCGCGCGATGGGCGTGTTCGCCGAGAACTGCGCCGACAAATACGCCTTCACGCGAGAGGCGCAAGACGCCTACGCAATCGAATCCTTGAAGCGCGCCGCCACCGCCAATACCGACGGCAGCTTCGACTGGGAAATCACGCCGGTAACGGTGCCGGGCAAGGGCGGCGAAGTCACGGTCGCGCACGACGAGCAGCCCGCCAAGGCGCGCCCCGACAAGATCCCGACCTTGAAGCCCGCATTCAAGAAGGACGGCACGATCACCGCCGCCAACGCCTCGTCGATCAGCGACGGCGCCGCCGCCCTGGTGCTGATGCGGGAATCGACCGCCAAGGAGCTTGGCGCGCAGCCAATCGCCCGCATCGTCGCGCAGGCCGTGTTCGCGCACGAGCCGGACTGGTTCACCACCGCGCCGGTGGGAGCGATCCAGAAGGTGCTTGATCAGGCCGGCTGGAAGGCGGGCGAGGTCGACCTGTGGGAGATCAACGAGGCCTTCGCCGTGGTCACGATGGCGGCGATGGAGGAATTCAAACTCGCGCACGACCAGGTCAACATTCACGGCGGCGCCTGCGCGCTTGGCCACCCGATCGGCGCCTCCGGCGCTCGCATCGTCGTCACGCTGCTCGGCGCACTCAAGAAGACTGGCGGCAAGAAGGGAATCGCGGCGCTGTGCATCGGCGGCGGCGAGGCGAC
>JAVVWR010000121.1:0-2181 GCA_036652035.1 Burkholderiaceae bacterium | reverse complement strand
ACTTGCCAGCGAGCATCGCTTCGAGGTGCTCGGCCGGAACAGCGCCAGGAGCGCGCTGACCGTTGGGAGTGATCACGGTCGGCGTGCCCGAGACGCTCAGCTTCTGGCCGAGTTCCAGGTTGGCTTGCAGCGCCGCGGTGTCGCATTCGACGGCCGCAGGCGACTTGCCGTTGAGCATGAGCTCGGTCCAGACCTTCGAACGGTCTTTGGCGCACCACACGGCCTTGCTCTTTTCCATCGAGTCCTTGGAGAGGATGGGGTAGAGGAAGGTGTAGACAGTGACGTTCTTCATGTTCGCCAGGGTCTTTTCCAACGCCTTGCAATAGCCGCAATTGGGGTCGGCAAAGACCACCAGCGAACGCGAACCGTCGCCGCGAACGGTCTTGACGGCTTGCTCGAGCGGCAGGCTCTTGAAGTCGACCTTGAGGATTTCGTCCTTGCGCTTCTGGGTCAGGTCTTCGCGGTTGCGAGTATCGAACACGCGGCCCATCACCAGGTAGTCCACCTTGGCATCGACATAGAAAATGTCGCCGCCGACCACCACTTCGTACAAGCCGAAGGGCGTCCGGGCGATCGAGTCCGGCTGGGCGCCAACGCGTTCGGCAAAGCGCGCGCGCAGCGCGCTTTCGGTCTTGTCTTCGGCTTTCTTATCACCCGTCTTGTTCGACTGGGCGATAGCAACAGCACCCACCGCGGTGGTGATCACCACGAGCAGCGCCAGCAGGACTTTCTTCATTGGAGTGAGCTCCGACTCGAACGCAAAGATCGGCAGTGTAGCCGTGCCCCACCAGCGCCCAGAGCCGGACAAGCCCTCAGCCCAAGGCTTGCCGGATCAGCGCGCGTTTGAGTGGAGCCAGGCGGTTGGCGATCGAAAACCCCAGACCACGGACCCGATCGACCACCGCGTCATCGATCGCGAACAAGCGGGCCAGACCATCGGTGGTCGCTCGCATCAAGGCCACAGGCTCGGCTCGTGCGCGCTCGTAACGGCGCAGCAGAACCGTGTCGCCCAGCTCGCGGAAAGCTTCCCGCTCCCGCAGCACACGCAGCAAGTCGGCCACATCCTGCAGGCCAAGGTTGAGGCCTTGCCCCGCCAGCGGATGGACAATGTGAGCCGCGTCGCCCACCAGGACGAGCCGCTCGCCCACCACACGCTGCACTGTCATCAAACGCAAAGGAAAACCAGCCGCGGGCCCGAGCGGCGACAGTTCGCCCAACACCGCGTGCGAGCGCAGGGTGACGCGAGCCGCAAGCTCCGGTGGAGAGAGTTGGGCCAGGCGCGCCGCCAGCGTCTCCGGCGCCGACCACACCAGCGAAACCCGCTGACCCGGCAGCGGCAGGAGCGCCGTGATGCCTTCCGGCGTGAACCACTGCCAGGCCGCGCCCAGGTGCGGACGCTCGCACGCAAAATTGCTGACGATGGCGGTCTGGCCGTAAGGCTTGAGGTCGGAGCGGATTCCGGCCGCCGCTCGCACGCCCGAGTTGCCACCGTCGGCGCCCACCACCAGACGCGCGCGCAAGCCATTACCGTCGGCCAAACGCACGGTGGCGCCGGAACGATCGGTTGCCAACGCCTCGAAGCGGGCTTCCAGGCGGGCGATCGCGGGCTGAAAATCGCAGGCCGCGTCGAGCACCCGCAGCAGTTCGCTCTCTTCGGCGATGGTCGCCAGCCGTTCGACCTGGGCCCCGTAAGCATCAAAGCTCAGTTCGGCTTCCCTGTCCTCATTGCCCGCGAAGACCCGCATCCGCAGCACGGGTTCGACCCGAGCCAAATCGATCCGGCCCCACACGCCCAGCCGTTCAAGCAAGGCCACCGAGGCCGGTGCAACGGCATAGATGCGAAGGTCGTAGGGCGCAAGCTCGGTCGCGGTGCGCAACGCCGGGCGCGGTCCAAGCAGAGCAACCCGCAAGCCCTGCTGCGCGCAACCTAGCGCCGTCGCCAGGCCAGCAACGCCGCCGCCCACCACGGCCACATCGAATTCGGGCATCGGTTCTGATCTCATCCCAGCATTATCCCTCGACCGTGCCGCTCATTTTGGCGAACGCGAAAGGTTTAGGTATACTTCGCTTCTCGCGTCAGGTTGCTGTCGCGAGAATGGCCAGGTAGCTCAGTTGGTAGAGCAGCGGATTGAAAATCCGCGTGTCGGCGGTTCGATTCCGTCCCTGGCCACCAGCATTCAT
>JAVVWR010000120.1:0-2388 GCA_036652035.1 Burkholderiaceae bacterium | reverse complement strand
ACCACAGTGGCTCGCGCCCACGCATGATCAACCTGCACCTGGGCCACGGCGGCCGCTGTCAGACCCACCGCCAACCCCATACCCGCCACCCAATTCCTCAGCATCGTCAACTCCAACCGCGGCAAAAACGCAGTGTAAAAACCAAGATTCGCCCATCGAATCAAGGGTAAGCGTGAGCCTAAATGCACTATTTATTTGATCTTGCCCCGTCAACCAGTCTCCCGACTTGATTCACCTCAGCGCTCACTCCAAACCGGCTTGTCGCGCCCAGGCGCGAGAGATTCAATCACTCCCCTCACGCCGCATTGCGTTTTTCCGTAGAGAACGAGATATGAAGGTTTTTCACCAAATTTTCAAGCACATCGCCAGCCTTGCGCTCGTCGCCATGCTTTTACCAGCGAGCCATGCCGTACTAGCCGCTCCTGCCGCCAAGGCCAAACCGCCCACGGCTGAACAGAAAGCGCCCGCCAACGCTGATCTCGGCCTGGCCGCGATCCATCGAGAAAAGTTCGGCATGGAGTGCCAGACCTGCCACGGCGGCACAGCCGCCCCGGACGACAACGAAACCGTCGAAAACAAAGCCTGCGTCAGCTGCCACGGCGACTACGCCAAGCTCGGCCCTGCCACCCGCGCCAAGCTCAAGAACCAGGAAATCAATCCGCACGCCTCACACCTCGGGCCGGAAATCGCCTGCACGGTCTGCCACCAGGGCCACCAGGAATCGAAGGCGTTTTGCAGCAACTGCCACACCAACTTCGTCATGCCGATGCCCGGCAATCCGGCCAAGCGCTGAGCAAGGAGACCTGACATGAAAAGACGTGAACTCCTGATCTGCGGCTCGCTTGCCATGCTTGGCGGTCCGGCTCTTGCCGTGAACCGCAAGGAACGAGCCGATGTGATCGTGATCGGTTCCGGCGGCACCGGCTTGACCGCTGCGCTCTCGGCTCTCGAGACCGGCGCACGCGTGATCGTGCTTGAGAAGATGCCGATCACCGGCGGCAATACCCAGCTCGCCGCGGGCGGCATGAACGCCGCCGCCACCAAGCCGCAAGCCGCGCACAAGATCACCGACTCGTGGCAGACGATGTATGAGGACACCATGAAGGGGGGGCAGAATCGCGGCACTCCCGAGCTGGTCGAGATCCTGTCGAAGAACTCGTCGGCCTCGATCGACTGGCTCAGCAGCATCGGCGCCGACATGAGCGGCGTGGGTCGCTTGGCGGGCGCGAGCGTCAACCGCACCCACCGCCCCAAGAGCGGCGGCGCGGTCGGCCACAACATCGTTCACGCGATGCGCCAGACCGCGATCAAGAAGAAACTCGACATTCGCACCAACTGCCGCGTGCTCAAGATATTCCGTGCCCCTAACGGCCGCGTCACTGGCGTACTGGCACGCAACAAGTTTGGCGAACTGTTCTCGATCGAAGCGCCGACCGTAGTGCTGGCCTCAGGCGGTTTCTCGGCCAATCTTGAACGGGTAGCGCGCTACCGCCCCGACTACGCGGGCTTCTCGAGCACCAACCAGCCCGGCGCGACCGGCGACGGCCTCGACCTCGCGGCCGACCTCGGCGCGCAGTTGCGCGACATGGACCAGATTCAGATCCACCCGACCCAGGCCGGCGGCTCGAAGATCCTGATCACCGAAGCGGTGCGCGGCAACGGCGCCTTCCTCGTCAACCGCCAGGGCCAGCGTTTCGTCAACGAACTGACCACGCGCGACGCGGCCAGCGCGGCGATCCTCAAACAACCCGGCGGCAACGCCTTCCTGATCCTCGACCAGGAGATTCGCAAGAGCCTCAAACAGATCGAAGGCTATTACCACCTCGAGCTGGTGCGCGAAGGCGCAACGCCCGAGAAGCTCGCTCGCGCGATCGGCGCCGACCCAAGCACGCTCGCGGCCGCGGTCGACACCTATAACAAGGCGCAAGCGAGCAAGAACGACCTCGAGTTCAAGCGCCCCGACATGCCGCGCCCGGTCAAGACTGGCCCCTTGATCGCGATCGAGGTTCGCCCCGGCATTCACTACACCATGGGCGGCGTTCTCATCAACGGCAAGACCGAGGTGCTCGACCAGAAGAATCAGCCGATCGCGGGTCTTTATGCGGGAGGCGAAGTCACCGGCGGCGTGCATGGCGCCAACCGTCTTGGCGGCAACTCGATCTCCGAGACCATCACCTTCGGCCGTATCGCCGGCGTTCAAGCCGCCGCGTACGCCAAGCAGGCGCGCACCTTGAAGCTCGCCTGATCCCACTCCAAGCCCAGCGCCGCTTTTGAGGCGACGCCCGCGATTGCGGGCGTCGCCGCGGGTTTAACCGCGTTCAGCCCGTGGGCGGCGGCGGGCGCACACCCGCCTCACGCGCATAGCCCTCAATGACAATGCGCAACGCG
>JAVVWR010000119.1:0-2477 GCA_036652035.1 Burkholderiaceae bacterium | reverse complement strand
CCAGCCCTGAAGGCCGCGGGCTGGGGTGAAGTGGAAGGCAGCCGCATCCAGCGCGAATACCGCATCACCCTGGGACGCCTGCTCGGCAAGAGCCAGCGCACGCCGCAGTTGGTGGCCGATTACGTGCTGGTCTACCGCAACACCAAGCTCGCGGTGATCGAGGCCAAGGCGGCCACCAAGCCCTACACCGAGGCCGTTCAACAGGCCAAGGACTACGCCGCCAAGCTCGCGGTGCGCCACACCTACGCCACCAACGGCAAGCTGATCTACGGCATCGACCTGCAGAGCGGCGCCGAGGGCGAGGTTGCCGCCTACCCCAGCCCGCAGGCGCTGTGGGACATGAGCTTTGCCGAGGTCAACGCCTGGCGCGATCGGTTTGCGGCGATCCCCTTCGAGGACAAGGGCGGAGCGTGGCAGGGGCGCTATTACCAGGACATTGCGATCGACCGCGTGCTCGAAGGCATCACCCAGGGCCAGCGGCGCCTGCTGCTGACGCTCGCGACCGGCACCGGCAAGACCGCGATCGCGTTTCAGATCGCCTGGAAACTGTTCCAGAGCCGCTGGAACCTGAGCGACTGGCACGCGGCCGAGGAGCCCAAGCGGCGGCCGCGGATCTTGTTCCTGGCCGACCGCAACATCCTTGCCGACCAGGCGTTCAATGCGTTTTCGGCCTTCCCCGAGGACGCGCTGGTACGGATCGAACCCGACGCGATCAGGAAGAAGGGCCGGGTACCGAAGAACGGCAACATCTTCTTCACGATCTTCCAGACCTTCATGAGCGGGCCGGGCGAGACACCGTATTTCGGTGACTACCCGCCCGATTTTTTTGACTTCATCGTCATTGACGAGTGCCACCGCGGCGGCGCGAGCGACGAGAGTTCCTGGCGCGCGATCCTCGATTACTTCGCCCCGGCCGTGCAACTCGGCCTGACCGCAACACCCAAGCGCCAATGGAACGCCGACACCTACGCCTACTTCGGCGAGCCGGTCTATGTGTATTCGCTCAAGGACGGCGTCAACGACGGCTTTCTGACGCCCTTCAAGGTGCGCCAGATCGCCACCACGATCGACGAATACACCTTCACTGCCGATGACGAGGTGATCGAGGGCGAGGTCGAGGCGGGCAAGACCTACACCGAGGCCGATTTCAACCGGATCATCGAGATCAAGGAGCGCGAGGCCTACCGGGTCAAGCTGCTGCTCGGGCAGATCGACCCGCGCGAGAAGACCATCGTGTTCTGCGCAACCCAGTTGCATGCGGCGGCGGTGCGCGACCTGATCAACCAGATGAAGGCGAGCAAGGACTCCAACTACTGCGTGCGCGTGACCGCGGACGACGGCAAGCTGGGCGAGCAGTACCTGCGCGACTTCCAAGACAACGAGAAGACCATTCCGACGGTGCTGACCACGTCGCAGAAACTCTCGACCGGAGTCGATGCGCGCAACGTTCGCAACATCGTCTTGATGCGGCCGGTCCGCTCGATGATCGAGTTCAAGCAGATCATCGGGCGCGGGACCCGGCTCTACGACGGCAAGGACTACTTCACGATCTACGACTTCGTGAAGGCGCATGAGCTCTTCAATGACCCCGAGTGGGACGGCGAGCCGGTTGAGCCGGTTGCCCCCGGCGAAAGCGCTGGCCCGCGCCTGCCGGGCGACTCCGCGGAGCCCGACGAACCGGGCAACCCGCCGCCGCCCGAGCCGCGCCAGCAGAAGATCAAGATCAAGCTCGCCGACGGCAAGGAGCGCCGGATCCAGCACATGGCCGCCACCAGCTTCTGGGGAGCCGACGGCAAGCCGATGTCGGCGGCGCAGTTCCTCGAATCCTTGTACGGCAAGCTGCCCGAGTTTTTCCGCGACGAGGATGATTTGCGCCAGCTCTGGAGCCACCCCGGCACCCGCAAGAAACTGCTGACGGGACTGGCCGAAAAAGGCTTCAGCCGCGAAGTTCTGGTGGAGATGCAGAAGCTGATCGACGCGGAAGCGAGCGATCTGTTCGACGTGCTCGCCTATGTCGCCTGCGCCGCGGCGCCGCTGACCCGGACCGAGCGAGCCGAATCGGCGCGCAGCGAACTCGATGGCGAGTTCAGCGACCGGCAACGGGCGTTTCTGGACTTCGTTCTCGGCCAGTATGTTGACCAAGGTGTCGACGAACTCGACCCGGAGAAGCTCACGCCCCTGCTACGTCTGCGCTACGGCAGCGCCATCAAGGACGGCATCAGCGAGCTGGGCGGCGACCCGATGCAGATCAACCAGATGTTCGTTGGGTTTCAGCGCCACCTATATAGGGAGCACGGCGCGAAGCTCAGTTGATTTCGTGGGCACCCGCTGGCGGGATAGCGTCAGACATGCCGTCAACTTTGACGGCATGCCAAGCGACGCCAAGAGGTGAGCCGAGAAACAAAAACGCCCCGAAACCCAGCGCTGGCGCGGATTTCGAGGCGGCTTGAGACTTCTTGGAACTAAAAAATGGTGCC
>JAVVWR010000118.1:0-2538 GCA_036652035.1 Burkholderiaceae bacterium | reverse complement strand
TTTTTTATTTCAGAGATCGGCCGGCGTGGCGCCGCGCGGCACCAGCAGCCAGGCAGCGGCCTCGCTCTTGTGGCGGCCGGCGTGCTGGCCGGCCGCTGCGCCAAAGCCCCAGAAGTAATCGAAGCGCAGCGGGCCGCGGATTGCGCCACCCGTGTCCTGCGCCAGCACCGGTCGGGTGATCGACCCGCCGGTCGAGGCTTGTTTGGCCGTGATCACCAGCGGCGCGCCCAGCGGAATGAAGCGGCGGTCAACCGCCACGCTGCGCTCCGGCGTCAAAGGCACGCCGAGCGCTCCCTTGGGGCCGGCCTTGGGGTCGCCCACCGCGCTTGCGCGGAAAAACACATAGCTCGGGTTCTGATTGAGCAGCTCGCCCAGGCGCTGCGGGTTGCGCCGGGCCCAGTCGGTGATGCTCTGCATCGAGACCTCGGTCATCTTCAGCTCGCCCTGGTCAACCAGCCAGCGGCCGATCGCCTTGTAGGGGTGGCCGTTCTGGTCGGCGTAGCCCACCCGCAGCTGGGAGCCGTCAGGCAATTGCACCCGGCCCGAGCCCTGCACCTGCAGAAAGAAGGCTTCGATCGGGTCGCTCACCCACACCAGCTCCTGGCCGGCAAGCGTGTTCTTGCCGGTGATCTCGGCGCGCGACTCGTACGGCACGACCTTGCGGCCTTCGAGCTTGCCGCGCAGCCGCCGATGGGCGAGCTCCGGGTAAAGCGAGCCGAGATCGATCTCCAGCAGATCGTCGGGAACCTTGTGCAGGGGATAGAGGTAGGGCGCGCCGTGCGTGCGGCTGCCGGTCAGTAATGGCTCGTAATAGCCCGTCATCAAGCCGGTGGCCGTGCGCGATTGCTCGGTGCCGTTCACGAGCGTGGCGCTAAAGATCTGATACGGCGTGAAGGCGCGCTGGAAGAAGGCGCGTGCGTCGCCCGCTGTCACCTGGCGCGCTTGCGCGCAGGCCGACGTCCAGGCCGGGCGCTTGGCCAGGGCTCGGCACGATTCGATCAGCGCGGGCAGGGCCGCGCTCCAGTCGGCGTCGGCAGTGGCGGGCAGGGCGGCAAAGTCGCTCGCCTCGAAGCGCACCACGGTGTCGGTCTTGGCCGCTGGCGGAGCGTCGGGCAGCGGCGCTCGCGGCGTGATCTGGCAGGCCGCAGTAGTCAGGGCGGCGAGCGTGATGAGGGCAAGGCGGATCGGATTCATGCCCGGATTATCCGCGTGCGCGGCTATGCTCGCCGCCACCTTATGAACGATCCGATCCCATGTGGCTGATCCTGCTTGAAGCGCTGCTCGCTCTTGGCCTCTTGGTCTTCATCGTCTGGTGGACCATGTTTCACGGCCGCGACAAGAAAGATTTGTGAAGGCTTTTTAGTGCAGCGTGCGCGGGCCGGCCAGGGCGAACTCGGGGATCTCGGCGGAAAAGCGCGTGCCGTCGTCGGCCAGGCATTGATAGCTGCCGCGCATCGTTCCCACCGGAGTGTCGAGCGGGCAGCCGCTGGTGTATTCAAAGGCTTCGCCGGGGGCGAGCGTGGGCTGCTCGCCCACCACGCCCTGGCCGCGCACTTCGTTGATCTGGCCATTGGCGTCGGTGATGATCCAGTGACGTGAGATCAGCCGCGCGCGGGTCTCTCCGGTGTTGGCAATCTTGACCGTGTAGGCAAAGACATAGCGGCCCTCATCCGGCGCCGAATGTTCGGGCAGGTAACGGGGTTCGACGTTCACCGAGAGCTGGTATTTGGCCATTGGCAAGGGGTAGGTGGGGTCGGACTTTAGAATCGCTGCAAACAGCGAGGTTTCAATGGATTCTACGTTTCGTATTGCCCCGTCAATCCTGTCTGCCGACTTCGCCCGCCTGGGCGAAGAAGTGCGCGACGTGGTCGCCGCTGGTGCAGACTGGATCCACTTCGACGTGATGGACAACCATTACGTGCCCAATCTTACGGTGGGCCCCTTGGTGTGCGAAGCGATTCGCCCCCACGTCGAAGTGCCGATCGATGTGCACCTGATGGTCGAGCCGGTCGACAGCCTGATCCCGATGTTCGCCAAGGCCGGCGCCAACATCATCACTTTCCACCCCGAAGGCAGCCGCCACGTTGACCGCACCTTGTCGCTGATCCGCGATCACGGCTGTCAGGCCGGCCTGGTGTTCAACCCCGCGACTTCGCTCGCCTGGATGGACCACGTGATGGACAAGCTCGACGTGGTCCTGCTGATGAGCGTCAACCCCGGCTTCGGCGGCCAGGCCTTCATCCCCGAGACGATCAACAAGATCGCCGCGGTGCGCGCCAAGGTCGACGCCTGGAAGCAGGCCACCGGCAAGACCATCCTGGTCGAAGTCGATGGCGGCGTGAAGGCCGACAACATCGGCGCGATCGCCGCCGCCGGGGCCGACACCTTTGTCGCCGGCAGCGCCATCTTCGGCGCCAAGAGCCGCGCCGGCTACGAGCAGGTGATCCGCCGCCTGCGCAGCGAACTCGCCTGCGCTGCTGATCAAGCGGCACACCTGCGCGCCGAAGAAGACCGCAGGCTCTACGGCGGCGCGTGATG
>JAVVWR010000117.1:0-2793 GCA_036652035.1 Burkholderiaceae bacterium | reverse complement strand
AGCTCGAGGATGCGTTCGCGGGTGCGACGCGGGGGCTTGCGTTCCATGTGATTCAAGGCCGGTCGTGATGCCAGCGTATCCGCAGGAGTATGCAAGCGAGAATACCCCAGCCTTCACGCCGAAAAGGCCGGATGGGTCAAGCGTAACCATCGCTCGAGGTCGTCGAGCGTGTGTTCAAGCGCCACAGCGGTATCGCTGGCTGGACTTTCGAACCACTCGGAGCGATGGCGGTGCGGGCTCTTGATCAGCGTCATGCTGCGATCGGCCAGGATGTCGGCCATCAACTCGATGCCGTGACGGTGTAACAAGGGGGCCAGTTCGTGGCGCCGCACCCAGAGGTCGTGACGGGTCTTTTGGTAGGCGTGCTCGCACAAGCGCCGGCGGTTGGAGTACGAGAACAGGTTGGTGAAGAACATCGCCGCGTCGGCCCGGCTGGGTTCGAGCAGCAGGATGTCGGTGTGCGGGTAGGCGCTGCGATAGCGCTCCATGCCCGCGCCCAGGCGCGAATGGATGATCGAGCGGAAAGTCTGGGCCAGCACCACGGGCAAGCCGCCGTCGACCAACTGCCGCATTTCCTGCGCGTGAGCGCGGTGGCCATGCGCTTCGGGACTGGCGTCGTAGGGCACCAGGGGGTTGAGGCAGATCAGCAGGTCGAGGTCTTCGGCCAGCGCGACCGAGGCGTGCAAGGTCTTGCGCAAAGCGCCGTCGACGTAATGGCTGCCATGGATCTCAACTGGCGGAAACAAGCCGGGCAGGGCAGCGGTGGCCTGGACTGCGCGCGAGATCGGAACGGCGGTATGCCCCGGCGCGCCAAAAGTCACCGAGGCGCCGGTATCCAGATTGGTCGCCACCAGATACAGCTTGTGCGCCAGTTTGTGAAAGTCGTTGGTGCGGCCCGGCTGGTCGAAAACGCGGCTGAGGTAGCGATCGACTTCGGCGCCAGAGAAGAGGCCTGTCGGGATCGCGCGGCCGAGCCGCTCGAACGAACTCATCAGGCCGCGGCCGCCCACCAGCCACTCGAGGGCGGCACCCGCCATCAGGGGGGGGAGCGAGGCGATGCGGCGGGCGTATTCGCCCAAGGCCGGCCGCAGCAGCATGGTGGGGTCGAAGTGGTCGACCGAGTGATCGCCCTCGATGAAAAGACGCGAGAACTGATGCGGCGTGATGCCGTTGGCCAGGCCCGCGGCGATGAACCCGCCGGCGCTCACCCCGACGTAGACATCGGCCTCGTTGAAATTGATCCCGGCGAGCGCTTCGGTCAAGGCCGCCAGAGCGCCGATCTCGTAAATCGCGCCGAGCGGACCGCCGCCGGCCAGAGCCACGCCAATTCGCATTCGGTGTCGCCGCCGCGGCTGCGAGGCTCTTTGCACGATGCGCAAGCCGGTTAAGGCCTCGGCGCTGGTCAGTGTGCTGGGGGTGTTCGGGGCAACTGCTGAAAGCTTTCGAGCCATGCGCCTCCCGAATCAGAGCAGAACACGCGGCCGGCCGTGGCCGGCCGCGTGGCGCTAGCGGCGACTCAAGCGGCCTGAACCTCGGCCACGACGTCAGTGGCGACCTTCTTGGCGACGCGCTCGACCCGCTTGACCGCTTTTTTCACGGTCTTGGCAGCGGTGGCGATCGGTGCGGTTTTGGCCGCCGTTTTGACCACTTTCTTGGCGACCTTCTTGACCGCCTTCTTAGGTGCTGCCTTGGGGGCGGCGGTCTTGACGGCACGCGTCGGCTTGGCGGTCTTGGTCAGCGCCTGAACGCTGGCGGTGAGCGCCTCGACACGCTTGGTGAGTGCGGCGACTTCCTTGTTGGTCGGAACGCCGAGGCGGGTCAGAGCGCGTTCGACGCGCTGCTCGAACACGCCCTCGAGCTTGTCCCAGGTGCCGTTGGCCTGCTTCGAGAGCCGGGTCGCGGCCTTGGTCACTTTGCTCGTCACTTCGTTCACCTTGTCTTCGGTCACCTTCATGGTGCGTTTTTGAATCGATGTGCCTTCGCGAACCAAGGCCTCAAACACCTTGCCGCCTTCGTCTTGCGCCTTGCCATAAGCACCCAAGCCGGCGAGCCAGATCTGCTGCGCGGAATCCTTCACCGCCGCTGCCAGTTGAGTGTCCTTGGCACGAGCTGTTGCTTTGAGCTTCTTCGCCATTTATTTCTCCTTCCTCCAGGGTGGGATCGTCGTTCCCGATGAGTGCAGTCTAGGTAGCTCGGAGGAACAGCAACAACACTGTGCATAGAGCCGAGGCTCTAGCTGTTGTTCCCCGAAACGATGTGCGTAACGGCGATGAATGCGGAGATACACTGACTTTCAAGTGCCTGATAGGCACGGACTGTCACAGAGAGGAAGTCATTCATGAGTTATTTCGTCACGGGAGCGAGCGGCTTCATCGGCAAGCGCTTGGTGAAAAAGCTGTTGGGCCGTCGCGGCGCGGTGGTCCACTTCTTGATTCGAGAGGAGAGCCGCGACAAGGTGCCGGAATTGCTCGATTACTGGGGCGTCGACGCCAAGCGTGCGATCCCGGTGTTCGGTGATCTCTCGGAGCCGCGGCTCGGTCTCAAGGCCGCCGACACGAAAAAACTCAAGGGCGAGATTCGCCACTTCTTTCATCTCGCCGCGATCTACGACCTCAAGGCCGATGCGCAAAGCCAGTTGGTCGCGAATATCGAAGGCACCCGCCACGCGGTGCAACTGGCCAATGACATCGGTGCCGGCTGCTTCCAGCACATGAGCTCGATCGCGGTGGCCGGCATGTACGAGGGCGTGTTCCGCGAGGACATGTTCGACGAGGCCGAGAACCTCGAACACCC
>JAVVWR010000116.1:0-2859 GCA_036652035.1 Burkholderiaceae bacterium | reverse complement strand
AAACCCACCGCCAGGTTGAACACCGGTTTGTCGGTGCTGTGGTCTTTGCGGTCGGCGACGAAGTAGCCGTTGCGTTCGAACTGGAACTTGTCGTCGGGCTGGGCTTGTGCGAGCGAGGGCTCGACCATGGCTGCCAGCACGGACTTGCTGTTGGCGTTGAGCAGCTCGCGGAAGTCGCCCTCGCCAGCGTCGGGCTGGGCCACAGTGAAGAGCCGGTCGTAGACCCGGACTTCGGCCGGCACCGCGTGCGAGACCGGCAGCCAGTGGATCGCGGCCTTGGTCTTGACGCTCGAGGCGCCTTCGGTGCCGCTTTTGGTCTCGGGCAGGTAGTCGGCGTGAACGGCAATGATCTTGCCATCGGCGTCTTTCTCGACGCGGGTCGGGCGGATCACGTAGCCGTAACGCAGGCGCACCGGCTTGGCGGGTTCGCCGTTGGTGCCAAGCATCAGGCGGTGATAGCCCGGCGGCGGCACCTCGGCAAAGTCGTCGGCCTCGATCCACAGCTCGCGCCCGAAGGGAATGGTGCGGCTGCCAAGCTCGGGCTTTTGCGGGTGGTTGGGCGCGTGGGTCTCTTCGGTCTGGCCCTCGGGGTAGTTGTCGAGGATCAGCTTCAAGGGGCGCAGTACCGCCACGGCGCGCTGGGCGCGGCTATCGAGGTCTTCGCGCAGGCAGCCTTCGAGCACGCTGTAATCGATCCAGCCGCCGCTCGCCTTCGACACGCCAATGCGCTCGGCAAACAGCTGCATCGCCTGTGGCGTGAACCCGCGGCGGCGCAGGCCAACGATGGTCGGCATGCGCGGGTCGTCCCAGCCGTCGACCAGGTTTTCGCTGACCAGCTGGATCAGCTTGCGCTTGCTCATCACCACGTAGGTGAGGTTCAGGCGGTTGAACTCGTACTGGTGCGGCAGCAGGAAGAAATTGGGGCGCTTGAACTCCAGCGCGCGCTGCAGCAGCGGCGTGAAGTGGGCGGTATGAGCCAGCAGCAGATCGAAGAACTGGCCGAGCGAGGCGATCACGTTGTCGCGGTCCTGCTCCCAGCGCTGGAACAGGCCTTCGAGATCGCGCTCGGGGAAGGTGTCGCCCAGCTTGTCGGCTGCGTTGAAACAAGTCATCGCGAACTGCTTGCCCGCTTCGATGCCGGCGCCGCGAATCTCTTCGAGCGCGCGGCGGGCTTGCTCGAACTGCGGCGTGCGCAGCACCGGCACGATGCGCTCGAGCACCCAGTCGTAGAACGGGCGCTGGTCTTCGAATTCGAGCGTGCAGATCGAGTGGGTGATGTTCTCGAGCGCGTCTTCGATCGGGTGGGCGAAGGTGTACATCGGGTAGATGCACCACTCGTTGCCGGTCCGATGGTGTTCGGCAAAGCGGATGCGGTAGATCGCCGGGTCGCGCAGGTTCATGTTGGGCGAGGCCATATTGATTCTGGCCCGCAGCACCATGCTGCCTTCGGGGTGCCCGCCGGCGCGCATCTCGCGGAATCGCGCCAGGTTCTCTTCGGGCGATCGATCACGGAATGGCGAGTCGGCGCCGGGCTCGGTCAGCGTGCCGCGATTGGCCCGCATCTCGTCGGCGTTCTGCTCGTCGACGTAGGCGTAGCCGGTCTTGATCAGGTGCTCGGCGAACAAGTACATCGCGGGGAAGTAATCGCTCGCGTGGTACAGGTTGCTCTCGGCGCCGTGCTGCCAGTCAAAGCCGAGCCAGCGCACGCTGTCCAGAATGCCGTCGACGTACTCCTGGTCTTCCTTGACCGGGTTGGTGTCGTCAAAGCGCATATGGCAGTGGCCACCGAAGTCGCGCGCCAGGCCGAAGTTCAGGCAGATGCTCTTGGCGTGGCCGATGTGCAGGTAGCCGTTGGGCTCGGGCGGAAAGCGGGTGCGGATCTTGGCCGGGTCGGGCGAGCCCTTCTCCTGCTCCGAATACACGCCGGGTTGGCCGGCCCACAGGCGCGGCTGGTTGACGCCGCGCGCGAGGTCGTCCGCGATGATGTTGCGGATGAAGTTGGTGACGTGGCTGACGGCGCCGTCCTTGGCGTCCTTGCCCTTGCTTGCCTTGTCGCTGCTCATGCTCGGGAAACCCGTGATTCGTTGATGGCTTCGATTGTAGCCGTGGCCTCGCTCTTGCCGCCCGCGTCGAGGCGGGCGGCAGCGGGTTAATGCGTGGTGGCTGGCGCGTCAGCAGATGGGCGCTCGCGCACCGACCTTGCGCACTGGGCCGTCGCTCGGATCAATCCGGCCGGTCTTCTCACGCCTCCCGTGTGGGTGACTTCGCCACACTCGGGGCCGCCGGCTGCGGCGTGCGCTTGACCGCTCGTGGTGGCGCCGACTACAAGCGCTTTTCGATTGACACAAGGCGGGAGCGGCCATGGGTGTGGTGATTGCGCTGGGCGCAGGGGCGGCGGGCGCCGCCGGGTTGATGATCGCGGGGCTGTACCGGCCACTCACGGCGCGCTGGCTGGTTTATGTCTTCAAGCCCCTGGCCACGATCCTGATCCTCGTGCTGGCCTTGTTCGGCATGGTGGTCGAGCCGTCGCGCTACGCGATCGCGGTGGTGGTGGGGCTGGTCTTTTCGCTCGCGGGCGACGTCTTTTTAATGCTGCCCTCGGATCGGTTCCGTGAGGGTCTGGCCAGTTTTCTGCTGGCGCATATCGCCTACCTGGTCGCCTTCACGGTGGCGGTGGGCTGGGCATCGCCCGCCTGGCCTTATCTCGCCTGGGCCGTGCTTGCCGTGCCGTTGGTGTCGCGGCTGTGGCCTGGCGTTCCGCGCCAATTGCGACTGGCAGTGGGCGTCTACATGCTGGTCTTGCTCGCGATGGCGGCGCAGGCCATGAGCCGCGCGCTGGCCTTGGGCGATGCGGCTGCC
>JAVVWR010000115.1:0-2917 GCA_036652035.1 Burkholderiaceae bacterium | reverse complement strand
GCCTTGACCGCCGGCGCCTCGTCTTCCTTGAAATTGCGAAACATCGTTGCCACCAGCGGCCCCGAGATGTTGTGCCAGACGCTGAAGATCGCGCTGGGTACCGCGGCCAGCGGCGAAAAATGCGCCGTGGCCAGCGCCACACCGAGACCGGAGTTCTGCATCCCGACTTCGATTGCGAAAGTCTTGCGCTTGGCAAGCGACAAGCCGCTGAGCTTGGCAAGCCAGTAGCCAATCAGCATGCCAAGGCCGTTGTGCAAG
The DNA here is from genome assembly GCA_036652035.1 of Burkholderiaceae bacterium. Taxonomy (GTDB): domain Bacteria; phylum Pseudomonadota; class Gammaproteobacteria; order Burkholderiales; family Burkholderiaceae_F; genus JAEZVV01. The sequence goes on along the minus strand of JAVVWR010000115.1, from coordinate 2,659 downwards.
ACCACCACCGCGAAGATCAAGAGACCGGTCGAGGCGATCTTCGCCTGGCTGACGGCCACCACGGCCGCCACGATTGCCACGATCGCTGCCACTGATACCAGCGGCAGAACATCGACACAGACCTTGATCTTCTCGCGCAGGAGCGACTGCGCTGCCACGCCCAACGCGATGGGCAGCACCACCACCTGGACGATCGACCAGAACATCGCGATGGCGCTGATCTCCAACCACTGGCTGGCGAGCAGATAAACCAGGGCGGGCGTGACAATCGGCGCGAGCAAGGTACTGACCGAGGTGATGGCAACCGACAAGGCCACGTCGCCACGCGCCAGAAAAGCCATCACGTTGGAGGCGGTCCCGCCCGGGCAGCAGCCCACCAGAATGACGCCCACCGCAATCTCGGGCGGCAACTCAAGCGCCGTGCAAAGCAGCCACGCCAGCCCGGGCATGATGATGAACTGGCCGGCAACGCCGAGGGCGACATCGCCCGGGCGGCGGAGCACCTCAAGAAAATCGGCTTTTGAGAGCGTCAGCCCCATGCCAAACATGATCAGTCCCAATAAGGGAACGATGTAGGGCGCAATCCAGCGGAACTGGGCCGGCGCGGTATAGGCCAGGACAGCAAACAGCAATACCCAGAGGGCGAAGGTGTTGCCAAAGAAGCGGCTGAGGCGAGCAACAAACGACATGGCAAGTATCCCTGCGAATGGCAGCAGCCAAAGTCGGGCTTGCGAAGCGCACCCCGAAAGCCCGCCTGACCGCCGCTGAAATTGGAACGACAGCGACCCCGTGCAAGGTCGGCAGCCACAGGGTGAGCAGTGCCGGCCATGGTCTCTCGCATGGCAAGAGGACTTGAGCGCCCGCCGGATAGGCCAGCGCTGCAAGGGCCTAGCTGATTGTAGGAAGCGGGGTGGCAACATCCGCCCACCAAGGCTCGCTCGACCTGACCTATCGCAAGTACCAGGCTCGACTCAACGGGTCGGAGGGCCCCGGGAGCAGCCTCTCATTCTTGAAAAAACCGCGCAGCACCTGCCTCTGCACGACAAAACTCACTCGGCCACCTTGAAACCGTCACACTCGGCCCATACAATTAGCACTCGCGGGCAGTGAGTGCTAAAGACCGGAACGATCGGTTTCGCCAGCCTCGCCCCTGCCCTAATTTCCGCCGGCGCTGATGGTCAGCGCCGACTTCTTCTCTCTCAGGAGACACCATGAAAATTCGTCCGCTGCACGATCGCGTGATCGTCAAGCGCCTCGATAGCGAGCGCAAGACCGCCTCCGGCATCGTCATTCCCGACAGCGCTGGCGAAAAGCCGGACCAGGGTGAAGTCGTGGCCGTCGGCCCCGGCAAGCGCGACGACGCCGGCAAGGTCATCGCCATGGACGTCAAGGTCGGTGACCGCGTGCTGTTCGGCAAGTACGCCGGCCAGACCGTCAAGATCGACGGCGAAGAGCTTCTCGTCATGCGCGAGGAAGACATCATGGGCGTGGTTGCCTAAGCCTTCGCACGACAACTGAATTCGGAGATTAAGAACATGGCATCCAAGCAAGTTCTGTTCGGCGACGACGCTCGCCTCAAGATGGTCCGCGGCGTGAACGTTCTCGCCAACGCGGTCAAGGTCACCCTCGGCCCCAAGGGCCGCAACGTCGTGCTCGAGCGCTCGTTCGGCGCCCCCACCATCACCAAGGACGGTGTCTCGGTGGCCAAGGAAGTCGAGCTGAAGGACAAGTTCGAGAACATGGGCGCGCAGATGGTCAAGGAAGTCGCTTCCAAGACCAGCGACAACGCCGGTGACGGCACCACCACCGCGACCGTTCTGGCCCAAGCGATCGTGACCGAAGGCATGAAGTACGTGGCCGCCGGCATGAACCCGATGGATCTCAAGCGCGGCATCGACAAGGCGGTGATCGCCGCGATCGAAGAGCTCAAGAAGCTCTCGCGCCCGACCACGACCAGCAAGGAAATCGCCCAGGTCGGCTCGATCTCGGCCAACTCGGACAGCGAAATCGGTGAAATCATCGCCGAAGCGATGGACAAGGTCGGCAAGGAAGGCGTGATCACGGTTGAAGACGGCAAGTCGCTCAACAACGAACTCGAAGTCGTTGAAGGCATGCAGTTCGACCGCGGCTACCTCTCGCCCTACTTCATCAACAACCCCGAGAAGCAGATCGCGATTCTGGACAACCCGTTTGTCCTGCTGCACGACAAGAAGATCAGCAACATCCGCGAACTGCTGCCGATCCTGGAGCAAGTGGCCAAGGCCGGCCGGCCGCTGCTGATCATCGCTGAAGACATCGAAGGCGAGGCTCTGGCCACCCTGGTGGTCAACAGCATCCGCGGCATTCTCAAGACCGTCGCCGTCAAGGCCCCGGGCTTTGGCGACCGTCGCAAGGCCATGCTGGAAGACATCGCCATCCTCACCGGCGGCACCGTGATCGCCGAGGAAGTCGGCCTGTCGCTCGAGAAGGCCACCCTGCAAGACCTGGGTCAGGCCAAGCGCGTCGAAGTGGGCAAGGAAGACACCACCCTGATCGATGGCGCCGGCGACGCCGCCGCGATCGAAGCCCGCGTCAAGATGATCCGCGTGCAGATCGAAGAAGCGACCAGCGACTACGACCGTGAAAAGCTGCAAGAGCGCGTGGCCAAGCTGGCCGGCGG
>JAVVWR010000114.1:0-3064 GCA_036652035.1 Burkholderiaceae bacterium | reverse complement strand
GCCTTTCCGATAATCCGGTCAACAGGCCGTCAACCCGGGCGCTTAACTGCAGCCCAGGCCTGCCCACCGCAAAATCGGAGGCCTTATGACTGTGGTTCGTCTTTGCCTGGCCGGCGCCGCGATCGCTTCGCTGGCCGCCTGCAGCCCCAAGCTCGATATCGCCAAAGCCACGTTCTGCCAGGAGCTCGGCAGCTACGCCCAGGCGGTCAACGCGCTCGATGCGCTCAATCCCAATTCCACCGTTGACCAGTTCAAATACCAGGCCTCTCTGGTCGAGCAGACGGGGGGACAACTGGAAGCCGCCGCGCTGGTACTCAGCAACGCCGAGGCCAAAGCCCTTGCCCAGTCGCGCGCGCAGTTCGCCCAAGCGGTGGGCTCGATTGCGGGCACCGAAACCGTGGCGCAGGCCGACACTCAAATCGATCAGGCCGCGGCCAAGGCCATCGATCAGTTCATCAGGATCGACAGCACGGTCTGCACCTACGGCGCAGGGCAGAAGAAGTAAACCACTCGCTCACGCCTGAAAAAGAGCCGGGCATGCCCGGCTCTTTTTCATTCCCGTCCGCCGCTTACGCCGCGAGCGACTCGGTCATCACCTCGAGCATGCGCTCGCGCCATTCTCCGGGGTAAGCAAACACGTTGAGGTGGCGCTTGCCAGCCGCACGCCAGACTTGCCGGCCCTCGGGCGCGGCGGCGAGCAGCTTCTCGAACTGCTTGTAGGGAACGGTCGATTCGCGTTCGGGCCAGACCAGCACCAGCGGCAGCTTCAACGTGCGCAACGCGTCGATCGGCTCGGAGGCCTCGGTCGGCAAGAGTCGCGCGGTCAGGTGCCCGATGCCGGGGCCGTAGCGATCGATCATCAGGCCGCGATGCGTGGCCCACGCCGATTCGATCACGGCCAGCTGGATCCCGGCCGAGTCTTCCGCCAGCAGACGCAGGCCGGCCGTGGCGCCGACGGTCTGGCCAAACACCACGATCCGGTTGGCGTCGACGTCCTTGCGCTTGCGCAGAAAGGCGAGCGCCGCCTTGGCATCCGCCAGGATGCCGGTCAAGGTCGCCGTGCCGGGCGACTTGCCAAAACCGCGGTAGTCGAACATCAGCACGTTGTAACCGGCTGGAACCAGCCAGGAAATCTGGGCCAGGTGATTAGCCAGGTTGGTGCTGCCCGCGTGAAGGTGCAGCACCGTGCCCTTGGCAGCGCCAATGGCAGGCAGGAACAGACCGCCGAGCATGACGCCGCCGGGACCGGGAATCTGAATCGCCTCGGCACTCAGGCCGAAATGCGATGGGCTCCAGTAGGAGCGGCGGTCAGGCGAGAAGAACAGGCCTTCGGCGATATCGGCAAAGAAACTGGCCATGGAGGATTCGTGCTGAGGGAAAGCTCAACATTCGACCACGTTCACCGCCAGTCCGCCACGCGCGGTTTCCTTGTATTTGATCTTCATGTCGGCGCCGGTCTCCCGCATTGTCTTGATCACCTGGTCGAGCGAGACGAAGTGGGTGCCGTCACCCGCCAGCGCCATGCGGGCGGCATTGATCGCCTTGACACTGGCGATCGCGTTGCGCTCGATGCACGGGATCTGGACCAGGCCACCCACCGGATCGCAGGTCAAACCCAGGTGGTGCTCCATGCCGATCTCGGCCGCGTTCTCGACCTGCTCGGGCGTGCCGCCCAGCACGGCGGCAAGCGCACCCGCCGCCATCGAGCAGGCCACGCCGACCTCGCCCTGGCAGCCGACTTCGGCGCCGCTGATCGAGGCGTTCTCCTTGTAGAGAATGCCGATCGCCCCCGCAGTCAGAAGAAAGTCGTGCACGCCGCGCTCGGTCGCGCCCGGCACGAAGCGCGAGTAGTAGTGCAGAACGGCGGGAACGATCCCGGCTGCGCCATTGGTGGGCGCGGTCACCACCCGGCCGCCGGCGGCGTTTTCCTCGTTGACCGCGAGCGCGTAGAGGTTGACCCAGTCGAGCACGGCGAGCGGATCGCGCAGCGCCGCCTCGGGGTTGGAAGTGAGCCGCCGGTGCAAGAGCGGCGCGCGGCGCTTGACCTTGAAGGGTCCGGGCAATTCGCCCGCGGTGGCAATGCCACGCGCCACGCAGGCCTGCATCGTCGCCCAGATGGCTGCCAGGCCGGCGTCGATCTCGGCCTCGTTGCGCCAGCGGCTCTCGTTGTGCCGCATCAGGTCGGCGATCGAACAGCCGTGTTGGCGCGCGGCCGCCATCAGCTCGGCACCGCTGCGAAACGGATGCGGCAGCACGGTGATGTCGGGCGCGATTCGCTTTTGCGCCGAACCGTCGGCCGCCACCTCTTCGCTCACGACAAAGCCGCCACCGACCGAGTAATAAACCTTGGCCAGCAGCTCCTCTCCGGCGGCATCCAACGCGGTAAAGCGCATGCCATTGGCGTGAAACGGCAGGGTCTCGCGGCGGTAGAAAAGCAGGTCGGTCTTCTCGTCAAAACCGATCGGGTGGCTGCCCAGCAAATTCAGGCGGCGCTCACGGCGAATGCTGGCGAGCAGAACATCGACCCGGTCCACGTCAACCCGGTCAGGCTCCTCGCCCACCAGCCCGAGCAGGATCGCCTTGTCAGTGCCGTGCCCCTTGCCGGTCGCGCTCAAGGAACCGTAGAGCTCGGCCTGCACCCGGTGCGTCCGATCGATCAAGCCGGCTTGAACCAGACGCAGCCCAAAGAGCCGCGCCGCCCGCATCGGCCCCACCGTGTGCGAGGACGAGGGACCAATGCCGATCTTGAAAAGGTCGAAAACGCTGACAGCCATTCACTTTTTCCCTTGAAATCACGCCGCGAGACACCGCGTTACGCGAGGATCACCGCCGCTCTGCGGCAGACCGCGGGCGCGGAGCCAGGAGTTTGCCATTCCCAGGCGCGGCGTCTTCGCGGACTTTCCTCAGTGCCGGGCAGGAGGAACGCGGCGCAGCCACCCCCGCCCTGCCAGAACGCGCACGGGCGCTTGGCGGCTCGGGCCGCCAAGACAAACGCCCCGTGACCGGGGCGTTTGCGCGTTAGCTAACCCGCCAGCCCGGGTTCAAGTCGCTGGCATCTCGTCGG
>JAVVWR010000113.1:0-3112 GCA_036652035.1 Burkholderiaceae bacterium | reverse complement strand
CTAGGGCGGCGTTGCCAACCGACGCGGGAGCCGGCTCATCATTCCGGACAGCGCACAGCGCACAGCGGGCTGCGCCCGCGGGCCTGACCGGTTCTGACCGTAGGCATAGGGTTCTGGCCGCAGGCCTAGCCTGCGCTACGGAAACAACGCTGTTGCCGCGGTTCACGCGCCGCGTACACGTTCGAGCAGGCGGGTGGTCGAGCGCTCATGTTCAAAGGCGATCGCCACCGCCTTGCCGCCCCAGGTCTTGACCAGGGCGGTTTCGGGAATCGTGTCGATGGCGTAGTCGCCGCCCTTGACGTAGAGGTCGGGGCGGACCGCCTCGAGCGGCGCGAGCGGAACCTTTTCTTCAAACACCGTCACCAGATCCACCGCGCCCAGCGCTGCCAGGACCGCAGCGCGGTCGTTCTGGGTGTTGATCGGGCGGTCGTCGCCCTTGCCCAGCAGACGCACCGAGGCATCGCTGTTGATCGCGACCACCAGGCTGGCTCCCAGCGCCCGCGCCTGGGCGAGGTAGGTCACATGGCCGCGGTGGAGGATGTCGAACACGCCGTTGGTAAAGACGATGGGGCGCGGCAGCTGGGCGACTCGTTGGGCCAGATCGTCGCGAGCGACGATCTTCGATTCAAACGCGGGGGCAGGAAGTTTCATCGGGGGACTTTGGGGTGAGCGGAAATGCGAGCGAACCAGGGGCTGGCAACCGCCTCGGCCAGGCTGGCAAAGCGCGCGCTGGCCAGCGCCGCGGGAAGCTCAATGTCGGGAGTGGCGCGCCCGTCGGTGCCCAGCAGCACTCGCATGGGAACCCCGGCAGCGGCGGCCGCTTCCAGGTCAGACGGCTTGTCGCCAAACATCACGCTGCCAGCCAGATCGAGACTCAGGTCGTGCGCGGCGGCGAGCAGCATGCCGGGCGCAGGCTTGCGGCAATCGCAGTCGCGCCGATAGGCGCCTGAGGCCGCGTTGGGGTGGTGCGGGCAGAAATAGACCCCCGCGAGCGGCGCGCCCGCCGCGCTGAACTCGGCGCGCATCCAGTCGGTGAGTGACTTGAAGTCGGCTTCGTGATAGCGGCCACGCCCAATCCCCGACTGGTTGGTCACCACCACCAAGACAAAACCCGCTTCATGCAGGGCGCGGGCGGCTGTCAGAACCCCGGGAACGAAATCGAAAGCCTCGCGCTGATAGACGTAGGCGTGATCAAGGTTGATCACGCCATCGCGATCCAGAAACGCCGCGCGCCGAAAAATGGAGTCTGACCCCGATTTTTCGCTCTTGTCCCGAGTTTGCAAATAATTGGGGTCAGACTCCATTTATTGCGCTCGCGCAAGCAGTTTGCGCACGTAGCTGGCGGTGCCTTGCTGCACGGTCTGGAACTCGTGCGTGCAGCCCGCGGCGCGCAGCTGGGTCAGATCCGCTTGAGTGAAGGCCTGGTACTTGCCTTTGAGCGCTTCGGGAAAGGTGACGTATTCGATCAGGCCTTGCGCCGCCGCTTCGGCGAGCGACAGGGCGAGCTTGCCGCTCGCTTCGCGCAAGGTGTTGACGACGGTGAGCGCGACGTCGTTGAAAGCTTGCGCGCGACCGCTGCCGCAGTTGTAGACCCCCGAGACCGGCCGATCGAGAAAGTGCAGGTTGACGGCAATGACGTCGTCAACGTGAACGAAGTCACGCTGCTGGCCGCCGTTGGGGTAGCCGTGGCTGCCCTCGAACAGTTTGACCTTGCCCGACTCGCGATACTGGTGGAACTGGTGGAAGGCGACCGAGGCCATTCGCCCCTTGTGCTGCTCGCGCGGGCCGTAGACGTTGAAGTAGCGCAGCCCGATCACCGGCGCGGTGAGCGAGGGCAGCTCACGCCGCAGCACCTGGTCGAACAGGAACTTGGAATAGCCGTAGACGTTGAGCGGGCGCTCGTTGGCGCGGTTTTCGGCAAACACCGGTCCCATGCCATAGACCGCCGCCGAGGAGGCGTAGATGAACGGAATGCGCTCGCGCTGGCACCAACGGAACAGCTCCAGCGTGTAGCGGAAGTTGTTGTCCATCATGTAGCGGCCGTCGCTCTCCATGGTGTCGGAGCAGGCGCCTTGATGGAACACCGCGGCCGGCTTGGTGAGCTTGCGGCTGCGCACCAGGTCGATGAACTCGCGCTTGTCGATGTAATCGGCGATCTCGCACTCGGCCAGGTTGTTGAACTTGTCGGCCTTGCCAAGGTTGTCAACCGCGATGATGTCGCGCTCGCCGCGCGCATTGAGTGCCGCAACGTTGTTGGCGCCGATAAAACCGGCCGCACCGGTGACGATGATGCTCATAGCGAAAATCCTTCGGGAAACAATTCCTCAAAACTGACGGTGGCGGTGCCCAGCTTGCCGACCACGATGCCGCCCGCGCGGTTGGCAATGGCCACCGCATCCTGGAGCGAATGGCCGGTGGCGATCATGGTGGCGAGCACCGCGATCACGGTGTCGCCCGCGCCGGAAACATCAAACACCTCGCGCGCCTGCGCCGGCACGCTCCAGGCGCCGTCGGCGGTGAACAGCGTCATGCCCTCCTCGCTGCGGGTGAGCAGCAGCGCGGTAAGGTCGAGTTCAGTGCGCAGAGCTTGAGCGCGCGCGAGCAGATCGGCTTCGCTGGTCCAGCGGCCCACCACTTGTTCCAGTTCTGCGCGGTTAGGGGTGAGCAGCGTGGCGCCAGCGTAGCGGGTGTAGTCGTCGCCCTTGGGGTCGACCAACACCGGTTTGCCCGCCGCGCGAGCCAGCTCGATCATGCGGGTGATGTGGGTCAGGCCGCCCTTGCCGTAATCCGACAACACCACCAGATCGTGGGTGGCAAGCAGTGCCTCATATTCGCCGAGGTGGGCCGAGAGCACTTCACCGTCGGGCGAGTTTTCAAAGTCGACCCGAACCATCTGCTGCTGGCGCGCGATCACGCGCAGCTTGACCGTCGTCGCCAGATTGGCGTCGGTGTGCAAGTGGGGCTCGATTCCGCTGGATTGGAGTAAACCCTCGATGGTCGCGCCGGCCTCGTCGCGCCCCACAACCGTGAGCAGGCTAGCCTTGGCGCCCACCGCCACCATGTTGCGCGCGACATTGGCCGCGCCGCCCAAGCGGTCTTCGGTCTTGGTGAC
>JAVVWR010000112.1:0-3192 GCA_036652035.1 Burkholderiaceae bacterium | reverse complement strand
AAGCGGCACACCTGCGCGCCGAAGAAGACCGCAGGCTCTACGGCGGCGCGTGATGGCGAAACGCTTGCGCAGTTCTCCGCTTGCTGGCGGGGAATTGGTTTCGGCAGCCATTCCCGTCGATGATGGATACGACCCGTTGGGGAGCGACTATTGCGCCCGTAACGATGCGCGATCCCGTCGCCGATTCGGCGTCACGCTGACACCCCGATGGCTGGTTGATTTGATGGTTGCTCGGGCGGCAGCGCGCGGACCGTATACGCGCGTGCTTGATGTCGGCTGCGGTACGGCGCGTTTCGCTTTGGCAGCCGCTCGCGCATTTCCGCAGGCTGCGACGCTGGGCGTCGAACTTCAGCCCGAGCTTGCGGTCTTGGCGCGTCGCTCGATCGCTGAGTCGGGTTTGAGCCATCGGATCGCTGTCGTTGAATCCGATTTTTCTTCCTTCGAGTTGGCCAGGGAGGCCGGACCGACCCTTTTTATCGGTAACCCTCCTTACGTTCGTCATCATGATTTGACGCCAGAAGCGAAGGCCCGATATCGCGCTGGTCTTGCTGAGCTCGGCATCTCCGGTAGTTTGCTGGCTGGGCTGCATGCCCATTTCCTCTTGCGCATTGCGCAGCTGGCGCAACCGGGGGACGTGGTTTGTTTGGTATTGCCGGCCGAGTGGCTTGATACGAACTACGGCCGCGCAATGCGAGAACTGTGGAGAAAGCGGCTTGGTCTGGCCGAACTCTGGGTGGCGAATCCCGACGACGAATTGTTTCGCGATGCCATGGTCAGCTCGGTTGTGGCTCTTGGCGTGGTCGGCGCCCGCGTTGATTCAGTGGCGCACTATCGCCTGCACCCCGAGGTTGGTGCTGACGATCGCCCGTACGCCAGCGTGGCACTTGGCTCGGATGCGCGCTGGTCGGTGGGGGAAACTTCATCGTCGTCCATGTCGGATGCCAATCTTGAAATTGGCCGTGTGTTTCAGGTCCGTCGGGGGCAGGTCACGGGCAACAATAAAGTTTGGGTGCATGGGATGAGCTATGCCGCACCGCTGCCTGAAGCCGTGCTGACTCCTTGCATCACGCGCGGGCGCGAGTTGCTCGATCTGGCAGAGCCGGAGTTGTCTTCGCTAACCAAGCTCAAACGCTTGATCACGATTCCCGCCCATTGGCAGAACGCTTTTAAGGACGAGCCGGCGCGGCAGATTGCGGAGTTTCTTTCCTGGGCGCAGGACCAGGGCGTTGCCGAGGGGTATATCGCAAGTCATCGTTCGCCTTGGTATTCGGTGCGCTTGCCGAAGCCCGCCCCGATTGTCATGACCTACATGGCGAGACGAGCACCGAGATTCGTTCTCAATTCCGCTGGTGCAGGTCTTCTCAATATTGCCCATGGCCTCTATCCGCGAGTCGAGATGGCGCCTGCGGAACTGCGTCGAGCCGTCGTGGCGCTCAATGCCGCCTCGGACGTGCGAGCGGGGCGGTCATATGCCGGAAAGCTCGTGAAATTTGAGCCGAGTGATGCGATGCGGATGAAATTTAAGTGGAGTGAATGACGATGGCTTGGCCACGACATGCGCGGTGTTGGACCGCAGAGCAGATCGCCAACGATGCGGCGACTGCTCGCAATGATTTTCGCCGGCGTCGGTTCGCTGAGCCGAAATCACGCTATCTCGGCGCATTTGCTGAGTTTGAAACTGCGAATCGATGGTTGGTCGAGCGGCTCGGCTCTTTGCTGGACAGTGACGCCGATGCGTCTGAGTTGCGGGAGGTGTTGGCCGATGAAAATTTATCGTCAGCACTGCGTTACATCGGCGCGCCGCCGATTTCGAGCGATGACCTAAAAACCTTGGCCGAATCAGCACTGACTACCCGATCACTCGAAAGCAATGCCTTCGAATGTGCGCGTGTGCGCGATGTGCTTCGTAATATTGTCGACCCGAAGCGCTTCCCGTGGTTCGAGGCGGATCGTGCGCCCAACCCCGAGGAAAAGCGGGCGGCAGTCTTGGCGTCCAGCGTATTGGGGGCGGCGCAGCGAGTTCATACCGCACGCCGAGGCGATGAGCGAGCCGCTGTGGAGGGCGCGGTCAGAGGCTTGCTGGAAGGGATGGGTTTTGAGCTGTGTTTGCAACGGCCGAGATCTGGAATCCAGAGTTTGCGGCTGGATGCGCCAGCGGCAGGAAAGTTCATGCTGACGGTCAACCTTGGTGCAGATAACGCTGATGTGGTTGTCGGTCTGGCTGATGGCAGAGTCTTGGCGATTGAGTGCAAAGGTTCGAATAGCGAGATCAATAGTCGGAAAAGGCTCAACAAAGAGGCCGCACAAAACGCCCGCGCTTGGGTAGCTCGTTTTGGTGATGAAGTGGTTCCAGCCGCTGCGATTCAGGGCGTGTTCAAGCCGGCCTATATTGCCGAAGCTCAGGAAACGCCCATGGTGATTTTCTGGGGTCACCGGCTGGCGGACCTGCGCGACTTCATCGCCTCGTGTCGTCCCGTCCGGTGAGAGAAAAATTGCCGCTGCAAGCGGTGCTGATCGACCTCGACGGCACCTTGATGGATACGGCGCCGGATCTCGCGCTCGCCGCCAACCGAATGCGGCGCGACTTCGGCCTGCCGGCGCTGGCGCTCGAGCGGATCGCCGCGTTTGTCGGCAAGGGCGCCGAGGTGCTGATCCACCGTGCTCTCACCGACGACATGGCGGGCCGGGTGCTTGAAGAGCAGCTCGCGCGTGGGCGAGAGTCTTTCTACCGCCACTACCACGCCGTCAATGGCGACGAGGCGATCGTCTTTCCCGGCGTGACCGAGGCTCTTGGACGCTTGCGCCAGGCCGGTCTCAAGCTCGCCTGCGTCACCAACAAGCCGCGCGAGTTCACCGTTCCCTTGCTGGAGCGGGTGGGGCTCGCGCCCTGGTTCGAGGTGGTGGTGGCGGGTGACGACGTGTCCGCCAAGAAGCCCGCGCCCGACACGTTGCTTTCGGCCTGCGAGCAGCTCGCGGTGCTGCCAACGGCGGGGCTGATGATCGGCGATTCGGCCAATGACTGGCTCGCGGCGCAGGCCGCGGGAATGGGCTGCATTCTTGTCCAAACCGGCTACAACGAAGGCGATCCGGTGGCGGCGCTGGCCGGCCAGCCGGGCCTGACTGCTATAGTGCCCAGCATGAGTGACGCGGCCGATCGCGTCGCCCACCTCCTTCACCACGACACTGTCCGAG
>JAVVWR010000111.1:0-3430 GCA_036652035.1 Burkholderiaceae bacterium | reverse complement strand
CCGCCGATAGGATCAATGACGATGGGCGGGTGCAAGTCGGTGCGCACGCAACAGGTACGTGTATGTCGTGGCTTGCGAGCGATGACGTGCACGGCAGGCTTCAGGCCGTTGCGCCCGAGCTTTCAGGCAGAACCCGGCCGACACGCTGGTGCGCGAACTTCAATCAGGCTGGGCCGCAGCCCGGCGCACCGAATAGCCCACGCCGTGACAGGTCTCGATCAGGTCGGCCGCCGGGTCGACGGACCGGATCTTGGCGCGCACCCGGGTCACCGCCACGCGCAGCCACTGTGGGTGGTCGATGTGCTCCTTGCCCCACACCGTGGTCAGCAGCCACTCGTGGGTCATCACCGCGCCGAGCTTTTTCATCAAGGCCGCGATGAGCTTGAATTCGACATTGGTCAGGTGCAGTTCGCTCGTGCCGACCCAGAAGCGGTGTTCGGCGAGATCGAGCCGTAGCGGGCCGTTGATCAATTCACTGCAGGCGCCGGGCAGGTCGAACGGGGTTTCGCTTGAGCGGCGCAGAACGGCGTGAATGCGGGCGAGCAGTTCATCGAGCACGAAGGGCTTGGCGACATAGTCGTCAGCGCCGAGTTCGAACCCAGTGATCTTGTCGATCGTCTGGTCGCGCGCGCTGACGAAGATCACCGGTACTCGGCTAAACGCACGGATCGCCCTGAGGGTGGCAAAACCGTCCATGCCCGGCATCATCAGATCGAGCAGGACCAGGTCGGGGCGGTACTGCTCGATCGCTGCGAGCGCTGCGGCGCCGCTGTGGTGGCCCAGGGTCGAAAAGCCCCAGGACTCGAGATTGGCGGCCAAGAGATGAACGATCTTCGGTTCGTCGTCGACGATCAGGATGCGAGCGGATTTCACAGCGGTTTCATCGCCTCTTGCGGCAGTTCGATGGTGAAGGTGCTGCCGACGCCGATCGTGCTGATCACGCTCAGGCGACCGCGGTGCGCGCAAACGATGCCGCGGGTAATCGCTAGCCCAAGCCCGGTGCCACCGCGGCGGCGGCTCGCGCTCATGTCGGTCTGATAGAACTTGTCGAAGATGCGCTCGAGCTGGTCGGGCGCGATGCCGGTGCCGTGGTCGCTCACGGCGATGCTTACGCGCTGTGGCTCGGCAACGATAAGAACACCGAGTTCGGCCTCGCCGTCGGTATAGCGGATCGCATTGCTCATCAGGTTGTGCAGCGCCTGACGCAGCCGGTGCGGGTCGGCCCAGATGCGGTCGGAGCCACGGCACTCCAGCGTGAGGCGGTAGCGGAAACGGCTGCTGAGCTCGCGCTCAATGTCGCGGATCAGGGCGGTGAGTTCGACGGCGGTGGGTTCGATTTGCAGCATGCCCGCCTCGATGCGGGAGATATCGAGCCAATCGCCGATCAGCTCTTGCAAGCGGTGCGTGTCGCGTTTCATGTCGGCGATCACCCGCCGCCGGAAAGCGGCCGGCCATTCGGTGTCTTCCCGTGCCAGCGTGTCAATGCTGACCTTGAGTGCCGTCACCGGGGTTTTGAGCTCGTGAGCCGCCACCGATATCAGATTGTCCTTCAGCCGCTCGGTTTCGGCATTGCGAGTGATGTCGCGCGCCAGGCAGGCGCGCCCCAGCAGCGCCCCAGCGCCGTCACTGACTTCGAACACCGAGACCGCGAATTCACCCAGGATGATGCCGCCGCGCTTTTCCTGCAGCGTGGCCTGCGTGATGCGGCCGGCAAACAAGTCGCGCAGAGCGTCTTCGCTGGCGCCCCAGCGGCGACGCGCCAGAACCAGCAGGCGTGGCCAGGGCAGGCCGGCGAGCCGACCCGGCGCCGTGCCGAGCAAGGCGGCGGCACGCGGGTTGCCCAGGCGCACGCGGCCGCGCGCCGACACCAGGACAAAGGCGTCGCTCATGCTCTCGAACACCGCGCCCATGGTCTGACTTTGCTCGCCGGTCTCGAGCAAAAGTTTGCGCACGTTGAGAACGATTGCGAGTGAGCTGGCGAGTTGCTCGAGCGAGGCCAGGCAGGCGCGATCGAGCGGGGCCGCGCCTTGAGCCACCAAGGTGCCGAAGTTGCTGGCGCCGAACGCGACCGCGAGCCGGGCGTGGCAGGGGGTGGCGGGTGGCGCGGGTGCGGGCACGGCTTCGAACTCCAGCCGGGTGAGGCCGAGAAGGTGGCGAAAGCGCTCGATCGTGGGTTCCACCGAGTCAGTCTGGCGCTGACCGGCCGGCAGCGCGAGCAAGTGCGCCAGCTCGGCCATCTCGCCGAGCTTGCCTTCGAGGCGGGCGGTGCGTTGATCGACGAGCGCAGCGAGGCTGCGGTTGGCATCGAGCAGTTGTTTGCGGCTGCGTTCTACCTGGGTCGCCATGTTGCGAAAACGATCGAAAACGGAATGAATTTCACGGGGAGCTAAGCGTGGTGGAGGCGGAACCGGGCTGCGTTCGCCACGGCTGAGCTGCGCAATGCTGTCAAGCAGGCTGCTGATGGCGCGTGAACTCAGATGAGCAATCACGGCTCCGATGACAAACGTCAGTAAGGCAACGGCGAGCATCAAGATCAGTGCTGACTCAAGCGCACGTTGCGCGGCGGCTTCGAGCTTGGTGCTGGGAACACTGATCCAGACTTGCCAACCCAGTTCCGCAATTTCTTGATACGTAGTAAAGACCGATTCGCGATCGAGCGTCGAGAAATGAGTGGCTTGACCGTGTTTATGCTCTCGCGCGATCGAGAAAATGGGTTCGGAAGCAATGCTCAATGGCACGCTATTTAAGCCAATTCCAGGGAAGAAAACGGCATTGCCGATGGTGTCAGAAACTACCGCATGTGCACCGCGGCCGAACTCTTTGGATTCGATGACAGACCAGAGCGTCTTAAGGGCGAGTGGGGCGATCAGAATGTGACGAATACTTCCATCGGAATGCAATATGGGAGCGGTAAGCACGACTAGCAACTCGCTCGTGATGTTTCGACCATTGCGGATGGACGAGACGACCGGCTGGCGTAGTTCAGACGTTTTCTGAACGTAAGGTCGATCAGAATAGTCCGCTCCGATGGGCGAGGGGCGAGAGGGGTGATGGCCCGCGACCATGCGACCAGAGGCGTCGAGCAAAAAAACGCTGCGAAATCCAGGAAGCGATGCGTAGACCGTGCGAAGCAAGCTCTCGACCTCGCGTCGGGTCGGCGATTGTTTGAGTTGCTGGGCTAACGCTAGGACAGCTCGGTGGTGGTCGCCTAAGTAGGCCTCAACTTCCCGTGCCAGAACTTGGGCCTGGCGCATTTGCTGTTGCTCAGCAACGCTGCGATCACGGTCAATCTGTGCGAGCTGGAGGGTAGTGAGAACCGTTAGGGGAACGAGCGCGGTCAGCGCCAGTGCGACGGCGAAATAAACGGTGAAACGGAGTTGTCGAACGCGCAAGGAGTTGGCTCGGAGAGCACAAGGCATGAAACCTCCGT
>JAVVWR010000110.1:0-3754 GCA_036652035.1 Burkholderiaceae bacterium | reverse complement strand
CGCCGGTTCGGGTCGGTCGCGGCGCCACGCTGGGCGCTGGCACCACGCTGACCAAGAACGCGCCGGCGGGCGAGCTCACGATCTCGCGCGCCAAGCAGATGACGATTCCGGGCTGGAAGCGGCCGGTCAAAGCCAAGAAGTAGGGCGGGCTTGAGCGGGAAAGGGGCGCTGCGGCGCCCCTTTCCTGTGTCAGGCGGGCGCCCCGCCGAGCTTCTTGATGATGCGGCATTGAGCGACCCGCCCCGGCGAGCGGCAGGCTGAGCGCAGCGAACGCAGGTCGGCCGCGAGCGCGGTGATTTCGGCGATGCGCGCCTCGACCTGGGCGATGCGCTCGTCGAGCAAGGTATTGATCTCGCCGCAGTCGCTCTCGGGCGAATCGCAAAAGCCCAGCAGCGATCGGATTTCGGCGAGCGACATGTCGAGCGCGCGGCAGCGCCGAACAAACGCCAGTCGCTGCGCGTGCGCCTCGCCGTAATGGCGGTAGTTGGCGGCCGAGCGCGCGGGCGCGGGCAGCAGGCCGATCTTCTCGTAGTAGCGGATCGTGTCGACCGGGGTGGCCGTGATCTGCGACAACTCGCCTATCTTCATCGGAACCTCGTCGGAACCTCGTCGAAATCTCTCGCTTGACCCTGGAGTCACTCCAGGGGTTGAAATGCGATTTTATTCTTTGGGAGAGCAGCCATGAGCGGCTGTTGCCATGGGGGCTGTGCCCCGCTGTCGGCGTCAACCAACAGGCGCTTTCGGCGCGCCCTGTGGATTGCCCTGATCGCCAATGCCGTGATGTTCCTGGTCGAGGCGGGGGCCTCGTGGCGCGCCGAGTCGACCGCCCTGCTCGCCGATGCGATCGACTTCCTGGGCGACTCGGCCAATTACGCGGTGAGCCTGATGGCGCTGGCGGCGGGCGCCGTGTGGCGCAGCCGGGTCGCGCTCGCCAAGGGCTGGACCATGGCGGGCTACGGCGTGCTGGTGCTGGCGGTGGCGGCTTTCAGCGTCGCGCGCGGCGCTCAGCCCGAGCCGATGACCATGGCCACGGTCGGCTTTGTCGCCCTGCTGGTCAACGCCTCGGTGGCGGTGCTGCTCTACGCGTTTCGCGACGGCGACGCCAATATGCGCTCGGTGTGGCTGTGCTCGCGCAACGACGCGATTGGCAATGTGGCGGTGATGCTGGCGGCGGCTGGCGTGTTCGGCAGCGGAACGATCTGGCCGGACGTGGGGGTCGCCGTTCTGCTGGGCGGACTGAGTCTGTCGGCGGCGCGCAGCGTGATCACGCATGCGCGGGCCGAGCTCGAGCGTCAGAGCGTCGAGCCCGCTCCGCAACCCGCCGTGGCGGTGGTGCGGCTGGACTCGGTGGTGCGAGCCCGACCGCCCGGCTGAAAGCAGGGCTGGACCGAGGCGCTTAGCCCAAGGGCACTTCGGTTCCGAACTTCACGCGTTTGACGCTAAAGAAGGTCCGCACGTTTCTCACCGCCAGTGCCTGGGTGAAGAGCCGCGCGGCGAGGGCGTGATAGGCCGCCATGTCGGTCGAGATCGTGACCAGCACGAAGTCGGGCCCGGAGGAGACGCGGTAGCACTGCTGCACGGTCGCTTCGGTGGCGACCGCGGTCTCGAACGCGGCGAGCGCCTCGGCGCTTTGCGCTTCGAGCGTCACTTCGACAATCGCGGTGAGCGTGGCGCCCAGCGTGTCGGGCGAGAGCAGGGCGACCTGGCGCTCGATCACGCCCGTCTCGACCAGGCGCCGCACCCGGCGCAGCGCCGTGGCGGGCGAGACATGCACCCGGCCGGCCAGATCGTGGTTCGAGAGGGCGGCATCGCGCTGGAGCTGCTCCAGGATGCGCTGGTCGATCGGGTCTAGGGTCATCGTTATTTCTTTCGTAGTTCGATCTCGAATGAAAGAATAATTCATTCGGTAGATGTGTTGAAAGAATATTGCGTCAGATGAAAGAACTTGCAAGCCTCTTTCTTTGGCGCAGGGATAGGATGCCGACCAACCCCATCCAGCCGGAGTTTCTCCATGTGCGGCATCGTCGGCGCAGCCAGCCAGCGTGACATCGTTCCCATCCTGATCGAAGGTCTCAAGCGCCTCGAATACCGCGGCTACGACTCCTGCGGCGTGGCGATCTGGCGCGACGGCCAGCTCGCCCGCGCGCGTTCGGTCTCGCGCGTGGCCGAGCTCGACGCCCAGGTGGCGCGCGACGGTTTTGCCGGCTACACCGGCATTGCTCACACCCGCTGGGCCACTCACGGCGCGCCGGCGGTGCACAACGCCCACCCGCATTTCTCGCGCGAGCGGATCGCCCTGGTTCACAACGGCATCATCGAGAACCACGACGAGCTGCGCGCCGAGCTCAAGAAGAAGGGCTACGAGTTCACCAGCCAGACCGACACCGAGGTGATCGCCCACCTGATCGATTCGATCTACGACGGCGATTTGTTCGAGTCGGTCCAGCACGCCGTGCTGCGCTTGAAGGGCGCGTTCGCGATCGCCGTCTTCGCTCGCGACGAGCCGCACCGCGTGGTCGCCGCCCGCCAGGGCTCGCCCCTGGTGATGGGCGTGGGCCAGGGCGAGAACTTCGTGGCGTCGGACGCGATGGCTCTGGCCGGCGTGACCGACCAGATCGTCTATCTGGAAGAGGGCGACGTGGTCGATCTGCAACCCGGGCGCTACTGGGTCGCCGGCCGCAGCGGCCTGGGCCACGCGCCCGTGACGCGTGAGGTGAGAACGGTTCACGCCCACAGCGGCGCGGCCGAGCTGGGTCCTTACCGCCACTACATGCAGAAGGAAATCTTCGAGCAGCCGCGCGCCATTGGCGACACGCTCGAAGGCGTGGCGTCGTTCACGCCGGCGCTGTTTGGCGAAGGCGCGGCCGAGGTCTTGGGTGCAATCGACCGTGTTCTGATCCTCGCCTGCGGCACCAGCTACTACTCAGGCCTGACCGCGAAGTACTGGCTCGAAGGCATCGCCCGCGTCCCGACTCAGGTCGAAGTGGCAAGCGAATACCGCTACCGCGACAGCGTTCCCGACCCGCGCACCCTGGTGGTCACGATCAGCCAATCAGGCGAGACCGCCGACACGCTGGCCGCGCTCAAGCACGCCCGTTCGCTCGGCATGGAAAGCACGCTCACTGTCTGCAACGTCGCGACCAGCGCCATGGTGAGAGAGAGCAAGCTCGCCTACATCACCCGCGCCGGGGTCGAGATCGGCGTGGCCTCGACCAAGGCCTTCAGCACCCAGCTCGCCGCGCTGTACCTGCTCACGCTCACGCTCGCCAAGCTGAACGGCCGCCTCACGCCCGAGCAGGAAGAAGCGCAGTTGAAGGCGATGCGTCACCTGCCGGTGGCAATTGCCGCCGTGCTCGCGCTCGAGCCGCAAGTGATCGCCTGGGCCGAAGACTTCACCCGCAAGGAGAACGCGCTCTTCCTCGGCCGCGGCATGCACTACCCGATCGCTCTGGAAGGCGCCTTGAAGCTCAAGGAGATCAGCTACATCCACGCCGAGGCCTACCCCGCCGGCGAGTTGAAGCACGGCCCGCTCGCCCTGGTCGACGCTGCGATGCCGGTGGTCACCGTGGCGCCCAACGACGCCTTGCTCGAGAAGCTAAAGAGCAATCTGCAGGAAGTCCGCGCCCGTGGTGGCGAGCTCTACGTGTTTGCCGACGCCAATACCGCGATCGAAAGCGAGCCCGGGGTTCACGTGATCCGCATGCCCGAGAACTACGGTGCTCTCTCGCCCATCCTGCACGTGGTGCCGCTGCAG
>JAVVWR010000109.1:2092-3915 GCA_036652035.1 Burkholderiaceae bacterium | reverse complement strand
CCCGCGCAACAAGCTCATCAATGATTGACGCTAATCCCCAGCGCCTTGAGCGAACTCGACACCTCGAGCACGAAGTAGACGGTCGAGATCACGATCAATCCCACCGCGCCCACCAGCATCACCGCCTTGATCGCGGGCAGGCCGATGCCGAGCAAGCCTTCGATCACGGTCGCCAGCACCAGCGCGCCGCTCAAGGCGGCCGACACCGCTACGCACAGGATGGCGTTCTTGAGCAGGCCGGCGCGGGCGAAGATCAAGTGGATCGCCTGTTCGAGCACCGGATCTTGGCGGGGCGCGATCGCGGCGCGCTCTCGCAGTAGCTGCCGCACGCGGTCGGTGGCGTGGTTGTAGCGGTTGGTCATCGACAAGAGCAGCAGGCCGACGCCGGAGATCAGTGTGATCGGGGTGAGGGCGGCGGCGAGGGTGGAGTGGAATTCGATGATCATGAGACGGGGCTCCGGAGCGATGGGCGTTGAGCGGCGCGGGCGTTTAAGGCCGCTGGCCGCGGCGTGGCAGGTAGCGGTCCTGGTCGTAGGTCAGCACCAGGGCCGGGCGGTAGATCACGAGCGCTGAAAAGATCATTCCCGACAGCAGCGCTTCGCCCCACGCGAGCAGCAGCGCATACGCGGCGGCGTCGCCCGCCTGCAGGTCGGCGCCGGGCGCAGCGAGCAAGAGGGCGGCGCCGATCCGCGCCAGCGCGGTGAGCGCCGTGGCGACCAGCACCACGAACAAGCCGTTGCCGATCATGAAGATGAACACGTTGCGCGGCAGCCAGCGCGCGAGCAGCGCCTGGCCGCCGGCGGTGAGCGCGACCGGTAGCGCGGCGAGCAGGCAGGCGTTGAGGCCAAAGCCCGGCCAGGTGGCGTGGCCGAGCGCGGTGTCGAGCGCGAGCGCGGCGAGCAGGGCGGCGAAGGCGCGCACCCGGCCAAGCAGCAGCGTCACGAGCGGGCTGCCGAGCAGGCCGATCTCAAGTCCGGGCAGGGCCCGTATCGGCAGCGACCCGACAAAAGCCACGGCGACGATCGCGCCCAGCCACAGGTGCTGGGTGGCGCCGTCGGCCAGAAACGGCGTCGCCTCGCGCCGCCACGCGCGGATCGCGGCCACGACCAGGCCGGCCAGAACCGGCCAGGCAGCGACTTCAATCGACAGGGGATTCATGGCGGAGCGGGCGGGGGGCGAGGGATAACGCCATTGTCGCAGCCGCGGGGGCTGAGCCTTAACCGAGCCAGAGCGCCAGAGCGTGTTCGAGCGCGAGGCGGATCGGCGGCTCGATATACGGCAGGAACATGAACAGCGTTCCCAGCCCCACCAGGATGGTGAGCGGGAAACCGACCGCGAAGATGTTGAACTGCGGCGCGATCCGCGCCATCACGCCCAGCACCACGTTGACCAGCAGGCTCACCGCCACGAAGGGCAGGGCGATCGACAGGCCAAGCGAGAAGATCTGCGATCCCATCACGGCCATCTGGCGAAAGCTGTCGGCGCCCAGGCCGACATTGACTGGAAACAGGCGGAAGCTCTCGGCCACGGCGTGGATCAGCATCAAGTGGCCGTCGATGGCCAGAAACATCAGCAGCGCGATGGTGCCGAGAAAGCTCGAGATCGAGTTCGATTGGGTGCCGGCCGCCGGATTGAAAAAGGCGCCAAAGGACAAGCCCATTTGCAGGCCGATCGCCTCGCCGGCGAGTTCGATCGCGGCAAACACCAGCCGCACCGTAAAGCCCAGGGCCAGACCGATCATGAGGTTGCCGATCAGCATTGGCAGTCCGGTTGCCGACGCGATATCGACCGCGGGCGCCGCCGGCAGTACCGGCACCAGCACC
>JAVVWR010000109.1:0-1992 GCA_036652035.1 Burkholderiaceae bacterium | reverse complement strand
CGGGTCGGGATCGCGCGGTGAGACAGCAGCGGCGCGGCCGAGATCATGGCGAGCACCCGCACCAGCGGCCAGAACACCGCGGTCCACCAGGCGGTGAGCTGGGCTTCGGTGAAGGAAACCATGAGTCGCCGGCGCGCGGCCGATCAGCCGATCGCGCCCGGAATCGACTCGTAGAGGCGGCGCACGTAGTCGGTGAAATACGTGATCAGCCACGGCCCCGAGATCACCAGCGCCACCACGATTCCCAGCAGCTTCGGGATGAAGGAGAGCGTCATCTCGTTGATCTGGGTGGCGGCCTGCAGGATCGATACCAGCAGGCCGATCACCAGCGCCGTCACCAGCATCGGCGCGGCGAGCAGGATCATCATCAGGATCGCCTGCTGGCCGAGGGTGATCACGCTTTGCGGCGTCATGCCGGTACCTCGGTCACGGGGGGGCGGTGAAACGCCACTTCGCGCGGCGCGACGATGCGGCGGTAATCGGCGGCGTTCAGGATGATCGAGCGGCTCAGGCTGCCGGCGTTGAAGGCGAGCTCGTCAAAGCGAGCAAACAGCAGCGGGTCGGCCACCAGGGTGAGCTCGGGGTGCAGGCTCACCGGCGGAATCGCGCCAAAGACGCAGCCGGTCAGTTCGCGCACTTCGTCGGGGCTGGCGAGCGAGGCGCGGGTGCCGCCCAGCGCGTGAGCCAGTTGCCCGAGGTCGGCCTGCTGGTCGGCCGGCAGCACCGCCAGCACATGCAGCTTCACGCCCCCGCCCTTGACGTGGCAGACCAGCGCCTTGGCGCCCTGGCCGAGCTCGGTGCCGCGGATCCTGGCCACCTCTTCCGAGCGGCCGGCGCTGGGGTGTTCGACCACCCGGTAAGCCGCGCCACCGGCGTCGAAGCGGGCGATCAATTGTTCGAAAACGTTCTCAAGCACAGCACCCTCAAACCTGGAAACTTGCCACCAGCGAGCCGATCAGCAAGGCCCAGCCGTCCGACAGAACGAACAGCATCAGCTTGAACGGCAAGGCCACCAGCACCGGCGACAACATCATCATGCCCATCGACATCAGGACGCTGGCGACCACCATGTCGATGATCAGAAACGGAATGAAGACCATGAAGCCGATCTGGAACGCGGTCTTCAATTCGGACGTGACAAAGGCGGGAATCACGACCCGCAAGGGCAGGTCCTGAGCCCGGTCGACCTGCTGCCCCTTTTCTTCAAGCTGGGCGAGGCGGGAAAAGAGTTCAAGGTCGGCGCCGCGGGTGTGCTTGAGCATGAACTCGCGCAGCGGAGCGCTGCCCGTGCTCATCGCCTGCTCGAAGCTGAGCTTTTGCTCGGAGTAGGGCTTGTAGGCGGTTTCGTACACCCGCTCGGCGGTGGGCGACATGATGAAGAAGGTGAGAAACAGGGCGAGGCCGATCAGCACCTGGTTGGGCGGAGTCGATTGCGTGCCCAGCGCCATCCGCAGCAGCGACAAGACGATGATGATGCGGGTGAAGCTCGTCATCATCAAAAGCATCGCCGGCAGGAAGGAGAGCAGCGAGAAAAACAGCAGGGTCTGGATCGGCACCGAATAGGTGGTGCCGCCGCCCGCGGCCGGGCTGCTCGAGAGCGACAGCGGGCTGCCTTGCGCCGCCACCGAGCCGGCGGCCAGCAGCCAGGGCAGCGCGACGAGCGCGATCCGGCCGATGCGCTCGATGCGCCAACGACGCTCAGGCCTCATCCCGGACCTGCGCCTTCTTCAGAATCGTGCCAAAGGCGGGACCGGTGGCGGGCATCTCGCGCCGCGGTTGGGTGCCGACCCGCGTGATCGACTGAGCGGTCACGCCCAGCAGGATGAATTCGCGGCCGTCATCGACCATCACCAGGCGCTCGCGCGCGCCGAGCGAGAGCGATCCCACCACCTTGAGCCCGCCGGTCCCGCTGGCCTGGCCCGCGCCCAGACGCTTTAAGAGCCAGACTGCGGCCGGGATCAGGGCGAGCACGAAAATCAGCGCGAGGATCAT
>JAVVWR010000108.1:0-4097 GCA_036652035.1 Burkholderiaceae bacterium | reverse complement strand
TCATCGAGGCAGGCGCTGTGGCTCTTGACATGCCGATCGCACCCTTCTTTCTGGCAGGGCTGACAGGCGTGGTGCGGATTCTGGATCAGAAGCACGTTGCCACGTTGCTGGCTGGGTGCTGAACGCGTGTAGGCCGCGCCACCCGTGGCTGGCCACGGCCCCCAGACGGTCGGATCGGTCGGGCCGAACAGCGCGACTGTGGGTGTGCCGGTGGCAGCAGCGATGTGCGTGGTGGCGGTGTCGACGCCAACGAACAGGGTGGCGTGGCGAATCAGATCGGCACTTTGCGCCAGACTCAAGCGGCCGGGCACGGGCCACAAGGCCTCATGCCGGAGCTCGCCGCGCACCGATTCGAGGTACTCACGTTCGGCCTCGCCCGGGCCGCCGGTCAACACCACGCCCAAGCCGCGGTCGAGCAGGGCCTGGATCAGCTCGCGCCAGCCCTGGTTGGTCCAGCGCTTGTATTGCCAGCGAGGCGAAGGGTGGATCACGGCATAAGGCTGCTTAAGCTTCGCCCCGGTCAGACGCGCCAGTCCCGCGCGATCCAGACCGGCCGACGGTGGGCATGGCGGCGGCGCATTTCTGAGACCGACGAGCGACAGCAGTTGTTCGTTCTCAAGGAATCTCGGCGCGTCCAGGTCCCACAGCAGATGCCGGCTCAGAAGCGCCTGCTTCCACCAGCTCTTGCCGCGTTCGGCCGAGACCGGCGCCACCGACATCCGTCCCGCCGCCCAGCCATAGAGAAAGGGGCGGGTGCCGGTCTGGGTGATGAAAGTCAGGTCGTACCGGTTCCACAGCGAGCGCAGTTGCTGGAGCTGTTCGCCTTTGCCGGGGCGTTGCGGGACGGTGAGCACGCGGTCGATATCGGGATTGCCTTCAAGCATGCCGTCGCAGCCCTTGAACACCAGCATGTCGACCGTGCAGCCGGGCCAGTCGCGTTTGACGGCCGCGGCAAGCGGCGTCGAGAGCAGCGCGTCGCCCAGAAACCGCAGCGAGACGATCAGCACGCGGCGCGGTGGGATCGGGCGCGTCATGCCGGAATCGCCAAAGCCTGGTCGAGTGCGG
Organism: Burkholderiaceae bacterium; assembly: GCA_036652035.1. Lineage (GTDB taxonomy): Bacteria > Pseudomonadota > Gammaproteobacteria > Burkholderiales > Burkholderiaceae_F > JAEZVV01. The sequence goes on along the minus strand of JAVVWR010000108.1, from coordinate 3,032 downwards.
CGATTACTTCGTTTGGCGCAGGCCAGGCGTCGGCTCGGCCCACGCCCACCGCGCGCGGATTCCAGGGGCCGGTGCGTCCGGCTGCGGTGACGCCGAAAATCGTCACCTGGCGCGCACCCACGGCGGCGGCCACGTGGCTCACGCCCGAGTCGTTGGCGACCACCAGGGTCGAGCGAGCCGCGAGCGCGGCGTAGGTGCCGAGGCTGGCCGGGGGCAATATCCTGGCGCCGGGCAGAGCGGCGCGGCTGGCTTCGAGTTCGTTGGCGGGCGGCATTGCCACGGGTTCGATCCCGCGCTCGCGCAGCGCCGGCACTAGCGCGGCGAACTCCGGCCAGTGTTTGGCGCGGCCGTGATGCAGGCCGGTGGCGATCGGCGCCAGCAGAGCAAACCGGCTGGGCAACTGGTGCTCGGCGATCAGGCGCCGCGCAGCCGCCACGTGGCGAGCGGCGAGCTTGAGCCCGAGCTCCGCCGGAACGGCAGCGATCGCGGGCGCGATGTTCCAGGCGGCCAATGCCCCGCAGGCGACGCGCCAGAAGCGCTCGACCTCGTGCATGGGCTCTGGTTCGGCAATCGTCGATTCGAGCAGGACACTGCGGCCGTCGGTGGCGAGCCCCGCGGAGCGCACGCCCGCGGCGCGAAACAGCAGCGCCGAGCCGAACGAGTTGGGCAGCAATACCCCGCGCGGGCTCGGGCCGAGGTTGGCCGCCAGGGCGCGCACGCGGGCGAAGTCCTGCAGCAGGCGCCCCTCGATCGGGTCGAAGCGCCAGCCTTCGCCAGCGAAGAGTTCGCCGGCCCAGGGTTGGCCAACCAGGGCGGGTGTACAGCCCGAGGCGGCCAGCAGTCGCAGGGCGGGCAAAGCCATGCAGGCGTCGCCGATGTGATTGGGAAGTCGAACGAGAACGAGGGTCATGGGCAAAAGAGGTCAGGCTTCATGCCTATACACTAGGCAGTCGAGATTGTAGGGCGCTCCGCGCGGGCGTCGTTTGACGCCATGGCACTTTTCAAGACTCCCGACCTGTTTTCCGACCCCGGCTTGCGGCGCTTGTTCGCGTATCTGCCCAGATACAAGCGAATGATCGCGTACGCGATGATCGGCATGGTCATCGCGGCCGGTTCGTCGTCGCTGATCGCGATCCTGCTCGGCAAGCTCACCGACCAGGGCTTCTATGAAAAGAACGGCATGGTCGCGATCTGGGCGCCGCTCGCCCTGATCGGAGTCTCGCTCCTGCATGGCAGCTCGACCTTTTCGAGCTCCTACCTGTTGCAACGGATCTCCCAGTCGGTGCTGGTTGAGCTGCGCAACCTGATGTTCGACCGGGTCCTGCGCTGGCCGGCCGCGACCTATCAGCGCTATCCGTCCGGAACGGTGATCTCCAAGTTCGTCAACGAGGCGTCGAACGCCCTCAACCTGGCGGCCGAGGTGCTCACGACACTGGTGCGCGACACGCTGTCGGTGATCGCGCTGGCCTCGATCCTGGTCTGGCACAACTGGCAACTCACCCTGGTCACCCTGGTGGTGGCTCCCGTGATCGCGGTGGTGCTGCGCGTGATCGGCAAGCGACTGCGCAAGCTCGCCACGGGTAATCAGGAGGCGCTGGCGGCAATGACCTCGACCCTGCAAGAGGGCTACGAAGGCCAGCGCGTGGTCAAGATCTACGACGGTTACGCGTATGAGGGCGAGCGCTTCGGCAACCTCAACCGCCGCCTGCAAGGCCTGGCAATGCGGATCCAGGTGGCCTGGTCGGCCGGTACGCCCGTGACCCAGCTGGTCGCCATGAGCGGCGTCTCGGTGGTGGTCGCGGTGGCGCTGTTGCAGGCGCAGGCGGGGCTTCTGACGATGGGCGAGTTCATGACCTATCTGTCGGCGATGCTGATGATGCTGCCGCCCTTGCGTCACTTGGCCAGCATCAACGCCTCGGTGGCCCGCATGGCGGCCGCAGCCGACAGCGTCTTCGCCATGATCGACGAAGAGCCCGAGCGTGACCCGGGCGCCAAGACGCTGGGGCGCGCCAGCGGCGCGGTCGAGTTCCGCGGCGTCGGCCACACCTATCCCGGTGCCGAGATCCCCGCGCTCAAGGACTTCAATCTCACCGTCAAGCCGGGCGAGATGATTGCCCTGGTCGGCGCCTCGGGTTCGGGCAAGACCACCTTGATCAATCTGATTCCGCGTTTTCTCGCGCCCAGCCAGGGCGAGATCCTGTTCGACGGTGTCGCCCAGAGCGAACTCACGCTGGCCAGCCTGCGCGCGCAGATCGCGCTGGTCTCGCAAGACGTGGTGCTGTTTGACGACACCATCGCGGCCAATATCGCCTACGGCGCCCAGCGCGGCGCCTCGATCGAGGCGATTCGTGCCGCGGCGCAAGCCGCCTACCTGCTGCCCTTTATCGAATCGCTGCCCGACGGTTTTGATACCCGCGTCGGCGAAGGCGGCGCCAAGCTCTCGGGCGGCCAACGCCAGCGTCTGTCGATCGCTCGCGCGCTCTTGAAAGACGCGCCGATCCTCTTGCTCGACGAGGCCACCAGCGCGCTCGACACGGAAAGCGAGAAGTTCATCCAGGCCTCGCTCGAGCAGCTTATGACCGGCCGCACGAGTTTCGTGGTGGCGCACCGGCTTTCGACCATCGAAGGCGCCGACCGCATTGTCGTGATGGAACACGGCCGCATCGTCGAAGTGGGCTGCCACGCCGAGCTGCTCGCTGCTGGCGGCATGTACGCCCACCTCTATCACATCCAGTTTTCGGCGCCGCGCGAGGCGGCGTGATCTTCGCGGGTCCTGGGGCGGGGCGCGGAATCGAAGCCGCGCCGCCCCACGCGTTCGAGCTCTTGTTTGTCAACGAGCAGCTGCTTGTCGTCAACAAGCCCAGCGGTCTTTTGTCGGTGCCCGGGCGCGGGCCCGACAAGCAGGACTGTCTCATCGCCCGGGTCCAGCGGCACTATCCCGATGCCTTGATCGTCCACCGGCTCGACATGGCGACCTCGGGCCTGCTGCTGTTGGCGCGCGGCGCGCCGATGCAGCGCCGCCTCAGCATGGA
>JAVVWR010000107.1:0-4128 GCA_036652035.1 Burkholderiaceae bacterium | reverse complement strand
TTAAGTCGGGCATGGAGGGTCCTCCAAACTTTACCGAGGCGGCGTTTGCTCTAATTCATAATGGGGTGAGGGTAAGGCTAATAACTTTTGTTGAGAGTGCGGGGGTGATCACGCTCGGTTTCGATGATGAAGCGCAAAATTCGCTGCCAAATCTGTCGATGTATCCCGATTTCATCTCGGGGTCGTATCGTCCAGAGCAGGCGCTTTCGACGTTCGATGGATTGGATGCTGCCGGTGATTGGGTATTGGCAATTTCCGATCTGAATAGCGATCAACCATTTACGGATTTTCACTCATTCTCATTGCGTGTAGATGTCGTAGATGAGCCGGCCGTGATCCTGATGCTGATGGTAACTTTTCCTTTGGTTTTCGCCATTAATCGTCGGCGTAAAGCCATGGTCGCTGCGCTCAAATGATGGCTAAATCGCGTCGGGCGCGACATTGGGATTGGTTCAGATCTTTTCCTGCGGCTCGATTTTCATGCCGAAGCAAGATTTGTCTGGTGTCTCGAGCGATTAGGAAGTAAGGCTGTCGCGGGTTCGGGTACTGGCCGAACCCGCGATCCAAGCAGACTTCTGGCGCGAATTAGCCCGTCGTGCGCTGCGGCGAGAGCGCGGCGGGATCAACCCCGGCGGCGACCAGGGCCTCGGGTAGTGGCGCGTCGCGCAGCAGGGCGGCACACAGCATGCCGACCGCGGGCGAGCTCTGCACGCCGAATCCCCCCAGACCGGCGGCCCAGAAGAAGCCGGGCACCGCCGGGTCGTAGCCGAGCATGGGCTCGCCGTCGGGGGCAAAGCAGCGCAGCCCGGCCCAGGTGTGAGTGGGGCGACGGATCTCGAGCGTGGTCGCCGATTCGATCCGGTAGATGCCGGTGGCGACGTCGATTTCTTCGGGCATCACGTCGTGCGGTGGCACTGGATCGGCATTGGCCGGGGTGCCCAGCAGCTGTCCCGCATCGGGCTTGAAATACCAGGATTCGTCGAGCGCGATCACCGCGGGCCAGGCGCGCACGTCCATGCCCTCGGGCGGGCGGAACAGGAAGGCGCTGCGGCGGCGCGGTTCGACCTTGAGCGGGGCGGCGCCCGCGAGTTCGGCCACCGGATCGGCCCAGGCACCAGCGGCGTTGATCACGACGCGAGCGGCAAACTGGCGCCCGTCGTCGGTGGCGATCTGCCAGCCGGATCCGGCGCGGTCGAGGCGGGCGACCCGAGCTTGCGTTTGCAGCGCGGCGCCGGCGTCGCGCGCGCCGCGTAGAAAGCCCTGGAGCAGGCTGTCGACGTCGATGTCGAAGGCATTGGTGTCGAACACGGCCACGGCGCTGGCTTCGGGGCGCAGTACCGGCACCATCGCGAGCGCTTCGGCGGGCTCGACCCAGCGCACCTCGCCGCCTTCGGCTGCCAAGGTCTTGAGCCGGTCGCGGGCCTCGGTTTGAGCCTCGGCCGGGCCAACGAAGAGGCAGCCGCGCGGCGTGAGCAGCGGATTGCTGGCAAAGCCGGCGGGCGGCGCGTCGAAAAAAGTGCGGCTGGCGCGGGTCAGTGCGCGCACCGCAGTCGGGCCGTAGCTGGGCTCGTAGAGCGCGGCCGAACGGCCAGTGGTGTGGTAGCCCGGCGCGGCTTCGGCTTCAAGGATGAGGACGCGGGCGTGGCGGGCGAGCTGGTAGGCAATGGTCGCGCCGACAATGCCGGCACCGACGATGGCAAAGTCAAACGACGCGGGGTCAGCGGGGCGGGAATCATCAGTCATGGCGCAAGGGGAACCGGGAGGGCTGGACCGTGCGAGCCACGGTCAGGATGACAAAACTATACCGTGCGCACTCTGCGCAATGCCGGGTGCGCGGAGCCGCCGGAGCGTTCGGCGGGGCTCTCGCAGGGCGTCATAAAATCATCTGCCATTCGAGGTTCAGATAGCGATAGTCGTAGCCCGGACCCCAGTTGGCACTGTTGTGCATGAAGCCTGCGCCGAGCTTGAAAAATTGCAATCCACGCCACGGACTTTTGATGTCGATGCTGGCGAGCCGGGTGGTCTGTCCAGAATCGGAATCGATTTTTTCGCGACCCAGTCCGGCTAACAAGTAGGTCTGCCAGCCATGAAAATTTTGGCGCCAGCCGATCGCGGCCATGGCTTCCTGGTATCGGCCCGGATTGAAATACGCGCCGCCGACATCGTCTTCGCGGCTGCGATAGGTTCGATAGCGGGCCTGGACGGTCAGGCCGAGGTCGAGTGACGGCTGATAGATCAAGCGCGCGCGGCCGTGGTTGCGCGCGTTGTGATCGGAAAACGCCTGGTGCCCGAGCACGGCGGCTACGGTGAAGTGCGGTGACAAGACCTGGTCCAGCGCGGCCCCTGCAAAGGTGAAGGATCGGCCTTGGTCCAGCGCGGGGCGGGTCTCGATCCAGTCGCGGCTGGCGAAGAATTCGATCCCGGTTCCGGGCTGCCATTCATGACGGTAGGCGCCATCGAAGGTCAGCAAGCGGTGTTCATTCTGTTCCTGCACGCCGATCTCGCCTTGCCAGCCCGTCGAGTCGACGGCATTCACATGTCGGCCGGCGAGGGTGACGCGTGTGCCATGGCGGCGCCAGCCCTCTTGTTTGAAGGTGCTGCGGCTCAAGCGCAGGCCTGCAAAGTGATTGGCGTCGCGCAGATAGGGCACGGCCTCGACCGTGGTGCGCTGCATGTCAAAGCCGTCGCTGTCGCGAGTGAACAGGAGGCCGGCGCCGGCGCCAGGCTCGAAGTCAATCGCGGTGATCGGTTGCTGGGCCGCCGCCGCCGCTGACAATGCCAGACTCAGGCAGAGGCAATGCCGAGGGATTTTCATTTTGTTCCCCAGGTCTTGCGCGTGCGCAGGATTTCATTGAGATAGCCGAGAACGCTGGCGGGTTGCAGCAACAAGCCGTAAGCCAGCACGTAGATCGCAAAGCCGATCAGATTGCGGCGCACGCGCAGCCCGATCGTGTCGAACATGTGGCTTTCGACCGAGAACATCAAAAAGCTCATCGCAAGGGCGAGTGGCAGCAAGGCGAGCGTCATCGGGCCAACGATCCAGAAATGGCCGAAACACGCCAGCACGATGCCAGGCAGAAATCCGAAGGTGAAGGCCAGGTCGAGCCACGGGAACAGAAGGTTCCAGTAGATGAAGAAAGTCGAGAGTCGGGGTTTGAGCAGAATGTCGGGATGTTGGCGGAACGCCTCTATCATTCCGCGCCCCCAGCGCTGACGTTGCTTGACGAACTGGCTCACCGTGTTCGGCACGGTGGTGAACATGCAGGCGTCTTCGCAGTGGCCTACGCGGTGGCCGGCTTTGAGAATCGCCCAGGTGAGGACGATGTCTTCGCCCACGCACGAAGGCCAGCCGCCAACCGCAACCAGGGTGTCGCGGTCGTAAATCGAGAAGGCGCCCTGCGCAACCAGCGTGCCCTGGAACAGCGACTGCATGCGCTTGATCGCGGCGATGCCGTGGAAGTAGTCCCACTCCTGCGCGCGGGTGAGCCAGTTGTCGCGCGAGTTCCTGACCAGCACCTTGCCGGCTACCGCGCGGGTATTGGGCGGGTCTTGCAGATAGCGTTCGACCAGACTGGCCAGGGCGCGGTGGTAGAGGCAGGAGTCGGCGTCGATGGTCATCACGAGGCGATGTCTGGCGCGCGCCAGGCCGCGATTGAGGGCGTAGGCCTTGCCCGCGTTGGCTGGGTAGTCGATCAGCTCGAGCCAGTCGTACTGGTGTTGCAGCGCGCGCACGACGCTGGCGGTGTTGTCGCTTGAGCCATCGTTGATCACCATCACCTGCAGCGGTCCTGCGTAGGCTTGTGCGGCGATGCTCTGCACCGCTGCGGCGATCGTGGCCTCTTCGTTATAGGCAGCCACCAGAATGGATACACCGGGGTAGCGATCGACGGGGTGGTGACGCGGTCGGTGATCCAGCAGCAGGCTGCTCATCAGAAAGGCATTCATGAAGCCCGGCAGAATCGCAATGCCGGCGATCAGAAAGACCGCGGCGATCAGGCCGATGTGCTGCGCCAGGCTGATCAGCCAGGGAATGGCCAGCCACAGGGACAACGACGCCCACAGCACGGCCGGTACCAGGCACAGAAAAAATTTGGCGCGGACGGAAACGTAATGTTTCCTTTGAGTTAG
>JAVVWR010000106.1:0-4136 GCA_036652035.1 Burkholderiaceae bacterium | reverse complement strand
CTCATTCCGCCAACTCCCCCAGCATGGCCATGATGCGGGCGGAGACGGCCTTCAGCTCTTCGTCGATGGCGTGCAGGCTGCGCGGCGGCTCGAAGACGTAGAAGTGGCGGTTGAAGGGAATCTCGTAGCCGACCTTGCTCTTCTCAGCGTCTATCCAAGCGTCGGGCGCGTGGGGCAGGACTTCGCGCTGGAAGTAAGCGCCGATGTCGTCCTTGAGCGGCACGTTTTCGGTATCGCGCAGGCGGGTGTCGGGCTGGGGCTTGCCCTTTTGCTTGCCTTTCACACCCAGCACCACCTTGCCGGCCTCGTCGCGCTGCGGGCGCTCGACGGTGATGGTGGTGTAACCGAAGTCTTGGTTGTCAAAGATGCGGGCGATGGGCACGCGTTTGAGGCGGCCGCCTTCGGGCGCGACGGGCGGGGTATCGGTGTTGGTGACGAGCTGGGGTTCGCCCACCGGCTGGCCAGCGGCGTCGAGCACGGTGATGAGTTCGGCCTCGGTGAAGTCGCCAAACAGCCGCGTCACGGTGGCGATGTGCTCGTCGCCCATCTCCTTGCGCTTGCTGCCGAGGCTCTTCCTCATCTTCTGCCAGAAGCGGCTGGCGTCGATGAGCTGGACTTGCCCCTGGCGGTCTTCGCGCTTGCGGTTGGAGAGCACCCACACGTAGGTGGCGATGCCGGTGTTGTAGAACATGTCGGTCGGCAAGCCGATGATGGCCTCGACCAGGTCGTTCTCCAGCACGTAGCGGCGGATTTCGCTCTCGCCGCTGCCCGCGCCGCCGGTAAAGAGGGGCGAGCCGTTCAAGACGATGCCGAAGCGGCAGCCGCCATCGCTGGCCGGGCGCATCTTGCTGAGCAGGTGCATGAGAAAGAGCATGGAGCCGTCGGAGACGCGCGGCAGGCCGGGGCCAAAGCGGCCGTCAAAGCCTTTCTTTTCGTGCTCGTCGCGCACCGCCTTTTCGACCTTCTTCCACTCCACGCCAAAGGGCGGGTTGGAGAGCATGTAGTCGAACTTGCGGCTGGGGTGGCCGTCTTCGCTCAGGGTGTTGCCGGCGGCAATGTTGGCCACGTCCTGGCCTTTGATGAGCATGTCCGCCTTGCAGATGGCGTAGGACTCGTCGTTCAACTCCTGGCCAAACAGCGTGAGCCGCGCCTGGGGGTTGTGCTCGGCCAGGAACTCGCCCGCGACCGACAACATGCCGCCGGTGCCAGCGGTGGGGTCATACAGGGTGCGCACCACGGCGTGGCCGGGGGTGAGCACGTCGTCGTCCTCGATGAAGAGCAGGTTGACCATCAGGCGGATGACTTCGCGCGGGGTGAAGTGTTCCCCGGCGGTCTCATTGCTGATTTCGGCGAACTTGCGGATCAGCTCTTCGAACACCAGACCCATGCCCGCGTTGTCAACCACCGCGGGGTGGAGGTCGATGGTGGCGAACTTCTCGGTCACCAAATACAGCAGGTTGGCCTTGGCCAGGCGCTCCACCTGGGTGAAAAAGTCGAAGCGCTCAAAGATGTCGCGCGCGGCGGGCGAAAAGCCCTGGATGTAGGCGTAGAGGTTCTGGCGAATGTGGTCCTGGTCGCCCAGCAGGGTGGGCAGATCAAGCGCCGAGGTGTTGCAGAAGCTCTGCCCGGCGCGGCGCAAGAGAAAGGGCTCGGGGTTGAGCCCCGCGGCGGACTTGAGCTTGAACTCTTGGAGCACGGCGGGCTTGGTGGCTTCAAGCACACAGTCCAGACGCCGCAACACCGTGAAAGGCAGGATGACCTTGCCGTATTCGCCTTGCCGGTAGTCGCCGCGCAGAAGGTCGGCGACCGACCAGATGAAGGAGGAAAGAGCTTGATGATTCATTGAGTAGACGGGCCGGAGCGGCAGGTGACGCGGCAAGAGTAACGGATCAGGGCGACGCTCACGCCCGGCCACAGCGGGATTGAACCGCGTGGCCCACGCGTGCGGCCGCCGCCCCCCAGCCCTGGCCGGAGCGGCTCAGACCGGCATCGTCGGGTGCGGCAAATTGCGCAGTTCGCGGCGCAGCACCTTGCCGACCGAATTCTTCGGTAGCGCTGCCACGAACTCCACCTGGCGCGGCCGCTTGTAGCCGGTCAAGTGAGAGCGGCAGTGCTCGATCACCGCCTCGCGGGTCAGGCTGGGGTCGCGCTTGACGATCACCACCCGCACCGCTTCGCCCGAATGCTCGTCGGGAACGCCGACGGCGCCGCACTCGAGCACGCCGGGCAGCATCGAGACCACGTTCTCGACCTCGCCCGGGTAGACGTTGAAACCCGAGACCAGAATCATGTCGCGCTTGCGGTCGGTGAGCGTGATGCGCCCCTCTTCGTCCATGTAGCCCACGTCGCCGGTCTTGAGCCAGCCGTCCTGCATCACGGCGGCGGTGTCCTCGGGCGCGTTCCAGTAGCCCTTCATCACTTGCGGCCCGGACACGCAGATCTCGCCAATGCACGCCTCGGACGAGCCCACCCCGCTCCACAACGGCAGGGGCTCGAACTGATCGTTGCGGATGCTCACCCGGGTCGATGGCGTCGGCAGCCCGACGCTGCCGCTCCAGGGCGAACCCAGCACGTTGGCGCACACGCCGGGCGAGGTCTCGGTCAGGCCGTAGGCTTCGACAATGTGGTGGCCGGTCATGCCGAACCAGCGCTCGGCCACACCACGCTGCACCGCCGAGCCGCCCCCCACCACCACTTTCATGGCCGAAAAATCGAGCGCCTTGAAGCCTGGCGCGTTCATCAGCCCGGCGAACAAGGTGTTCACTCCGGTCATGACGCTGAACTTCCAGCGCGCGAGTTCGGCGATGAAAGTCTTCATGTCGCGCGGGTTGGTGATGAGCACCGTGCGCGCGCCCATCTGCATGAAGGCCAGCGTCGAGCTGAGCGAGAACACGTGGTAGAGCGGCAGCGGCGCGATCACCACTTCCTGGCCGGGAACAAAGCTCGACGACACCCACAGCCGCATCTGCTCAAGGTTGGCGAGCATGTTGCGGTGGGTGAGCATGGCGCCCTTGGTCACGCCGGTGGTGCCGCCGGTGTACTGCAGGAAGGCGACGTCTTCGCGCGCGTTGATCGCCACCGGCGTGAGGGAGAGCCTGGCGCCAGCGGCCAACGCGTCGCGCCAGCGCACGGCGCCGGCGATAGCCCAGTGCGGCACCATTTTCTTGACGAACTTCACCGCGGCATTGATCAGCCAGCGCCGGGGCGCGGGCAACTGGTCGGCCACGGCGGTGACGATCACGTGCTCGATGGCGGTGCGCGGCAGCGCGGCCTGCAAGGTGGCGGCGAAGTTCTCGACGATCACGATCGCCTTGGCGCCGGCATCGGCAAGCTGATGCTCGACCTCGGGCGCGGTGTAGAGCGGATTGACGTTCACCACCGTCATGCCAGCGCGCAGGATGCCAAACACCGCCACCGGGTATTGCAGCAGATTGGGTGACATGACCGCGACGCGATCGCCCTGGCCTAGACCCGGCAGGCTTTGCAGGTAGGCGGCGAAATCGCGCGACAGACGATCGACCTCGGCGTAGCTGAGATCGTGGCCCAGGTTATGAAAGGCGGGCAGCTCGCCGTACTCGGCCGTCACGGCGGCCAGCAACTCGGGGATCGAGCCATAGCGGTCGGCGTTGATCTCTTCCGGCATGCCGGTGGGGTAATTCTTCAACCAGGGCCTGCCCGTCATCCCATCGCTCCTCGGGTCGCGCGACTTGCGCTAAACGCAAAGTGTAGGAAGAGCCACGCGACGCTGTTTCCGGCCAAACCCTCAAATCCACCGACGCACCACCGGCTTTCTTGCCATACATCAGGGGAGGCGTGATTGCGTGGCGCGGCGCGGCGCTGTGCCGGCGGCGCACCGCAAAAAGCCAGGGGCCGCCACACGGCGGCCCCTGGCCTTGAAACAGATCGATCAGAACACGGCCACGAACGTGGCGGCGATGGCCGACAGGGTGACCACCGCGAACGGCAGAATCACCCAGAAGCGATACAACATGCTGACTCCGATGAAACATGGCAAGAGCCATTAATGCGTGAACCTTAGCGAGTCCGCGTGGCACGCGCCACCGCGATCGGCGCCATCGCGCAGCCTGCTTGAGCTAGCTCAGTTGGCACCGAAATGCCCACCACTCAGTGCGTCA
>JAVVWR010000105.1:0-4203 GCA_036652035.1 Burkholderiaceae bacterium | reverse complement strand
GCTAGGGCTTGGGCCAGGGGTCGCGCAGGTCGCGCGGCAGTGGCGCCTCGATCACTTCCGATACGTAGCGACCGCTGTGGAAAATCAGCGGGGTGCCGCCGGGCGCATGAAACTCCAGCACTTCGCCGACAAAGATGGTGTGGTCACCCGCTCGATGCCGGCCGACGGTGTGGCATTCAAACGACGCGACACAGCCTTCAATCAGCGGCAAGCCCTTGGCGCTGGGCGCCCACGCCGTCGCGCCAAATTTATCGACGCCGCGAGTGGAAAACCGCCGCGCCAGTTCGAGCTGATCAACGCCCAGGACATGGACAACGAAACCCGCGGCGGCTTCGAACGCCGTACTGCTGGCCGAACCATGACCGAGACTCCAGAGCACCAGCGGCGGCGCGAGCGAGACCGAATTGAAGGAGTTGACGGTCAGTCCCACCGCTTCGCCCGTGGCGCCGGTGGTGGTCACAATGCAGACGCCGGTGGCAAACTGACCGAGGGCGCGACGGTAATCAGAGGAAGCGGAGGAATGGGCCTTGGCGTTCATTGCCCGCATTCTACGGACCCGCGGGACGCGCCCCGGACGCTTGCAATCCGACCGGCCGAGCCTACATTGACGCCGTGGCGATCCGCCCCCACCCAAGAGGATGACAAGATGATCCGAATGATTCGCGCTTTGTTCGTGCTGATGCTGGCAGCCGGCCTCTCCGGTTGCGGTTACAACGCGATCCAGCAGAAGGATGAGGCGGTCAAGGCCGCGTGGGCCGAGGTGATCAGCCAGTACCAGCGGCGCGCCGATCTGATCCCCAACATCGTCAACGCAGTCAAGGGCGAGACCAGCTTCGAGCAGGAAACCCTGACCAAGGTGGTCGAGGCCCGCGCCAAGGCGACCTCGATCCAGGCCACGCCCGAGCTCGTCAACAACCCCGAGGCTTTCAAAAAATTCACCGAGGCGCAGGGCGAGGTGAGCTCGGCCTTGTCACGTCTGCTGGTGACGGTCGAGCGCTACCCCGATCTCAAATCCAATCAGGGATTCCAGGATCTGCGCGCCCAGCTCGAAGGCACCGAGAACCGCATCGGCATCGCCCGCAACCGCTATATCAAGACCGTGCAGGACTACAACGCTTTCATCCGCCAGTTCCCCGAGAACCTGACCGCCATGGCGTTCAGCTACAAGCCGCTGGCTCAGTTCACGGTCGAAAACGAAAAGGCGATCACGGCGCCACCGACAGTCGACTTTGGCGCGCCCAAGAAGTGATGCCACGAGCCATCTGATGCGAACCTGGCTCGCCCTTCTCCTTCTGCTGCTGGGCCTCGCAACCCAGGCGCAGGAGCTCGCCGCGGTGCCGCCGCTGGCGCGCGTCACCGACCTCACCGGAACCCTGAGGCCGCAGGAAAAAGCGGCGCTCGAGGCCAAGCTCGCCGCGTTCGAGACCGCTCATGGCTCGCAGGTGGCGGTGCTGATGCTGCCCTCGACCCAGCCCGAGCCGATCGAGGACTACGCGCACCGCGTGGGCGAGGCCTGGAAGATCGGTCGCGCCGGCGTGGGCGACGGCTTGCTGATGGTGGTGGCCAAAGACGATCGCCGGGTCCGGATCGATGTGGCGCGAACGCTCGAAGGCGCGATTCCCGACGTCGCCGCCAAGCGCGTGATCCGGGAAGACATCGGCCCGCGCTTCAAGAACGGCGATTACGCCGGCGGCATCAACGCCGGCCTCGACCGCCTGTTCGGCCTGGTCGAAGGAGAAGGCTTGCCGGCTCCGGTGGGCGTGCCCGCGAAAACCGTCAACGCAGGCGAAGACATGGTCGCGCTCCTGCTGCCCTTCATCGTCGTCGGCGTGATTGCGGCCGCCGTCCTGCGGCGCCTGCTCGGTGCGCCGGGAGCGGTGATCGGTGGCGTGGGCGCCGGCGTGATCGGCGGCTGGATGCTGGCTTCGATCGGGCTTGGCCTCTTGATTGCAGTGGCGGCCGCGGTGATGGGCTTGGGTGGCGGTCGTTCGCTCGCGCGTACCGTCGGCGGCCGCCGCGGCGGCGTTTTCATTCCCGGCGGCTGGGGCGGCGGAGGCGGCGGCGGTTGGTCGTCGGGCGGCGGTGGCGGCTGGACTTCCGGTGGCGGTGGCGACTTTTCCGGCGGCGGCGCCAGCGGAGATTGGTGATGATTCCCCTGGCTCGAGTTTTCAAACACTGGTTCACGGCACCGCAGGCGGTGGCGCGCGCCTTCCCGCCCGCCACCCTGGACCGGATCCAGGCCGCGATTGCGCAAACCGAATCGCAGCACAGCGGCGAGATCCGGTTTGCGGTCGAAGGCTCTCTGCCGTGGAGCTATCTGCGCCGCGACGCCGCGCCGCGCGAGCGCGCGTGGATGGTCTTTTCCAAGCTGCGGGTGTGGGACACCGAGCACAACAACGGTGTCCTGATCTACGTTGAACTGGCCGACCACGACGTCGAGATCGTCGCCGATCGCGGCCTGGCGCGCCGGGTCACCCAGGCGCAGTGGCAGCTGATTGCCAACGCCATGCGCGAAAGCTTCCGGACGGGCGAGTTCGAAGCCGGCAGCCTCGCCGCCATCGCCGCGGTGGGAGATTTGCTCGCGGCCGAGTTTCCGCTCACCACCGGCATCAGCAACCCCAACGAGTTGTCCAACCGCCCCGCGCTGCTCTGACGGCGACCAGGAGAAGCACGATGTCGATCGCTCATCCGCTCGATCACGAACCGCACCCCAGGAATGAATTCGCCACGCTCGGCGGCGGCTGTTTCTGGTGTCTGGAAGCCGTGTTCGAGGAAGTTCAAGGCGTGGTCGAGGTCGAATCCGGCTACAGCGGCGGCGCCGTGCGACAACCGAGCTACCGCCAGGTCTGCGGCGGCGACACCGGCCACGCCGAAGTGGTGCGCATCGAGTTCGATCCGGCCCGCGTCAGCTTTCGGGAACTGCTGGAAATTTTCTTCGCGATCCACGACCCCACCACGCCGGATCGACAGGGCAATGACGTGGGTTCGCAATACCGTTCGGTGATTTTTTTCCACTCGAGCGAGCAGGAGCGGATCGCGCGCGACACAATCGCCGAGGTTCAGGCCGCGCTCGGCGTTCCGGTCGTCACCGAACGGCTACCCGCGCCCGACTACACCCGCGCCGAGACGTATCACCAGGAGTACTTCCGCCACAACCCGGGCCAGGGCTACTGCCAGTTCGTGGTCGAGCCCAAGCTCGCCCAGTTCCGCCAGACCTTCGCCGCTCGCCGCAAGCCGGGCGCCTGAGTTTCAGCCGCGGCCGACCACCGCGCGCGCCAGCTCGATCATCGAGAGCGGCGCGCTGCCCTCGGCTTTGTTGTTGGCGATCACATAGCTCGGCTGGCCGCTGCGGACCGCCACATGGATCAAGTGGGCGAGCGTGCCGCGAGTGGGAATGTCGGGATCGATCAGCCGGTCAAACGGTGCGTAGCGCTCCTTGGCCTGCTGATAGCGCAGACCGGCGCGCAGGCTCCAGCGCACCACGAGCGGGCCCTTGAGAGTCCATTCACCGCCCTCGTCGGGGTCCGAATCCATTGCCCGCAGCGCAGCGCTCTGGCGCTGCGCGGGCGGCATCGCCGAATGAATGCCGATGGTCAGTCGCACGCCCGCTTCGCGCAGGACTTTCACGAAACGCGGGGTATTGAGTTCGGCGTTGCGCAGCTCCACCGCATAGACCGGAACCACGCCACCGAGCTCACGCGGCAAGGCCGCCAGAAACTCGCCAATGCGAGCGATGGTGGTGTGCGCCGCCGCGGGCTCGCGCCACATCTCGGCCGGCAGCGGCGAGAGCTGGAACACCAACGGCCCGGCTTTGGCGCCCAGGCCTTCAAGTGCCGGGCCGACAAAACGCTCGATCGCCACCGCCGGATCGAGAAACAAGGGATTGATCCCGGCCGGCACCCCGCGCTCGCCGCGCACGACGGCGTCGGTCACCTGCGCCGGCGCCTTGACGACAAAACGGAAGTGATCGGGAACCTGGCGTGCGTAACGAGCGAACTCGGCCGCGGCCAGCGGTGAATAAAAGCTGCGATCGATTCCGACCGCCCGCAGCACCGGCTGCTGCGAATACGCGGCCAGACCTTCCCGAGCGAGCTGCGCTTCGCTGTGTTCGCCGCGCCAGACCAGACCGCGCCAACCGGGAAAGCTCCATGACGAAGTGCCCAGGTAAACGCCAGCCGGCAAACGTCGCCCGAGACGCTGCCA
>JAVVWR010000104.1:3194-4415 GCA_036652035.1 Burkholderiaceae bacterium | reverse complement strand
CGCGCGCTCGCGCTCGCCGGCATCCTGCAGGTCAATATCCAGTCCTTCGTGTGGAGCGCTGGCAACCCGCTCGGCTATCTCGCGCCCGATGCCGGCCTGGCCGACGTGCTGATCTACTTTCTGCTTGGCGTGTTGGTTGAATACAAGTTCATGCCGATCTTCGCCCTGCTGTTTGGCGCGGGCTTTGGCTTTCTGTGGGACAAGCTCGAAGCCAGCGGGCGCGACGCGCCGGCCGTGATGCGGCGGCGCTTTGGCTTTCTGCTCGTGTTTGGCATCGCTCACGGTCTGCTGCTCTATTACGGCGACATCACCAACCTGTATGCGCTGCTGGGATTTCTCCTGCTGCGCCATGGGCGGGCCAGTCTCGAACAGCTGGCGCGATCGGTCCGGCGCTGGTGGCTGCTGGCGCTGGTGTCGGCGGTGCTGCTGGCGGCGACGACGTGGTGGATGGTCGGCGCGGCCGAGTCTGACGCCGAACAAGCGCAGGCGATGCTGGCTTCGTTCCATGTCTACACCACCGGCAGCTATCTGGAGCAGTGGCACACGCGGGCGCTCGACTTCGTGATGCTGGTCTTGTCGGTGTGGTTGAGCGGCCAGTGGATCGCGACTCTGGCCTTGATGCTCACCGGCCTTTACGCGCAGCGCGCGGGTTGGCTGTCGCTCTCGGCCCACCCCAAAGTCTGGCGCCGCGCGCTCTGGGCCGGCTTGCTGGTGGGATTGCCGGCTTCTCTGATCTCGGCCGTGATGGTCACGGGCGACGCGATCGCCGGTCCCGGCATGCCGGCCGATCCTCTGCGTGGTCTGGCGCTGGCCCTGGTGCCGGCCCTGTCCTTCGCTTACGTGGCGCTCTTTCTGGCCCATGCGCCGCGCCGGCTTGTGAGCGCGCTCGCGCCAGCGGGGCGGATGCCGCTCACCAACTACCTGCTGCAATCGGCGGCCATGGGCGCGCTCTTGTCGGGCTGGGGTCTGGGTTGGGGCGCGTGGATGAAGACCTGGCAGCTTGCGGCGCTGGGCCTGGCCATCGTGGTCGTGCAGTGGGTGGCGTCGGCGGTGTGGATGAGAACGCAAAGCCAGGGCCCGCTCGAAGCCTGGTGGCGGCGGCTGAGTTACGGTGATTGATTTTCGGTGATTGATTTTCGGCGCTTGATCCGGTGGGGAATCAGCGGAGCGAGCTCGCTGGCTCGACCCGCACCCACACGCCGCGAGTCGAAGACTGCGCCG
>JAVVWR010000104.1:0-3094 GCA_036652035.1 Burkholderiaceae bacterium | reverse complement strand
ATCAGAGTGGCAATCAGAGTGGCAATGAGGGAGCGGCGTTGCATGGCTTCAGAAGCGGATGGAAATGTCGGCCTCGTCGCCGACGCGGATCTCGCGTCCCGCGCCGGCGGTGACGATGGCGTTGACGCCGAACATCACCCCCTCGGGCGTGGCGCGGAATTGATTGAGCAAGTCGCCCACGGCGGGATGGCTGAGGCCGGTGGCGGGATCGATGGTGGGCACCGGGCAGCGTGAGCAGGGTTTGACGAGCCGCAGCGTGAGCTCGCCGATGCGGATCTCGTCGATAAAGTCCTCGCCAAAGGCGTCGATGCCGCCGAGCACAAGATTGGGCCGGAAGCGTTCGATGCCGATGGCCGCTTCGCCCTGCGCTTGCAGCCGGGCATTGAAGTCGTCGAGCGAGGCTTGCGAGACCACCAGCAGAGGGAAGGCGTCGGCGAACTGGTAGGGCACTTCGAGCGTGCCGGTGTAGCGCGGGTCGGCCAGCCGCTGTTGGCGGCGATCGAATCGGACCAGCTGACACGGTGTGCCGAGAAAGCGGGTGAACCAGTCGCTGGCCAGTTGACCCTGGGTAGTCGCCGTCAGCGTGTCGTTCCACACCCGCACCGTGATGTCATCGCCCTCGAGTTCGAAGGGAATTTCCAGGCTCAACATGCCGGGCGCGTGCAGCCACAGCGAATGGCGCTCGAGCGCGGTTGCGATCAAGGCCATGCGGGGCGCGCTGCGCTGGGTGATGAACTCTCCCGCGTCGTCGACGATCAAGCACTCGCGGTCACCAATGCCGTGGGCGACGAGCCCGGTGGCCGCCAGTTCGGCTGACTCAAGGCGGATGCCGCGGCAGCTTTTGACGGGGTAGAGAAACAGCGCTTCGATCGTGGCGTTCATCGCTTGAACCATCGCTTGAGAGAGTCGATCGGATTCTCGCTGCTACTGCCGCTGGCGCCGGGAGTGAGGCGGCGTTCGATGCGGGACTTGAGCGCGGCGGCTGCCACCGCCGCCCAGTCGATCGTGTAGTGAATGTCGGCAAGCGGCCCGCTCAGCTTGACCGGCACCGTGAGCGAGGCCGCGCGCTGTGCGCCCGGGGCCAGCGCGGCGCGCAGCGTGTAGTCGATGCTGGCGGCGGGCAGATCGATCGCTCCCGCGCCGCTCACGCGCAAGACCGAGGAAATCGCCTTGAGGTCATTGTTGCGGGCAATGCCTTGGGCAATGAAAAAGCTCGCCGAAAGCTCGCTGAACTCGGTCTTGTCTCCCGCCGCGCTGCGCTCGGCCTGCACGCCGTCCTGGCCGCGCCGCGTGGCAGTCAGAATGCGTTCGAGGTTGATGCCACGCAGAGCGCCCTGGTTGATGCGCGCTGTGAGATGACCGGCGAGCGACTGCATGAGTTCGCGCTCGGTGGTGCCGCTCGCGGTGAGTTCGGTGTGGGTCGTCGCCCGGCCTTCGAGCCTGTCCTTCAGGCCGGCGTCGCGCAGCAGCGGCGCTAGGTCAACGCCATCGAGTTGAAAACTCGTGCCAAGACGCTGGTTGGTGTGGGCCCATGCCGTGCCCGCGAGAGTCCCGCCATAGAGATTGGCACTGAGCGGTGCGATGTCGAGTCGCCCCGTGGCTGCGCTCAGTCTGGCTTTCACCTGATTCGCCCGGATGCCGCGGATGTTCAGTGTCGCGATTCGAAGCTTGCCTTGGAGCTGGAGCGCGTTGAGAAATCCGAGATCGATCGGCTTGGCTGGCGTGGTGGGGGAGATCTGGGCGGCACCGATTCCATTCCGATCGGCCTGGGGCGCCGGTGCGCTTGCCGTTGTGGTGGCGGGCGGCAGCCATGGGTCGAGGTCGAGCTTGGTGGCGTCGAGATCGAAACGGATCGAGGGCTTGGCAAAGCCGGCGAGATCGGCCTTGAGCATCAGGGCGCCGCCGTCGAGCGTGGTGGCGAACTCGAGCTGCGCGAGTTCACGAATGCCGTCGAGATTCATTTTCCCGGTGATCGGAGCCGTTAGTTTCTCGCCTGGAAGCGTTGCCGCGGTGAGATCGAGTTCGCCCTTGAACTGCGGCCAGTGGATCGAGCGCTCGGTCATGCTGGCCTGGGCTGGGCCGGCGAGGTGGAGGGTGGAGCTGCGGTCGCCGTGTTTCTGGGTCACGGCGAGGTCGAGTCGGCGGGTGTCGAGCGCGGCGCTGTTGCCGATCAGGTCGTCGATTATCAGCTTTGCGTCGAGTGGGCTGGCGCCGCCCAGCTTGGCCCAGAGAGCGAGGGTCTTGGCGCTCGCGGTCTTGGGGCCGAGCGAGAGTTGCGGCGCGTCGAGCTTGAGATCGAAGGCGGTGCCATCGAGCGTGCCATGGCTGGTCGCGATCAAGTGGCTCACGCCGTAGCGGGTTGCTGGTGGGTCAAGTTTGAGCTTGCCGCTTGCCTTGATCCGGCCCTCGATCGCGGGTCGATCGAGCCAATAGTGGGCGGAGAGATCGATCGGGATCTGGGTGCCTGGCGCGATGCGGCCGCTGGCAAGCTCGAACTCGCTGACGCGGGCGAGCTTGCCGCCCTTGAAATCGTGCAGGGTCAATTGCGCGCGACTGAGCTTGATCCCGCCGAGTTCGATATCGCTCGGTGCCGCGCTGCTAGATGAACTTGCGGGAGCCGGCGTGGCGGCGAAGTTGGCTTCCAGCAGATCGTCGAGATTGGTTTGGCCGTCGTGGTAGCGAACCAGGGTGGCCTTGAGACCGTCGATCGTGATCGTGTCGATGGCGAGCTTGCCGCGCAGCAGCGGCAGCCAAGCGACCGAGACCCGGGCGGAATCGAGCTGAGCAAACAGCTCGCGCTTGCCGCGCTGGCTTAGCGTGGTCGAAGGCAGGGTGAGGCCGATGCGTGGTAACACGCTCAAGCCAATGGGGCCGTCGAAATTCAGCTCACGCTGGTAACGCGATTGAACTTCTTGTTGCAGGCGTGATTGGATTTTCTCGCCATCGAAGAGGAAATAGAGCAGGGCAGCGCCGAGCAGCAACAAGACGGCGAGCCCTCCGCTGATTCCAAGAGCGATTCGCATCGGATCCGGCCATGAGAGGGAGACGCTGCGATTGTGCCAGCGAGGAGCCAAAGACAACGCCGCCCGCGGGC
>JAVVWR010000103.1:0-4795 GCA_036652035.1 Burkholderiaceae bacterium | reverse complement strand
TTCCAGCCAGCGGGATTCCGCCATCGTGTGGCGCGAATGTCGCGCGCCGAGCCGGCTTCAGGGCAAGGCCGCGATCCGCGGCGAGCGCCGCGCGCGGGCAAAGTGCTGCCATGCCAGCGCCAGCGCCGCGGCCACCAGCGCCGAACACAGGAAGTAGGGCGCGCCGACTCGCCAGTCATCCGGCGGCAAATGGCTCACCGTGGCCAGCATTGGCGTGCCCAGGAGCGGCGCGATGACCGCGGTCAGACTGCCGAGTGAAGCCAGGGCTCCCATGGCGCTGCCCTGTTCGGCCGCATCGACCGAGCGCGAGATGATCCCTTGCAGCGTTGGCCCGATCAGGCAGGCAAAGAGATTGCCGCCGATGATGAGCATCGCCACCCAACCCGCTTGCGCCAGGCCATAGCCGAGGTAGGCGAGCAGCGCCGAGGCGAGCCCGAGCAGGATCAGGCGGGCGTCGCCCAGACGCCGCAGCAGGTGCGGCAGCGCCAGGCCTTGCATCAGGACCTGCACCGTGCCGACCGCCATCAGAGAGATGCCGATGTTGAACGGTGTCCAGCCATAGCGGAATTCGGTGTAAAGCGCCCAGGTGGTGTGGAGCAGGAACTGGCTCAAGGTCACCAGGAAGATCACCGTGACCAGAGGGCCGACGCTCTTGAGCCGCGCCAGGGCGGCGAGCGAAGTGAAGGGGTTGGCGCGGCGCGCCGAAAAGGCTTTGCGGCTGTTGCGCGGCAGGCTCTCGGGCAGAACAAAGAAGCCATAGAGCGCATTGAGCGCCGACAGGGCGGCCGCGGCGAAAAACGGCAGGCGCAGGTCGATCTCGCCGAGCACGCCGCCCAGGGCCGGTCCGAGCATGAAGGCGATGCCGAAGACCGCGCCCAGTTTTCCGAAGTTGGCGGCTCTGTGCTGGGGCGGAGTGACGTCGGCGATATAGGCCTGGGCCACCGCCAGATTGGCGGCAAACGCGCCGCCCACCAATCGAGAGGCCAACAGCACCCACAGCGAATCGGTGAGCGCGGGCGCGAGAAACATCAGCGCGAGCCCGCCGATGCCGGCCAGCAGCACGGGCCGCCGGCCGATCCGGTCCGACAGCGCCCCCAAGAGCGGAGCGCACAGAAACTGCATCGCGCCGTAGCTGATCACCAGCAGCCCGTACCACCAGGTCTGGGCGTCGCGGCTGCCCGCGAGTTCACCCACCAGACGCGGCAGGACTGGAATCACGAGTCCGATGCCGAGCACGTCGAGCAGGACGGTAGCAAGAATGAAAGCCAGAGCGGGTGAGCGGCGGGTCATGGGGGAGGGGCGTTGAATGAACGAGCCGATTGTGCCGGGGTGGGGCAATCCGGGGGTGGCGGGCGTGCTGCTGTGGCTGTGCGTGGGGGAGGGGGTAGGCCGAGAGCGGAAATTTTCGAAATAGTCCATTGCGTCGCGCCTGGCAACTCGGGTTTGCCCCCTGTTCATTCGCGGGATTGGATCGGATCAAGCCCTGGAAAACCTGACTGTGATGGCTGTCACACAAGCCCGGCATTCGGGCTATCGAGGTACTCCTTCGGGGGAACAGTGAAACCTCGACCCGAAAGGCCGAGAAGTTGCTGCTGGATAAGGGGTTTACGCGCGTACGACCAGGCCTGGGGAGGACTTGGCGCCGTGCTGACGCCCGATCTCGAGTTCTTGCGGGATTGGCTACTTCAAAGCACGGACGGACCGAAAAAACCAACCAGAAACCACAAGGAGGAACCGTGAATTTCAAGGTTCTGTTGGCCGCTGGCGCGACTGCGCTGGCGGGACTTCTCTCAGCCCCGGCGGCCTTGGCCCAATCGGCGGATGCCCAGGCCTGCGCTGTCTGTCACAAGGCGGCGGTCGAGAGTTTTTCCAAAACCAAACACGGGGTGAAGGGCGATGCCAAGACCCCGGCCGGCAAAGGCCAGGACTGTCTGTCCTGCCACACCGATGCGGCGGCTCACCTGAAGGACCCGAGCAAGAAGCCGAGCGTCATGGGCAAGGAGGCCAACGTTCAGGCAAAAAACGAGACCTGCCAGACCTGCCACAAGGGCGGTCACCTGATCGATTGGATCGGCAGTGCGCATGACCGCAACGACGTGGCCTGCACCGATTGCCACAAGACTCACAGCGCAAAAGACCAGGTGCTGGTCAAGCAGACCCAGGCGGGCGTCTGTTACGACTGCCACAAGGACGTGCGCGCCGACACCATGAAGATGTCGGGTCACCCGCTCAAGACCGGTCAGATGAGCTGCTCGTCCTGTCACGCGCCGCACGGTTCGGCCAGCAAGAGTCAGTTGAAGGAAATGACGGTCAACGACACCTGCAACACCTGCCACGCCGACAAGCGCGGCCCCTTCCTGCAAGAGCACCCGCCGGTGGCCGATGACTGCGCCACCTGCCACAAGCCGCACGGTTCGAACGTCAAGCCGATGCTTGAGTCGCGCCAACCCTTCCTCTGCCAGTCCTGCCACCAGGGCACTCACGGTCGGACCTTCTATAGCGCGGACCAGATCATCAACAAGGGTGATTCCCACGCGATCGGCACCGGCTGCACCAACTGCCACAGCAAGGTCCACGGCAGCAACAGCTCCAAGGGTCGGGATTTCTTCCGGTAACGGGCGACGCAGAAAGGAAAGCAAGATGAAATCGAATCAGCAACGCCCCGCCTTGCGGCTCGGCCCGCTCGCTCTGGCCCTGGGTCTGGCCTTCGGCCCGGCCGGCGCCTCGGCGCAGATGCTCTTCTCGGCGCCCTGGTATGGCAACGCCGACATGAGTCCTTATAGCGAGAATCATGTCGAATTCGGCATGGGTTATTTCGGCAGCGGCATCGGCGGTCTGGGTGGTGGCCTGGGCCAGTGGACCGGTCTTGGCGATAGCGGCTACAAGCTCTTTGGCAGCGTGGTGGCGGGCGACCGCGACGACGCCTCCGGCCGCTACTGGGACCTCTCGGGTTTCAACCTGGGCCTGTCCTCGGCCATGGTCAACGGTGAAGTGGGCCGGCAAGGTGTGTGGTGGCTGCGTGGCGACTATCAAGGCATCACCAAGCTCGACGCCCGTGACGCCCTGGTCCGCTACACGAGCGGCGCGGTGCAGACCCCGCTGCCGAGCTATGTCGCCACCGACATCGAGTCCCGCCGCAATACCTACAACCTGGCGGGCGGTCTGGGCTTTCTCGGCAACTGGAAGACCTTTGCCGACTACACGCTGACCCAGCGTTCGGGCAATTCGCTGACGGGCTCGCGCCAGGCTCAGCACACCAGCCTGGCGCCAATGGACGACGAAACCCAGCGCATGAAGCTGGGTGCGAGCTACAGCCTCGACGCTTTCCAGGGCGAAGTGGCCTATACCTTCTCGCGCTACACCAACAACGTTGGTAATCAGTTCCAGGTCGGCACCGGCAGCACGCCGTTCATCAGTCTGGCGCCGGACAACGACTGGAACCAGATCTCGGCCAAGGGTGGATATAGCTTCTCGCGCGCCACCCGCCTGACCGCCGCGCTTGCGCACAGCTGGACCTCGCAGAACACCGCGTTCGCGGATACGGGCAAGGTCTTTCTAGGCGGCCCCGGCGGCGATCGGGTCTCTTCGCTCGATGGCAAGGTCAAGCAGACCGTGGCCGAGTTCACGCTCAACTCGCGGGTGACGCGCGACCTCAATCTGCGTGCGCACTATCGCTTCCAGGACCGCGACAATCAGACCCCGTCCTACTTCTATGACGAGGACGCAAGTCCGGGTTCGGGCACGCACAAGGGCCATACCCTGCGCCCCTCGGACACCAAGAACCGGTTGAGCTTGGAGGGCGACTACTCGCTCGCGCGCCGGACCAAGCTCGCGGCCTGGTACCAGTACGAGCAGACCAAGTACAAGCACAACTTCGCGGGCGTGGGCCTGGTCGGCGCAGGCGATGCGGTCACCGGCAAGGACGGCACGATCCGCGATGACCTGAAGAACAACCAGCTTGGACTTGAGCTGCGTTCGCGCGCCAACGAGTTCGTGACCGGTTCGCTGCGCTACCAGTACGACCAGCGCTCGGGCGCCGAGTATCAGTCGCGCGCGATGACCAACATCAACAATGGCAGCGCCGACAACGCCACCCTGCGCCAGTTCTGGCTCGCCGATTACGCGCAGAACCTGGTGCGGGCCCAGCTCAACCTGATGCCGATCGATACCGTGGCGGTGCAGTTGCGCGCCGACTGGCGCGACCGCAACTACGACGGCATGACCTGCGGCGGCGTCTACGACATCGGTGTTGGCACGGGCGACAAGACCTGCCTGGGGCTGACCGGTTCGCAGCGCCAGACCTATACGCTCGATACGCAATGGACCGCGTCCGACGTTCTGCAGTTATTCGGCTTCTATACCTACGGCCAGCAGAAGCAGACGCAGCTCGGCAATGCGAACGCGAACCTGGGTTTGGCCAGCGCCTGGTGGACCAACAGCACCGCGGACGACCACACCATTGGCCTGGGTGGCAACTACACGTTCAACCCGCGCTGGAAGTTCGGCGCTCAGTACAACTGGGTCAATGGCGTCGAGAAATACAACCAGGGTCAGGGTGGCGCGGCTCCCGCGCTGCAATTGCCGGATAACAAGTACATCGAGAATCAGTTCCAGCTCACCGCCAACTGGCAGTTCAAGCCGGACACGGCGCTGCGCCTGAACTACATCTATTCGCATCTCAAGGGCGCGAACTGGGGGTACGACGGTTGGGGCAGCGGTTATCCGGTGGGCAGCCTGCCATACACCAACGGCCTGCGCTCGGCGGATGGGGCCGACCAGCTGGTGTACCTGTCGC
>JAVVWR010000102.1:0-4853 GCA_036652035.1 Burkholderiaceae bacterium | reverse complement strand
CGTTCCATTTCCCTCAAGGTGTCGCGATGCAAGTCGGAGTCCCCAAGGAAATCAAGGTTCACGAATACCGCGTCGGCCTGACCCCGGCTTCGGTGCGGGAAATGGTGGCTCACGGCCACCGCGTTCTGGTCGAGACCCAGGCCGGCGCCGGCATTGGCGCGGCCGACTCCGATTACGTGCAGGCTGGCGCCGAGATCGCCGCCAGCGCGGCCGAGGTCTTCGCCCGCGCCGACCTGGTAATCAAAGTCAAGGAGCCGCAAGCGGCCGAGCGTGCGCAGCTGCGCCCCGGCCAGATCCTCTTCACCTATCTGCATCTCGCGCCCGACCCCGAGCAGGCCAAAGACTTGCTCGCCAGCGGCGCGATCTGCATCGCTTACGAAACCGTCACCGCGCCCAACGGCAGCCTGCCGCTGCTGGCTCCCATGAGCGAAGTCGCCGGCCGCCTCGCGGTGCAGGCGGGCGCCCGGTGTCTCGAGAAAAGCGCGGGCGGCATGGGCGTGCTGCTGGGCGGGGTGGCGGGCGTGGCGCCGGGCCGGATCGCGATCCTCGGCGCCGGCGTGGTCGGCACCAACGCGGCGCAGATGGCGGTGGGCAGCGGCGCGCAGGTGGTGGTGCTCGACCGCAATACCGACGCCTTGCGCCGCATTGACGCCATGTTTGGCGGCCGCGCCATGACGGTGTATTCGAACGCCGACAACATCGAGCGCGAAGTGCTGGCGGCCGACCTCGTCATCAGTGGCGTTCTGATCCCGGGCGCGGCAGCGCCCAAGCTCATCACGCGCGACCTGGTGAGCCGCATGAAAAAGGGCGCGGTGATCGTCGACGTGGCGATCGACCAGGGCGGCGCCACCGAAGGCGCGCGCGCCACCACCCACGCCGACCCCACGTATCGGGTCGATGGCGTCGTCCATTACATGGTCGCCAATATGCCGGGCGCGGTACCGCGCACCTCGACCACCGCGCTCAACAACGCCACCCTGCCCTTTGCCCTGGCGGTTGCCGATCAGGGCTGGCAGCGCGCCTTGCGCGAGGATCCGCATCTGGCAGCCGGTCTCAATGTCGCCCGCGGCCAGCTCACCTACCGCGCGGTCGCCGAAGCACTGGGACTGACCTACACGCCAGCGACGGAGCTGATCGGCTAAACGGTCACGACACACCCTGCAAGCCAATCAGGGGGAACTCTTTTTTGCTTGCATGTCACATAACCGTCACATTCCTGTCATAAAGGGTATAAGTCGAGCCTTGGCCGTCATAGTTTCAGGAAGTCTCAGCGCCGTGCTCACTCTGCTTAACCTGCTTGCCGCCATTGCCCTGCTGGTCTGGGGCACCCACATCGTCCGCACCGGTGTCCTGCGTGTCTTCGGCGCCAACCTGCGCAAGGTCTTGCAGCGCAGCGTGTCTCACCGCGCGAGCGCCTTTGCCGCCGGCCTGGGGGTGACCAGCCTGCTGCAAAGCGCCACCGCCACCGCTCTGCTGACCTCGAGTTTTCTCGCCAAGGGACTGATCAGCACCGCCGCCGCGCTGGCGGTGATGCTCGGCGCCGACGTCGGCACCGCGATCATGGTCCAGCTTTTTTCGCTCGATCTCTCCTGGCTTTCGCCCTTGCTGATTGCGGTCGGCGTGGTGGTCTTTCTGTCGCGCAAGAACGAGCGCGCCGGCCAGATCGGCCGCGTGCTCTTGGGCCTGGGCGTGATGATCCTGGCCTTGCAATTGATCATGGCGGCCACCGCGCCGCTCACGCAGGCCGCTGGCGTGAAGGTCTTGTTTGGCGAGCTGACCGGCGACATCCTGCTCGACGTGATGCTCGGCGCCTTGCTGGCCCTGGTCTGCTATTCCAGCCTCGCGGTGGTCCTTCTTACCGCCACGCTCGCCGCCTCCTCGGTCGTGACCCTGCCCGTCGCGCTCGCCGTGGTGCTGGGCGCCAACCTGGGGTCCGGCCTGCTGGCCGTGGTCACCACCCTCAAGGCTGACACGCTCACCCGCCGCGCCCCCACTGGCAACCTGATGTTCAAGCTCGCCGGCGTGGCGCTTGCCGTGCTCGCCTTTCCGCTGATCCTGCGCGGGGTTGACCTGGTCGAGCTGACACCGCAAGCCGCAGTGGTGAGCTTCCACCTCGCCTTCAACCTGGCGCTCGCCGCGCTCTTCCTGCCATTCACCGACTGGCTCGCGCGCCGGGTCGAACAGTGGCTGCCGGCGCCGGTTGCCGCCGAATCCGCCAGCACGCCGCGCTATCTCGACCCGACCGCCCTGGTCACGCCGGCGGTGGCGATCGGCGCTGCCGCGCGCGAGGCAATCCGCGTCGCCGACATCGTCCACGACATGCTCGCCGGCCTGATGGTCGTTCTCAAGGAAAACGACCGCGCGCTGGCCGAACGCCTGGGCGCGCGCGACGACGAGATCGACCGGCTCTACACCGCGATCAAGCTCTACCTCGCCCAGGTCAGCCGCGAAGCGCTCGATACCCGTGAGTCGCAGCGCTGGACCGACATCGTCCAGTTCACCATCAACATGGAGCACGCGGGCGACATCATCGACCGCATGCTGGTCGATGTGGCGCAGAAGAAGATCGACCGCAACCTCTCGTTCTCCGAGGCCGGCATGATCGAGATCGAGAACCTGCACGCGCGGCTGATGACCAACCTGCAGCTGGCAATGACGGTCTTCCTGCACGGCGACCTCAAGACCGCTCAGAAGCTGATGGCCGAGAAGGTCGATTTCCGCGAGCTGGAAATGCGTTACGCCGCCAATCACCTGACCCGGCTGTCGGACAACACCCCGGCCTCGATCGAAACCAGCTCGCTTCACCTCGATCTGTTGTCCGACTTCAAGCGCGTCAACTCCCTGCTGTGTTCGGTGGCCTACCCGATCCTAGAGACCGCCGGCGTGCTCTCACGCACCCGCCTGATCGAAGATCCGCTCACCCGCCCGCTCAACGTTCCGCCTGCGTCAAGCACCCAGCAGAGCAAGGC
The DNA here is from genome assembly GCA_036652035.1 of Burkholderiaceae bacterium. Taxonomy (GTDB): domain Bacteria; phylum Pseudomonadota; class Gammaproteobacteria; order Burkholderiales; family Burkholderiaceae_F; genus JAEZVV01. Next base: position 1,884 of record JAVVWR010000102.1, on the reverse strand, counting down.
GGGCTGAAACCCATGCCCGCGCCATAATGCGGGCATGGAACCGATCCGCTACAGCGCCCCGCTCGCCGCCCATGAAGCGAGCGAATTCATCCCCTTCCTGCAGGAACTGATCGCCACCGCCCGCGGCGTGATCGTGCCGCTGTTTCTCTCCGGCACGGCCGTCATCACCAAGGGCGATGCCACCCCCGTGACCGCGGCCGACCGCGGCGCCGAAGCGGCGATGCGCGAGCGGATCGAGGCGCGTTACCCGGCTCACGGCATCCTGGGCGAGGAGTTCGGCATCAAGGAAGCGGCCCCGGCCCTGCCACGCTACCGCTGGGTGCTCGACCCGATCGATGGCACCCGTGCCTTCATCACGAACTGCTTTCTGTTTGGCACCTTGATCGCGCTGGAGCGCGACGATGGCGCGGGCTTTCGCCCGGTTCTTGGCGCGATCGCCCACCCGGCCGCTGGCGTGCAACTGATCGGCCACCGCGGCGGCACCACGCTCACCCTGGCTGACGGCAGCTCGCGGCCAGCCCACGTGCGGCCCTGCACGCGGATCGAAGATGCCACCGTCCTGCTCACCACTCACTGGACCACGAGCGAACAGACCGGCGGCGCCGAGATCCAGCGCCTGATTGACCGCGCCAAGCTCTACCGCACCTGGGGCGACTGCTTTGGCTATTTCTCGCTCGCCACCGGCGGCGCCGACCTGATGATCGACCCGGTGCTCGGCTACTGGGACGTGGCGGCGCTGGTGCCCGTGATCGAGGGCGCGGGCGGAGTTCTCACCAGCAGCTCGGGCGGCAATCCGCTGATCGAGCTCTCGGCCGTCGCGTCCGCCGGAGGGATTCAGGCCGAGGTGATCAATCTGTTGCGGCGCTGAGCGTGCCGCCGCCCGTACCCCCGACACCACATTCGGCACACTCGCCGCGCGTGCGCCCGGCATACTCGCCTCACCTTCGAATTCGTTTGGACTGCAATCGCCATGAGCAATAACTCCCGCCTGACGCGCGTTGGCGTCTTCTACGACGGCAATTTCTTTGCTCACGTCAGCAATTACTACCTGCACAAGCACGACCGCGGCGCCCGCATCAGCATCAGCGGCCTGCATGAATTCATCCGCAACAAGGTTGCCGAAAACGAGGGATCGGATTCGCGCTACTGCCAGATCGTCGACGCCCACTACTTTCGCGGCCGCCTGAGCGCGCAAGAGGCCGAAAAGCGCAACATGCTGCTGGGCGAGCGCAGTTTCGACGACGTTCTGATGCGCGCCGGCGTCACCACGCACTACCTGCCGCTCGGACCCAATGGCGAAAAGGGCGTTGACGTCTGGCTCTCGCTCGAAGCCTTCGAGCTCGCCATGTACAAACGCTTCGACGTCAGCGTCCTGGTCGCCGGTGACAGCGATTTCCTGCCGCTGGTGCGCAAGCTCAACACGCTCGGCACCCGCGTGCTGCTGCTGGGCTGGGACTTTGAATACCTCGACGCCGACGGCCGCCAGCGCGCCACCAAGACCTCGCAGGCCTTGCTCGAGGAAGTGACCTACCCGGTGCTGATGCACCAGGTGATCGACGACCGCACGCTGCGCAACGACCGCCTCGTCAACGGCATCTTCATGCCGGTGGTCGAGCCGCGCCAGCGCGAAGCCCTCGCCAGCGCTGCGGCTGCGACCGAGCGCAACCGCAGCGAGATCGCTCCCCGCCCGATCGACACGGAGCCGCTGCCCACCGAACGCCGCCATGGCGTGGTCCAGAACCTGCTCGAAGGCTATGGCTTCATCAAGCCGGCCGACGGCGGCGACAACCTGTTCTTCTACAACAAGGCGGTGAGCGGCGCCGAGTTCAAAGCCCTCGCCATCGGCGACGCGGTCAGCTACGTGCTCGGCCGCAACAACAAGGG
>JAVVWR010000101.1:0-5112 GCA_036652035.1 Burkholderiaceae bacterium | reverse complement strand
TCAGACCATCAGCACCGGCATCGCCACCTCGAGCGATTCGTTGGGCAGTCGCTTGAAACCAGTCTTGGCAAAACGCAACCAGCGGCCGAGAACGAAAGACACGACCAGACTGGAGCGGGCGCCGGCGTCGAACTCGGGCGGCAGCTCTTCCTGAGTGATCGCCACCCGGAAGCTCTGCTTGAGCGAAGCCTCGATCCGGTCGACCAGCTGGTTCATGCGCTCCTGCAGGCGGTCGTTCTCGTGCACCAGAGCGTCGCCCACCAGCACGCGAGTCATGCCGCGGTTGGTCTGGGCGAAGTCGAGCAGCATGGTGACGGTGGCGCGCACCTGCATCAGGCCGGAAGACTCGCGCCCGGCGATCTCGTTGATCAGACCGAAGACGGTGGTCTCGATGAACTCGATCAGGCCCTCGTACATCTGGGCCTTGCTCGCGAAATGGCGGTAGAGGGCGGCCTCCGACACCTCGAGCCGCGCCGCGAGAGCGGCGGTGGTGATCTTCTCTCCCTTGGGGTCTTCAAGCATCGCCGCCAGAGTCTGGAGGATCTGCAGGCGGCGCGCACCGGGGGTGCGCGTTGTCTTGGCGGGCGGCGGAGTTTCTGTCGTCACGGTGACCGGTGGGGAACTGTTAGCGGTCGCTAGCTTACCGGAGGCCAGGCTGGGGCGCTGCGCGGGATTGCGGGACTTCCCGCCCCACGCCAAAACGAGGGGCGGGAAGTCCCGCTTTTACTTCGGCTCACACAGGCAATGCGTGATGGGCGCGAGCGGCTTGGCCGCCGCCGCGCGCAGCCACGCGGCCTCCTGCTCGATCGGACGGCGCAGTTCGGCCGGCACCAGCGCGGCGCCGCTGGCCCGCGCCAGTTCGGCGCGCGCGCGCATGAAGAACAGCTCGAACCAGCTTGAAAACACGCGCACGTCCTGTTCAACAAAAACCACCGCGGCGTCATCGGGCAATTGGGCCCGGGTGCGAGCCGCGGCAAGCGCGTCGTCGAAACCGCCCAGGCGATCGACCAGGTTGCGCTCCTGCGCCTGAACCCCGGTCCACACGCGGCCCTGCGCCACCTCGTTGATCTTCTCGGGCGTGGTCTTGCGAGCAGCCGCCGCGAGCGTGATGAAATCGCGATAAATGCGGCCCACGCCGGCCTGGATCAGTTCGCCGGTGCGCGGATCGAGCGGGCGACGCGGGTCCATCGCGCCCGCCAGCCAGGCGGTGGTGACGCCGCCGGTGGCCACGCCGACCTTGCTCAGCGTGGTCTCGAAGGTCGGCAGGATGCCAAACACGCCGATCGAGCCGGTGATGGTGGCCGGATCGGCAATCACCTCGTCGGCCGCCATCGAGATCCAGTAACCGCCCGAAGCCGCCACATCGCCCATCGAGACGATCACCGGCTTGCCGGCGGCGCGCGTGATTTCCAGTTCGCGCCGAATCACTTCGCTCGCCACCGCGCTGCCGCCGGGCGAGTCGATCCGCACCACCAAGGCCTGAATGCGGTCGTCGTCACGGGCGCGACGAATCAGGGCGATGGTGGAGAGATCGCCCACCGTGCCGGGCTCGGCCTTGCCGTCGATGATCTCGCCTTCGGCGACGATCACGCCCACCGCGCCGCCCTTGCCGGTGTCAGCCTCGAGCGTATCGAGATAGGCCATGTGGTCGATCTGCCGGAAGCTCTTGGTCTTGTCGTCCCGGGCGCCGCGCTCGATCATCAGCGCCCGCAATTCGTCGCGGGTCTTGAGGCCATCAACCAGCTTGGACTGCAGCGCCAGCTTGGCCGCGTCGCCACCGACCGCCTCCAGCGAGCCCGGTAGCGCGTTGATGTAGGCCATCACGCTGCCCGCCGGCAGCTGGCGCGACGATTCGATTCCGCCCGCCAGCTGGCTCCAGGCGTTGTCGAGCCAGAAGGCTTCGTCGGCCAGCGCATCGGCCGACGGTGCATTACGGATGAACGGCTCGGGGAAGCTCTTGAAAGCGCCAACCTTGAAGACGTGGACCTTGACGCCCAGCTTTTCGATCGCGTCGCCGTAATAGAAACGGTACCCGCCCAGGCCCTTCAAGAGCACGTTGCCAAAGGGATGCATGTAGATCTCGTCAGCGTGAGCGGCGAGCGCGTACTGCTTCTGGTCGAAGGACGAACCCCAGGCCACCACCGGTTTGCCACTCTGCTTGAAGCGGTCGATCGCCGCGCCGACCTCGCGCAGCGAAGCCAGGCCCGCGCCATCCAAGTCGTCGAGCATCAAGAGCACGCTCTTGATGTCAGGGTCCTCGGCTGCGGCGGCCAACACGTCAAGCACGTCGCGCAGCTGGCTCTCGGGCTCCTTGCGGCCCAGGGCCTGGGCGATCGCCGCCTCACGCGCGCCGGCCGTGTACTGCTCGACGATGCGACCGTTGAGATCGAGGATCAGGACCGTGTCTTTCTTCAACTCCGGCCCGTGATCGGCAAACCACCACCAGGCCACTGCCGCCAGCAGACCGAGGAACACCAGGTTGAGAACGAGGCGGCGGCTGGCATCAAGCAGCCACCAGAGCGCACCGAACAGACGCCGGATCAAACCGGGACGAGAGGCCATCGAGGTCTCCGCAAAAAAAAGAGGAATTCGGGATAAAGCTTAGCGGCTCGCGCCGCCGACTTCGCTCACAGCCCAGACCGGCGCGGCAGTTCGAGCACCGAACTGACCATGGCATCCACATACGGCGGGCGCTGCACCCGGCCATGGCGGTGCCCGGTCACGAGCACGGTCCGCAACCCGAGCGACTTGGCCGATTTGAGGTTGGGCAGGCTGTCTTCGACCAGGACCGCGCGCGCCGCCGGCACCCGCTCACGCGCCAGCATCGCCCGCAGCATCGAGCGCGAAGGCTTGGGCCGCCACTGGCCGTGAAGCCGCATGCCCTCGATCGTGATCTGGCGCGAAAAGCGATGCCCGATCGCCAGTTCACGCAGCACGGTCGTGGCGTAGCGCGCCGGGGCGTTGGTCAGCAGCACCTTGCGCCCCGGCAGGCGCGCCAGAAACTCGCCGATACCGCGCTCGGCACGCAGGTGCGCTGCGATATCGAAGTCGTGGGTCTGCTTGAGAAAATGATGGGGATCGACACCATGGTGGCGCACCAGCCCCAACAAGGTCGCGCCATAGCGCTGCAAATACTCGCGGCGCAGACGATCGGCCGCGTCCCGATCGAGCTTGAGATGCCCATGAACATAGTCAGCCATGCGCGCGTCGATTGTTGCAAACATGGCATGCGAGGCATCGTGCAAGGTGTCGTCGAGGTCGAAGAACCAGAGATCCATGGTGGCGGCGATCAGAGTCGTGACGAGGGGCAGCGCCCAAAAACGAGGGGCGCCACGCGGCGCCCCTGGCATCGGCGAAAGACGATCAATGCGACTTGATCATTGTGCCCACCCCTTGCTCGGTGAGGATCTCGAGCAGCAGGCAGTGATCGACCCGGCCGTCAATGATGTGGACCGAGTTGACACCGCTCTTGGCCGCTTCGAGCGCGGACGAGATCTTGGGCAGCATGCCGCCCGAGATCGTGCCGTCGGCAAACAGCTCGTCGATCTGGCGCGCGGTCAGCCCGGAGAGCAGCTGGCCGCTCTTGTCGAGCACGCCCGGCGTATTGGTCAGCATCACCAGCTTCTCGGCCTTGAGAATCTCGGCGATCTTGCCCGCCACCAGGTCGGCGTTGATGTTGTACGACAGGCCGTCGTCACCGAAACCGATCGGCGAGATCACCGGAATGAAGGCGTCGTCCTGCAGCGCCTTGACCACGGCGGGGTTGATCGATTCGATCTCGCCCACCTGGCCGACGTCGTGGAACTTGGTCGGGTCCTTCATGTCCTGCATCTTGAGCCGGCGCGCGCGGATCAGGCCGCCGTCCTTGCCGGTCAGGCCCACGGCCTGGCCGCCAAAGCGGTTGATCAGCATCACCAGGTCGCCCTGCACTTCACCCGCCAGCACCCACTCGACCACTTCCATGGTCTCGGCGTCGGTGACGCGCATGCCCTGGATGAATTCGCTTTTCTTGCCGATGCGCTCGAGCGCCTCGTCGATCTGCGGTCCGCCGCCGTGAACCACCACCGGATTCATACCCACCAGCTTCAGCAACACCACGTCGTGCGCGAAGGCGGCCTGGAGCTTCTCGTCGGTCATGGCGTTGCCGCCATATTTGATGACGATGGTCTTGCCGTGAAAGCGGCGGATATAAGGCAGAGCTTCCGACAGGATCTCGGCCTTGAGCTGCGGCGTGGCCGCAACCGAATCAGAAAGGACGGAGGGTGGCTTGCTGTCCATGGACGGATAGGGAGAGGGGAGAGTTGACTGCTTTGACTGCTGGAAATAGCGGCTGATCTTACACCCCGGTCACGGCGATAATCACCCCACAACCACCGATCTTCCGAGAGGACTGCCATGGAACAAAGCTTCGAAATCACCGGCATGCATTGCATGGGTTGCGTCGCCCGCGTCAGCCAGGCGCTGAGCCTCCTGGCTGATGAAGCCAGCGTCACGCTCGAGCCGCCGCGCGCCGTGTTCGAAACCCCCAATCCGCTCACCATCGAGGAAGTCCAGGCCGCGCTCACGGCCATCGGCGATTACACCGTTCGAGCGCTTTAGCTCATGACACGCGCCACCTGGCGCCGGACGTAGAGGGCCTCGACCCGATCGCCCGGCAAGCGCTTCGCAGCAGCCAATGCCTTGCCGGCCGCCGGATCAACGCGACCGGGCCTCAGCGCTTCAGCGCCGGCGGCGCCATCCGCACATCGATCTCCAGTGGCTGGGTAACGAGCTTGCCGTCCTTGTCTTCGAGCTTGAGCTCGAGCTTGAGCCGGGTGCCATCCTTGAGCGGCTCCTTCAAATCCATCAGCATCACGTGGTAGCCGCCAGGCTTGAACTCGACCGCCTTGCCGGCCGGCAGCTCCAGTCCCTTGGGCAGGGCGCGCATCCGCATCACGCTGCCGTCCATCGCCATCTCATGGATCTCGACCACACCAGCGACCGGGCTGGTGGCGCCCACCAGGCGAGCGCCAGCCGGCGCGGTGATCGTCATGAACGCACCCGTGCCTTTCTGCCCCACCACAGTGGCTCGCGCCCACGCATGATCAACCTGCACCTGGGCCACGGCGGCCG
>JAVVWR010000100.1:0-5118 GCA_036652035.1 Burkholderiaceae bacterium | reverse complement strand
GCCTGAGCCTGCTCGACCCCGCCAAGCACGGCCGCCAGCGCAAGCTGCTCGAAACCCTGCGCGACAAGAGCGGCTGGGCCAAGCCCGCGCCCAAGGGCCGCGCCCGCGGGATCGCGATCCACGAGAGCTTCGGCTCGGTGTGCGGCCATGTGGTCGAGGTCTCGGTCGCCAACCACGAGATCAAGGTGCACAGGGTCACCTCGGCAATCGACTGCGGCTTTGCCGTCAACCCGCTCACGGTCGAGGCCCAGATCCAGTCCGGCATGGTGTTTGGCCTGTCGGCGGCGCTGGGCGGTCGCATCACGCTCAAGGACGGTCAGGTGCAGCAGAGCAACTTCGGCGACTACCCGGTGCTGCGGATGAGCGAGATGCCCGAGATCGCGGTGCACGTCATGACCAGCCAGGCCGACCCTTCTGGCGTGGGCGAACCCGGCACGCCGCCGATTGCGCCGGCGGTGGCCAACGCCGTCTTTGCCCTGACCGGCAAGCGCCTGCGCAGCCTGCCCTTCGACCTCGCCAAGGCCTGATCGGGCCGCCATCGCAGCGACCAGGGCACCCGCGTGCGCCCTGGTTTTTTACAAGGGACTTCTTCCAGGCCCGACCATGAAAACCATCCGCTTCGATGTCTTCGGTCTGCGGCTCGACGCCGAACACGACGGCGCGCGCTGGCGCCTCTACGAGCCCGTCGAACACGGACGTCGCTCGCCGCTCGATCTGCCGATCCCCGCCGCGATGAGCGACGAGGACCTCGCCGCCCACCTCGCCGACCTTTATCAGGACGCCGCCTCGCCACTGCACCCCGAGGTGCGGCGGCTCGATTCGCCGCGAGCGGAAGACCGCGCAGGTCCGGTCGGCCTCTTGCTCGCCGCCGGCCGCGGCGTCCGCTATGACGCGAGCGGCCGCACGCTCAAGCTGCTCGAACCCGCCAGCTTCGGCCCGCACGCCGGCAGCGCGCTCGCGGTGGCGGCGGCGCGCAACCTGCTTGCCGCGGTCGGCGCCGTGATCGCCGTGGTGCGCCCGGCCACTGACGAGAACCAGTTGCGGCTGCGCTCGCTGCTCGCGGCCGAGGGTTGTGAGCTGGTCGAATGCGAAGCCGCTGACCAAGGCATGGGCGCCTCGCTCGCCTGCGGCGTGGCCGCCAGCCGCGACGCCTGCGGCTGGCTGGTGGCCCTGGCCGACATGCCGGCAATCTTGCCCACCAGCATCGCGGCGGTGGCGCAGGCAATCAACGCCGGTGCGCTCTGCGCCGCACCCTGCCACGCCGGCCGGCGCGGCCACCCGGTCGGGTTTGCCGCGGCGCTCGGCGCCGAGCTGATGGCGCTGACGGGCGAGGCCGGTGCGCGCGAAGTCTTGGCCCGCCACCCGCCGCAATCGATCGAGGTCAAGGACGCCGGGGTTCTCCTCGACGTCGATACCCCTTAGCGACGCTTTAAGCTTGCGGTCTCGCTGGAGATCGCTTTGACCCCGTTCGACATCATCCGATTGATCCCCCTCGCCGACTGGGCCGCGCTTGGCTGGTTCTTCACCGCCTGGGTGACTTACGCCTTGTTTGCGCAGCGCCGCGCCGAAGTCGCCGATTCGCTGCTCGCCACCACCAATCACTACCGCCACCTGTGGATGATGCGGGCCAGCGCCCGCGAGAATCGGCTGGTCGACAGCAATGTGGTGCAGAGCTTCACCGCCACCGCGTCGTTTTTCGCCTCGACCACGATCCTGATCATCGGCGGCTTGCTCGCCCTGCTCGGCACCACCGAAAAGGCGGTCGAACTCACGCGCGAGATTCCCTTCGTGGCGCGCACCTCGCTTTTCCTGTTCGACCTCAAGGTGGTGACGCTGGCCGGCGTCTTTGTCTACGCCTTCTTCCGCTACACCTGGTCGATGCGGCAATACACCTTCGCTGCGCTGGTCGTGGCCTCCGCGCCCGACAACAAGGCCTTCGACCTCGACGAGCCCGCTCGCAAGTCCTTTGCCGACCGCGCCGGCCGGATGGCGAGCCTGGCCGCCGCCACTTTCAACGATGGGCTGCGCGCCTACTACCTGTCGTTCGCGGTCATCCTGTGGTTCTTCTCGCCCTGGGCGTTTGCGCTTGGCACGTTTGGCGTGGTCTACGTGCTCTACCAGCGGGAATTCCACTCCGACGTGCTCGCCGTCCTGCGCGACTGAACCCCTGGCGCGGAGACCTCGCGCCCCTCTCAAGGCCTTGCCATGCCCCTGCATTACGCGATCCGCCCGGCCAACCCCGGCGCGCACCTGTTCCATGTGACCGTGACGATCGAGCACCCTTCGACCGAAGGCCAGATCTTCACCCTGCCGGCCTGGATTCCGGGCAGCTACATGATTCGCGAGTTCGCCCGCCACATCGTTCAGATCGCCGCGCTCGCCGGCGACGAACGGGTGCCGGTGGAAAAGCTCGACAAGCACACCTGGCGCGTGCCGGCGCTGGGCGAAGGCGCGGGGCCGCTCACGCTTGTCTACGAGGTCTACGCCTGGGACTTGTCGGTGCGCGCCGCCCACCTCGACACCACCCACGGCTTTTTCAATGGTTCCAGCGTCTTCCTGCTGCCCGCCGGGCTGGAGGACGAGAAGGTGGTGGTCGACATCCTGCCGCCCGCAGGCAAGGAATTCTCCGGCTGGCAGATCGCCACCGGCTTGAAGCCTGCGCGGGCTACCCGGCGCCACGCCTTTGGCACCTACACCGCCGCCAATTACGACGAGCTGATCGACTGCCCGGTCGAGATGGGCGAGTTCGCTCTGGCGAGCTTCAAGGCCCACGGCGTGCCGCACGAGGTGGTGATCACCGGCCGCGTGCCGAACCTCGACATCAAGCGCCTGACCAGCGACCTGCAGCGCGTGTGCGAAGTGCAGATCGAACTGTTCGAGCCCAAGTCGAAGGCCGCGCCGTTTGACCGCTATGTGTTCATGACGCTGGCGGTGGGCGATGGCTACGGCGGGCTCGAGCACCGCAACTCGACCGCCCTGATCTGCCAGCGCGACGACCTGCCTTTCGTGGGCATGGAAGAGACCACCGAGGGCTACCGCCAGTTCCTGGGTCTGGCCAGCCACGAGTACTTCCACAGCTGGAACGTCAAGCGCATCAAGCCCGCCGCCTTCGTGCCCTACGACCTGAGCGCCGAGGTCAACACCCGCCTCTTGTGGCTGTTCGAAGGCTTCACCAGCTATTACGACGACTTGATGCTGCTGCGCTCGGGACTGATCTCCGAGACCCAGTACCTCGACCGGCTCGCCAAGACGCTCGACACGGTTCAGGGCGCGAGCGGCCGCCACAAGCAGAGCGTGGCCGAGAGCTCGTTCGACGCCTGGATCAAGTACTACCGCCAGGACGAGAACAGCCCCAACGCCATCGTCAGCTACTACCAGAAGGGATCGCTGATCGCCCTGGTGCTCGACCTCACGATCCGCGCCCAGACCCAGGGCAAGAAGTCGCTCGACGACGTGATGCGGCTGCTGTGGTCGCAGCGCCAGGAAGCCGGCGCCGACTACGCCGGCGTGGGCGAAGACGACATCACCGAAGCCGTGTTCGACGCCACCGGGCTTGAGCTCGGCCAGTTCATCGCCGAACTCACCGAAGGCACCGAAGACCCCGACTACGCCGCCCTGCTCGGCGCTTTCGGCGTCACGCTCACGGCCGAAGCTCAGACCGGCGCGCGCCAGCGGCTGGGCATCAAGACCGCGGCCAACGGCAGCGAAGCGCGCATCGCCCACGTCTACGACGGCGGCGCCGCTCAGGCCGCGGGCCTGTCGGGCGGCGACGTTCTGATCGCGCTCGACGGCCTGCGCGTCACCCCGGCCAAGCTCGACGCCATGCTCGCCCGCTACCGCCGCGGCGACACCCTCACCGCCACCGCCTTCCGGCGCGACGAGCTGATGACGTTCGCGATCAAACTCGGCGGCAGCGAACCGGCCAGGATCAAGCTCGCACTGGAAGCCGGCCGCAACAAGCTGCGCGCGGGGTGGCTGGCGTAAGCCGCAGCGGCCGACCGGCAAGGCCGATGGCTTTGGCCTTGCCGCTTTGCCGCCCCCAGCCGCGATCAGCGATCTCCGACCCACGAGGGCTTTGCCGCCACACCCATGAAGACCCGCCGCTTACTGCAGCTCGACGCGCTCAAGGCGCTCGCCGCCCAGCTCATCGTGCTGCACCACCTGTCGGCCTACGGGCCGGTGGCCGACGCGGTGCAGGCCCAATGGCCCGCCCTGATCGACTGGCTTTACGAGTACGGCCGCGTTGCGGTGCAGATCTTCCTGGTGCTGGGCGGCTACCTCGCGGCACGCGCGCTCTCGGGCGAGCGCCGCCCCTGGCTCGGCCTGGTCCAGACCCGCTGGCTGCGCCTGGCCCTGCCCTTCATGGCCGCGGTGCTGATCACCCTGGTCGCCTATGGCCTGGCCGCCCGCGCGCTGCCCGAGCTGCTGCCGGAGAACCCGGTCAGCGCCCTGCAACTGCTGGCCCACGCCCTGCTGCTGCACGACGTGCTGGGTTTTGAGTCCCTGACCGTGGGCGCCTGGTATGTGGCGATCGACCTCCAGCTCTACGCCTTGATGGCGGTGCTGATCTGCTACACGCCACGCTTTGCGCCCTGGCTGGCGCTGGGCCTGGTGGCGGCTTCGCTCGCCGTTTTCAATCGGGATTCGGGCTGGGACAGCTGGGCGGTCTACTTCTTCGGCGCCTACGGCCTGGGCGCCCTGGTCTGGCTCTGGCGCGAACAGCCCCGCCGCCTGCTGATGGGCCTTGTGGCCGCGCTCAGCATCGCCGCCCTGTGGCTCGAATGGCGCGATCGGATTGCCCTGGCTGGCGTCACCGCGCTGCTGCTCGCCTGGAACCAGGGCCGCCCCTGGCAACCGGGCGAGCGCCTGGCCGCTGGCGTGGCCTACCTGGGCCAGCACTCTTATGCGCTGTTCCTGATCCACTTCGCGGTGCTGCTGCTGGTCAACGCCGGCTTTGTCCTGGCCGCGCCCGAGCAGCCCTGGATAGGATTAGTAGCGATGCTCGGCGCCTGGCTACTCAGCAATCTGGCAGCCGAGCCATTTCACCGCTGGGTGGAGTTGCCGGCGTCTCGATTGAGATGGGGATTGGCGCTGGCGCGGCGGGCTTGAGCGGGGGCG
>JAVVWR010000099.1:0-5126 GCA_036652035.1 Burkholderiaceae bacterium | reverse complement strand
TAGGGGAAACCGAGTTCTCCGGCAGAATGCTGGACCTTTGAAAATGAAACTTTTCGGATCCCTTTGGTTCCGTCACTCGTCGATCGCGTGAATGAATTGAAGTGTCCAGTGAGACGGTAGGTGGAATCATTGGTGCTGCATTCTGTTCGCACGCGCATCGCCGCGGGGGTGGTGGTGGGTCTGTGCGTCATGCCGAACGTGGCCCGCGCGCAAGGCGCCGAGGCCGAGACCGGGACCGAGCCTCTTCGGGGGCCAGCGACGGCCTGGAGTTCATTTCTGCCGATCCTGGGCGCGGAGGCCGAGCGGCGCGGTTACGAGCTGCCGTTGCCTTTCGGCATTTCGGTCAACGGCTTTGCCTTGAATGAACCGTATCGCGTGGAGGAACTGCGCCTTTCCCTGAACGATGGCGCGCCGCGCTCCGTGTCATCCCAGTTGCTGCGCGTGAGCGCGGTGGAGGTGGCCGCCCGCAGCACCACGCTTCGTGCCGATGTCTGGCTCTTTCCCTTCCTGAATGTCTATGGCATTGGCGGCTATAGCCGCGGCAAGGCGGTGCTGGGCTTGACCTTGCTGCCAGGTGCTCAGGGACTGACGAAAGAAATCCGCATTCCCACCCTCCGCTACGAAGGGCCAACGTATGGCGGCGGCGTGGTGCTCGCGGGGGGATACAAGAATTTCTTCGCGACTCTCGACGCCAATCGCACCACGACACGCGTGGATCTGCTGGATTCGCATGTGAACACCGTGGTGGTCGGATCACGGCTGGGCTGGCGCCAGAAGTTCGGCGATGTTCATGGCTCGTGGTGGCTGGGGGCGATGTACCAGAAGTCGAGCCAGACGATGACGGGTTCCGTGTCGGCTGCGGCCGATGCGCCGTCGATCCGCTTTGAAGTGGATCAGACCACCGACAAGCCGTGGAACCTGCTCATCGGCACGCAGTGGGAGTTGGGTCCGCACTGGTGGTGCTTGCTGGAGGGCGGGCTGGGCGATCGCAAGCAAGTGCTGGGATCCGTGAACTACCGTTTCTGACGCTCGCGCTGGAGATCGAAGTGCACATGGAATTGAGCGCGCAGCCCCATGAAAAAGGGCGACCCGTGAGTCGCCCTTCTTGTTTTTCGGCCACGCTCAATCGCGTGGCTTGAGCGCGCGGTGGCCGATGTCGCGGCGGTACTGCATGCCGTCGAAATGGACTTGCTCGACCGCTTCGTAAGCGCGGCCGCGGGCGGCGCGCACCGAGTCGCCGAGCGCGGTGACGCACAGCACGCGGCCGCCGGTGACCACCGGCTTGCCGGCGGCGGGGCCGTCGAGCGCGAGCTGGCTGCCGGCGTGAAAGACGATGCAGTCGTCGGTATCGGCGGGCAGGGCGGTGATCACGTCGCCCTGGCGCGGCGCGTCGGGGTAGCCGGCGGCGGCGAGCACGACGCCCAAGGCCACGCGGCGGTCCCACTCCACTTCCACCTGGTCGAGCTTGCCGTCGATGGCAGCTTCCACCAGCGGCACGAAGTCGGACTTCATGCGCGCCATGATCGGCTGGGTCTCGGGGTCGCCCATGCGGCAGTTGAACTCGAGCGTGCGCACGGTGGTCGCGCCCGCTTCGTCCTTGTCGATCATCAGCCCGGCGTAGAGAAAGCCGGTGAAGGTGATGCCGTCGGCCGCCATGCCTTGAACCGTCGGCATGATGATTTCGCGCATCACCTTGGCGTGAACGTCGGGCGTGACAATGGGCGCGGGCGAATACGCGCCCATGCCGCCGGTGTTGGGGCCCAGGTCGCCATCGAGCAAGCGCTTGTGGTCCTGGCTCGAGGCCAGAGCCAGCACGTTGCGGCCGTCGACCATGACGATGAAGCTCGCTTCTTCGCCACTGAGGAAGTCTTCGATCACCACGCGGGCGCCGGCGGCGCCGAGCTTGTTGTCGGCCAGCATCGAATCGATCGCGGCGTGCGCTTCGTCGATCGAGGTGGCGACGACCACGCCCTTGCCCGCGGCCAGGCCGTCGGCCTTGATCACGATCGGCGCGCCCTTCCTGGCGACGTAGGCGTGAGCGGCGGCGGCGTCGGTGAAGGTCTCGTACTCGGCGGTCGGAATGCCGTGGCGCAACATGAACGCCTTGGCGAAGTCCTTCGAGCTCTCGAGCTGGGCCGCGGCCTGGGTCGGGCCGAAGATCTTGAGACCCTTGGCGCGGAAGATATCGACGATGCCGGCCGCCAGCGGCGCTTCGGGACCGACCACGGTCAGCGCCACGCCGGCCTCCTGGGCGAACTCGGCCAGCCCTTGCGGGTCGGTGATGGGAACGTTCTTGAGGCGCTTGTCACGCGCGGTGCCGGCATTGCCCGGCGCCACGTAGACCATTTGCACCCGTTCGCCCTGGGCGAGCTTCCAGGCCAGCGCGTGTTCGCGCCCGCCGTTGCCTACGACAAGGATTTTCATTCTTCGATCACCGCCGAGGTATAGACCTGTTGCACGTCGTCGAGGTCATCGAGCATGTCGAGCATCTTCTGCATGCGCATGCCTTCGTCGCCCGTGAGAACGGTCTCGTTGGCCGCTTTCATGGTGATCTCGGAAACTTCCGGTGTCAGGCCGGCGGCTTCGAAAGCCTGGCCCACGGCTTCAAAGTCGGCGGGCGCGGTGATCACTTCGATCGATTCGTCGTCGTTGCTGAACACGTCTTCGGCGCCGGCTTCGAGGGCGATCTCCATCACCTTGTCTTCGGAGGTGCCGGGGGCGAACAGGAACTGGCCGCAGTGCTTGAACATGAAGGCGACCGAGCCGTCGGTGCCCAGGTTGCCGCCGTTCTTGGCGAGCGCGTGGCGAACTTCAGCCACGGTGCGAACCCGGTTGTCGGTGGTGCAGTCGATGATCAGCGCCGCGCCGCCCACGCCGTAACCCTCGTAGCGGATTTCCTCGTAGTTCACGCCCTCGAGCTTGCCGGTGCCCTTGAGGATGGCGTTGTTGACCGTGTCCTTGGGAACGTTGCCACCGCGCGCCTTGACCAGCGCCAGGCGCAGACGCGGGTTGGTGTCGGGGTCGCCGCCGCCCGTGCGGGCAGCCACGATGATTTCACGGATGAGCTTGGTCCAGAGGTTCGATCGCTTCGAGTCCTGACGGTTCTTGCGATGCTGGATATTGGCCCATTTGGAGTGTCCGGCCATGTGCGGTCCTCGTCGGCAAGGCCCGCAAAGACGGGCGTGGAGTCAATTCTGGGAAGGGCCGCGAGTCTATCATCCGAGCCATTGGCTTCTTGACCAGCGCACTGCGGGAAACCTCATGACCGAACCTCTTGTCATTGCCCAGGCCGATTCTTCCGAAACTTCCATCGAGCTCGCACTTTTGCCGGCGCTGGCCAACCGCCACGGGTGCATCACCGGCGCCACCGGCACCGGGAAAACCGTGAGCCTGCAAAAGCTCGCCGAAAGCTTTTCTCGCATTGGCGTGCCGGTCTTCATGGCCGACGTCAAGGGCGACTTGACCGGCATTGCCAAGGCGGGGGCGCCTTCGGAGAAGATGAAGAAGCGCCTGGCCGAGCACGGTCTGCCCGAGCCCACCTGGGGCGCCTGCCCGGTCACGCTGTGGGATGTGTTTGGCGAGCAAGGTCACCCGGTGCGCGCCACCGTGAGCGACATGGGGCCGCTGCTGCTCGCCCGGCTCTTGAACCTCAACGAGACCCAGGAAGGCGTGCTGACGCTCGCCTTCAAGATCGCCGACGACAACGGCCTGCTGCTGATCGACCTCAAGGATTTGCGAGCCCTGCTGCAATTCGTGGGCGACAACTCGGCGCGCTTCAAGACCGAATACGGCAATGTCTCGGCCGCGTCGATCGGCAGCATCCAGCGCGGCCTGTTGCAGATCGAGACCCAGGGTGGCGACAAGTTCTTTGGCGAGCCCATGCTCGACATCGCCGATCTGATGCAGACCGTTGATGGCCAGGGCGTGGTCAACATCCTGGCGGCCGACCAGCTGATGGGCTCGCCCCGGCTCTACGGCACTTTCCTGCTGTGGCTGCTCTCGGAGCTGTTCGAGAACCTGCCCGAGGTTGGCGACCGCGACAAGCCCAAGCTCGTCTTCTTCTTCGACGAGGCGCACCTGCTCTTTTCCGAAGCGCCGCCCGCCCTGATCGAAAAGGTCGAGCAGGTGGTGCGGCTGATCCGCTCCAAGGGCGTGGGCGTGTACTTCGTCACCCAGAACCCGCTCGACATTCCCGAGAAAGTGCTGGGCCAGCTCGGCAACCGGGTCCAGCACGCGCTGCGCGCCTTTACCCCGCGTGACCAGAAGGCCGTGCGCGCCGTGGCCGAAACCATGCGTCCCAAGCCCGGGCTCGACATCCAGGCCGCGATCATGGAGCTCGGCGTGGGCGAGGCACTGGTGAGCCTGCTCGACGCCAAGGGCACACCTGGCATGACCGAGCGCGCCTGGGTTCTGGCGCCCGGTTCGCAGCTTGGGCCCATCACGCCGGACGAGCGAGCGGCCTTGATCGCTTCGTCGGTGGTGGCCGGGGTCTATGAAAAAGCGATCGACCGCGAAAGCGCTTTTGAGAAGCTCAATGCCGGTGCGGCGGTCGGGAGCGCGGGCAACGGCAGTGCTCCCGGGGCGGCTCAAGCCGGCGCCGAGCCTGCTGCGAGCGGCGGCCTGATGGACCAGCTCGGATCGATCTTCTTCGGCTCGACTGGCCCGCGCGGCGGCCGCCGCGAAGGCATGCTCGAGTCGGCGGCCAAGAGCGCGGCGCGCACCATGGGATCGCAAGTGGCGCGCGAGCTGGCGCGAGGGGTGTTGGGGTCGCTGCTGGGGGGCAAGCGGCGCTGAGCTTGCCGCTCTTGATGGCTGGGCCGCTGCGCGGCGGGGGATTGCGTTTTTCGTTCCGCTGCGCGCGGCGCCGAGCGGCTCGGGCCGCCGCAGGGCCCCAAAGGGGTGGGTCGCCACCCCTCTGGACTCCCCGCCGTCCCTGTCGGTCGGCCCTGCGGGCTGCCCTTGCGCCGCATTGCGTCAGCGGCGGGCGTCCGAACTTGCACGATCTCGCGCCTGCGGCGCGAGCCACGTGCTTCGGACAGCGGACGCCCGAAACCCCGCTGCCGCAAAGCGTCGCTGCGGCGACCTCTCAAGGGGATAAGTCAAAGGCAGCGCGCTGACGCGCGCGT
>JAVVWR010000098.1:0-5269 GCA_036652035.1 Burkholderiaceae bacterium | reverse complement strand
CGGAAGCGGCGTCGACTTCAACACTCTTGCCGTTGACGTTCATGCGAATCATTGACGAATCCTTCGGGAGGGAGACGGCGGTCGGACGCACCGGCCGGCCACGCGAATCAGGGGCGTCAGCTTAGGGGAGGGGATCTCGCGGATTCAGCGCGCCAGATCAACCACGATCCGGCCGCGCACCTGGCCGGCGAGCAGGGCGGGCGCCGTGGCGATCGCGTCGGCCAGGCCGATGGTTTGCGTGATCCGTTCAAGTTTGGCGGGATCAAGGTCCGCCGCGAGCCGCTCCCAGGCCAGGGCGCGGCGCGGCCGCGGGCACATCACTGAATCCACGCCGGCGAGCGTGATGCCACGCAGGATGAAGGGCGCGACCGTGGCGGGAAAGTCGATTCCACCCGCCAGGCCGCAGGCGGCGACCACGCCGCCGTAGCGGGTCTGGGCGCAGGCGTTGGCGAGCGTGGTCGAGCCGACCGAATCGATCACTGCGGCCCAGCGCTCCTTTTGCAGCGGCTTGCCCGGGGCGGCGAGGCTGGCGCGATCGATCACCTCGGCGGCGCCGAGCGAATTGAGATAAGCCGCTTCACTCGCGCGCCCGGTGCTCGCCACCACGGTGAAGCCGCGTGCGGCGAGCAGGGCGATGGCGATCGAACCGACTCCGCCGGCGGCGCCAGTGACCAGGACTTCCCCCGCGGCGGGCGACAGGCCGTGATCCTCGAGCTTGAGCAGGCACAGCATCGCGGTAAAGCCGGCGGTGCCGATCGCCATGGCCTGGCGCGCGCTCAGGCCGGCCGGCAGGCGGACCAGCCAGTCGCCCTTGAGCCGGGCTTTCTGCGAGAGGCCGCCCCACCAGGCTTCGCCCACGCCCCAGCCATTGAGGATGACGCGATCGCCCGCCCGCCAGTCCGGGTGGCGGCTGGCGGTGACGATGCCGGCGGCGTCAATGCCAGGAACCAGCGGCCATTGGCGAACCACGGGCGAGCGGTTGGTGATCGCCAGGCCGTCCTTGTAGTTGAGGGACGAGAACTCGACCGCGAGCTCGACGTCGGCGCCCGCGGTGGCGGCGTCGAGGGCGGCGTCGGTCAGTTCACTCAGCTGCGCCTGGAACTGGTCGTCGGTCTTGCTCAGCGTGATGGCTTTGAACATGGGCTATGGGTCGGAAGTGAGGGAAATCAGCGCGCTACCGCGAGTGCGGCGGTCAGGAGTGAAACGCTGGCCGCCGCGGTGAGGCGGGTGCGCAGGCCGAGGTACCAGGGCGCCGCGGCCGAATACAAGGGGATCAGGCTGCCATCGACCAGGCGCGCGAGCAGCAGGTCGCCCGCGAGAAACAGAAATACCAGCCAGGTCGGCAGGCCCAGCATGTTCATCAGCAGGGCGAGCCAGCCCAGGAGCGCCGGCGTGATGCTCCAGCCGAACGCGTTCCATGCCTGAGGGCGGCCGAACTCGGGGGTGGCCATCGCCAGGCCCCAGTGCACCGCGCCGACAAAGGAGAGGACCACGGCGGCGTAGCCGATCAGGGCGAATTCGAGCTTGGTCTGTTGCCAGGGCTCCCACGGCATCCACAGCAGGGCGGCGAGGGCGATGAAGGGCAGCAGGCCGAGAAGGCCGATCTGGGTGGCGATGCGCGCTTGAATCACCGAAGACATGGCTATGGCCGGAGGGGATAGGGGATATCGATTATCTGTCAGGGCGTTTGGCTTCGCTTGACAGGGGCTGCGGCATGCGGGCAACACTTCGCGATCGCGCGGGTTTTCGCTGGGTGGCGGTCGCAACGGGTGGCGGTTTGCATGGCAAAATTCCTTACGCTGCGTGCCTGCTCTGGTGTGCGTATCGAGATTCTGTTGGCCTCCTCTGTCATTCCGCTACGTCAGGCGTCGATCGAGCGTGCGCTCAAGCTTGGCGCTTATGAACACTTGGCACTGCCGGCGTTCTGCGTGAACGCGAGCGGGCAGGTACTTTCCGTCAACGCCGCCGCGGCCGGCATGTTCGCCGTTCCCGCCGAGGCTTTGATCGGCCGCAATCTCGCCGAATTTCTGGGCTATCACGGCACCCGCGCTTTTGCGCGCCGCTGGGCGCGGCTGTGGGCTGCGGCGCAGCAGCCGGGCGGGATCCGGCTGACGACGCGGATTCCCTTGCGCAGCGGCTCGCGTCGTTCGGTACTGCTTTCGGCTGGGCGATTCAGTCTGGATCAGGATGCGGCCGCGATCATCACCATCGCCGAAGCGGGGGGCTTGCGCGAGGAGGCTCGGCATTTGCGGCGGCGCGATGCGTTCATGCGGGCCCTTGACGGTCTGGGCAGCGAAGCCTTGGTGGTTCTGACGCCTGAGCGCCGAGTGGCTCAGGCCAGCCCTGCTTTTGAACGGTTGAGTGGTGAAGCCCTGGCTGACTTGGTGGGCGTTCCCTTTGATTTCGTGCTCGATGAATCGGCCCGGGCCGAGTTTCGTCTGGCCTGCGACGCGGTGATGGCCGCGCCCGAGTGCGAGCTTGCTGTGCAGTGGCGCCTGCGTGGCGCTCAGGGTGAAGCGGCGCGACAGGTCGAGGGCCGCTTGATCAATCGGCTGGAGCATCCACGGCTGCATGGATTGGTCGTGGCCCTGATCGATGTCACCCCGGTCGAACGCGGCCGTCGCCGCGAGCGAGAGAGCGAGGCGCGGCGCCTGCTTTACCGCGAGCAATTGCTTGAACTGGCGATCCAGCCGAAATCGGATGTCGCGCAGGCGCTGTCGCGAGTTTTGCGCAGCGTGAGTTCAATGCTTGGCGCCTCGACCGCCAGCTTCTGGCGCTTGTCGCCGGATAGGCGGGCCCTCAACTGCGAGGCCATGTTTGAGTGCGCCGGCGACCGCTTCTTGGGCGAGTGGGTGGGCGTCGAGATCAAATCGACGATCTTCCCGGATTACGTTGGCCGCCTGGTCGGCCGGCAATCGGTGATGGTCGAGGATGTTCGGAACGAACGCCTGACCGCGCCGTTTACGTCAGACCCGACCTGGCAACGGGTGCATGCCATGCTCGATGTGCCGGTCCTGGTCGATGGCGCGGTGCGCGGGGTTTTGAGTCTGCACCAGGACGCGCCGCGCTCCTGGGGGGAGGATGAAGTCAGTTGCGTCAGCACCGCCGCGCTGCTGGTGTCGCTGGCGATCGAGGCAGGCCAGCGGCGCGAGGCTGAGAGCCGGATCGAGCGGCTGGCTTGGTACGACTCGCTGACCGGGTTGCCGAACCGCAATCTTCTGCGGGAAACGCTGCGGGAGCGGATTGCCAACGCGGAGGCCGGACGGCGCCGGCTGGCGGTGATCCTGATCGACCTGGATCGCTTCAAGGACGTCAACGACACGCTCGGTCACCTGGTGGGCGACGCCTTGATCCGCTCCGCAGCGAAGGTCTTGCGCGATGCAGTGGGCAGCGCCGGCGTGGTGGCGCGTCTGGGGGGCGATGAGTTCGTGGTGATGACGGGCGAATTCCGCCATCGCCAGGAGCTGGCTCATTTGGCGGGGCGGATCGCCGGGGCGCTCAATCGGACGGACCTGGTTCCCAATATTGATACGCAGGTCTCGGCCTCGATCGGGGTGGCGCTGTTTCCTGAGCACGGACGCGACATGTCGACCCTGCTCAAGAACGCCGATGCGGCGATGTATCAGGCCAAGCGCGACGGCCGCAATCAGTTCAGCTTTTTCAACCCGGTGCGCTTCGAGCGTGCTGCGCGCGAGGTCAGGCTAGGGATCGAGCTGTCGAAGGCGATTCACGAGGATGCGCCGCAGTTCTTCTGTGAGTACCAGCCGCATGTCGAGATCGACAGCGGCCGCGTGGTGGGGCTCGAGGCGCTGATCCGCTGGCGACACCCGGTGCACGGTCTGCTCACGCCCGATCGGTTTATCGGCGTGGCCGAGGTGACGGGGCTGTCGGAACGCATCACCCGCTGGGTGATCAACGAGGCTTGCGCCCAGATTTCGCGTTGGCGGGAGGCTTGCCCGGGTTTTGATATTCCCGTCTCGGTCAATGTGGCGGGGCGGGAGCTGGGCTCGTCGGGTCTGCCGCTGGTGGTCCGCAATGCGCTCTTGCGTCATGGGGTCGATGCCAGTCTGTTGGTGCTGGAGATCACCGAGCGGACTCTGGTGAGCGAGGGCGAGATCAATAACGATGTGATCGCCGAGCTCTGTGGCCTGGGCGTGGGACTGGTGCTCGACGACTTCGGAACCGGCTATTCGATGCTCGGCTATCTGCGACGCCTGCCGGTGCAGGCGATCAAGATCGATCAATCGTTTGTCAGTGGCTTGCCGAGCGATCCTGACAGTCAGGCGATCGTCCATTCGATCATTGCGGTGGCCCGACACTTCAAGCTCAGGATCGTGGCTGAAGGCGTTGAACGGCTCGAGCAGGCCGAGTTCCTGCGCGCGGCCGGCTGCGAACTCGCACAAGGCTTCTATTACGCGCGTCCCTTGTCGGCCGACACCATCCTCGCCTTTCTGCAGCGCGGTTCGACGCCGCACTGATCGCATGCTGTCCGGGCCGGATTGGCTCGCTACTATGCGGGTCAACCCGACAGCCAGGAGAAGGCAGTGTCTTACGAGAACATTCTGGTCGAGCGCCATGAGCGTGTTGGC
Organism: Burkholderiaceae bacterium; assembly: GCA_036652035.1. Classification (GTDB taxonomy): domain Bacteria; phylum Pseudomonadota; class Gammaproteobacteria; order Burkholderiales; family Burkholderiaceae_F; genus JAEZVV01. The sequence continues at coordinate 680 of JAVVWR010000098.1, read as the reverse complement.
CTTGTCCGCCTGAATCGTCCCAAGGCTCTCAATGCGCTCAATGACGCATTGATGGAAGAGCTTGGCGCAGTGCTGCTTGAGTTCGATGCCGATGACGGCATCGGAGCGATCGTCATCACTGGCAGCGAACGCGCCTTTGCGGCGGGAGCGGATATCGCGGCGATGAAGGACTGGTCCTATATGGACGTCTACAAGTCCGATTACATCACCCGTAACTGGGAGACGCTCAAACGGGTACGCAAGCCTGTGATCGCAGCGGTGGCCGGTTACGCGTTGGGGGGTGGTTGTGAACTGGCGATGATGTGCGACCTGATCATCGCGGCTGACTCGGCCAAATTTGGTCAGCCCGAAATCAAGCTCGGCATCATTCCCGGCGCTGGAGGCACTCAGCGATTGCCGCGCGCCATTGGCAAGGCCAAGGCGATGGATCTGATCCTGACCGGTCGCACTATGGATGCGAACGAAGCCGAGCGCGCTGGCCTGGTGGCGCGCGTGGTGCCAGCTGCGGGCTTGGTGGATGAGGCACTCACGCTGGCGGCCGGCATCGCTCGGCACTCGCTGCCGTCGGTGATGATGGCCAAAGAGGCGATCAATCGTGCGTATGAAGTGCCGCTCACGGAGGGACTTCTCTTTGAGCGTCGCCTGTTTCATTCGCTGTTTGCGACGCGGGACCAGAAGGA
>JAVVWR010000097.1:0-5329 GCA_036652035.1 Burkholderiaceae bacterium | reverse complement strand
CGCGCAGCCAACTACCGCTACACCTGATCAGTCGCGGTCGGGGCGGTCGAGGCCGGGCTGCGCCCGGGTTTCACCGTCAGCCAGGCGGCGCATCACGGTGTCCCAGTTGGGGCCGCTTTGCGGTTTTTTCGTTTCTCGATGCCAGAGGTGGAGCAGGCCGGTGGCAAAGCTGCCGAGCTTGATGCTGACACCGGCGTTGATCAGCCGCACCGCGAAGTCCGAGTCCTCGAAGCCCCAGCCTTCAAACGACTCGTCGAAACCATTGACCCGCTCGAAATCGGTGCGCCAGACACCGATGTTGCACCCGCGTAGCCGCTGCCAGCGGCGCGGTCGCCAGCGGCGCAGTGGTCCCAACGGAAAGCGCAGCAAGGGCAGGGTGCGGTTGATCCCGCCCTGTGACTTGGCTTGTCGCCACTGAGCGAGCGACCAGGCGTGGATCGGCAGCTCGTTGGCCAGGGCGCGTTGAGTGAAGTCTTCGCTCAACAGAACACGGTTGCCGGCGACAGCCCAGCCGCACTCGGCCAAGCCGCGGTGTTGCGCGACGAAATCCGGCCGCGGCACGCAATCGCCGTCGATGAAGACGAGGTACTCACCGCTGGCGGCCAAGGCAGCCCGGTTGCGGATCGCCGCCAGACGAAAGCCGGTATCGGCATGCCAGACGTGCATCAGTGGCACAGCGAGATCGGCCTGCACCGATTCCACCCGCTCGCGGGTCTCATCGCGCGAGCCGTCGTCGGCGACGATGACTTCGAAGCCGCAATCGCTTTGTGCGGACAGTCCGGCCAGTACCGCGGCGAGCGCGTCAGGCCGGTTGTAGGTCGAAACGATGACCGAGACCAGCACGGAATCAGTCACGCAGGCTGGGCGGAATCGGCGGCACGCGGGTGAGGTCGAGCTTTAACTCGGCGTACTTGGCGTAACGGTAGAAAGTGCCTTCAAAGTTGGCGAGCGCGATCACGAAGCCCGCCCAGCCATCGAGAAAGCCGGCGCGGATCACGTAATGGCGCAGGAAGGCTGCCACGCCGTGGCCAAACGCGGTCCACATCGACGGGGCCTTGCCGCGCTTTTCCAGGCGGTCGACACCCAGCGTGGAGTAGCGCTGCATCTTGTGGATGATTTGTGCGAGGTCCTTGAACGGCACCTGGGCGATCGGTTCGGTGGTGTGACCGAGCGATCCTTCGAGCACATAGGTTTCATGCACCGCATCGGCGGTGTAGCGCAGCTTGCCGCGGCGAAAGAGCTGCGGCTGGCGGTAGTCGGGGTACCAGCCCGAGTGCTTGATCCAGCGACCGAAGAAGAAGTTGCGGCGCGGCACGTGGTAGGCGTCCTTGGCGTCGGCGGAGGCGACGATGCGCTGGATCTCGGCCGCGGCGGCCTCGGTGCAACGCTCGTCGGCGTCGAGCGAGAAGATCCAGTCGCCGCTCAACTGATCGAGCGTGTCGTTGCGCAGCTTGCCAAAGCCCTCGAACGGAACCTGGACGACTCGCGCACCCAGTCGAGCGGCCAGTTCGGCCGTGCCGTCAATGGAGAACGAATCGGCGACCACGACCTCGTCGGCCCAGTCGATGACGCTGCGGATCGCCGCCTCGATCTTGTCGACCTCGTTGTAAGCAATGATGTAGACGGAAATGCGTGCCATGGGGCTTCCTCAAACAAGGCAACAAGCTTAAAGCCAGCCGGCCCCGCGAGTGCCCGATCGGATCACAGAGACTGCGTAAACTGCGTCGTAGTTACGGCAATGGAGGCCCATCAGAGGGCAAACCCGCAATGAAGATTGGGATTTCCTGCCATGCGCTCAAGCATGGCGGTGGCATGGAGCGCTATTCGATGGACTTGGTCGATGGCCTGCATGAACTCGGGATCCGGCCCACGGTTTTCGCCAAGAAGTTTGACGAGAGCCTGCCGCAATACGCTCAGGTCGATGCGCAACGGATTCGAGTTGGCGCATTGCCGGGCAAGCTGCGTGACCACGCTTTTGCCTTCCTGCTCAAGCGCCGTCAGGCGCGGGCGGGAATCGACGTGCTGATTGCCTGCAATCGCGTTGTCAGCAGTCAGATCGCGATCTGTGGTGGCACTCACCTTGGTTTTCTGCGGGCGATGAAGCGCGAGCCCAGCTGGTTCGACCGCTGGATGATTGCCCTTGAGCGCAGGCACCTGGCCCACGCCCGCGTCGTCGTCGCTCACGCGCGCCTGATGGAGGCCGAGCTGCTCGAGCTCTATGGCCTGTCACCAGAAAAGATCCGGGTGATCTACCCGCCGGTGGCGGCGGCCCGCTTCCGGCCGGTGGATGCGCCGCGCCGCGCCGCTCTGCGCAAATCGCTGGGTCTGCCCGAGGACCGAGTGGTTTTCGCCTTTCCCTCCTCGAGCCACGAACGCAAGGGCTTCGACCTGTTGCGCGAGTACTTCGGTTCGACCGATCTGCCGGTGACGCTGGCCGTCGCTGGCCGGCCGGTGTCGCAAGGCCTGCGCAACGTGGTCTACCTGGGCTTTCGCAAGGACATGGAGCAGGTCTACCAGGCGGCTGATTACACCGTGCTCGCCTCGCTCTATGAGCCCTTCGGGCTGGTCGGGGTCGAGTCGGTCTTGTGCGGTACGCCGGTGCTGCTCGCGAGCAACATGGGCTGCGGTGAAGTGATCGCCGACGATGCCAAGGAAGAATTCACCCCGCAGGACATCGCCTCGCTCGACGCCGCCGTTCGGCGCGCGCTGGCTCGCGCCGAGTCGGGCGAAGCGAGGTTGCACAAGCCCCGCGCCAGCCTGCTCTATCCGATCGACCGCACCGAGCACGTGCGGCAGGTGCTGGCCACCGTTGGCGCCTGTCCCTAAGTCTGAGAGCCGAGCCGGTCGGCGAGCGCGAGGTATTGATCGACGATGGCGTCGAGGCTGTAGCGCTCAACCGCCGACTCGGGAATCGGATAGGGGTTCAAGGCGACATCGCGCAGGCGCTCGGGCAGGAGCTCGAGCTGATCGAGCGGCACCAAGGCGCGTGGATCGAGATCACCCAGGATGTCGCGTGGGCCGTGCGGGCAATCGGTACTGATGGCTGGTACGCCCAGGATTAGCGCCTCGTTCAGCACGTTCGGCAGTCCTTCGCTATTGGAAGTAAGGATCAGGACACGCGCCTTGGCTACGAGGGCGTAGTGATTGGGGTGAAAGGGAATAATCCGAAAGCGTTCCGAGATTCCCAACTCGGCGGCCAGAGCTCGCAAGTGCTGTTCCTGTTCACCCTGCCCAATCAGGATAAGGTCGCCATCAAGACGGCTGGCGGCGAATGCGTGCACCAAGCGGTCGAAACGCTTGCCTTGGCTTAGGGCGCCGACGCCGATCACAAAGGGACGGGTCTGCGCCCTGGCCTCGGGTGAGCCGCGGCCAGCGGCGGCGCGGATTGCTTCGATATCGAAGGGGTTGCCGATCACGCTCAGGCGGCGCGGCGCAACGCCAAGAGTCTCGCGCAACTCCGCTGCCAGACCTTGCGAGACGACGTGAACGTTGCGGCCATTGAGCAGCCGTCGCAGTCGAAGCCCGCGGCGCGTGCGCTTGATGACGTGGCGCCAGCGACCGAGCCAACCCTCATGCTTGGGCGAGCCTAGCTGCGAGGAATGAGAACTGAATACCAGCCGCGGATGTTCGATCGTATCGGCGCAGCGCAGGGCAAGCTCGCCCGCGGCAATCACCAGATCGGCCGCTCCGTTTTCTGACTCGAAATCGCGGATGGCTGCGGTGCCGAATTGCGCGGCTTGCCCGAGATACGCGCCCAATCCACGAGCTGGGCGCTGTCGGTCGTGACGCGTGAGCCAGATCGATGAAGCAAGAGGCTCTTCGACCACGGAATCGAGCACGGCAACGCCAACGGTATGGCCGCGCGCGCTCATGGCCTCGGCCAGAACAACGATCACTCGGGCCAGTCCGCCCTGGCGCAGCGTGTCGACGATAAACAGGATTCGCTTAGGTGACATGGTCGGCACGCGGCGAACTTGCAGCCAACAGCGTCCAGGCTGCGATGAATAGAGTGAGTGTCGGCTTGCGGAAGAAGGCCAGATCGGTCAGCCCGAACACCACCATGGCGCCGAGCAGCCATAGGCGAGCCAGATCATGTCGTGCGGTGCGCGCCAGTAGAACGATGCTCGCGCTCAGTCCGATCAGTAGAACTAGGCCGCCGGCCATCAAGGCATGGGCCCAATCTGCATGAAAGTGTTGAAAGCCAAAGAGAAGCTCGAGCGGCAAGAACTTGAGTGCGGGTAAGCGCGTGGCGAGATCCCCAACGGTCGAGTAGCCATATCCGAAGACTGGCTGCTGCGGAAGCGACTCAAGTGTGATTCGCCACAGTTCGAGACGTATGCCGATTGACGTCAGCGTCGGACTACTCGCAGAAAAATAGTCTTGGGTTTCAATTCCGGCCAAGACGATTCGATCAGCGAGCGGCGCATAGAGCAGCGCAGCCCCCACCGCAACGGCAAGCGTGAGTGTCGCTGCCACGATTGCCTTGTGGTGGCCTTGGCGCCAACCATGGGCGATGGCAAGCCCTCCGAGAAGGAAAGTGGCCAGCAAAGGACCCCGCGAACCGCTTAGGGCGACAGCAAAAAGGCCGGCGCCGCCGAGTAGCGACCAGAGTATCCGTAGGGCTGGCGAGGCGCCTTTTGCGGTGAGGGCACCGACGATGGCAAGGCCCCCGGTCAGCATGGCGGTTTCGGCAAAGACGATCTCATTGACATCGTTCCCAGCTCGTACGGCGCCAAGGAAAAACACGTCGCGAATGGCAACGAGGCAGTAAACCGAGGCACCGACAGCGGCTGCCGAGAAAACCGCCGCTCGGGAAAGAGGTAGGCGCGCAGCGGCAAGGAAAATGAACAAGGCCCAAAACACGCGGCTGAAGGGGTCGCCAATCGTGGCGGCAGGGTGGACTACCGCGACCAGCAGGCAGGCGAGCAGAAATGGCAGGAAGGGAGCTGCGAAGTCCGCGGCTTGCGCGGCCACCTCACGCCAATCGCGGCGAAACCAGATTAGGAGGAACAGCAGGGATAGCGGTCCTACCAGCACGGAGAGGTAACGACCGCCGCCGCCCATGGGCAGGATGGCGAGACCGCAGACGGGAAAGTACAGGAGGGCGATCGCCAGTACATGCCGTGCCCAGCCTGGTGCCGGCGACGCGGCAAGCGTGGTTCGATCGTTTGTCACGTATTCATTTCCCTCGGGGCCTGTTCGTTAGGTAGGTTTTGCATCAATGGTGAGTTCGGCAGTTGCTCGACCAGGCGGAGGACTTCGGTTGCGGGCAGGTCATCGAGGCAGGCGCTGTGGCTCTTGACATGCCGATCGCACCCTTCTTTCTGGC
>JAVVWR010000096.1:0-5982 GCA_036652035.1 Burkholderiaceae bacterium | reverse complement strand
CCACGAATCCTTATTGGAAGATTGGGAGACGAGTTCTGGCTCGTCGGTGAACCAGTTGAGCACGCCCGCCAGGCTGGCGTGAGATAGCGCGTACGTGGCTTGAGCGCGCACCACCGGTTTGGCGCGATAGGCCACCGACAGCCTGGCGAGCTTCATCATGGCGAGGTCGTTGGCGCCGTCGCCCATGGTGATCGCAGCTGAGGTCGGGCAGGCGATGGCCTGGCAGGTTTCGGCTACCGTGCGCGCCTTGCCCGCGGCGTCGATGATCGCTCCGTCGTTGGGACCGCTGACGCCGCCGGTGAGCTTGCCGTCGATGATCTTCAGTTCGTTGGAGCGCGTGAAATCAAGCCCCAGGCGAGTTTTCATCTTGGCCGTGAATTCGGTGAACCCGCCGGTAACGAGCAGGGTCTTGAGGCCGGCCGCTTGAGCGGCGCGAATCAAGTCTTCGGCGCCGGGGTTGAGGCGCAGCTTGTCTTCGTAGACCCGTTCGATCAAGGCGGCGTCGACGCCGGCGAGCATCGCCACGCGGCGGCGCAGGCTCTCGGCGTAGTCGGTGATCTCGCCGCGCATGGCCGCTTCGGTGATCGCGGCGACTTCTTCGCCGCGACCGGCGTAGGCCGCGATTTCATCGAGGCTCTCGATATTGATCAGGGTCGAGTCCATGTCCATTGCCAGCAAGCGGAAGTCTGCGAGCTTGAGGCTAGGAGAAACAAAGGCGAAGTCGAGCTTCCAGAAATCCGCCAGGCCGGCGACGGCTTTGCGCGTCTCGGCATCGTCGGTCACGGTTGAGAGGCGCGCCGCAGGCTCAGGAGCGGTTCTGCGGGTGATGCGGGCGGAACTGCAGACGACCTTGAAAGTGTCGATCGCTTCGGGGCTGAGGGCCGGGCCTTGAATGACCAAATCCATTACGAAAGTGCCTTGAATACGCCGCGCAGGTGAGCCAGTCGCGCGTCGAGGTTGGAAGTCTTGACGTCGATGCGAAGCCGATCGGGTCCGGCCATTCTCATCGTTCTTTCTTTCTGCATGAGCGAAATCAGCTTCATTGGCTCAAACGGCGGCTGGGGCACGAAGCCGATCACGATGCCTTCGTCACTCGCGTCGATCTTCTTGATGCCAAGCTTCTCGGCGGCGAGCCGCAGCTTGTGCGTTTCCATCAGCGCCCGGCCCTGGTCGGGTAGCTTGCCGTAGCGATCAACCAGTTCTTCCTGCAGCACGATCAGGTCGTCTTCGACTTCGGTCGAGGCGAGCTTCTTGTAGAAAGAAAGTCGCTGGTGGACGTCGTTGACGTAGTCGGGTGGCAACAGCGCCGGGGTGTGCAGGTTGATCTCGGTGACGGCCGATAGCGGCGCCATCAGGTCGGGCTCCTTGCCTGACTTCATCGCGCGCACGGCGGCGTTCAACATCTGGGTGTAGAGGTCGAAGCCGATCTCGAGCATGTCGCCGCTCTGGTTCTCGCCCAGCACTTCGCCCGCGCCGCGGATCTCGAGGTCGTGCATCGCGAGGTAGAAGCCGCTGCCCAGCTCCTCCAGGTTCTGGATCGCCTCGAGCCGCTTGGCCGCGTTCTTGGTCAGGGCGCCTTCGTCGGGAACCATCAGATAGGCGTAGGCCTGGTGGTGCGAGCGGCCCACGCGGCCGCGCAACTGGTGGAGCTGGGCCAGGCCGAACTTGTCAGCGCGGTGCATGATGATCGTGTTGGCGGTGGGAACGTCGATGCCGGTCTCGATGATCGTCGTGCACAAAAGCACGTTGAAGCGCTGCTGGTAGAAGTCGCGCATCACGCGCTCAAGCTCGCGTTCGCCCATCTGGCCGTGGGCGATCTCGATCCGCGCCTCGGGCAGAAGTTCGGCCAGACGCGCACGGCGGTTCTCGATCGTCTCGACCTCGTTGTGGAGGAAGTAGACCTGGCCGCCGCGCTTCAATTCGCGCAGCACCGCCTCTCGCATCAGGCTGTCGGATTCGCGCCGCACAAAGGTCTTGATCGCCAGGCGCCGCTGGGGCGCGGTGGCAATCACCGAAAAATCGCGAATGCCTTCGAGCGACATCGCCAGCGTGCGCGGAATTGGCGTGGCGGTAAGCGTGAGCACGTCGACCTCGGCGCGCAGGCTCTTTAGCTTCTCTTTCTGCCGCACGCCAAAGCGATGTTCCTCGTCGATGATCACCAGGCCCAGGCGGTCAAACTTGATCTCGTTGCCCAGCAGTTTGTGGGTGCCGACCACCACGTCGATCGTGCCCGCGGCAATTCCGGCCAGCGCTGCGCTGACTTCCTTGGCCGAGCGAAAGCGAGAGAGCTCGACGATATTGACCGGCCAGTCGGCAAAGCGGTCGCGGAAAGTCTCGGCGTGCTGCTCGGCCAAGAGCGTGGTCGGGCACAGTACCGCTACCTGCTTGCCATCCATGACCGCGGCAAAGGCGCCGCGCAGAGCCACTTCGGTCTTGCCAAAGCCCACGTCGCCGCAGACCAGGCGGTCCATCGGTGCGCCGCTCTTCATGTCACGCAGAACGGCGTCGATCGCGGCCTGCTGATCGGCGGTTTCCTCAAAGCCAAAGCCTTCGGCAAAGGCCTCGTAATCGTGCTGCTGGTAGTCGAAGGCATGGCCCTTGCGGGCGGCTCGCAGTGCGTACAGATTCAAGAGCTCCGCCGCGGTGTCGCGCACGTGCTTGGCGGCCTTCTTCTTGGCTTTTTCCCAGTCGCCGCCGCCCAGGTGGTGGAGCGGCGCGGCCTCGGGGTCGGCGCCCGAGTAGCGCGAGATCTGATGGAGCTGCGCCACCGGCACAAAGAGCTTGGCCGAGTTGGCGTAATCGAGGCGCAGGAACTCGGCCGGGCCATGGCCCAGGTCCATGGTCTCGAGCCCCTGGTAGCGACCGATGCCGTGCTCGACATGAACCACCGGGTCGCCCACGCGCAGCTCGGACAGGTCGCGCACCATCGCTTCGACGTTGCTGGTGCGCTCCCGATTCTTCTGGCGCTGCCGGCGCGGGCTGGCGGCGTAGAGCTCGGTCTCGGTGACGATCGAAAGCCGCGCGTCGCTCAGAGCAAAGCCCGCGTGCAGCGGCGCCACGCCAAGCGAGAGCGCCGCGTCGGCGGCAACAAAACCGTCAAAGTCGGCGCTGTCGGCAAACGGCACGTCGTATTCGCGCAGCAGTTGGCCGATGGTTTCGCGCCGGCCGGCCGAATCGGCCGCGAGCAGAACCCGGCCACCGGTGACGCGGGAGCGATCGACCAGGGCGCGCAGGCGGGCGATCGGGTCCTCGGCCTTGCGCTCGACCGCGAGCGGCGGCAAGAGCGCAAAACCCGCGGCCTCGCCCTCGCCCAACACCAGGCGGGCGTGCGGCTTGCACGCGAGATAGAACTGCTCGGCGTCCAGATACAGCTTGCCCGGAGGCAAGGCGGGGCGGTCGAGGTCGCGCGATAGAAAGCGGTAGCGCTCGCTGGTCTCGTTCCAGAAACGCTGCAGAGCAGGTTCGATCGCGCCGTGAAGCAGCAGATGGCTGTTGGCGGGCAGGTAGTCGAACAGCGTTGCGGTCGCGTCGAAAAAGAGCGGCAGGTAATACTCGATGCCGGCACCCGCCACGCCGTTGGCAATGTCCTTGTAGAGGGCGATACGCGACGGATCGCCCTCGAAGCTCTCGCGCCAGCGGCCACGGAATTCGACTCGCGCGGTTTCGTCGAGCGGGAACTCGCGGCCGGGCAAGAGGCGAATCTCGGGCACCGGGTAGAGCGAGCGCTGGGTGTCGGGGTCGAAGGCGCGGATGGTCTCGATCTCGTCGTCCATCAGGTCGAGCCGGAACGGCAGGCGCGCGCCCATCGGAAACAGATCGACCAGGCCACCGCGGGTCGAGAACTCGCCCGGAGCCACCACTTGAGAGACGTGCTGGTAGCCGGCAACCACCAGCTGGTTGCGCAAGGCGTCGAGATCGATCCGTTCCTTCTGCCGGAAAAAGAAGGTGTGGGCCGCAATGAAGGCGGGCGGCGCGATCCGCTGCGCCGCCGTGGTCGCAGGAACGATCAGCAGGTCGATCGATTCCTGGCCCTTGCCGCGGGTCATCAACCGGTAGAGCGTCTCGAGCCGCTCGCTCACCAGATCCTGGTGCGGGCTCAGGACGTCGTAGGGCAGGGTTTCCCAGTCGGGGAAGGGGCGGGCGGCGAGCGTGGTGTCGAACCACGGCACCTCGTCGATCAGGCGTTGGGCGTCGAGCGCATCGGCGCACATCACCACCAGCAACTGGCCCGCAGCCTTGGCTTGAGCGGCCGCGCGGGCGATCAGCAAGGCGTCGCCCGAGCCCGGCGGCCGCGGCACGGTGTGGCGCTCGCCGGGCGCAAGAACAGGCAGGCTCAGGGAAAGTTGGGGCGTTGCGTCAGAGGACATGCGGAGGGACCGAAGCAAAACGGCGGCCGGTGATGTCACTGGCGCCGCTGCGGGCCCGTGCTGAAGCTAGGGTGATGGCTATTATAGGTTTGAGCTTGATCGAGCTCCCGCCCTGCCTGATATCCACCCTTCTCCCTGCTTGGCACAAGAGTTCTCGGCCTTTCGCGCTGGCGCAGCGGCGCGGCCTGAGAACTCCAGGCCCCCGCAAGATCGAGGGCCTGGCAGCTGCGCTCAAGATTTAACTATTGGCCATCACCTGCGCCGCCACATAACCAAATACCAGAGCCTTGCCGAAGGCGGTCGAGCCCAGGTAGGACGCGCCGTGGAATCCGCCGCTGACCTCGCCCGCGGCATAAAGACCGGGGATCACCTTGCCAAACACATCGATCACCTCGGTTTTTTCATTGATTTTGATGCCGCAATAGGTCGACAGCAAGACGGTTCGGCTGGGCATGATGTAGAAAGGCGCTTTCTCGATCTTGACGATTTTTCCGAAATCCAGAGTTTTCGTGGTGCGACCGAAGCGCAAATCCTTGCCGCCATCGACATAACCGTTGTATTCCTTGATCGTCGCTTCGACCGCAGCCGGATCAAGGCCGGCCTTGCTGGCGACTTCGGCGATCGTATTGCCCACGATCAGCGAGTCCTTCACCCGGTCTTCATAGCGCTTGATGAAGAAGCCGCCATTGAGAGCATATTGGCGAATCGATTCGTCCCAGATCTGATAAGTGACGCCACCGGCTTGATCGAGCGCGTGGTCGCCAATCGTTTTCTTCGAGATCGACTCGTTGACGAAGCGCTGGCCCTTCTGGTTGACGATGATGCCGCCATCGAAGAAAACCAGGTTCATGTCGGCGATGGTCGACGGTTTTGTGGTGAAGCCGAAAGTACCCTTGATATAGGGCATGTCGGCGACGTCAGCGCCGTAAGCCTGCGCCATCTTTAGTCCATCACCATTCGAGCCAAGGCCACAGATCGAGATCGAATTTTCCATCCGAGGCACGTATTGACCGAGCATTTCCTTGTTGCGGGCGAATCCGCCAGAAGCAATCAAGACGCCTTTTCGAGCGCGGATCGCAACGGTTTTACCTTTGACCTTGGCAAACACCCCGGTGATCCGGCCGCTGGCATTGTCAAAAGCCAGGCGTTCAGCCGGGGTTCGCATCAGAATTTTTGCGCCTCTTTTAGTGGCGTAGTCGCGTAATACCGTGATTGCGCTGGTGGGATCGACATCGACCGAGCGCCGGGCACTGCCGTTGGCATTGAGCTTGGTTTTATCCATCACGACCCCGTGATCCACCATCCACTGGTAAGTCGGCAAGGCATTGTCAACATAGGCCCTGACCACGGCGGGATTGTTGCGATTCTCGCCTACGCTCATGATGTCCTTGAAGAACAAGTCCTTGGAGTCTTCAATTTTCAGGGCCTTCTGGATGTCGGTGCCGGCGACGGCAAAACCTCCACCGCAAATAATGCTGGAGCCTCCCACCAGCGGCAGCTTTTCCAGAACGATGACTCCGAGCTTTTTGTCAACCGCGTGGACCGCCGCGGTCAGACCGGCGCCGCCGGCACCAATGATGACGATGTCGGTTTCTTCGTCCCATTTCTCCGGGGC
>JAVVWR010000095.1:0-6029 GCA_036652035.1 Burkholderiaceae bacterium | reverse complement strand
GGGCGCGCTCGAGATGGCGCGTTGGCCGGGGCCTTGGGAGCATTCTGGGGAGGGGAGCGGGCGCGGGCGCTAGACCGCCGTCAAACCCGCTGCCGAGTCGAGCGCCAACTCGACTCGGTTGTGGCAAAACTGTCAAAGCCCAGGAGCTGAGGCCTCAGGCTTCCGTCTCGCCGCTCGGGGCGAGGAAGATGCTGCGCCACATCGGCCACAGGGTCGAATAGGCGATCGCGCTCATCACCAGCGCCACCGGCGTCATCACGAGTGAGGCGTAGGCCCCGCGCAGCCCGGCCAGGGTGACGATCTGCGCAGCTACCAGAGCACAGACGACGATCAGGCCAAACAGCAGGGCGCTTACTACCAGGAAGGCGCCGCGGTTGCGCCAGCAGGCAAAGAAGCTGAAGAAGACGCTTTTTCCCAGCGGCATTTTTTGCCACGCCACCAGCAGCGGCGAGAACCAGGTCAGCATCAGGGTCGGCACGTAGAGCGCGACTCCCAGGCCCACGGCGTCCCAGGGCAGATTGGCCATCACGCTGGCGGCGTCGAGTTGGCCGTCGACCACCTTCCACTGCTCCACCTGGTCGGCCGCGAGCAGGGCGATCACGACGTTGACCGTGAGCATCAGGCCGGCGTGAAGCATGCCCAGCCGCAGCAGAGTGCCGCGCGCTTCCACCATGCGCCAGCCTTCGAGCAGCAATTGCGGGCGCGGCGCGATGTCGCGTTCGGCGTCGCGTCCGGCCGCGGCCAGCGCCACGGTGCCAAAGGGCACGATGATCGCGGCCAGGGCTACCCCCAGGAACGGCAGGTTCGAGAGCAGCAGAAGAACAAACAGGTAGGCGATGACGAGCCCGGTAAATCCCATGGGCTGGCGTCGAAAAAGCGCGAGTCCGGCGCGCAACCAGGCGAGACCCGCGCGAGCGGGCAAGGTTTGAGCATGCATGAGGTGGATTTTACGGTGCGGATCCGCTGGTGTTTACGCGGCGGCCGGCCACGGCAGCTCGCGCGTGGTTCGGCGCAACAGCAAGATGCGCTCGAAGTGCGCCGGATCCTTGGGCGTGAGCAGTTCAGCCGCGCGCGGCAGGTGCAGATCGAAGAGGCGTGAGATCCAGAACCGCAGCGCGGCGGCGCGCAAGGCGCTGCGCCAGCTCTCGCGTTCGACGTCGGTGAGCGGCCGCACGGCGTGGTAGGCCTCGATCATGGCTTGCGAGCGCTCCGCATCGAAGCGGCCGCTGGCGGGATCGATGCACCAGTCGTTCATGGTCACCGCCAGATCGAACAACCAGGCGGTGCAGCCGGCGAAGTAGAAGTCGATCACGCCGCCGACTCGCTCGTCGGCCGCGCCCGGGTTCTCGATCAGGGCGTTGTCGCGGAACAGGTCGGCGTGGACCGCGCCCTTGGGCAGGGCGTCGAAGGTGGCGCTGCGGGTGAAGCTGTCCTGGAACACCACCTCGTCGGCGAGCAGCTCGAAGGTTTCTTCCGGCAGGAAGGACTCAAGCCTGGGCGCGGTGTCCTTCCACCAGCCGATGCCGCGCAGGTTGGGCTGGAACAAGGGAAAGTCGGCGGCGGCCAGGTGCATGCGGGCGAGCACCTCGCCCACCAGCGCGCATTGGTGGGCGGTGGGGGTGCTGATGTCGCGCCCCGGCAGGCGCGGCACGATCGCGAGCGGTTTGCCACGGAACTCGATCATCAGCTCGCCCGTGCGGCTCGCCTGTGGCTGCGGCACCGGCAGCCCGCGCGCGGCCAGGTGGCGCATCAGCTCGAGATAAAAGGGCAGCTCGCTGAACGAGAGCCGCTCGAACACGGTGAGCACCCAGGCGCCGGTGCTGGTCTCGAGGAAATAGTTGGTGTTCTCGATCCCGGCGGCAATACCGCGCAGGGAGATGAAGTCGCCAAGCTCGTAGCGCGCAAGAATCTCGCGCGCCTCGCCCGGCGTGATTGCCGTAAAAACTGCCACGTTGGAAAAGGGGGTGAAAGCCCCTAGAAGTCGAGTCGAAGAAAACGCGGCACGGACAGCGTGCCGCTCGAGGCGCCCGGGGTGGTGGTGGCGGAATTGTCGCCACGGTTTTCCATCACGTAACTGCGCTGGGTGAGGCCAGGAGTGACGATCACTTCAACCACGCGCTTGCCCTGGACCACCTCGACGATGCGGGTTTCGCGGTCGGGCGCGGGGGCATGGGCGCGGCGCGCAGCCTGCATTTCGGCATCGGTCGGAACCAGGCCGTCATCCGCGGCGGGCGGGTTGGGCGCGGCAGCTTCAGCCGGCGGGCGAGCGTCGGGCAGCTCGATCCGTGTGCGTTGAGTGGCGGTCGGGCTCGCTGCAGGCGTGGCCACGGCGGTCGATGACGCTGGCGGCAGCGCCGGCGGCAGGTCGGTCACCTGGGCCTGGCTTGCGCCAGCGGCCAGGGCGGCCAAAAGAACGGGAAGGGTGAGCGCGCGCATGGTGAAACTCCTTGGGCTCATTCTATCCCCGCCGTCGGGCCGGAAATCGCGCTTTCCGCACTCAAAGGTAGAGCAGTTGTTCCCGCTCGGCCGCGGTCTGCTCGAAGCCGCGCGCGTCATAGAAGGCGAAGATCGTCTCAAGCACTTGATCGGGATCGTCGATCAAGGTGATGAGATCGAGGTCGTGCTCGGCGATCATGCCCTCGGCCACCAGGGTTGAACGTATCCAGGCGATCAGCCCGCCCCAGAATTCGGTGCCCACCAGCACCAGCGGCATCGAGCGCCCCTTGCGGGTCTGGATCAGGGTGAGTGCCTCGAACAGCTCGTCGAGCGTGCCAAAGCCGCCCGGCATCACCACATAGGCCGAGGCGTACTTCACGAACGCCACCTTGCGCGCGAAGAAATGCCGAAAGCGCAGGTTGATGTCCTGGAACTCGTTGCCCGATTGCTCGCGCGGCAGCTCGATATTGAGCCCCACCGAGGGCGAGGCGCCGGCAAAGGCGCCACGGTTGGCCGCTTCCATCACGCCCGGGCCGCCACCGGAAATGACGGCAAACCCGGCGTCCGAAAGTTTGCGGGCAATGGTTTCGGTCAGGTCCCAGACCGGCGTGCCGGGCTGGATGCGGGCGCTGCCGAAGATCGATACTGCGGGGCGGATTTCTGACAGGCGCTCGGTGGCTTCGACGAACTCCGAGATAATCCCCCACAGATGCCAGGACTCCCGGGCTTTCTGGCGAGTGGCGCGCTCCGGCGACGAGACCGCTCGCAGACTTGGGATGTTCTTTCTTGAATCAAGCATGGAGGGGCTCCGGCTCCTGGAAAACGTGAAGACACTTCTGCTCGTTGACGGCTCCAGTTACTTATACCGCGCCTTCCACGCAATGCCCGACCTGCGTACCGCGGCGGGAGAGCCGACGGGCGCGATCCGTGGCTTTATCGGCATGTTGCGCACCCTGCGCGAACAGGTGCCGGCCGAATACCTCGCCTGCGTGTTCGACGCCAAGGGCAAGACTTTCCGCGACGAGATCTACCCCGACTACAAGGCGCAGCGAGCGCCCATGCCCGAGGATCTGGTGCGGCAGATCGAGCCGATCCACGAGGCGGTCCGCGCCATGGGCTGGCCGCTGATCGAAGTTCAGGGGATCGAGGCCGACGACGTGATCGGCACCCTGGTGCGCCACGCCGAATCGCACGGGGTCAAGAGCATCGTCTCGACCGGCGACAAGGACATGGCCCAGCTCGTCAACGAGCACGTCACCCTGGTCAACACCATGAGCAACGAGACGCTCGATGTGGCCGGGGTCGAGGCCAAGTTCGGCGTGCCGCCCGAGCGCATCGTCGATTACCTGACGCTGGTGGGCGATACGGTCGACAACGTTCCCGGGGTCGAGAAGGTCGGCCCCAAGACCGCGGTCAAGTGGCTCACCCAGTACGGCTCGCTCGACGCGATCGTCGCCCAGGCCGATCAGGTCGGCGGCAAGGTTGGCGAGAACCTGCGCAAGGCCTTGCCGTGGTTGCCGACAGCGCGCGTGCTGGTGACCATCAAGACCGACGGCGATATCGCCGCGCACGTGCCGCACTTCGACGCCCTGCTCGCGCAAGACCCGCAGGCCGATCGCCTGCGCGAGCTCTTCGAGCGCTGGGAGTTCCGCGGCTGGTCGCGCGAGATGGCCGGCGGCGCGCCGGCCAAGACCCAAGAGGCCAAGCGTGCAGCCCAGGACACGGCGCCCGCCGACCTGTTCGCGGCGATCGACGAGCCGGTCGCGCCCGCCGCCCCCGCTGCTCCCGACACGCACTACGAGACGGTTCTCACCGAGGGCGCGCTTGAACGCTGGCTGGAGCGGATCGAATCGGCGAGCCTGACCGCGATCGACACCGAGACCACCTCGCTTGACCCGCTGGCCGCCCGCCTGGTGGGGATCTCGCTCGCGGTCAAGGAGCACGAGGGCTGCTACATCCCGCTCGCCCACCGCCACCCCGGCGCGCCCGAGCAATTGCCGCTGGAGGCGACGTTGGCCCGCCTCAAGCCCTGGCTCGAGAGTCCCCAGCACCGCAAGGTGCTGCAAAACGCCAAGTACGACTCGCATGTCTTTGCCAATCACGGCGTGCGCCTGGCCGGCATTGCCCACGACACCTTGCTCGAGAGCTATGTGATCGAGGCGCACAAGAGCCACGACATGGACTCGCTCGCCGAACGCTGGCTCGGCCGCCAGACCCTCCGCTACGAGGAGGTGTGCGGCAAGGGCGCAAGCCAGATCGGTTTTGACGAGGTCGAGATCGAACGCGCTACGCAATACGCGGCCGAAGACGCCGAGATCACGCTCGCCCTGCATCACGCGATGTTCCCCAAGCTCGAACACGCACCCGCCCTGCTCAAGGTCTACCAGGAGATCGAGCTGCCCACCGGCCGGGTCTTGTTCGAGATGGAGCGCACCGGGGTCCTGATCGACCGCGAGCTTCTGATCAAGCAGGGCGGCGAGCTGGGCTTGCGCATGAAGGAGCTCGAGGCGCGTGCCTATGAGCTCGCCGGCCAGCCTTTCAACCTGGGCAGCCCCAAGCAGATCGGCGAAATCCTGTTTGGCCGACTCGGCCTGCCCGTGGTCAAGAAGACTGCGAGCGGTGCGCCTTCGACCGACGAGGAAGTGCTCACCAAGCTGGCCGAGGACTATCCGCTGCCCAAGACCCTGCTCGAACACCGCGGCCTTGCCAAGCTCAAGTCGACCTATGCCGACAAGCTGCCGCAGATGGTTGACGCGCGTACCGGGCGGGTCCACACGAATTACGGCCAGGCGGTAGCGGTGACCGGGCGGCTGTCGTCCTCCGACCCCAACCTGCAGAACATTCCGGTGCGCACCCAGGAAGGCCGGCGCATCCGCGAAGCCTTCATCGCGCCGCCCGGGCATGTGATCGTCAGCGCCGACTACTCGCAGATCGAGCTGCGCATCATGGCGCACATCAGCGGCGACGAAGGCTTGCTGCGCGCCTTTGGCGCGGGCGAAGACATCCACCGTGCGACCGCGGCGGAAGTCTTCGGCGTTCCGGTCAACGAGGTCACGGCCGACCAGCGCCGCACCGCCAAGGTGATCAACTTCGGCCTGATCTACGGCATGAGCGCGTTTGGCCTGGCCAGCAACCTCGGCATCGAGCGCGACGCGGCCCGCCTCTACATTGACCGCTACTTCATGCGCTACCCCGGCGTGGCCAAGTACATGGAGCGCACCCGCGAGCAGGCCAAGCGCCACGGCTATGTCGAGACCGTGTTTGGCCGCCGCTTGTGGCTGCCCGAGATCAACAGTCCCAACGGCCCGCGCCGCCAGGGCGCCGAGCGCGCCGCGATCAATGCGCCGATGCAGGGCACGGCGGCCGACCTGATCAAGCTGGCGATGGTGGCGGCGCAGAAGTGGCTGCACACCGAACAGCTCGGCACGCGCCTGGTGATGCAGGTGCACGACGAACTGGTGCTCGAGGTGCCCGAGGCCGAACTGCATCTCGTGCGCGAGCGCTTGCCCAGGATCATGGCGGGCGTGGCCGAGCTCAAGGTGCCGCTGCTCGCCGAGGTGGGCGTGGGACCCAACTGGGAGGCGGCGCATTAA
>JAVVWR010000094.1:3598-6096 GCA_036652035.1 Burkholderiaceae bacterium | reverse complement strand
CCTACCGCCCCGGCATACAGTGGTATGGCCTAACGGAGATCGATCGTGTTGCATCCTGAAGTTGCAGTGCTGATGTCTGTGATGATTTTCTTGATCGACAAGAAGTCGGGAGCCCTTCTTGCCGCTCTGGCCGCGATGCACTTCGCTGGTTTCGAATACGCGAACATCGCGTTCATCGTTGTGCTGGTAGCGGTCTTCTGCTGGATCTCGACCCGGGTCATGCAGATCACGAGCGAGTAGCGGCCTGCGATCCCTGCTGGATCCTCGGCCGCCCGCCGCAGATTGAGGACAGGAGCCTGGACGTCGCTGGTCTGCCAGGGCGGCTGGGCTATCGGCGGCGCGGATCCCACGCGAGAATAGGCGCAGAGGCTCCGCATCGCCCGCGGCAGCTCTGCCCTGGCGCTGATCCTGCGAATCCCGCCCGGCCATCCCCTCGTGCAATATCGGTCGCGGGCCATGCGAATTGAAAGGACGCTCGCATGGAACCGTGGATCTTTCGCTACGTGCTGCGCTACGACAACGGCACCGGCCCCAACACCGACGGTGGCTGGTGTTCGCTGGCCATTTCCAAACCGGTGATCCGCCGCACCGCGCGAATTGGCGATTGGCTCGTCGCCTTGCGCAGCAAACGCGCCAACGAAGTGATTTACGCCATGCGAGTCGAGGAACGGATCGGCTTTGCCGATTTCTGGAGCGACCCGCGCTTTCGCTGCAAACGCCCTGATCGCAGCCCGTTGGCGGACAACATCTACCGGCCACTCGAGGGCGGCGGCTTCGAGCAGATTCCCAACGCCGCTCACGACGCCTCCGACATCGCGCGCGACCTTGGCGGTCGGTGGGTCCTGCTGAGCCAGACCTTCTGGTATTTCGGCGACCACAGTCCCACCCTGCCCGCCGATCTGCTGCACTTGGTCCATTCCAACCAGGGCCACGGCCTGCACGTCAATCGCCGTCCCGACGATGCGATGCGGCTTGAGCCATGGCTTCGCACCTGGCCCACCGGCGTTCACGGCCATCCGGTCGGCCCCCGCAAACCCCGCAAAACGCGGCCACCCGCGGCGGCGTGATCACCACGGGCCACGGGCTCAGGTCGTTCATCAGAGCGCAAACCTGCCCCGGGAAAACAGAGCGGCGCTGCGCCCGGTCGCTCTGACTCACGTCAACCAGGCGCAGCGCCCGGCCAGCAGACTGTTATCCCACGCAGGCTGGCTCCCGTGTCGAGACGCAGGAACCGGGCCCTCATTCAACCGCCGACGTGGCGGCCGCCTGCGGCTGCCACGTCCGCCCTGAAGAACCGAGAACCATGTTCACCTTGATCAAGAACGGCGCCGTCTATTCGCCGGATTCGCTGGGCCAGCAAGACGTCCTTCTCTGCGCTGGCAAGATCGTTGCGATCGCACCCGAGATCGCGGCCGCCACGTTATCGGCCCCCTGCCAGGTGATCGACGCCACGGGCAAGATCGTCACCCCCGGCCTGATCGACCAACACGTCCACCTCATCGGTGGCGGCGGCGAAGGCGGCCTGGGCACGCGCACGCCTCCCGTGAGTTTCTCCAAGCTGGTGATGGCCGGCCTCTCGACCGTGGTTGGCGTGCTGGGCACGGACGGCAGCAGCCGCTCGCCGCGCGATCTCTACGCCAAGGCGATGGGCTTTCGCCAGGAAGGGCTCTCGACCTTCATGCACACCGGCTCCTACCAGGTGCCGACGGTGACCATCACCGGCTCGATCCGCGACGACCTGATCTTCATCGACCCGGTGGTGGGCGTGAAGATCGCCATGGCCGATCACCGCGGCTCCTTCCCCACCAGCGAAGAGCTGCTGCGTTTGATCTCCGACGTGCGCATGGGCGGCATGCTCGCCGGCAAGAAGGGCGTTCTGCACATCCACCTCGGCGCTCTGCCCGGCGCGTTCGAGCAGATCAACGCCCTGGTCGAGCGCGGCATTCCGCGCCACCACTTCTCGCCCACCCACACCGCTCGCTGCCAGCGCCTGTTTGCCGACGCGGTCGAGTTCGCCAAGCTGGGCGGCCATATCGACATCACCTCGGGCGGCAGCTGCGCTTTCGAATCGCCCGCTCACGCCGTGGCGGCCGCGCTGGCGGCCGGGGTCGATGCCTCGCGCATCACGATCAGCTCGGACGGCAACGGCAGCATGCCGGTGTTCAACGCCGCCGGCGAAATGGTGGCGATTGCCGCGGCCGACGTCGACAGCAACCTCAAGCTGCTGCCCAAGCTGACGGCGCTCGGCGTGCCGTTCGAAGCGGCGCTCGCCATGACCACCCGCAACGTGGCCGAGTCGGTCGGCATTGCCAAGGGCGAACTCAAGGTCGGCGCCGATGCCGACGTGTGCGTGCTCGATCAGGCGCTCGGCCTCGACACCCTGATCGCCCGCGGCCGCACCCTGGTCGCCGGTGGCGCGCAGATCGTGCGCGGCAATTTCGAATAAGCGGTGAACGCGCCGGAGCCACGGCTCCGGCGCCTGCCGTCACAACGAGACG
>JAVVWR010000094.1:0-3498 GCA_036652035.1 Burkholderiaceae bacterium | reverse complement strand
GATCGAGGCTGACGGATCAGCCCTTGGCCTCGTCGGCGCGGCACGCCGCCGCCGTAAAGAGCACATCGGTCGAGGAGTTGAGTGCGGTTTCAGCCGAATCCTGCAGCACGCCAATGATGAAGCCGACCGCCACCACCTGCATCGCAATGTCGTTGCTGATGCCGAACAAGCCGCAGGCGAGCGGGATCAGCAGCAGCGAGCCGCCCGCCACACCCGAAGCACCGCAGGCGCAGATCGAGGCCACCACACTCAGCAGCAGCGCCGTCGGCAGATCGACTGCGATCCCCAGCGTCTGCGCCGCGGCCAGCGTCAGCACCGTAATGGTGATCGCGGCACCGGCCATGTTGATGGTCGCGCCCAGAGGAATCGAGACCGAATAGGTGTCCTCGTGCAGGCCGAGCTTGCGGCACAGCTCAAGGTTGACCGGGATATTGGCGGCCGAGCTGCGGGTGAAGAACGCAGTGATGCCGCTCTCGCGCAGGCAGGTAAAGACCAGCGGATACGGATTGGCGCGGATCTTCCACCCCACGATCAAGGGGTTGAGCACCAGGGCGACGATCAACATGCTGCCGATCAGAACCGCGAGCAGGCGGGCGTAACTCCACAGCGCGTCGAAACCGGTGGCCGCCAGTGTCGAGGCAACCAGGCCGAAAATACCGATCGGAGCGAGCCGGATCACCAGCTTGACGATCGATTCGACCCCGTAGGACAGATCGCTCACCATCCGTTTGGTGGCATCGGCGCTGTGGCGCAAAGCCAGGCCCAGAGCCACGGCCCAGGCCAGGATGCCGATGTAATTGCCCTGCATCAACGCGTTGATCGGGTTGTCGACCACGTTCATCAACAGGTTCTTGAGCACTTCGCCAATGCCGCCGGGCGGGGCCAGCTCGGTGGCCTGCGTCACCAGCTTGATCGAGCTGGGGAAGGCGAAACTCATCGTCACCGCCACCAGCGCCGCGGCCAGGGTGCCGAGTGCATAAAGCACCAGGATCGGACGGATGCGGGTGCGCTCACCGATCTTGTGATTGGCGATCGACGCCGCCACCAGGACAAAGACCAGGATCGGAGCCACCGCCTTGAGCGCGCTAATAAAGAGCGTGCCCAGCAGAGCGACCGACTGGCCAGCGGCGGGCGACGCCAGGGTCAGGAGCACGCCCGCGACCAGGCCGACCAGAATCTGCTTGACCAGCGAGCCGCGCGCGATGGCTTGAATGAAACGGGAGGAATAGGAAGGCATGCAATATCCTTGACCGCCGGGGTGGCGAGCGGGGTGAAGAGTCTACGAACACCGAGCCACCTTGGCAGCCGAAAGCTCGGGCAGGATTTCCCTTGATCCAGGCGGGGAAACCAGCCAAGTTCAGCCCACCGGCAGACCCGGCAAGCGCTAGCATCGACCTCAGTCGATCCGGCCCCGCCCCTCCAATTTCCGTCAGGCAAGTTCATGAGCAATTCGCACCACGACCAGCAGTTCCGCGCCATGGCCGACAGCTTCATCCACCTGGCCAACCAGCACAGCGACACCACTTCGCACGATCAAGTCGCCGCCGCTCTGGCCTACGCTGCCGCGCGCTACGCCTCGTTCGTCGCCAGCACCAAGAGCGATTCGCAGGCGCACTTCAGCGCCGCCAAGGACGAGGCGCTCGCCTATTTCGTCAAGCAGTTCGAAGACATGCTGCGCGAGAACCTCGACGACCACGAGACCCACTTCAACCGTTACCGCGGCCAGTGATCCGTGGCGGGCTGCATCGCAGCACCCAGAAAAATCGTGGCGCGGAGGCACGACTCCCTCACCGATGGGAGTCGAATCAATACTCTCGTCGCCATGTTCGGGCAATACTTCGGGACGGCTCGACCCGCGACCGTTTTTAGTCGCCCTCTCGATCCGCGCATGACGATCGACCTCGAAGTCACCGCCCGCCGCCCCACCTGACACCGCCATGCCCTTGACCGTATTTGCCGGCCTCGTCTTCTGCATCACCGTGCTGCTGGCCGGCGGCACGATCGAACCCGTAACCCGCAGCCTGGCCGCCGACGTCCAGATCCCCGCCTGGATCGTGGTCGCCGTGCCGGCGCTGATGGCCGCCTTGTTCGCCGTTCTGGTCTACCAGGGCGCCGGCCGCAAACAGATCAACCTGGGCCAATCCACCACACGTGCGCTGCTGATCGCAGGACTGGTCTGGCTGAGCTTTGCCGGCTTTGTCACCGCGATCTGGGCGCCGGTCGCAGGCGCATGGGGCACCTTCATCAATGTCGCCGCGCTCTCGGCCATCATCGGTGGCGGACCACTGCTGATCGCGGCGCTGCTCGCCGGCGCGGTGGTCGGTCTGGCGATCGAGCGGCGCTTCTACCTTCTTCGGTTCGACTGACGCCATGCTCAAGGAAGAGCACCGGCTCTTGCGGGAGGCGCTGCGCGAGTTCGCCGCCGAGCGCCTGATTCCCTTTGCTGCGCAGTGGGACCGCGAGCACCACTTTCCCGCCGCGCAGATCAAAGAGCTGGCGGCGATGGGGCTGTTTGGCATTGCCGTTCCGGAGCCATGGGGCGGCGCCGGCATGGACACCACCGCGATCGCGGTGGCGCTCGAAGAGATCGCCGCCGGCGACGGCGGCACCAGCACGGTGATCAGCGTGAACAACTCGCCGGTGTGCGCGATCCTGCTGCGCTACGCGAGCGACGCGCAGAAAGAACAATGGCTGCGGCCGCTTGCGTCGGGCCAATGGCTGGGCTGCTTCTGCCTGACCGAGCCGCAAGCCGGCAGCGACGCGGCCGACCTGCGCACCCGCGCCGTGCGCGAGGGCGACGACTGGGTGATCGACGGCGTCAAACAGTTCATCACCAGCGGCAAAAACGCCGACGTGGCGATCGTCTTTGCCGTCACCGACCCGGCCGCCGGCAAACGCGGCATCAGCGCCTTCATCCTGCCCACCCGCACGCCGGGCTATACCGTGGCGCGGATCGAAGCCAAGATGGGTCAGCATTCGAGCGACACCGCGCAGATCGTGTTCGACCGGGTTCGAGTACCCGCCGCCAACCTGATCGGCCAGCCGGGCGAGGGCTACAAGATCGCGCTGTCGAGCCTGGAAGCGGGCCGCATCGGCATTGCCGCGCAGGCGATCGGCATGGCCCGCGCCGCCCTCGAAGCCGCGCAGAAGTACGCCCAGGAACGCATCACCTTCGGCCAGCCGATCGCAGGCCACCAGGCGATCAGCTTCCAGCTCGCCGAGATGGCCACCCAGATCGAAGCGGCGCGCCAGCTGGTGCATCACGCCGCCGCCCTCAAGGACGCGGGTGAGCCCTGTCTCACCCAAGCCTGCATGGCCAAGCTGTTTGCCAGCGAGATGGCCGAGCGGGTGTGCTCCAACGCGATCCAGATCCACGGCGGCAGCGGCTACATGAGCGACTTCCCGGTCGAGCGCATCTACCGCGACGTGCGGGTGTGCCAGATCTACGAGGGCACGAGCGAGGTCCAGAAGATGATCATCGCGCGGGGTTTGTCGTAG
>JAVVWR010000093.1:2268-6127 GCA_036652035.1 Burkholderiaceae bacterium | reverse complement strand
GCCCGAAGGCGCCCTTTCGTGTGCTGCTGCAACGTTTACGGCTGGGTCAGCTTGGCGTCGTTGCGCAGCTTGATGTGCAGCTCGCGCAGCTGCTTCTCGTCCACGGGCGAGGGCGCGTGGGTGAGCAGGCACTGGGCGCGCTGGGTCTTCGGGAAGGCAATCACGTCACGGATCGACTCGGCGCCCGTCATCATGGTGACGATGCGGTCGAGGCCGAAAGCCATGCCGCCGTGCGGGGGCGCGCCGTACTGCAGGGCGTCGAGCAGGAAGCCGAATTTTTCCTGCGCTTCCTCGGCATTGATCTTCAAGGCGCGGAAGACCTTGCTCTGCACGTCTTCGCGGTGGATACGCACCGAGCCGCCACCGATTTCCCAGCCGTTCAAGGCGAGGTCGTAGGCCTTGGCCAGGCACTTGCCAGGATCGGTCTCGAGGTAGTCGAGGTGCTCGTCCTTCGGGCTGGTGAAGGGGTGGTGGCAGGCAACCCAGCGCTGACCGTCTTCGTCGTACTCGAACATCGGGAAGTCGGTCACCCACAGCGGCTTCCAACCCTTTTCCGACAGACCGTGCGAACGGCCGAACTCGCTGTGGCCGATCTTGGTGCGCAGCGCGCCGAGCGAGTCGAACACCACCTTGGCGCGGTCGGCGCCAAAGAAGATCACGTCGCCGTCCTGCGCGCCGGTGCGCTCGAGGATCTGGGTGAGGATCTCGTCGGAGATGTTCTTGACGATCGGGCTTTGCAGGCCGTCGCGGCCCTTGGCCTTTTCGTTGACCTTGATGTAGGCGAGGCCCTTGGCGCCGTAGATCTTGACGAACTCGGTGTAGGCGTCGATCTCGGAGCGCGGCATCTCGGCGCCGTGCGGAACGCGCAGCGCGGTGACCTTGCCGTCGGCCATGTCAGCCGCGGCCTTGAATACCTTGAAGTCGACCGCGGCCATCAGGTCGGTGAGTTCGACCAGCTCGAGCTTGACGCGCAGGTCGGGCTTGTCCGAGCCGAAACGTGCCATCGCTTCCGAGTAGGGCATGACCGGGAAAGCGTCGCCCAGATCCACCGCCAGCACTTCCTTGAAGACCGTGCGGATCATGTTTTCCATGATGGCGCGGATCTCGATCTCGCCCAGGAAAGAAGTCTCGATATCGATCTGGGTGAACTCGGGCTGGCGGTCGGCGCGCAGGTCTTCGTCGCGGAAGCACTTGACGATCTGGTAGTAGCGGTCAAAGCCCGCCACCATCAGCAGTTGCTTGAAGAGCTGCGGCGACTGCGGCAGAGCGAAGAACTGGCCGTCGTGCACACGCGAGGGCACGAGGTAGTCACGCGCGCCTTCGGGCGTGCTCTTGGTGAGCATCGGCGTTTCGATGTCGATAAAGCCGCGGCCGTCGAGATACTTGCGCACCGCCATCGCGGTTTTGTAACGCAGCATCATGTTCTTCTGCATCGGCAGACGACGCAGGTCGAGCACGCGGTGGGTCAGACGGGTGGTTTCCGACAGGTTCTCGTCGTCGAGCTGGAACGGCGGCGTGACCGAGGCGTTGAGGATCTCAAGCTCGGTCGCCAGCACTTCGATGCCGCCCGAGACCAGATTGGCGTTCTTGGTGCCCTCGGGGCGAGCGCGCACCAGACCCACCACCTTCAGGCAGAACTCGTTGCGGACCTTTTCGGCATTGCCGAAAACGGCGGCGCGGTCGGGGTCGCACACCACCTGCACCAGACCTTCACGGTCGCGCAGGTCGATGAAGATCACACCGCCGTGGTCGCGGCGACGATGGGCCCAGCCAAAGAGGGTGACGGTCTGACCGATGAACTTGTCGTCCACCAGGCCGGCATATTCGGTACGCATGAGAGGCTCCGGATCAGGAGGCTGTCGCTTACGCGGCAGCGAATGGGCAATGGGTGTTCTGCAAGCGGCGCGCCAGCCGCGACCAGCAATCGGCCGGCGATGAGGCGTAGGGCCGGACGCTGCCAAGCGCCCGACCCTAGCGGTTTCGGTCGTTGCGCTGCGCCGACGGACGAACCAGCGCCTGCGCGCGCGGCGCGGCTAGCGGCGAGAGGTGCAGACACGTCTTCATGGCAGCTGCGATATTACAGGGCTCAGGCTGCGGGCGCCGCCGGCGCCGTCAGCGCCGAGGCCTTGCCGGCGCGCACCGCGGGCGGCACCACCACCCCCAGCGAGACGTGGAAGCGGAAGGCGTCATCAACGCTGATATCGAGTTCTCGCACCTCCTCCGGGCGAACCATGATCACGTAGCCGGAGGTGGGGTTGGGCGCGGTCGGGACGTAGACCGTGACGTGCTCGCCCGGCAATTGATCGGACAGGCGAGCGCCAGGATCACCCACCACGAACCCGACGGTCCATTGGCCGCGTTGCGGAAACTCCACCAAGACCACCTTGCGGAAGCTCTGTCCCTGCTGCGAGAGCAGGGTATCTGAGACCTGCTTCACGCCCGAGTAGATCGAACGGACGATGGGGATGCGGTTGAGCAGACCCTCCCACCACCGCACCATGCGCTGGCCGATGATGTTGGCTACCAGCACGCCGGTCGACAGCAGGATCGCGAGCGAGGCCACCACGCCCAAGCCCGGCACGTGAACGCCGAGCAGGGCATCGGGGCGCCAGGGCTCGGGCAGCAGCAGGAGCACCTGGTCCGTCATCGAAACAATCGCGTTCAACACCCAGACGGTGACCGCAAGCGGCAACCAGATCAGCAAGCCGGCGATCAGGAATTTCTTGAACATGGTTCTCAGTAAAAGCAAAAAGCCGCGGGCGACCCGCGGCTGGATTCCAGAGCCTGGCGACTCACTTGCAGGCGGGGCAGGCGCCCGTGCCGCAAGCGGGCGATGGCGGCGCCACTTCGGCGGGCTTGCTGGCGACCGAGCCTCCACCCTTGAAGTCGGTGGCGTACCAGCCCGATCCCTTGAGTTGGAAACCGGCCGCGGTCAGTTGCTTGGAAAAGCTCTCCGCGCCGCACGCAGGGCAGGTGGAAAGCGGGGAATCGGACATCTTTTGAAGCACGTCTTTTTCGTGCCCGCAGGACGAGCACTTATAGGCGTAGATCGGCATTTCGACCCTCGAACGCTGTAACTGGCTGAATTATAAGGCGCACGCGCCCCGTTTTCGGAGGCAAGGACGTGGATCGAAGAGTCAAGCACGATCAAGACCCGGACCATCCCCCGGGCTCGGCAGGATTCGCGTCCTGCCGCTCGGGCCCACCACAAAGGGAAGACCCGGAGCCGCAAGCCAGCGCCACGCGCTCCGGGCCGGGTCAAGCCTGCGGTCTAGCGCGGAACGACCCGCGCACCCTCGCCATTGCCTTCCACGTAAACCGCTTGCCCGACGCGCAGAACGCCACGATTGGCTTGAGTGACCGACACCAGGACACCGTTTTGCATCCGGACCAGAACCTGCTCGCCGGCGAGCGGCTGATCGCGGCGCTTTTGCACCTCATTGCCGGCCAGACCACCGCCCAGCGCACCCAGCACCATCGCCACATCGCGCCCGGTGCCCGCACCGATCAGGCTGCCGACCCCCAGACCAACGACGCTGCCAACCACCGCCCCCAGCCCCGTTTGATGATTGGAATCGATCTGAACCGGCGTGATCTGCTCGACCACACCGCGCCGGATTTCGGTTTCGCCGACCCCACCACCGCTGGGAGCCGCGCAAGCGCCCAGCAAAAGAACCGAGATTGCCATCGTCCCAAGTACTTGTCGCATAAGAAGCTCCCTTTGAAGGACAGACCCTCCGCCCACACGCACGGCGGACAGCCATCTTACGAAGCCCCGGCCGCGACAACGGCGGCGCGAGCCGACGACACCCCCATTTGAGAACTTTTCCTCGGCCCTGCCGGGGACGCAGCAGCTCGC
>JAVVWR010000093.1:0-2168 GCA_036652035.1 Burkholderiaceae bacterium | reverse complement strand
TCAATCCTCGTCTTCCTTGCGCTTGAAGTTGGCCGCCAGCTCCAACTGCTTTTGCGGCGGCACCTGCTCGTAGACCGCCAACTCCATCGAGTAGCTGCCCGCGCCCTGGGTCATGGCCTTGAGCCGCCCGGCGTAACCCTCGAGTTCGGCCAGGGGAACGGTGCCAGTGATCACCATCATCCCGCCCGCCAGGTTGCTGGTGCCGCTCACCTGGCCACGGCGCGCGGACAGATCACCCGCGATATCGCCCATCGCCGAGTCCGGCGCCACGATCTCGACCGTCACGATCGGCTCGAGCACGACCGGCCTGGCCTTGGCCAGCGCGTCGGCCATCGCCTTGCGACCGGCCGAGACGAACGCCACTTCCTTGCTATCGACCGGGTGATGCTTGCCGTCGCAGACCACGACCCGCAAGTCCTGCAAGGGGTAGCCCGCGACAAAGCCCGTGCTCAGCACTTCGCGCACGCCTTTCTCGACAGCAGGAATCAGGTTGTAGGGAATCACGCCGCCCTTGACCTGATCGACGAATTCAAAACCGCTGCCGCGCGGCAGGGGTTCGATGCGCAGGAAGACCTCACCGAACTGGCCCGCGCCGCCGGTCTGCTTCTTGTGGCGGGCGTGGCCTTCGGCGCCGCTGGCGATGGTCTCGCGATACGGCACTCGCGGCGCGCGAGTGCTGACCTCGAGCTTCATCTGCGTCGCCATGCGCTCGAGCACCGAGCGCAGGTGCAGGTCGGACAGGCCGCGGATCACGGTCTCGTTGAGAACCGCATCGTGCTCGATCGCGAGCGTCGGGTCCTCGGCGGCCATCTTGTTGAGCACTTCGGACAGGCGCCCCTCGTCGCCACGGCGCGAGGGCGTGATCGCCAGGCCGAACATCGGCCTGGGAAATTCGAGCGGCTTCATGCGGATCGAGTCTTCCTCATGCGAGTCGTGCAGCACGCAGTCAAAGACGATCTCATCAACCTTGGCCACCGCGCCGATATCACCCGGCACCAGCTCGGCCACTTCGACCGTTTCCTTGCCTTGCAGCATCAAGGGGTGACCCACCTTGAACGACTTCTTGCTCTCGCCGACAAAAAGCTGGGTGTCCTTGGTGATCCGGCCCTGGTGGACGCGGAAGATGCCGACCTTGCCGATGTAGGGGTCGTTGACCACCTTGAACACATGGGCCAGAACGTGTTTGCTGGCATCGGGTTCGGAGCGGAATCCCTCGCCGTCGTTCTTGAAAAAAAGCGGCGGATTGCCTTCGGCCGGGTTGGGCAGATGACGGGCGAAGACATTGAGCAGATCGTCGATGCCGGCGCCGGTGCGCGCCGAGGTAAAACACACCGGAATGATGTGACCTTCGCGCAACGCCTTTTCGAGCGGGGCGTGCAAGCTGGTGGGATCGACCGCGCCTTCCTCGAGGTATTTCTCCATCGCGGCGTCGTCGACTTCAACCACTTGCTCCATCACCTGGCGATGAACGTCGGCTACCGACAGGAAGTCGGCCGTGCCCTCGTCCTTGTCAAAGCAATCGATCACGCGGCGGCCGCCTTCGGCCGGCAGATTGATCGGCAGCACGGCGGCGCCAAAGGCCTCTTGCAGTTCGGCCAGCGTGCGCTCGAGATCGAGATTTTCGAGATCGATCTTGTTGACGACAATGAGGCGGCAGAGGTTGCGCTCGCGCGCCCAGTCCATCATGCGGCGGGTGACCAGCTCAACGCCGTTGGCGGCGTTGACCACCACCGCGACAGTCTCGACCGCGTCGAGCGCGCCAATGGCCTGGCCCATGAAATCCGGATAGCCCGGGGTGTCGATCAGATGCACCCGCACCGGCGCGCCATCGGGCGTCTTGTGGTTGAGGTGGATCACCGCGGAGCGCAAGGAGTGCTGGTAGGTTTTCTCCAGGGGATCGGAGTCGCACACCGTGCTTCCCTTCTCCACGTTGCCAGGCGCGGCGATCATGCCGCTCTTGGCCAACAAGGCCTCGGCCAGGGTCGTCTTGCCGCAGGCGCCGTGGCCCACCATGGCTACAGTACGAAGCCGGTCCGTTCCGAACTCACTCATGGAAGCACTCCTTGGTTGATGATCGTGGAATCATTCTGCGCCCGGCCCCCGAAACCGAGGTGGCGTGCAGCGCGGCTGCTTGACCTAGATCGTGTCGCACGGCACGAGGGGCCACA
>JAVVWR010000092.1:0-6628 GCA_036652035.1 Burkholderiaceae bacterium | reverse complement strand
CGGCCTCGACCGCCCCGACCGCGACTGATCAGGTGTAGCGGTAGTTGGCTGCGCGCACTTGCGGCACGTGGCGCAGCTCTTCGACCAGCGACTGATCGCCCTTGACCCGCCAGGCGTCGGGCAGCAGCAGATCAGCCTCGGCCTTGTCGTTGGCGACGCTCATCACCATCCGGCAGCCGCCCGCGCCATTGGCCTTGTAAGGCTCGAGCGTCGTCTTGAGCTGGGCCAGATCGGCCGCGCCCTCGAACTCGATGGCAAGGATCGCTTGCGAGTTGGCCCGCGCCGTGGCCATGTCCATCACGTCTTCGGCCGAGACCGACATGCGCTGGCTGAATTCGTCAAAACGCACCTTGCCGCTGACAAACACCAGCTCGTCTTCCTTGAGCAGGGCACGGCGCCGGTCGAAGACTTCCGAGTAAATCATCAATTCGAGCTGGGCACTGCCGTCATCAATGGTGAGAACGCCCATGCGGCCGCGGCGGGTCTGCTGCTGGCGCACGCTGACGACGATGCCGGTCAGGCGCACGCTGTCGCGCCCGGCCTTCACATCGGCCAGCCGGGTCGGTGCCAAGCGGCGCGCTTCTTCGCGGAACTCGGTGAACAAGTGGCCCGACAGGTAGAAGCCGAGAGCGGCCTTTTCGTTGGATAACTTTTCTCGCTCGCTCCAGCGCCGGGTCTTGACGTATTCGACGATGCGCTCGGTCTCGCCGGGCGCGGAGAAGAGACTTTCTTGATTCGCGCTGGCGGCGGCGTTGTCGGCCGCTTCGATCGCCCGGCCCACGCTCGCCAACAGTTTGGCGCGGTCATCGTCGAGCGCGTCGAACGCGCCGGATTTGACCAGGGCCTCGATCACGCGGCGGTTGGCCAGCTGCTTGTCGACCCGCAACGCGAGATCAAAGATGTCCTCAAAGGGGCCGTTGGCTTTACGTTCGGCGACGATCGCGTCGATCGCGTTCTGGCCGGTGCCCTTGACCCCACCCAGACCGTAACGGATGGTCTTTTCATCCACCGGGGCAAAGCGCCAGCAACCGGCGTTGATGTCGGGCGGCAGAATCTTGAGGCCGTTGTCCTTGCTGTCTTCGATCAAGGCCTGCAGCTTGTCGGTGGCGTCCATCACCGCGCACATGTTGGCGGCCATGAAGGCGGCCACGTGGTGCGCCTTGAAATACGCGGTCTGGAAGGCGATGTAGGCGTAGGCGGCCGAGTGGCTCTTGTTGAAGCCGTAGCCCGCGAACTTCTCCATGATGTCGAAGAGTTCGGTCGAGGTGCTCTCGGGCACGCCGTCCTTGGCCGCACCGGCAACAAAGATGCTGCGGTGCTCGGCCATCTCCTCGGCCTTCTTCTTGCCCATCGCCCGCCGCAGCAGGTCGGCGCCACCGAGCGAGTAGCCGCCGATGACCTGGGCGATCCGCATCACCTGCTCCTGGTAGACCATGATGCCGTAGGTCTCGCCCAGGATGTCTTCCATGCGCGGGTCAAGGTATTCGACCTTCTGCCGCCCGTGCTTGCGCTCGATGTAATCCGGAATCAGATCCATCGGGCCCGGGCGGTAGAGCGCGTTAAGCGCGATCAGGTCTTCCAGGCGGTCGGGCTTGGCGCGCTTCAACAGTTCGCGCATGCCGCGCGATTCAAACTGGAAAATCGCCGCCGTGTTGGCGCTCTTGAAAATCTCGTAGCTCTTGGCGTCGGTGAGCGGCAGGTGGTCGAGATCGATCTCGATCCCCGGATTCAACTGCCGCACGTACTCGAGCGTGATCGCCAAAATGGTGAGCGTGGTCAGGCCAAGGAAGTCGAACTTCACCAGGCCGACGGCTTCGACGTCGTCCTTGTCGTACTGGCTGATGACGTTCTCGGCCGCGCCGCCCGCCGAGTACAGCGGGCAGAAGTCGGTCAGCTTGCCGGGCGCGATCAACACGCCGCCCGCGTGCATGCCGACGTTGCGGGTGAGACCTTCGAGCGGCCGCGCCAGCTCGATCAACTGCTGAACTTCTTCGTCGGCGTTAACCGCGTCGGCAAAGGCCGGCTCTTCCTTCAAGGCGCGGTCCAGCGACCAGGGGTCGGCCGGGTTGTGCGGGATCAGCTTCGAGAGCTGGTCGCACTTGGTGTAAGGCATGTCGAGCACGCGGCCGGCATCGCGCACCACGGCCTTGGCGCCCAAGGTGCCGAAGGTGGCGATCTGGCTCACCGCGGCGTGGCCGTAGGTGCGCTTGACGTAGTCAATCACCTTGTCGCGGTTGTCCTGGCAGAAGTCGATGTCAAAGTCAGGCATCGACACACGCTCCGGGTTCAGGAAGCGCTCGAACAGCAAGTCGTATTTGAGCGGGTCGAGGTCGGTAATGCCCAGGCTGTAGGCCACCAGCGAGCCCGCGCCCGAACCCCGGCCGGGGCCGACCGGGATGTTGTTGCTCTTGGCCCAGTTGATGAAGTCCGCCACGATCAGGAAGTAGCCCGGGAATCCCATCTTGGCGATGATGCCCAGCTCCATGTCGAGTCGCGCGTTGTAGCGCGGACGCGCTTCTTCGCGCTTGGCGTCGTCGGGGTAAAGCGCCTTCAAGCGCTTCTCTAGACCTTCGTACGAGATCTGTTTGGCGTATTCGTCGAGCCCGATGCCATCGGGCGTGGGAAACAGCGGCAACTGCGGCTTGCCCAAGACCAGATCAAGGTTGCAGCGCTTGGCGATCTCGACCGAGTTGGCGAGCGCCACCGGCACGTCGGCGAACAACTCGGCCATCTCGGCCTGGGTCTTGAGGTATTGCTCCGCGGTGAATCGCTTGGGGCGGCGCGGGTCCGACAGCGTGTAACCCTCGGCGATGCAGACCCGCGCTTCGTGCGCGGTGAAATCCTCGGGCGCAAGAAACTGCACCGGGTGCGTCGCCACCACGGGCAAGGACAGCTCGATCGCCAGCGCCATGGCGGCGCGGCACGCCGCTTCGTCGCCCGGGCGGCCGGCGCGTTGAAGCTCAAGATAGAAGCGGCCCGGGAATGCGGCAGCCAGGCGTTGAGCCGTGGCCTTGGCCGCATCGGCCTGGCCGGCGGCGATTTGCATCGCGATTTCGCCCGTCGATCCGCCCGAGAGCGCGATCAAGCCACGGTTGAGCTCACCTTCGAGCCACTCGGCGCGAACTTCGCCCCGGTTCTTGTGCTGGTTCTCCAGCCAGGCCCGGGTCAGAAGCTCGCACAGCGAGTGGTAGCCCGCGCGATCCTGCACCAGCACCAGCAGGCGATACGGGTTGTCGCGGTCGGCGTCGTTGGTGATCCAGAGATCGCAGCCGACGATGGGCTTGACCCCCTTGCCGCGCGCCGCCTTATAGAAACGGATCGCGCCAAAGATGTTGGCGCTGTCGGTGAGCGCCAACGCGCCCTGGCCGTCGGTGCGGGCGAGCTTCACCGCGTCGTCGAGACGAACAATGCCGTCGACGACGGAGAACTCGGAGTGGAGGCGAAGGTGGATGAACTGCGCAGACATTTGACTGATTCTATCTTTCCGGCACGTCAGAAAAGCCGTGCCGCCTATGAACGGCTTTCCGCCTTGGCGTCCGCCGCCGCATGGTGTAGCTTGAATCCAATTCGCTGCCACTTTGATCGGGAAAACGTCATGCGTTCGAACGCCGCCCGCCTTGTTTCTGTCCTGCTGAGCTTGCCGCTAGCGGTTTTCGCCCAAACCACGATTTACAAAGTGCAGCTTCCGGATGGTTCGATCGGTTTCACCGACAAACCGCCTGCAAACGCCAAGATCCTGGAATCACGCGAGCCCGGGCGAAACGTCAACGTGATTCCGTCCCCCGCCAAGCCCAGCGCAATCGAACGCAACTCAAGCAGCAGCAGTGCGGCCAACGCGTTCGACACTGCGCACGACGAAGTCATTGCCGCAACTCAAGCCTTGGAAGACGCCAAACAACGACAGGCCGATGGCCGGGAAACTCTGCCGGGCGAGCGAATCGGCCTGGCCGGTGGCGGCACCCGCGTGTCACCCGCGTTTGAAGCCCGGCAGAAATCTCTGGCTGAGGCGGTAGCGGCCGCCGAAGAACGGCTCACGCAGGCTTACCAAGCACGCAACGCAGCCCGGTAATCGCCAGTGGCACATTGGCTCGATCACGCGGCCAAGCCAAAAAGACAAAACCCGCTCGATGTTGCCATCGGCGGGTTTTGGTTTTGCTGGCGTCCCCACGGGGATTCGAACCCCGGTACCTACCGTGAAAGGGTAGTGTCCTAGGCCTCTAGACGATGGGGACCTTTCGGTCGCTGACAGTTTTCACTGCCGGCCTAATTTTATTGGTGGAGGTAAACGGGATCGAACCGTTGACCTCTTGCATGCCATGCAAGCGCTCTCCCAGCTGAGCTATACCCCCAACACAAGCTACGCATTATAGCGGCTTTTTTGAAACGCGTTTTGCGCATCACAACCACTTTAAACCGCATTGAAACTACAAAGCCCGCGATTTACTGCCGTCGGCGGGCTTTAGTCTTACTGGCGTCCCCACGGGGATTCGAACCCCGGTACCTACCGTGAAAGGGTAGTGTCCTAGGCCTCTAGACGATGGGGACCTTTCGGTCGCTGACAGTTTTCACTGCCGGCCTAATTTTATTGGTGGAGGTAAACGGGATCGAACCGTTGACCTCTTGCATGCCATGCAAGCGCTCTCCCAGCTGAGCTATACCCCCAACACAAGCTACGCATTATAGCGATTTCTTTCTCGGCCCTCAAATCGGCTGGTCCAGGGGTTTCGCCAACAGCACTCACGCAGCCGCTGATAGAACGGATTCTATCCGAGCCAGAACCGCCTCGCGGCCAACCAGCTCGAGCGTGGCATCGATCGCCGGGGTCTGAGTTCGGCCGGTCACCACCACACGCAAGGGAATCGCGATCTGCGGCATCTTGATCTTGAGTTCGCCCACCACCGCCTTGATCGCGAGCGAGATCGCGCCACGCTCCCAGGCGATGTCGGCCGCACGTTGAGCAAAGAGCTTGACCGCTTCGGCGCCCACGCCGTCGAGATGCTGCGCCACCAGGGCGGAGTCGCGCTCGACCGGGCCGTAGAAGAGCATCGCGGCATCGGCCAGTTCTTCCAGGGTGCGTGCACGGTCCTTGAGCAGGGCCACTACGCGAACCAGCTCGGGACCGCCCTCGATCTTGCCGCCGCGCGTTTCGATGCGCGGCGCGACCAGCGAAGCCAATCGGCCGTCGTCGGCTTGCTTCATGTATTCGTGGTTGAGCCACAAAAGCTTCTCGGGGCTGAACTGCGACGGGGCGCGACTGACATTGCCCAGCTCGAACCACTCGGCCATTTGCTCGCGCGAGAACTTTTCGGCATCGCCATGACCCCAGCCCAGGCGGGCCAGATAGTTGAACAAAGCCTCGGGCAGGTAGCCCTGCTCGGCATACGCCATCACGCTCACCGCGCCGTGGCGCTTGGAGAGCTTCTCGCCGTCCGGGCCATGAATCAGCGGCAAGTGGGCGAACACCGGCACCGTCGCGCCCAGCGCGCGGTACATGTTGATCTGGCGCGGCGTGTTGTTGATGTGGTCAGCGCCGCGAATCACGTGGCTGATCGCCATGTCGATGTCGTCGACCACCACCGCGAAGTTGTAGGTCGGCACGCCATCGCCGCGCATGATCACGAGGTCATCGAGTTCGCTGTTGCCAATCGTGATCAAACCGTAGACCGCGTCCTGCCAACTGACTTCGCCGTGGTCCGGATTGCGAAAACGGATCACCGGCACCACACCCTCGGGCACGGCGCGGCCGGCCGCATTCTCGGGCCGCCAGCGGCCGTCGTAGCGCGGCTTCTCGCCATGGGCGCGCTGTTGCTCGCGCATCGCGTCGAGTTCCTCGCGGCTGGCGTAACACGGGTACGCGTGGCCGTCAGCCAGCATCTGGGCAACCAATTCTTGATAACGGGCCAGGCGATCCATTTGGTAGATCGGGCCTTCGTCGTAATCGAGATCGAGCCAGGCCATCGAATCAAGAATCACCTGGGTCGCTTCAGCGGTCGAGCGCTCACGATCGGTGTCTTCGATACGCAGAACAAAGGTGCCGCCATGGTGTCGTGCATGCGCCCAGCAATAGAGCGCGGTGCGCGCAGTGCCGAGGTGCAGCATGCCGGTGGGGCTGGGGGCGATGCGGGTGCGAACAGGAGTCATGGAGAGGCGGGGCCATGAGCCGACCCCGGGGCAGTTAAAGGCGAAGGCGGGGCGCCAGCAGGCCGGCGCCACTCGAGCGGCAAGCGCCGCGATAGAACAAGAATTCTAGCGGAGCCTCGATCAGCGCCACCGCACGCGCTGGCGTTGGCTCGCACCCACTGACGCATCCCAGCCATCCAGACAGCTCGTCTTTGATCAAGAACACAGATCGGGACTCGACCAAGCCTGGACACATCCAGCATCCAGTATTAGGTCGAACCGGCCATGAAGGACTTCGCCGCCACCCGCGCAAACCCGGACTCAAACCCCAGGTCCCGCTTCGAGCAAACGGTCGATCAACAAGACCCGCGCGCCACGGCGGCTGGGACACCCGTTAGGACCAACTGCCGCGTCACCCACCCGCCACCGAAATTCGCGAAACACTCGAATCCATCAACTCGCGCCGAAATCCGGCTGGAACTTCGGTTTCGCATCGGGTAAAAGAAAT
>JAVVWR010000091.1:0-6805 GCA_036652035.1 Burkholderiaceae bacterium | reverse complement strand
GCTAGCCGACCGAACTGCCATGCCCCCCACTGCCCGCCCGCTAATCTGTCTCATCACCCCGTACGGCGCGCTTGCCAACAATGGCAACTGGCATACCGCCGCGCGCTGGCAGCATTTTCTGCGCGGCACTGCGCGCCTGCGGCTGGCGACCGAATGGGACGGGCTTCGCGCTGACCTGATGATTGCTTTGCACGCGCGCCGATCGGCGCCCTCGATTCACGCCTTCGCCGCCGCCCACCCCAACCGTCCGCTGTGCGTGGTGCTGACCGGGACCGATCTCTATCGCGACATCAAGAGCGATCCTGACGCGCAGCGCTCGCTCGCGCTGGCCACTCACCTGGTCGTTCTACAAGAGCTTGGCCCGCAAGCCGTCCCGGCCGAATTCCGCGCCAAGACCCGCGTGATTTTCCAGTCGACCCACTCGCTCAAGCCCGGCGAGCACCGCGCCAACAGCTTCGAGGTTGCGGTGGTCGGCCATCTGCGTGACGAGAAAGACCCGCTCACCGTGATCCGCGCCGCGCGCCGCCTGCCAGCGCCATCGCGGATTCACCTCTTGCACGCCGGCAGCGTGCTCGACGCCGAGCTGGCCACCGCCGCCCGCACGGCCACCGCCGAGTTGGCACCGCGTTACCGCTGGCTGGGCGCGCAAAGCCGGGCGCAGGCGCGCCAGCTGATGCGGCGTTGCCAGGTTCTGCTGCATGCCTCAAAAATGGAGGGCGGAGCTCAGGTCATTCTCGAAGCGATCACGGCTCACACGCCGGTCATTGCTTCGGACTGCGATGGCAATGTCGGCATGCTGGGACGCGGCTATCCCGGCCTGTTCCCGGTCGGCGACGATGCCGCCTGCGCCCGGCTGCTGCAACGGGCCGAAACCGAGCCGGCTTTCCTTGAAACGCTGCGCCAGGCCTGCGTGCAACGAGCGCCCCTGTTTGCCCCGGTCCGCGAGCAGGCGGCCTTGCTCGAGCTGGTTGGCGCCGCGCTCGCCGGCGGGATCAATACGTCATCGCCGCGGCGTTGAGAATTCCCAGAGCCACCGCCACCGCGCCCAGAAATACACCGCTGGCGAGCTGACCGTCGCTCACATTGGCAGCGATCGCGGGCACCAGCAGCCGCGCCGCGAGGTAAGCCAAGAGCTGGACCGCCAGCGCCACCACCGCCCAGATCAGCATGTCGACGAGCGAAACGCTGTTGGCGATGCTGCTGGCGAGCGGCAAGGCAAAACCGATCAAGGCGCCGCCCAGGCTCGCCGCCGCAGCCACATTGCCGCCGCGGATCAGTTCGATTTCGCGGTAAGGCGTCAGACGGACATAGATCGTCAGAAAAGCCGCCAGCAGGACCAGCGCCAGGCCGAAGTACAGGGCAAAGGCCGGCAGGCCGGCGAGCGAATCCATCGCGGTGATTTTCATCCTGTCCTCAAACAAAGTAGTGCGGCACGAAGCGGCTGGTATTGCAGGTGATGCTGGATGCGTCTTCGCGCAGGCCGATGCCGGCGGGAACGCCATCGATCAACCAGCTGCCGATCACGGTGTGGTCCGCGCCGAAGCGCGGCAGCGGCGCGAGCGCCTGATAGACCCAGCCTTCGGCGCCGTAAGGCCCGGCGGCGGCTTCGCGGCGGGCGCCATCGACGATCTCGACATTGGCGCCTTCGCGCGCGAGCTTGGGCTTCTTCACATAGCGATCGCCCAGCGGTGCCGCTTCGAAAAAAGCCGGCAGCAGATTGGGGTGGCCGGGGAACAACTCCCACATCACCACCAGCAGCGCCTTGTTGGCGAGCAGCATGCGCCAGGCGGGTTCGATCACCTGCATCGGGCTTGTGCGCAGCGGCGCGCCAAAAGCCTCGCGCACCAGCCATTCCCAGGGATAGAGCTTGAAGAGCGCCTCGATCGGAACATTGAATTCGTCGACAAAATCGCGGCCGTTAAAGCCGATCCGCTCGATCGGCAAGGCGATGGTCTTCCACCCGGCCTGAATCGCGGTGTCGCGCAGATACTCGAGATTGCCCCAATCCTCTTCGCTCTCGGCGACCGCGGCAAAGTGCAGCCGGCTCGCACCCGCGCGTGACTTGAGTCGGGCCCAGGCTTCGATCAGCTTTTCATGGATCGAGTTGAACTGGTCGGCCTGCGGTTCGAGCCGCGGCCGCAAGGCCTGCAACCACTGCCATTGCGCCACGCTCGCCTCGAGCACGGCGGTGGGGGTATCGGCGTTGTACTCGAGCAGCTTGGGCGGGTGGGCACCGTCGTACGAGAGATCCATCCGGCCGTAGAGTGAAAAGCCGGCGACCTCGCCGACCTGATGAGCGCGCCAACTCGCCTCGACCACCGGCGCCCACTCGGGCGGAATCGCAAACTCCTGCCAGCGCCCACGCCGCACGACATGCTCAGCGGCCTTGAGCGCGAGCTCGTGCAACTCGGCGCTGGCGGCTTCCAGTTCGTCGATCTGCGCCTCGGTGAAGCGATAGGCGCGGCTCTCGTCCCAGTAGACGCCGTCGATCGAGTGGTAGGAGAAGCCGATCGCCTCCATCCCGGCCTGCCAGTCCGGCCGCGGCGAGAGCAATACGCGCTCCATCAGCCGCCCGCCGAGAAGCGCGAGCCGCTCGAGCCGAATCCGCCACGCTGGGTCATGGACGGCGTGCGGCCGATCGAGCGATCCGCCGGCATCACGCCCGGCGCGGGCGTGCGGCCAAGGCGATGTGCCTCGCCCCAGGCCGCCGCCTGAGCGTTGCCACGGAAACCGAACGGATACATCGGGCCGAGAAAGAAGGGCATTCCACCCGCGCGCGGCGCGCTGGCCTTGTCGGCGTCGCAGGCCTCGGGCCGGCCCCAGTCGGCGGCGCAGTCCTCGAGCGTGGCGTAGCGGTCGCGCGTGACTTCCTGGGGGGTCTGCTGCGAACAACCGGCGAGCGTGCCGCCCACTCCAATCAGCACCAGGGCGATCTGCGCCGACGAGCGCGAACGCTTCTTCATGCAAGCCCTCCGGCGGCAGCGCCGCCAAGCTAGTTGTGGCTGAGTGCGCTCGAGAGCAGTCGCGCGGTGATGTCGACGATCGGGATCACCCGCTCGTAAGCCATTCGCATCGGCCCGATCACGCCCAGCGTGCCGACCACCTTGCCGTCGACGCTGTAGGGCGAGACCACCAGGCTCATCTCGTCGACCGGCACCAGCTGCGATTCGCCGCCGATATAGATCTGCACGCCGGCCGCTCCGATCGAGGTATCGAGCAGACGAACCAGCTGGGTGCGGCTCTCGAACATGTCGAACATGCGGCGCAGGCGAGAAAGATCCGCCGAGAGCTCGTTGACGCCAAGCAGGTTGCGCTCGCCTGAAATCACCATCGGGTCGCTCTCGGCATAAGCCTCGCTGCCGGCGGTGACCGCCGCCTGCATCAGCTGCGAAATGTCGCTTGAGAGCGCGGCCAGTTCGCCCTGGAGCCGGATCCGCGCCTCGTCAAACGCCAGCCCGGCGAAATGCTCGTTGAGGACATTGGCGGCTTCGATCAACTGGGCCTGGGTATAGGCCTGCTCGGTGGCAAGGATGCGGTTCTGGACGTCGCCTTCGGGCGTGACGATGATCAACAGCACGCGCTTTTCGCCCAGCCGGACAAACTCGACCTGGCGGAAAGCGGAAGAACGGCGCGGGGTCAGCACCACGCCTGCGAACCGGGTCAGGCTCGAGAGCGTCTGCGCTGCATGCTGGATCGCGCGGTGCGGATCGGCGACGCGGATCTGGCCCTGCATCGCCGCCGTGGTCCGTTCTTCCAGCGGCTGCACCGTGAGCAGGCTATCGACAAAGAGGCGGTAGCCGCGCGGTGTTGGCACCCGGCCGGCCGAGGTGTGGGGGCTGGCGATAAAGCCCGCGTCCTCCAGGTCGGACATCACGTTGCGGATCGTCGCCGGCGACAGATCCAGCCCTGAAGCCTTGGCGAGAGCCCGCGACCCCACCGGCAACCCGTCGGCGATGTGGCATTCGATCAGGGTTTTTAACAGCGAGCGGGCGCGTTCATCGAGCATGGGGTCATTCTACGGAAAGCGCGCCGTCCGATTCAGATCAGTCTTTGCCACACCAGTGAAGCCTGTCCTTCCTGCAAT
Source organism: Burkholderiaceae bacterium (assembly GCA_036652035.1). GTDB lineage: Bacteria > Pseudomonadota > Gammaproteobacteria > Burkholderiales > Burkholderiaceae_F > JAEZVV01. The sequence goes on along the minus strand of JAVVWR010000091.1, from coordinate 2,721 downwards.
AATCGGCCCATGCCCAGTCCCTTCCGCCATGTTGCAATTTTCGGCAAGCGCAGCGATCCGATTGCCGATCCTCTTGCCGCCCTGGTTCGCATTGTCGAAGCCGCCGGTGCCACGCCGCTGCTCGAGGCCTCGACCGCCGAACGCCTGGGTTGGCCGGCCGAGCGCGGCTTCACGCTCGAGCAACTGGGAGCGTCGGCCGATCTCGCCATCGTCCTCGGCGGCGACGGCACCATGCTTGGCATCGCCCGCGAACTCGCGCCGCATGGCACGCCCCTGATCGGCGTCAACCACGGCCGCCTGGGTTTCATCACCGACATTCCCTTGGGCGACATGGAGGCGTTGCTGCCCGCCATGCTGGGCGGCCACTACGAGACCGACCACCGCGTCACGCTCGCCGCCGAAGTGGTTCGCGGCGGCGCCACGGTGTTTTCCACCCGCGCCGTCAACGACGTGGTGATCTCCCGCGGCATCGCCGGCGGCATGGTCGAGTTCACGGTGCGGGTCGATGGCCTGGCGATGTACCAGCAGCGCGCCGATGGCCTGATCCTGACCACCCCGACCGGCTCAACCGCTTACGCGCTGTCGGCCGGCGGCCCGATCCTGCATCCGCGGTTAGCGGGCCTGACCCTGGTGCCGGTAGCACCGCAGACCCTATCGAACCGCCCGATCGTGCTGCCCGACGACGTACTGGTCGAGATCGAGATCACCGATGTGCGAGACGCCACCGCGCACTTCGACATGCAGAGCTTTGCCAACATCGAGCCCGGCGACATCCTGCGCGCGCGCCGCGCGGCCGAGGTCGTGACCCTGCTCCACCCGGTCGGCCACAACCACTTCGACACCCTGAGGCAGAAGTTGCACTGGAACTTCATGCCAAGCGAGCCGCACCCCCGCGGTTGAACTCCATGCTGCTAGCGCTTTCCATCCGCGACTTCGTCATCGTCGATTCGCTCGAACTCGACCTCGCCCCCGGTTTCACCGTCCTGACCGGCGAGACCGGCGCCGGCAAGTCGATCCTGATCGACGCTCTTTTGCTCGCCCTGGGCGAGCGCGCCGACGCTGGCGTGGTGCGAGAGAGTGCGGCACGTGCCGAGATCGTCGCCGAATTCGCCACCCACCCCAGCGCGCTTGAGTGGCTCGCTGCCAACGAGCTGGGCGCCGAGCCCACCGCGCTGCTGCGCCGGGTGGTCGATGCGAGCGGCCGCAGCCGCGCCTGGATCAACGGCACGCCGGCCACGCTTGCCCAGTTGCGCGAGATCGGCGAGTTGCTGGTCGACGTTCACGGCCAGCACGCGCACCAGTCGCTGCTCAAGCCCGCCGCGCAACTCGCCCTGCTCGACGAACACGGTGGCTTGCGCCCGCAGGTCGCCACGGTCCTTGCCGCTCACGGCGCATGGCGCAAAACCGTGCGCGCCCGCGAAGCGGCCCAGCAGATGGCGGCGGCCGCCGCGGCCGAGCAGGACCGGCTGCGCTGGATCGTTGACGACCTGGGCGAACTGGAGCCCCAGAGCGGCGAATGGGAGCAGGTCAACGCCGAACAGACGCGCCTGGCGCACGCCGCCAGCCTGCTCGAAGGCACGCAGCAGGCGATCACCGAGCTGTCCGACGCGGACGATTCCGCGCTCGGCCGGATCGACGCGATCAGCGCCCGTCTGGCTCAGCTCTCGGTTTTCGACGAGCGCTTAAAGCCGATCGCCGAGCAGCTCGAGGCGGCGCGGATCCAGGTCGACGACGCCGTGGGCGAACTGCAGCACTACATCGACAAAACCGACATCGACGCCGAGCGGCTCGCCGCAGTCGATGCCCGGCTATCCGCGCTGCATGGCGCCGCCCGCAAATTCCGCGTCGCTCCCGACGAACTGGGCGCCCTGCTCGACGACGGCCGCGCCAAGCTCGCGGCGCTCTCGGCCGCCGCCGATCTCGACGCCCTGGCGCGCACCGAAAAGGCGGCGAGCGACACCTACCTCAAGCTCGCCCGCGCGCTGGGGCAAGCCCGCGCCAAGGCGGCTGCGGCCATGAGCCTGGAGGTCAGCCGCGCGATGCAAGACCTGTCGATGCCAGGCGGGCGCTTCGAGGTTCAATTAAGCGCGGGCGAACCCAGCGCGCACGGACTGGAGCGCTGCGAATTCATGGTCGCCAGTCATCCCGGCGTGGCGGTCAAGCTGCTCGCCAAGGTGGCCTCCGGCGGCGAACTCGCGCGCATCAGCCTGGCGATCTCGGTGATCGCCGCAGGCGCCACCCCGGTGGCGACGCTGATTTTTGATGAGGTCGATTCCGGCATCGGCGGCGCGGTGGCCGACACCGTCGGCCGGCTCTTGAAAGAGCTCGGCAGCAGCCGCCAGGTCTTGTGCGTGACGCACCTGCCGCAAGTCGCCTCGCGCGGCGACCAGCACCTGGTGGTGAGCAAGGCCTGCGCCGGCGACGGCCGTCCGGTCTCGCGCATCGCGCCGCTCGACCGCAAGACCCGGGTCGAAGAAATCGCGCGCATGCTGGGTGGCCTCGCCATCACCGACACCACACGCAAACACGCGCGCGAAATGCTGGCGGGCTGAGCGCGGCTCACCACCTCGATGCGCAGACTCAGAAACGGTGTGAGAGACCCAGAAACAGTGAACTCGGATCGGCGCCCGCAACCAGGTTCACGCCCTTCGAGCTATAGCCGCTGCCAATGATGTTGAAGCTCGCCTTGGCTTCGTTACGAAGCTCGGTGATCCCGCCATA
>JAVVWR010000090.1:2902-7261 GCA_036652035.1 Burkholderiaceae bacterium | reverse complement strand
CTGTTGAGCATGGAGACCACCACCGGCATGTCGGCGCCGCCGATGGGAATGATGATCAGCACGCCCAGCACGAAGGCGATCGCCAGCATGGTCACGAAGGGCAGCCAGCTCGGGTCGGCGACGAACCAGGCGCCTGCGCCCACCATGCCGAGAGCCAGCACCAGGTTGACCATGTGCTGGCCGGCAAAGCTCACCGGCGCGCCCTGGAACAGGCGGAACTTGTACTTGCCGCTGAGCTTGCCGAAGGCGATCACCGAACCGCTGAAGGTGATCGCGCCGATCGCCGCGCCCAGCACCAGTTCGATCCGGTTGCCCAGCGGAATCGACTCGCCCTTGGCGACGATGTTGAAGGCCCAGGGCTCGGCCACGCAGGCAATCGCAATCGCCACCGCCGCCAGGCCGATCATGCTGTGCATGAAGGCAACCAGCTCCGGCATCTTGGTCATCTCGACCCGCTTGGCCATCACGGTGCCGGCAGTACCGCCGATCAAGAGGCCCAGCAGCACCCAGGCCATGCCGAGGGTGGCCATCTGCGGCGCGAGCTTGAAAATCAGCGCGACGGTGGTGAGCACGGCGATCGCCATGCCAGCCATGCCCAGCCCATTGCCCAGGCGCGCGGTGGTGGGATGCGACAAGCCCTTCAAGGCCTGGATGAAGCACACCGAGGCCAGCAGATAAAGAAGGACGACGAGGTTCATGCTCATAACTTGATCTCCAGTGTGGCGGCGTGCGAAACGAGGCAGGCGGCCATCACTTCTTCTCCTTCTTGCGGAACATCTCGAGCATCCGGCGCGTCACCAGAAAACCGCCGAACACATTGACGGCCGCGAGCGCGACCGCCGCCACCCCCATGAACTTGCCCAGCGGCGTCTCAGTCAGCGCCGCCGCCAGCATGGCGCCCACGATCACGATCGCCGAGATCGCATTGGTCACGCTCATCAACGGCGTGTGCAGCGCCGGGGTGACGTTCCAGACCACGTGGTAGCCGATGTAGATCGCCAACACGAAAATCACGATATTGATGATGGTGGGACTGATGAGCTCCATGTCTCACTCCTGAAGAAGGGTTTCGAATTCGTTCCAGATCCGGCGCACGGTCTGCGCGGCGGGCGCCGCCGATGCCAGCGCCACGCCCTGCCCGGCCCACAGGGCGAGCAGATCGGCGCGGCCCGCATCCGCGGCGGCCCGGCGCAAACCGGCGGTCAGCGCGTTCTGGACCGGGTAAGCGGGGGCGGGAATGCCGCTCGCCTCGAGCTCGCTCATCAAACGGTTGACGATGCCGCGCGCGGGCCGGCCGCTGATGGCGGCGGTGACCCGGGTCGAAGCGTCGTCGGCCCAGCGCGCCGCTTCTTTCCAGGCCTCGGGCGCGCCGCTCTCGGGCGAACGCAGCAAGACCGTGCCGAGCTGGACGCCGGCGGCGCCCAGCATCAGAGCGCTCGCCATCGCCTGGCCGTTCATGACGGCGCCGGCCGCGATCACGGGCACGGTGGCCACTCGCGCCGCCTGCGGCAACAGGGCGAAGAGCCCCACCTGCGCCCCTTCCGCCGGCGACTCGAAGTACGCGCGGTGCCCACCGGCTTCATGACCTTGAGCCACCACGGCGTGGCAGCCCGCGGTGCGCAGGACCTTGGCTTCGCGCACCGTATTGGCAGTGCCGATCAGGATCACGCCCTGGGCTTCGAGCGCTTCCATGTAGGGCTCGCGCAGGCCGCCGAAGGTAAAGCTCACCACCGGCACGCGGGCGGCTTCGAGCGCCGCGAACTGCGCGTCGAAATCGGGAGCCAAGCGCGCCGGCAGCTCGAGCGGCCCTAGCCCCAGCTCGGCGCGCAACGGTGCGAGCCGGGCTTGCATGCGTTCAACCGCGGCGGCGTCAAACTCAGGCTGCGGCGTGACGAACAGGTTGACGGCGAAGGGCTTGGCGGTGAGTGCGCGCACCTGGCGAATCGCCGACTCGATCTGCGCCGGCTCCATCATTCCGCAAGCGAGCGAGCCCAGGCCGCCCGCTTCGCTCACGGCAGCAACCAGCTCGGGCGTGGTCACGCCCGCCATCGGCGCGCCAATGATGGGCAGCTCCACGCTCAACAGCGCCGTGAGCTCGGCCGCGCGCGAGCGCAAGGTTTTGATCATCGACACGCTCAGGCCTTGCGCAACAGTTCGCCACCCATGCACATCAGGCAGGCGGCAACGATGTCGTCGTCGCGCTTGACCGTGAAGGCACCGTCCGGGTCGAGCACGAGCTTGAGAAAATCGAGCACGTTGCGCGCGTACAGCGCCGACGAGTCGTGCGGCACGGTGGCGGGCAGGTTGGGCTGGCCGATGATCAGCACGCCATGCCGGTTGACGGTCTGGCCCAGCGCCGAACAGGCGCAATTGCCGCCCTGCTCGACCGCCATGTCCAGAATCACCGAGCCCGGCTTCATGCTCTTGACCATGGCTTCGCTCACCAGCACCGGGGCCTTGCGGCCAGGGATCAGGGCGGTGGTGATGACGATGTCGGCCGCCGCGATGCGCTTGGCCACTTCGGCCGCCTGGCGCGCCATCCACGACGCCGGCATGGGGCGGGCGTAACCGCCCGCGCCGGCGGCGGCGTCGCGCTCTTCGTCGGTCTCGTAGGGCACGTCGATGAACTTGGCGCCGAGCGATTCGATCTGCTCTTTCACCGCGGGGCGAACGTCCGAGGCTTCAATCACCGCGCCCAGGCGCTTGGCGGTGGCGATCGCCTGCAGGCCCGCCACGCCAGCGCCCAGCACCACCACGCGAGCGGCCTTGAGCGTGCCGGCGGCGGTCATCATCATCGGCATCATGCGCGGGTAGGTCGCCGCCGCCAGCAGCACCGCCTTGTAGCCGGCGATATTGGCCTGCGACGACAGCACGTCCATGCTTTGCGCGCGGGTGGTGCGCGGCGCGGCCTCGAGCGAAAACGCGGTGAGGCCGGCGGCATTGAGCGCCGCCAGGCCCTCGGCATTGAAGGGCTCGAGCATCCCGACCACGGCCGCGCCCGGCTTCATCTGCGCCAGTTCCTCCGCGCCCGGGCGGCGGACCTTGAGCACCAGCTCGGCGCCCAGCGCCGTGGCGGCAGCGACGAGGGTCGCGCCGGCGGCGGCGTAAGCCTCGTCGGGAAAGCTCGCCGCCCGGCCGGCACCGGCCTCGACCAGCACCTCGTGCTTGGCCGCCAGCAGCTTCTTGACGGTCTCAGGCGTCGCGGCGACGCGGGTTTCTCCGGGCCAGGTCTCGGCCGGTACACCGATCTTCATTGTTCTCCCCCATGCGGGGCATGCCGCCACGGGCGGCATGCGTTCAGTAAAATCCAGCCCAAGCTTAAGCGATCCGCCCGCGCCAGCCGTGGCGCGCCGAGCGAGACTTGCCTCCAGTGCGCATTGGCAACACGCGCTCCCTTCCTCCCTTGTCCCCTTGCCCACAACCCATGTCCGCGCCCCTGCCCGAACCCACGATCTGGAAACCTTCGGTCACCGTTGCCGCCGTCATCGAACGCGACGGCCGCTTTCTGCTGGTCGAGGAAGAGACCGCCGAAGGCCTGATGCTCAACCAGCCCGCCGGCCACCTCGACCCCGGCGAGAGCCTGATCGAAGCCTGCGTGCGCGAGACGCTGGAAGAAACCGCCCACGGCTTTACCCCCACCGCCCTGCTCGGCACCTACCTCGCGCGCAGCCGCTCGAGCCGCTCCGGCCAATCGGTGAGCTATCTGCGCTTTGCCTTCACCGGCCAGCTGGGTGCGGCTGTCGCGGGACGCGAGCTCGATCGCGGCATCGTTCGCACGCTGTGGCTCACGGCCGGCGAGATCCGCGAGAGCCGCGCGCGCCACCGCAGCCCGCTGGTGCTGCAATGCGTCGAGGACTATCTGGCCGGGGTGAGCTACCCGCTCGCCCTGATCCACACCCACGCCAGCGTGACGGCGGCCGCATGAGCCGCGGCCGCGTGGTGGTGGGCCTGTCGGGCGGAGTCGACTCGGCGGTGAGCGCGCACTTGCTCAAGCAGCAAGGCTATGAAGTGATCGGTCTTTTCATGAAGAACTGGGAAGACGACGACGATGGCGAGTACTGCTCGACCCGCCAGGACCTGATCGACGCCACCGCGGTGGCCGACGTGATCGGCATCGACATCGAAGCGGTCAACTTCGCCGCCGAATACAAGGACCGGGTGTTTGCCGACTTCCTGCGCGAGTACAGCGCGGGCCGCACCCCCAACCCGGATGTGCTGTGCAACGCCGAGATCAAGTTCAAGGCCTTTCTCGATCACGCCATGGCCCTGGGCGCCGAGCGCATCGCCACCGGTCACTATTGCCGGGTGCGCTGGGCCCCAGCGAACCCGGCCGCAATGCCCGAAAGGCATGAGCTGGGA
>JAVVWR010000090.1:0-2802 GCA_036652035.1 Burkholderiaceae bacterium | reverse complement strand
GGCATGAGCTGGGACCGCACGCCGAGGCGCGCGATGGTTGCCGGGTCCAAGAACAAGCCGGCGAGTTCCAGCTGCTGCGCGGGCTCGACCCGGCCAAGGACCAGAGCTACTTCCTGCACCGGCTCAACCAGGCGCAGCTGTCGAAAACGCTGTTTCCCGTGGGCGAACTGGAAAAGACCGAGGTGCGCCGGATCGCGCAAGAAATCGGCCTGCCCAACGCCAAGAAGAAAGACAGCACCGGCATCTGCTTCATCGGCGAGCGGCCTTTCCGCGAGTTTCTCAACCGCTACCTGCCCACCCAGCCCGGCCCGATGAAAACGCCCGACGGCAAGGTGGTGGGCGAGCACATCGGCCTGGCCTTCTACACCCTGGGCCAACGCAAGGGCATCGGCCTGGGCGGAAGCCAATCCGGCAGCGGCGAACCCTGGTTTGTCGCACGCAAGGACATGGCGACCAACACTCTGTGGGTGGTGCAAGGCCACGACCACCCCTGGCTGTTGAGCCGCCGCGTCACGGTCATGGACGCGAGCTGGACGAGCGGCCGAGCGCCAGCGACGGGCACGCGCCTGGGCGCCAAGACCCGCTACCGCCAGACCGACGGGGTCTGCACCGTCACCGCGGCCGAAGGGAATCGATTCACGCTCGAGTTCGACCAAGCACAATGGGCAGCGACTCCCGGGCAGAGCGCGGTGCTCTACGACGGCGAGGTGTGTTTGGGGGGCGGGATCATCGAGACAATCACGACATCGGCGTGAATCGGGAGCCAGCGACAGACGCTCCCCGCTAGACTTCCGCCATGACTCCTACCCAACCCGCGGCGTTGTCACAAGAACAATTGCGCCAAGTGAACACGCGGATCCGCCTCACACCGCGCGAGCAGTTGGCCATGAAGCGGGCGTTTGCGGAGGTTCTGCCTAGCCCTGCCGAGGTGTATCTCTACGGTTCGCGCACCGACCGCAACGCCGCAGGCGGCGACATCGACCTGTTGATCCACTTGCCCGGTGTCGCCTTCGAGCAAGAGCTCGAACTCAGCGCCGCCCTGCTCGGTGCGCTCGAAGCTGCGCTTGGCGAGCGCAAGATCGATCTGCTATTTACTCCTACGCTGGGCGCCGACGCCAAGGCCTTTGTCAGGCTGGTCGAGCCCAACGCCGTAAGGCTCTTCCCATGACCGAAAGAGACACCCTGGCCGAAGTCCTGCGAGAACGGTTCAAGGAACTAGAGCTGGCACACAAAGCCCTGGACTTGAGCTACCGCCGGATTATCGACGCCGAAATGATCGACGCCCTCGCCCTGAGCGACGACGGCCTGATCGAAATCGAAGCCTTCACCGCGCGCTTTGCCCGCCTAGTCGATGTCTACGTTCAGCAGGTGCTGCGCTCGATAGACGAGTGGGAACTGCAAGAGCCCGGCTCGCTGCTTGACCGCATCGCCCGCGCCGAGAAGCGTGGCTGGGTCAGCAAGGCCGCCGACCTGATTGCGGCGCGCGCGCTACGCAACCGGATTGCGCATGAATACGACGCCGAAGGTTGGCGGCAGATCGCCCGCGCCGCGTACGCCCTGGTCCCGGCGCTCTTGCTCGCCGCCGAACGCACCTTGGCGACTCCGCCCAGGCACCTCGGCAACTGAACGCAAGCGCAGCGATCGCACCTCAAAGTCCGCCCCATGACCGCCCCTCTCGGTGCCGGCAGCGCCCGGCACCACACTCCCGCTCGCCTTCTTGCTGCGATCGCGAGCCTGTGGCTGGTCTACTTCGTTTTCGGCACTTCGACCGGCTTTGGCTTTGTCGCCACCTGGCACGACGAGCAGCGCCTGATCCAGACCGCGCTGCTCGCAGTCACCGCGCTGGTTCTCGTGGCGATCGCTGCCATGCCGACAGTGCGCTCCCAGGTGCCGGGCTTGGCCTGGCCGGTGTGGGGCGTTCTGGCCGTCGCGGGTCTGTCGGCTGTGCGCGCCCGCTTCCCGGCCCTGGCGGCGCTGGAGATCGGTCTTTTCCTCGGCCTGATCAGCCTGGCGATGGTGTTCGCGACGTGGGTGAGAATCGCGCCCGCCATGGCCGCTCGCGGCGTTTTGCTGGGCGTGATCGCGATCGCTTTTACCCAGGAGTTCGCGATCGCCGTTCGTTACGCCGCGGCAATCGCGGTCGGTCTGCCGCTCGATGTTGAAACGCTCACCGTCGGCTTTGCCAACCGGCGCTTCGCTTCCGCGCTCTATGCGCTGCTGATCCCGGTGCTTGCCGCCGCCAGCGTCAGCGCTGCGGTCGGCCGACGCTGGCGGATCGCCGCCTTCGCCTTGATGGCAGGCCTGTGGGCCGTCAACCTGGGCCTGGGAACGCGGGCCGTGCTGTTTTCTTTCGGTCTCGCACTGCCGGTATGGCTGGTCTTGCTGGGCTGGGCCCGCATCCGGCGGATGAGCCTTGCCCTGGCCGGCAGCTTCGCTCTCGGCCTGTTGATCTACTTCACGAGCTTCGAATGGCTGCCGCAGGCGATGGGCTGGCCAAGCGCCACCGACGCCACCCACCTGGCCGAACTCGACCACGCGAGCGGCCGCTGGCCGCTGTGGCTCGCGGCCTGGAACGCGATGCTGCCTCAGCCCTGGCTGGGGATCGGCCCCATGCATTACGCCGCGCTCGAACGCCTGGGCGCAGCGCACCCGCACAACTGGGTCATGCAATGGCTGAGTGAGCTCGGTTGGCTGGGGCTGAGCCTGGTGATCGCGGGATTGGCGCTGCTGCTGGTGCGCGGTCGCCAGGCGGTCCTGGGCGCTGGCAGCGACGCCTGGCTGGCCATCGGCGCTTACGCCACC
>JAVVWR010000089.1:2129-7319 GCA_036652035.1 Burkholderiaceae bacterium | reverse complement strand
CGTTCTAAAGAACAAGACATGCACGTCGTTGTCGTGGGCGCCGGGATCATCGGCGTCACTACGGCCTACTCGCTGCGCCGCCAGGGCTTCGAGGTCACGGTCATCGAACGCCATTCGGGCGTTGCGCAGGAAACCAGCTTTGCCAACGGCGGCTTTGTCGCCCCCGCCTATACCTCGCCCTCGGCCGCTCCCGGCATGGTCGGGCGGGCCTTGCGGCATCTCTTTGGCTCACGCTCGCCCCTGGTCTACCGGCCGCGGCTCGACGCGGCTCAGTGGCGTTTTGTCACCCGCTGGCTGGGCGAATGCAAACGCGAGCGCTGGGAGCGCAACCGCGCTCGCATGCAGCGGCTGGCTTTCTACAGCCGCGACGAAATGGCGGTGATCCGCAACCGCCACGCGCTCGATTACGAGCAATCGACTGGCGTGTTGCAGCTCTTTCGCACCGAGAAAGAGATGGCAGCGTCCGAAGGCGCCCGCAAGCTGCTCGCCGAAGCCGGGGTGCCCTTCGCCCTGCTCTCGCCCGAGGCTTGCCGCAGTGTCGAGGCCGCGATTCACCCCGCCGCGAAACTCGCCGGCGGCTTGCACCTGCCCGAAGACGAGACTGGCAACTGCGCGTTTTTTGCTCACCAGCTAAAAGACATCGCCATCGCCAGCGGGGTCGATTTTCGCTTCGACACGTCGGTGCGGGCTCTGATGCGCAATGGCGAGCGCGTCGATCGCGTCATCACCGACCGGGGCGAGATGGCCTGCGACGCGGTGGTGGTCGCCGCTGGCGTCGCCAGCGACACCCTGATCCGGCCGCTCGGCATCACGCTGCCGCTCTATCCGGTCAAGGGTTACGCCGCCACCGCGCCGATCACGGCGTATGAGCACGCGCCTTTCATGGCGGTGGTCGACGAGACTCACAAGGTGGTGATCACGCGCATGGGCAACCGGATGCGACTGGCCGGAACCGGCGAGATCGGATCGCGCCAGCTCTTTCTGCGTGAGAGCGCTTTGGCCACTCTGCTCGATTCCGCTCGAGAGTGGTTTCCCTATGCCTCGTCATGGCGCGCCGCCCGCTTCTGGGTCGGTGCCCGTCCCATGTTGCCCGATGGGCCTCCGGTGCTCGGTCCCACAAAAATCAAGGGCTTGTATCTCAATCTTGGCCATGGCGGCAGCGGTTGGGGCATGGCCGCGGGATCGGCGCGGGTCCTGTCGGACCTCATCGCGGGCCAGCAACCCGAGATCGATCTCGACGGTCTGACGCTGGAGCGTTTCGCGCGGCCTTAAGCTTCGCGCATGGCTCAAGCCCTCCTCTCCCTTGAAGAACTGCGTGCGCTGGAAGCGCGCGTGGCCCGCGGCCTGGCGCCGGGAACCTTGATGGCTCGCGCCGGACGCGCCGCGGCCGACTGGATCGCGGCCCGCATCGCGCCGGGCTCGCAACTCGTGTTTGTCTGCGGCCCGGGCAATAACGGGGGCGACGGCTTTGTCGCCGCCCGCCGGCTCGCTGCCAATGGCTATCGCGTCAGCTGTGTGCTGATCGGCGCCGACCAGCCCACGGCCGCCGATGCTCGCGCTGCTTTTGACGCGTGGATTGCCGCCGGGCACAGCGTCTTGCGCGACCCCTACGACGCGCCCACGGCTGCCGCCGTGATCGACGCCTTGTTCGGAGTCGGCCTCTCGCGCCCGCTGCGCGGCGAGTTTCTCGACGCCGTGCAGTGGATGAACGAGCGCCAGGCGCCGCGCTTCTCGCTCGATCTTCCCAGCGGCCTTGACGCCGAAACCGGCACCTGGGTCGGTGGCATCGCGGGCGTTCGCGCCGACGCCACGCTCACCTTCATCGCCGCCAAGGCGGGGCTCTACACCGCCGGCGGGGTTGACGCCGCCGGCACCGTCGAGGTCGCGGGGCTCGATGTCCCGGTGCCGCTCTCCACCCTCAACCGGGTTGAAACTTCCGATTTCCGCCACGTGCTGGTGCGCCGAGCACGAAATTCGCACAAGGGCAGCTACGGCAGCTGCGCGATCGTCGGCGGCGGCCGCGGCATGGTGGGGGCGGTGTTGATCGCGGCGCGTGCCGCTCTGCGTCTGGGCGCCGGCCGGGTGTTTGTCGAGGCCATCGGCGCGCCGGAATTCCAGGTCGATCCGGTTCAGCCCGAACTGATGTTCCGCCCGCTCACCGAACTGGCCGAACTGCAGGCAATCGTGATCGGCTGCGGCCTGGGCCAGGACGAGACCGCACTGGCCCGCCTCAAGCTCGCTCTGGCCTGCCCGATCCCGCTCGTGCTCGACGCCGATGCTCTCAACCTGCTGGCGACCAACGAAGCGCTGCAGACCGACTTGCTCAGCCGTCACGCGGCGACGATTCTCACACCGCATCCGCTCGAAGCGGCGCGGCTGCTGCGGCGCAGCCGTGACCAAGTGCAGGCCGACCGCGTCGGCGCTGCCCGCGAGTTGGCTCTTGCCACCGGCGGCATCGTCGTTCTCAAGGGCGCCGGCACGGTGATCGCGTTGCGCAGCGGCCGCGCCTGGATCAATCCCACGGGCAGCCCCGCTCTGGCCACGGCCGGCACGGGCGACGCCCTGGCGGGAATGATCGGCAGCCTGTTTGCGCAGGGCTATGACATGGTCTCGGCCACGCTGGCGGCGGTCTGGCTGCACGGGCGCGCGGGCGAAGGCATCGCGGCCGGTCTGGTGGCAAGTGACGTGGCAATCCGCGCCGCCGCCGCGCTCGACCAACTACGCTCGGCTTAAGCGAGCAGGATCAGGCAGCCGCGGAGCTCACCACGCGCCCGGCCGCCAGTTCGATTCTGCGACCGCAACGAGCGGCGATCTGGCTGTCGTGGGTGACCAGCACCAGGGTCGAGGCGCGTTCGCGATTGAGCTCGAACATCAGGTCGATCACGGCTTCACCGGTGCGGGCATCGAGGCTGCCGGTGGGTTCGTCAGCGAGCAGGATGGCCGGCTCCATCACGAAAGCGCGGGCCAGGGCGACGCGTTGCTGTTCGCCGCCCGACAAGGTCTTGGGGTAATGCGAGAGCCGCGCCGCCAAGCCGACACGGGCGAGCAGACGCTCGGCCGCCTGGCGGGGCGACTCGCCCGCGGGCGAACGGCCCGCCAGCTCCATCGGCAACAGAACGTTTTCCAGAGCGCTCAGGTGCGGCAATAACTGGAAGGACTGAAAGACAAAACCCAGCGTTTCGGCGCGCAACCGGGCACGGCCGTCTTCATCCAGAGCCGATAGGCTCTGCCCCGCCAGCCGCACTTCGCCGTGGGTGGGGAGATCGAGACCCGCCAGCAGCCCCAGAAGCGTGGATTTCCCCGAGCCCGAAGCACCAACGATGGCAACGGTTTCGGCGGCCGCGATACTGAGATTGATATCATCAAGAATGTTCAGGCGGCCGGTGGCGTCCTGAACGATCTTGCCGAGGCCGCGCGCCTCGATCGCGATTTTCCGGTTCGCAGTCATCTCTGCCAAAGCGCAGGCTTCCTTTGAAAAAACTTTTCGTTGGCCTGGTCTGGCTCGCTGCCATGCTGGGCGCCGCACTTCCCGCCGCGGCCAAACCGGTCTTGCTGGTGCTGGGCGACAGCCTCTCGGCCGAATACGGACTGGCGCGAGATACCGGCTGGGTCAAGCAGCTCGAACGCCGTCTGGCGCGCGAGCGAATCGAGTATACGGTGGTCAACGCCAGCATCAGCGGCGAGACCACGGCGGGTGGCCGCACTCGCCTGCCAGCCTTGCTCGCCGAGTTCAAGCCCACGGTGGTTGTGATCGAGCTCGGCGCCAACGATGGCCTGCGCGGCCTTCCGCTGCCGCTGATGCAGGGCAACCTCGGCGCCATGGCGCACCAGGCACAAGCGGCGGGCGCCAAGGTCTTGATCCTTGGCGTGCGAATTCCGCCCAACTATGGCCGCGACTACGCCGAGCGCTTTCATGCCAGCTTTGCGCGCGTGGCAAGCGAAACCCGCGCCGCGAGCGTGCCCTTCTTTCTCGACGGCTTTGCCGAAGATCTGGCCTATTTTCAGGCCGACCGAATTCACCCGAGCGAGCGTGCGCAGAAGCTCATGCTCGATAACGTGTGGCCGCAGCTCAAGCCGCTCCTAGCCACCAGGAAGTAAGACGTGACGGATTACATCGCCATCGGCGTCGACGAGGCGATCGCCTCGCTCGCGCGTTTTGACACCATCATCGACGTGCGTGCGGAAGTCGAGTTCGCCGAAGACCACCTGCCCGGCGCGATCAACTGCCCGGTCCTAAACGACGCCGAACGCGCCGAGATCGGCACGCTCGACAAGCAGGTATCGCCGTTCGACGCACGCCGCCGCGGTGCGGCAATCGTTTCACGCAATATCGCCCGCCTGCTCGAAGAACAGTTCGCCGACCGTCCGCGTGACTGGAAGCCCTTGGTGTACTGCTGGCGCGGGGGCCAACGCTCAGGCTCGCTGTCGGTGGTGATGCAGCGAGTGGGCTGGCAAGTGCGGCGTCTTGAAGGCGGTTACAAGGAATTTCGCCGCGCGGTTCGATCTGAGCTCGAAACCTTGCCGGCCAACTTCAAGTATCGCGTGGTGGTGGGCCCAACGGGCAGCGGCAAGAGCCGCTTGCTGACCCATCTGAGAGCCGCCGGCGTCCAGGTCTTGGACCTTGAGCAGCTGGCCGAGCATCGCGGCTCGGTTCTAGGCGGCTTGCCCGAGCAGGCGCAACCCAGTCAGAAAGCCTTTGAGACCCGCGTCTGGTCAGCACTGCGGGGCTTCGATCCCCATCGTCCTATCTATGTCGAATCCGAGAGCAAAAAGGTGGGAAACCTGCGCGTACCCGAGCCGCTGATCGAACGGATGCGAGCCTCGCCCTGCTTGAGCGTCGAGCTGCCGCTGGCGGCGCGGATTGCCTTGCTGCGCGAGGAATATCGGCACTTCGAAGAGAACACCGACGCCTTGTTTGCGCCACTCGATTGCCTGCTGGAGATGCACGGCCGCGAAAAAATCGGCGCATGGAAGCAGTTGGCGCTGGCGGGAAAGTGGGACGAGTTCGTCGAACGCCTCTTGGTCGAGCATTACGACCCGGCCTACCAACGATCGATCCGGAGGAATTTTTCTGAGCTCGCAGTCGCCGATGTACTGGCGCTGGAGTCGGGGAATGACGCGGCTTTTGTGCGCGCGGCGAGTGAGCTCGCCGCGCGCCTTTGAAACTTACTTCTCGCCCTTGACCACGGC
>JAVVWR010000089.1:0-2029 GCA_036652035.1 Burkholderiaceae bacterium | reverse complement strand
CGCCCTTGACCACGGCAGCCTTGGCCGGCACCTGGTAGTCGGGATTCAGAACAACTGCCTTGTGGCGGGCCTTGAGGCCTTCGGCGTAAGCGAGGTCATCCGCGCCGCCAGCGGCTTGAGCCAAAGCGCGTTGCTGCGAAACCGCGGCGTTGGCATCGGCAGCCGCCAGCTTGGACGACAGCACCCGGGCGATCACGTACGCGCCACCGGGAATCTCAACGCCAACGTAAGCCGGCAGCTTGTCGGCCGCAGGACGAAGCTCGGCATTGACCAGAACCGGCGGACGACCTTGCGGATTGGCGCGAGAGATCGAAGCGGCCGGGCCGAAACCAGCGTCACTTGGGCTCTTCTGCAAGTCGGCCAGGCGCGCCTCACCGGCGGCGCGCGCCAGTTTGACCGCTTCCTCGGCTTGCAGGCGCTGCTTGATCTGTGCCTTGACTTCATCCAACGGACGCAGCGCGGCCGGGCGGTGCTCAACGACGCGAGCCGCCACCAGCGTGTTGGGTGCGACCTCGATCGCTTGCGTATTGCGCTTGTTGCGAATCGAATCGTCGGCGAACAAGGCTTCGATCACGCGTGCGTTGAGTTCCTTCGGGCCGTTGGCGACACCTTGACGGGTCACGCCATCGACAGTCTTGGCCGCAAGCTTGAATTTCTCGATCACGGGCTTGAGCGAATCGGACTGCTCATACACTGTGTTGGTGAACTGCTCGGCGCCTTCGGCGAATTTCTTCTGCGCCTGCTGCGCGCGGTATTCGCGCTCAAGCTCGCCACGAACCGCCTCGAAAGGCTTGACCTGGGCCGGTTTGATTTCGCTCACGCGAATCACGTGGTAGCCAAAGTCGGTCTCGATCGGATCGCTGATCTCGCCTTGCTTGAGCTTGAAGGTCGCGTCCTCGAAGGGCTTGGTCATCATGTTGCGACCAAAGAAACCCAAGTCGCCGCCATTGGAGGCCGAACCCGGATCCTTGGAGAACTCGCGCGCCAGCTTGGCAAACTCAGCCGGGTTGGCGCGCAGCTTGGCAACCAGCTCGTCCGCCGTCTTCTTGGCCGCCGCCTTGTCACCGTCGATCGGCAACAGAATGTGGCTGGCGCGGCGCTGCTCTTCGGTGCCAAAGCGCGCCTTGTTCTGTTCGTAGTACGCCTTGATCTCAGCATCAGGAGCGCTGATCTGGCCGCTCGCCGATTCAGGGTCGAGCACCACGTATTCGACCTTGAGCGCCTCAGGCGTCTCAAACGAAGCCTTGTTCTTGTCGTAGAAAGCCTGCGCGGCGTCATCCGCAACCACGGCCTTGGTCAAGAACTCCTCGGGGCGAATCACGAGTTCGCGCACTTCCCGCGTTTCCTCAAGCAACGTACGCAGACTCTCGGCCACCGACTTCGGAACGATGGCGGTATTGCCAACAGCGTTGACCAGTTGCTGGCGAACCAGATCCTGGCGCACTTCATTGACAAACTGCTGATCCGAGCGGCCTCGAGCGGCGAGGAAATTCTGATAGAGCGCGGGATCGAACTGGCCTTCACGCTGGAACGGCGCCGCCGACTTGATGATGGCGACCACCTCGGCCTCGGAAACATTGACGTTTTCCTTCGCCGCTTCGCGTGTCAACGCCCGTTCGATCAGCAGCGAATCGAGGATCGCGGCGCGGGCTTCGGCGGTATCCAGCATGCGCGGATCGAAGCTCTCGCCAAAACTCTGGCGCAAACGATCAGCACGCTCGCGCTTGGCATTATCGAAGTCCTGCGGCGAAATCTTGATGTCACCAACTTTGGCCAGGGCATTTTCGTCGCCCATGAATTGGTTGTAA
This sequence comes from Burkholderiaceae bacterium, assembly GCA_036652035.1. Classification (GTDB taxonomy): domain Bacteria; phylum Pseudomonadota; class Gammaproteobacteria; order Burkholderiales; family Burkholderiaceae_F; genus JAEZVV01. Next base: position 221 of record JAVVWR010000089.1, on the reverse strand, counting down.
CCATAGATGCCGGTCACCACGAAAGACGGGATGACAAGCACCATCAGGAAAAACATCAACCAGCGTTTGTGAGTGCGGAATGATTCAAGCATGGTGCGGGCCTGATGCGCAGCAAGCGCGTAGGTGAAGCCGATAAGAAAAAAGGCGAACCATGGTTCGCCTTTTCTTGAAACTGGCGGAGTGGACGGGACTCGAACCCGCGACCCCCGGCGTGACAGGCC
>JAVVWR010000088.1:0-7450 GCA_036652035.1 Burkholderiaceae bacterium | reverse complement strand
ATGAGTGACGCGGCCGATCGCGTCGCCCACCTCCTTCACCACGACACTGTCCGAGCCTTGCATCGCGCATGAGTCGCTGTAACGACCTGACCCTCGCCGCCCGTTGGCGGCCGCAGACCTGGTGCAGTGCCAAGCCCAACGGCTGGCACGCCCAGGGGGTTTGGTGCTGGCGTCGCTAGACGCCGGCTGCCGCGGGGCCAACCCGTGGAACACGTATCCAATCCCAGGCTTCCTCCGTCGCGATCCGTGAAACGGGCGGGCGGAATCACGCAGGTGACTCATGACCGAACTCGAATTCAAGGCGCTGGCTGCGGCCGGATATAACCGCATCCCTCTCATTGCCGAGAGCTTTGCCGACCTCGAAACTCCGCTTTCGCTCTATTTGAAGCTCGCCAACGAGCCCAACTCCTTCCTGCTGGAATCGGTGGTGGGCGGCGAGCGCTTCGGGCGCTACTCCTTCATCGGCCTGCCGGCGCGCGTCAAGCTCCAGTCCTTCATTGCTGAGGGCGGCTGCCGCACGGAGGTGGTCGAAAGCGGCGTCATCACTCGCACGATCGAAGGCGATCCGCTCGCCGCGGTCGAAGACTTTATGGCGCAGTTCAAGGTCGCGCCCCGCCCCGGCCTGCCGCGATTCACCGGTGGCCTGGCGGGCTACTTCGGCTACGACACGGTGCGGGTGATCGAAAAGAAACTCGCCCAGGCCAAGCCCGACGACATCGGCGTGCCCGACATCCTGCTGCTGCTCTCCGACGAAGTGGCGGTGATCGACAACCTCGCCGGCCGCATCTACCTGATCGTCCACGCCGACCCGCGCCAGCCCGAGGCTTTCTCTCGCGCCAAGCTGCGGCTGCGTGAACTGAAAGCGCGGCTCGCGCGTCCGATCGAGCCGCCGCATTCGCGCGCCAGCGTGCGCCGCGAAGAGCACCGCGACTTTGCCAAGAACGACTATCTCAAGGCGGTGGCGGTGGCCAAGGACTACATCGCCGCGGGCGACGTGATGCAGGTGCAGATCGGCCAGCGCATCGCCAAGCCTTACGCCGATTCGCCGCTCTCGCTCTACCGCGCGCTGCGCACGCTCAACCCCTCGCCCTACATGTACTTCTACAACTTCGGCGAGTTCCATGTGGTGGGCGCCTCGCCGGAGATCCTGGTGCGCAGCGAAGACCGCCAGGGCAAGCGCATGGTGGCGATCCGCCCGATTGCCGGCACCCGCACCCGCGGCGAGACGCCCGAGCAGGACGCGGCTCTGGCGGCCGAACTTGCCGCCGACCCGAAAGAGCGCGCCGAGCACCTGATGCTGATCGACCTCGCCCGCAACGACATCGGCCGCATCGCACAGACCGGCAGCGTGAAAGTGACCGAGCAATACGTGGTCGAGAAGTACTCGCACGTCCAGCACCTGGTGAGCCACGTCGAAGGCGAGTTGAAGCCCGGCATGAACAACCTCGACGTGCTGCGAGCCACTTTCCCGGCTGGAACGCTCACCGGCGCGCCCAAGGTGCGGGCGATGGAGATCATCGACGAGCTCGAGCCCGTCAAGCGCGGCATCTACGGCGGCGCCGCCGGCTACCTGAGTTTTGCCGGCGACATGGACCTGGCGATCGCGATCCGCACCGCGGTGATCAAAAACAAGATGCTCTACGCCCAGGCGTCGGCCGGCATCGTGGCCGACTCGGTTCCCGAGATGGAATGGAAGGAAACCGAGATCAAGGCGCGCGCCGTGTTGCGAGCGGCCGAGCAGGTCGAAGACGGATTCGAGAGCGAGGTTTGAGATGTACGACTTGAGCCAGAACACCACGGTCGCTGGGATCGATCTGCGCAGCGACACCGTCACCCGCCCCACCAGGGCGATGCGCGCCGCGATGGCCGCGGCCGAGGTCGGCGACGACGTCTATGGCGACGATCCCACGGTCAATCGCCTGCAGGCGCAGCTCGCCGAGCGGCTCGGCTTTGAAGCCGGGCTGTTCTGCCCGAGCGGCACGCAAAGCAATCTGATCGCGCTGATGACGCACTGCGGCCGCGGCGACGAATATCTCGTCGGCCAGGACGCCCACACTTATAAATACGAGGGCGGCGGCGCCGCGGTGCTGGGTTCGATCCAGCCGCAGCCGATTGAGAACGCCGCCGACGGTTCGATCCCCTTGGCCAAAATCGCCGCCGCGATCAAGCCCGACGACGTTCACTACGCGCGCAGCCGCCTGCTCGCGCTTGAGAACACCATCGGCGGCAAGGTGGTGCCGCTCGCGGTCATGGCCGAGGCCACGGCCTTTGCGCATTCGCGCGGGCTCGCCACCCACCTCGACGGTGCGCGCTTCTTCAATGCCGCGGTGGCACTGGACGACGAGACCGGTGTGGCGGCGGGGTTCGACTCGATCAGCATCTGCCTGTCCAAAGGCCTTGGCGCTCCGGTCGGCTCGGTTCTGCTGGGTTCGCGCGGTTTCATCGAAGCCGCCAAGCGCCCGCGCAAGATGCTGGGCGGCGGCATGCGCCAGGCCGGCGTGCTCGCTGCGGCCGGTCTTTACGCGCTCGAGCATCACGTGGCTCGTCTGGCCGACGACCACGCCCATGCGCTGGCCCTGGCCGAGGGCCTCGCCACCCTGGGCGAACTGGCGGTCACGCCGCCGCAGACCAATATGGTGTTCGTGCAGGTTGGCGCAGAACACGCCGCGCCGCTGGCCGCTTTTCTGCGCGACCGCGGCATCGTGGTGGGCGCTGCGCCCGTGATGCGGCTGGTGACCCACCTCGACGTTTCCGCGGCCGATGTGGCGACCACCATCGCCGCGTTCCGCGACTATTTTTCGAAGGCCTGATCATGCTGCTGATGATCGACAACTACGACAGCTTTACCTACAACCTGGTGCAGTACTTCGGCGAGCTGGGTGAAGCGGTCAAGGTCGTGCGCAACGACGAGATCACGCTCGAAGAGATCGAGGCCATGAAGCCCGACCGGATCTGCATCTCGCCCGGGCCTTGTTCGCCGGCCGAGGCCGGCATCTCGATCGCGGTGCTCAAGCACTTCGCCGGCAAGCTGCCGATTCTTGGCGTGTGCCTGGGGCATCAGGCGATCGGTGCCGCTTTTGGCGGTCAAGTGATCCGCGCTCAGCGAGTGATGCACGGCAAGGCCGATGTGGTGAGCCACGGCGGGCAGGGCGTTTTCGCCGGTCTGCCCGAGCAGTTCAAGGTGGCGCGCTATCACTCGCTCGCGGTCGAGCGGCATAGCTTGCCCGACTGCCTCGAGGTGACGGCGCAGACCGCCGACGGCGAGATCATGGGCCTGCGCCACCGCGACTACGAGATCGAGGGCGTGCAGTTTCACCCCGAGTCGATCGCCACCGAACACGGCCACGCCATGCTCGCCAACTTCCTCAAGCGGAGCGCGGCATGAAGACCGTGATGGTGCTGGCGGCGAGCCTGCTCGCCGGCGCCGCTCACGCGGGCGCGCTCGACGAGTGCTACCAGAAGACCAGCAACCGGAGCGAGGTCGGCTCCTGCCTTGAGGCCGCCAGAACGGAGGCCTTCGCCCAGGAAAGGCTGGCCGCTCGAGCGCTCGAAGCCAATCTTGCCGAGTTGCAGGCAATCAGCTCGGCCAAAGGCCTGGTGATGGCGCTGCGATCGGCCGAGCGCCACTTCGAGCCGTACATGAAAGCGCAGTGCGAACTGGTGCGAGCCACGTACGCCAGCGGCACCGGCGCGGCGCAAGCGGGGCTGGCGTGCGAAGTCGACCTGCTGCGCGCCCGCGCCACGGAACTCAAGCCAATGACGCCGGCCGCGCCGGCTGCGAACTGAAGGACAGTCATGACGATCACCGCCACCGAAGCGATCCAGCGCACCATCGAGCACCGTGAAATTTTTGGCGACGAGATGCTGTCGCTGTGGCGCCGGCTCATGAGCGGCGAGCTCTCGCCGGTGCAGATTGCGGCTGTGATCGTCGGCCTGCGGGTCAAGAAGGAAACCATCGGCGAGATCGCCGCGGCCGCTCAGATCATGCGCGAGTTCGCGACCCAGGTTGAAGTGCCCGATCGCACCCATCTGGTCGATATCGTTGGCACCGGCGGCGACGCGGCTCATACCTTCAACATCTCGACCGCGAGCATGTTTGTCACCGCCGCCGCGGGCGGGCGAGTGGCCAAGCATGGCGGCCGCTCGGTCTCGTCCAAGAGCGGTAGCGCCGACGTGCTCGAAGCCTTGGGCGTCAACATCAACCTGACGCCGACCCAGGTGGCCGAGTGCATCGCGGCCACCCGCATCGGCTTCATGTTCGCCCCCAACCACCACGCGGCCATGAAGCACGCCGCGCCGGTTCGACGCGAGCTGGGCATCCGCACCATCTTCAACATCCTGGGGCCGCTCACCAACCCGGCGGGCGCTCCCAATCAGTTGATGGGCGTGTTCCACCCCGACCTGGTCGGCATCCAGGTTCGAGTGTTGAAGCAGCTCGGCGCCGACCATGTGATGGTGGTCTATGGCAAGGACGGCATGGACGAAGTCTCGCTGGGCGCGGCCACCCTGGTGGGCGAACTCAAGGACGGCGAGATCCGCGAATACGAGATCCACCCCGAGGACTACGGCCTGCGCATGATTTCCAACCGCGGCCTCAAGGTGGCCGACGCCGCCGAGAGCAAAGTGATGCTGCTCGAGGCGCTCGCCGGCACGGAAGGAACGCCGCACGAGATTGTGGTTTTCAACGCCGGCGTCGCGCTCTACACCGCCAACGTGGTGAGCGACATCGCCCAGGGAATCGAGCTGGCTCGCGCCACCATCGCCAGCGGCGCGGCGATGAAAAAGCTTGAAGAGTTTGTCGCCGAGACCCGGCGCCTCGCCGCGTGATGCATAAGCCCGGCCGCTCGCTGACGGCGCGTATCGGCCAGTCGCTGATCAATCAGCGGCGGCTGACGATCCGTCGCGCCACGCCGCGCGATCTGCCCGAGCTGCTGCGGCTCAATATCGTGGCCGATGAGCACAACCATGAACTGGTGCCCGATATCGGCGCGCGGCGGATCGATACGCGGCGCTCGCTCAACTACTGGAAGCGGTCGCTGCGGCACTGGTGGCAAGCGGTCTGGGTGGCCGATTTCGACGGCGGCCTGCTCGCCGTGATCGGCGTTGATCTGCGGGTCACTCGCCACCGCTTTGCGCCGATCAAGCGCCACGTTTATCTGCACAGCCTGTGGGTTGAGCCGCAGGCACGCCGCCTGGGGCTGGCGCGCCGGCTCACCCGCACGGCTCTGGCCTGGGGGCAGCGCCGCGGCGCGACCCAGGCGCGGCTGGAAGCCGCCTCAGTCAACGCCGGCGCCTTGCGGCTCTACGAAAGCCTGGGGTTCGCGTCGCGCGAAGTTCTCATGGCGCGACCGATCCGCGCGACCGATTGAATGGAAAACCGATGAGCGACATTCTCAAGAAAATCCTCGCCACCAAGCACGACGAGGTCGCCAGCGCGCGGCGCGCTCGCTCGGCCGCCTCGCTGCGCAACGAGGCCGAAGACCTGCGCTCCGGCCGCCGCGGCTTTACCGCCGCGATGCACGCCAAGATCGCCGCCGGCCACGCCGCCGTGATCGCCGAGGTGAAAAAGGCGAGCCCGAGCAAGGGCGTGCTGCGCGCCAACTTCGACCCGGCCGCGATTGGCGCGAGCTACGCCGAGCACGGCGCGGCCTGCCTCTCGGTGCTCACCGACGTCAACTATTTCCAGGGTGCGCCCGAGTATCTGGCGGCGGCGCGCGCCGCAAGCGGCTTGCCGGTGCTGCGCAAGGACTTCCTGGTCGACGACTACCAGGTGTTTGAGGCCGGCGCCTGGGGCGCCGACGCGATTCTGTTGATCGCTGCCGCGCTCGACGACGCGCAGATGGCGGGCTTCGAGGCGATCGCCCACGAGCTGGGAATGGCGGTTCTGGTCGAAGTTCATGATGCCGCCGAACTTGACCGCGCCTTGAAGCTGAAGACGCCGCTGGTGGGAATCAACAACCGCAATCTGCGCACGTTTGAAGTCACGCTAGCCACCACGCTCGGCCTGCTCGATCGGATTCCGGCCGACCGCACCGTCGTTACTGAGAGCGGCATCCTTGCTCCGGCCGATGTCGAGCGCATGCGCCAAGCGAACGTCAACGCCTTCCTGGTGGGCGAGGCCTTCATGCGCGCGCCCGACCCGGGCGTCGAGCTGGCGCGGCTCTTCTCATGAACTTGAATTCCGATGCGATCGCCGCCGGCTGGCGTACCCCGGTTGACGGCTTTCTGGCCTCGGACAAGGGCCGCGAGTTGCAGGCCTTTCTCGCCGAGCGGCAAGCCGCCGGCGCCACGATCTACCCGCCGCAGCCTTTTCGCGCGCTCGAGCTCACGCCGCTGGCCGATGTTCGCGTGGTGATCCTAGGCCAGGATCCGTACCACGGCCCCGGCCAGGCGCACGGCCTGGCGTTCTCGGTCAACCAGGGCGTGAAGTGCCCGCCCAGCCTGCGCAACATCTTCAAGGAATTGCAGCGCGACCTGGGAGCGGCGCCGCCCATGAGCGGATCGCTCGAAGCCTGGGCGCGCCAGGGCGTGTTGCTGCTCAACGCCGTTCTCACGGTTGAAGACGGCGCGCCCGCCGCGCACGCCAAGCGCGGCTGGGAGACGCTCACCGATTCCCTGATCGCCGCGGTCGCGGCGGCGGCCGAGCCCAAGGTCTTCATGCTGTGGGGCGCGCACGCCCAGGCCAAGCGCGGCTTGATCGAGAGCGCTGGCGGGCGGCACCTAGTGTTGTGCGCCAACCATCCCTCGCCCTTGTCGGCCTTGCGGCCGCCCGCGCCCTTCATTGGCTGCGGGCATTTCTCGATGGCCAACCGGTGGTTGGAAGAGCGGGGGCAGAAGGCGATTCGCTGGGCGGCGGCCTAGGTTTCTGGGAGGGTAGAGCGGGCTGCGCCCGCGGTGCTATGAGGTTCTGGTGTTCTGCGCCGAGCGGGATTCTCGTTGTCTTGCTTTCGGCGGTTCGTTCGTGCGGGTGGTTGATTCGCTGTGCGAAGCGCCGCGCGGCTCACGCCGCCGAGTCTGTGTGGTGGGGGCCTGCACGATACTTGCCTCGATGATCTGGCCGCCGCGCGGGATAAAGCCGTGGCGCTGCAACTGCTGACTGACCGCTTCGAAGATCGCGGTCCCACCCAAACCGCCGGTAGCCAGGCGCTGCTTGAAGCGCCAGAGCGCGCGCATTCGGCAGGTGCAACTCGTCCTCAAGCCCACAGAAGCACTGAAAGCTGCGTCGATCCAGCATCTGGTATTCGCACGCCTCGTCCGACAAGCCGTAGAGCGCCTGCAGGAACAAGAGCCGCACCATCACCTCGGTGGCGTACGGCGGTCGCCCGCCCCGGCTGCGATCGGGCGCCGGGCAGACCGTCTCGATCTTCGCCGCGATGGTTCCAAAATCGACCCACCCATCAATCGCCGCGAGCTGGCTCACAAAACCGTCGAGCTTGGCTGCGCGCTGATC
>JAVVWR010000087.1:0-8029 GCA_036652035.1 Burkholderiaceae bacterium | reverse complement strand
ACGGGAACCTCGTGCACCGCCGCGAGGTAATCCTCCTCGTCCCATCCGTGCGCACGAGCACGGTCACGCCATTGGCTCTCGTTGGGGGGGTGGAGTAGGAACTGGCCGAGGATCAGGGTGCCGGCGATTTGGCCCTCGACCCGGATCGGCGCCAGGGCGTGGGCCAGACCGTTGGGGCAGTGGTATTCGGTCCAGGATGCGGCGGGGTCGATCGCGCCGCAGGCGCGATCGCCATCGTGAAGCAGGCAGACTGCGCGGGTCGACGGGGACGAATGATGGAAGGCGGTGCAGACTCGATGCAGACGAGACGCGGTCAGTGGCCGGCCGTCGCGATCGAGCACGCCGGCCATCAAGCCGAGCGCATCGAGAAACGCCTCGGCCACGGAGGCGGGTAGTGCCAGGGCCGCGGCGTTGGCAACGTCGGAATGGGTGGCGATCACTCTTGACGCGGCGGCGCCACGTTCAGGTTCGGTGGTTTCCAATCGGGATGGGGTATCCATGTCGCTCCGGATTCACGCCGGCAGTGATCGAGGCGATCACTGCCGGAATGGTTGGCGCAATCCCGCGCCAGCCATGGCCTCATTGGCGGCAGTCGCGCAGCCGCGCAGCCGCGGTCGCAGTCGCGATAACCCGGGACTCATTGCCGGGCGGCAAAGGAGTCCCGGGTTTGTTCTTGACTCAGCCGGCGACGATGCAGCCGTGTTCGCCCGCGGGGCGGGTCACGATCTCGCCCAGGCGGAATACGCGTTCGCCCTGGGTGGCAAAGGCGGCGAGAGCGGCCTTTGCCTCGGCGGCCGAGACGATCACCACCATGCCGATGCCGTTGTTGAAGACGCGGTGCATCTCGTCGTCGGCGATGTTGCCGGCCTGCTGCAACCAGTCGAAGACGGCGGGGCGCTGCCAGGCGCCGCGGTGGATCACGGCCTGGACATCGTCCTGCAGCACGCGCGGCACGTTTTCCTTGATGCCACCACCGGTGATGTGGGCCATGCCCTTGATGGTGACCTGCTCCATCGCGGCGAGCACCTGCTTCACATAGATGCGGGTCGGCTCCATCACGCAGTCGGCGAGCGTCTTGCCATCGAGCGGCATGTCCCAGGACGCGCCCGAGACCTCGACCACCTTGCGGATCAGCGAGAAGCCGTTCGAGTGCGGGCCGCTCGAGGCCAGGCCCAGGATCACATCGCCCGGAACAATCGTGGTGCCGTCGATGATCTTGCTCTTTTCGACCACGCCGACGGCAAAGCCGGCCAGGTCGTATTCACCCTCCGGGTACATGCCCGGCATTTCGGCGGTCTCGCCGCCGATCAAGGCGCAGCCGGCGAGCTCGCAGCCGCGGGCAATGCCGCCGACCACGCGGGCGGCGACCTCGACGTCGAGCTTGCCGCAGGCGTAGTAGTCAAGGAAAAAGAGCGACTTGGCGCCCTGCACCAGGATGTCGTTGACGCTCATGCCGACCAGATCCTGGCCGACCGTGTCGTGGCGGCCGAGGGTGAAGGCGAGCTTGAGCTTGGTGCCGACGCCGTCGGTGCCCGTCACCAGGACCGGCTCGGCATAGCCCTTGGGGACTTCGAACAAGGCACCGAAGCCGCCGATGCCGCCCAGCACACCGGGGATCATGGTGCGTTTGGCAAGAGGCTTGATGCGCTCGACCAGTTCATCACCGGCGTCAATGGAGACGCCCGCGGCGGCGTAAGAAAGGGGCTGGGTCATGGCAGGCGGGGAAACGTGAGGGGTGGGGTGCGCGCTAGACTTCGCGGCGCACGCAAAGCCGGCATTTTATTCGATGCGTCGCACCGCGCCGGTTTTCCGGTTGGCGGGCCGGCAACCGATCGATGAACTCAGCCCAGCTGGCTCTGGATCTGATCCAGCCGCTCACTCCGACGCTCGACAACTTTGTTCCTGGCCGCAATGCCGAGGCGCTGGCGACTCTGCGGGCGGTACAAGCCGGGGGCGGTCCGCAGTTCGTCTACCTGTGGGGCGAGACCGGCGCCGGCTGCTCGCACCTGCTGCGCGCGCTGGGTGGAGAGAGGGTGGCTGAGGGAAAGTCCGGGGTCGCTCCGCCGGAATTCGATCCCGCGATCGAGCTTTATTGCGTTGACGACGTCGACCGGCTCACTGGCGACGAGCAATCCCGGCTCTTCATCCTGATGAACGAGGTCCGTGCGCATCCGGCGGCGCGCCTGGTGGCGGCCGGGCGCTTTCCGCCCGCCCAGCTTGCTCTGCGCGACGATGTCCGATCGCGCCTGGCCTGGGGTCTGGTCTACCAGATGCATCCGCTCTCCGACGTCGAAAAGGCCCAGGCGCTGGTCGCCCACGCCGGTTCACGCGGGATTGTCCTGAGCCCGGAGGTGCGAGCCTGGATGCTGGCGCATCTGCCGCGCGACATGCGCACCCTGGTCGCGGTGCTCGACGCGATCGATTCGTATGCGCTGGTGCGCCAGCGGCCGATCACGGTGCCGCTGCTGCGTGAGTGGCTCGCCAGCTCGCAGTAGTTGCGCAATAGCTGCTCGCCCGGGCTTGGGGGCCAAAGACCTGAGTGCTGGCGAGGGGGCAGGTAGAATCTGGCCAAAATGAGACTCGCCCTATTTGATTTGGACCACACGCTGCTGCCGATCGACAGCGCGGACACTTGGTCCCACTTCCTGGTCGCCCGCGCCGGACTCGACGCCGCCGACTACGGTTCCCGCATCCGCGAATACGCGCGCACCTACAAAGCCGGCTGCTTTGACGTTGAAGGCTATCTGGCGTTCCAGATGGGACTGCTGGCGCGCTTTCCGCGCGTGCAGCTCGAAGCCTGGCGCGCCGAGTTCTTCTCGCGTTACGTCGAGCCGGCGCTGCGGCCCGAGGCCTTCGACCTGGTCGAAAGCCACCGTGCCGCGGGTGACACGCTGGCGCTGGTGACCGGCACTCACGCTTTCGTCACGCGTCCGATCGCCACCCGGCTTGGCATCGAGCATCTGCTGGCGGTTCGCCCCGCAGAGGACGAGAACGGTGAGTTCACCGGTCGCTACATCGGCACTCACACCTACCTCGAAGGCAAGGTGCGGGCGGTCGAACAGTTCCTGGCCGAGCGCGGCGCGAGCTTTGCCGAGCTCGAGTCCAGCGTGTTCTACAGCGATTCGATCAACGACCTGCCTCTGCTCGAACGCGTTGCCGCGGCGGGCGGGCGGGCCGTGGCCACCCACCCCGACCCCAAGCTCGCGGCGGTGGCCGCCGAGCGTGGCTGGGACGTGTTGCAACTCTTTGACCTGGTGACCGCGCATGGCTGACGTGAACTTTGTTGTCGCCCGCTCGGCGCGAGCGGGCCGTTTTCAAGCCCCGAGGGGTCAATCGTGATCAAACGTCTGGTCGAGAAGATGCAGAAGATCCTGACCCGCAAGCCGCGTGTGCGCAAAGAGCCCAAGCGCTACACCGCCGCCGAGCACGGCATCAATCCCGCCCTGGTCTCGAAGGCTGCGCTGCGGACTTGCGAAAGCCTGCACCGGGCCGGATTCAAGGCCTACATCGTCGGCGGTGCGGTGCGCGACCTGCTGCTGGGCGTGGCGCCCAAGGATTTTGACGTCGCCACCGACGCCACGCCCGAGCAGGTCAAGAGCCACTCGCGGCGCGCCATCATCATCGGGCGGCGCTTTCGCCTGGTGCACGTGATGCACGGCGCCGAGACGATCGAGGTCTCGACCTTCCGCTCGCTGGGGACCGATAAGGTCGCCAAGGATGAACACGGCCGGGTGCTGGCCGACAACGTCTTTGGCGAGCAATACGAAGACGCCGCGCGGCGCGACTTCACCGTCAACGCGCTCTACTACGATCCCTCGACCCAAGAGGTGCTCGACTATCACGACGGCGTCAAGGACATCCGCAAGCGTCGCATGCGCATGATCGGCGATCCCGCCACCCGCTACCGCGAAGACCCGGTGCGGATGCTGCGCGCGGTGCGCTTTGCCGCCAAGCTCGGCTTCGAGATCGATGACGCCACCCGCGCTCCGATCGCCAGCCTGGGCGAGTTGCTGGAAAACGTTCCGGCGGCGCGCTTGTTTGACGAAATGCTCAAGCTGCTCACCAGCGGGCATTCGGTGGCGTGCATCACCCGCTTGCGCGCCGAGGGGCTGCACCACGGTCTTTTGCCCTTGCTCGACGTGATTCTCGAGCAGCCCGCGGGCGAGCGTTTCGTGATGCTGGCGCTCTCGCGCACCGACGAGCGGGTTCGGGCCGGCCGTCACATCGCGCCCAGCTTCCTGTTCGCGACCCTGCTCTGGCACGAGGTGCTGGCGCAGTGGAATGCGCGGCTGGCGCGCGGCGAACCGAAGATCGTGGCGCTCAATGCGGCGGTCGACGACGTGCTCGAGACTCAGACCGACAAGCTTGCGATCCAGCGCCGCTACACCTCCGACATGCGCGAGATCTGGGGCATGCAGCCGCGATTCGAGCGGCGCACCGGCAAGACTCCGTACAGCCTGGTCGAGCATCTGCGCTTTCGTGCCGGTTACGACTTCCTGGTGCTGCGCGCCGCAGCCGACGAGATTCCGCGCGAAATGGCCGACTGGTGGGGCAATTTCTCCTCGGCCGACGAGGACGAACGTGCCGACATGGTGGCCGAGGCCGCCGCCCTGGAGCGCCAGCGCAAGCTCACGGCGCCGGCCGAGACCGCGTCGAAGAAGCGCCGTCGCCGCGGTGGCGGTGCTCGCGGGAGGTCGACGGGCGGAGCGGCACAATGAAGCGTGCGGCCTATATCGCTCTGGGCGCCAATCAGGGCGACACCCGCGATACCTTTGCCGCCGCACTCGATTCACTCGCCTCGCTCGAGCAGTCGGAGCTGGTCGCGGTCTCGCCCTATTACCGCACCGCTCCGATCGACGCTGAAGGGCCGGACTATCTCAATGCCGTCGCCCGGCTTGATACCCGGCTCGAACCCTATGCGCTGCTGCTGCATCTGCTCGAGCTCGAGTTGATGCTGGGTCGCAAGCGCCACGGGGTCAAGCGCAATGCGCCGCGCAGCGTCGATCTTGACCTGCTCTTGCACGGCGATCTCTGCATCCAGTCGACTCCGCTCACGCTGCCGCACCCGCGCGCCCATCTGCGTGCGTTTGTGCTGCGGCCGCTCGCCGATATCGAGCCCGAGCTTGTCATTCCCGGGCGCGGTCGGGTGATCGACCTGCTCGCGCAGGTGGCCGACCAGCGCATCGAAGCCGTCACGCCCCTTTCCTGATTCGCTTCGCCATGCCAATCCCGGTCGTTGCGCAAACGACGCTGCTGCTGATCGGCTCGAACGTCTTCATGACGTTCGCCTGGTACGCGCACCTCAAAAATCTCAACGACCGACCCTGGTGGATCGCGGCTTTTGCGAGTTGGGGCATCGCGCTCTTTGAATACCTGCTGCAAGTGCCGGCCAACCGGATCGGCTATACCGCGCTGTCCTTGGGGCAGCTCAAGATCCTGCAGGAAGTCATCACGCTCGGAGTTTTCATTCCGTTTGCCGTGCTCTACATGCGCGAACCGCTCAAGCTCGATTACCTGTGGGCGGCACTGTGCATGGTGGGTGCGGTCTACTTCATGTTCCGCTCGGCATGACTCTCGTTGATGGCTGGGCGTCGATCGTTGCGCCACCTTCTTTCACGATTACGATGCGGCTCCAGTGCTGGTGCTCAGCTCTGGCAAGCTCAGCCCGATCGACCGAGTCGCTGACCTCGACCTGATGCTTTCCCGAATCGACGGCGGGCGCGGGCCGAGCAAGCTTTTCAAGCTTGCCGCCTGATCGACTGCCAGGAGTTTTCATGTACGCCAACAGCCCCGCGGGCGAAGCCGCCCGCAAGCCAATCACCCTCACCAAGCTGGCGCAGATGCGCGCGGCTGGCGAGCCGATCGCCATGCTCACCTGTTACGACGCCTCGTTTGCCGCGGTGCTCGACGCCGCCGGCGTGCATTCGATTCTGGTGGGCGATTCGCTTGGCATGGTGGTCCAGGGGCATGGATCGACCTTGCCGGTCACGCTCGCCGATGTGGCCTATCACACCGCCGCCGTGGCGCGCGGCAATCGCCACGCCTGGCTGATCGCCGACATGCCGTTTGGCACGTATCAGTCGAGCGCAGCCGCGGCCTATGACAACGCCGCGCGGCTGATGCAGGCCGGCGCGCAGATGGTCAAGGTCGAAGGCGGCGCCTGGCTTGCTCCGGCCGTTGAAATCATGGCGAGCCGCGGGATTCCGGTCTGCGCCCACCTGGGCCTGACGCCGCAGTCGGTTCACGCCCTGGGGGGCTATCGCGTCCAGGGCAAGACACTGGAGGCGGCCGAGCAGTTGAAGGCCGACGCCCTGGCCCTGCAGGCCGCCGGTGCCAGCATGCTGGTGTTGGAGATGGTGCCCGCGGCGCTCGCTGCCGAGGTGACGGCCCTGTTGGCGATTCCCACGATCGGGATCGGCGCGGGCCACCGGTGTTCGGGCCAGGTTCTGGTCTTGCATGACATGCTGGGTGTCTATCCCGGCCGGGTGCCGAAGTTCGCCAAGAATTTCATGGACGGGCAAGCCAGCATCCTGGCCGCGGCCCAGGCCTATGTCGCTGCCGTACAATCACACGCCTTCCCCGGGGCCGAACACAGCTACTGAGCTGCAACCGAGCTGCAACCGAGCGCGGCCCGTCCGCAGCACTGCTGATCCCATGAAAGTTGTCCACACCATTGAAGACCTGCGCGATCAATTGCGCGGTCAGAATCGAATCGCCTTCGTTCCGACGATGGGCAATCTTCACGCCGGCCATCTGGCGCTGATGGAAATGGCGCACCGGCACGGCGACCCCGTGGTGGCGTCAATCTTTGTCAACCGCCTGCAGTTCGGGCCGAACGAAGACTTCGATAAATACCCGCGCACGCTGGCGGCCGACATCGAGAAGCTGCAGAAGCAGAACCGGGTCTACGTCCTGTTCGCTCCGAGTGAAGAGGAGCTCTACCCCGAGCCGCAGAACTACCGCGTGCAGCCGCCCAATGACTTGGGCGATATCCTGGAAGGCCATTTCCGGCCGGGATTTTTCACCGGGGTCTCGACCGTGGTGATGAAGCTGTTCTCGTGTGTTCAGCCGCGGGTCGCGGTGTTCGGCAAGAAGGATTACCAGCAGCTGATGGTGGTTCGCAATATGTGCCGTCAGTTTGCGATGCCCACTGAAATCGTGCCGCACGAGACCGTGCGCGGCGTCGACGGACTGGCGCTGTCCTCGCGCAACCGCTACCTGACCGAGGCCGAGCGCGCCGAAGCGCCGCGGCTTTACGCCACGCTGCTCGCGGTGCAGGCGCGGATCAAGGCGGGCGCGACCGACCTGGCCGCGATCGAGGGTGACGCGGCGCGCGAGCTGGCGGCCCACGGCTGGCAGGTCGATTACGTCTCGCTGCGTCGCCAGCGCGATCTCAAGGCGCCCGACGCGGTGCAGATCGCCACGGGCGAGCCGCTAGTGGTGCTGGTCGCCGCCAAGCTGGGCGCGACGCGCCTGATCGACAACCTCGAAATCTGAGATCGCTGAGATCGATATGCAACGCAATCTGCTCAAATCCAAGATCCATCGCGCCACCGTTACGGCGAGCGAACTGCATTACGAAGGTTCGTGCGCGATCGACCTCGATCTGCTGGAAGCCGCCGACATTCGGGAATTCGAGCGGGTCGAGATCTGGAACGTCTCCAACGGCGCCCGCCTCAACACCTATGCCATCGTCGCCGAGCGCGGCTCGGGCACGATTTCCCTCAATGGCTCGGCCGCTCGCCATGCCCAGGTGGGCGATCTGGTGATCATCGCCACGTTTGCCGACTACAGCGACGAGGAAGGCCGGGCTCACAAGCCCAGGCTTGTCTTTGTCGATGGCGACAATCGACAGAAAGAACTGCGCGATTTCGTGCCGGTGCAAAAGTAGTCCCGAAAATTTCGGCATAATCCAGTCTGTGCATTGCGCACAGACCCCCTGCCCGGGTGGTGGAACGGTAGACACAGCGGATTCAAAATCCGCCGCCTAAACAGCGTGAGGGTTCGAATCCCTCCCTGGGCACCAAGA
>JAVVWR010000086.1:0-8549 GCA_036652035.1 Burkholderiaceae bacterium | reverse complement strand
TCAAGAATTTTCTCGTTCGAACGCTGGGCGTCGTCAGCGAAACCCGGCAGCTCGGTCACCCAGCGATGCAAATCGGTGAAGCGAACGTATTGCGGATCGACCCCGACGTGCTGCTCGGTCAGGGCGATCGCGATGTCGGTGGTGTCGGTCCACTTCATGACGGCCTCTCAGTGGTTTTCTTTGGCGTGGTTGATCGTGTATTTCGGAATTTCGATCACGAGATCGGCATCGGCCACCTTGGCCTGGCACGACAGGCGCGAGGTGGGCGCCAGGCCCCAGGCCTTGTCGAGCAGGTCTTCCTCGTCGTCGTCGGCAGCTTCGAGCGAATCGAAGCCCGCGCGCACGATGCAGTGGCAGGTGGTGCAGGCGCACGAGAGTTCGCACGCGTGTTCGACCTCGACGCCGTTGTCGAGCAGAGCGCGAGCGAGCGTGGTGCCGGGCGCAGCTTCGATCTCGGCGCCTTGCGGGCAAAGGGTCTCGTGCGGCAGTACGGTGATCTTGGTCATGGTCAGAGTCGGTTGAGGTCGTCGACACGGCGGCCGGCGAGCACGGCGCGGATCGAGCGATCCATGCGCCGCGCGGCAAAGTCTTCGGTGGCGGCGCTGAGCTTGTCGGTGCCGGCCTTGAGAGCAGCGAGATCGGTGCCGTGAGCCAGTGCCACCAGCTCGCCCAGCAGGCGGTCGATCTCGGCGTGTTGTTCGGGCTCAAGCAGATCGCCATCGGCGGCGAGCGCCGCGCCGCTCGATTCGATCAGGCGCTCGGCGTCAACCCGCTGCTCGCGCAGGGCGCGCGCGTGCATGTCGGACTCGGCCGCGCCAAAGGAGTCCTGAAGCATGCGGGCGACTTCGTCGTCCGACAGGCCGTACGAGGGTTTGACCACGATCGAGGCTTCGACCCCGGTGCGATCCTCACGCGCGTTGACCGACAGCAGCCCGTCGGCGTCGACCTGGTAGGTCACGCGGATGCGGGCAGCACCCGCGACCATCGGCGGAATGCCACGCAGATCGAAGCGAGCGAGCGAGCGGCAGGCGTCGGCCAGTTCGCGCTCACCTTGCAGGACGTGGATCGCCATCGCGGTCTGGCCATCCTTGAAGGTGGTGAACTCCTGCGCACGGGCGACCGGAATCGTCGAGTTGCGCGGGATCACTTTCTCGACCAGACCGCCCATGGTTTCGAGACCGAGCGACAAGGGCGTGACGTCGAGCAGCAGCCAGTCGTCGCCCGGCGCGGTATTGCCGGCGAGCAGATTGGCCTGCATCGCCGCACCGATGGCGACCACCTGGTCGGGGTCGATATTGGTCAAGGGCTCCTGGCCAAACAGCTCACCCACCGCCTTGCGTACGATCGGCATGCGGGTGGCGCCACCGACCAGGACCACGCCCTTGACCTCGCCCGGCTTGAGGCCGGCGTCGCGCAACACGCGCCGGGTCGCGTCGATGGTCTTGGCCACCAGGTGCTGGGTGATGCCGGCGAAGGTCTCGCCGTTGATCGTGAGGTTGACCCACTTGCCGGTAGAGATTCGGGCCTGGAGCGTGGCGGCAGGCTTACTTGAGAGCGCCTCTTTGGCGGCGCGCGCCTTGACCGTCAGAAGACGCATGTCTTCGGGCGAGAGCAGTGAAAGATCGCCCTGCTCCAGAATCCAGCAATAAAGACGGTGATCGAAGTCGTCGCCGCCCAGGGCCGAATCGCCCCCCGTGGCAAGCACTTCGAACACGCCCTTGGTGAGCTTGAGAACCGAGACATCGAAGGTGCCGCCGCCCAGGTCGTAGACGACGTAGGTGCCTTCGGCAGCGTTATCCAGACCGTAGGCGAGCGCCGCCGCGGTCGGCTCGTTGAGCAGGCGCAGGACGTTGAGTCCGGCCAGGCGCGCGGCGTCCTTGGTGGCCTGGCGCTGCGCGTCGTCGAAATAAGCGGGAACGGTGATCACCGCACCCACCAGATCGCCACCCAGGCTGGCTTCGGCGCGCTCGCGCAAGGATTTGAGGATTTCGGCCGATACCTCGACCGGGCTCTTGACGCCCGCCACGGTGCGCAACTGCACCATGCCAGGGGCATCGACGAAGTCGTAGGGCAGGTTTTCGACGTGCTCGATGTCTCGCAGGCCGCGCCCCATTAAGCGCTTGACGCTGACAATGGTGTTGCGCGCGTCGCGCGATTGCTCGGTCTGCGCCATCGCGCCGACCTGAACCGTGCCGTCAGCGCAGAAACGCACGATCGAGGGCAACAAGCCATGACCGTGCTCATCGGCGAGCACGCTGGGGCTGCCGCTGCGCACCGAAGCAACGAGGGAATTGGTGGTGCCGAGGTCGATACCCACCGCCAACCGATGCTGGTGCGGTGCGGCCGACATGCCGGGCTCGGCGATCTGCAGGAGAGCCATGTCGTCCTCAGGGGTTGTCAGTGACGGCAGCGAGTTCCGCGCCGAATTTGTCGATAAACATCAGTTGGCGTACCAGTCCGCTCGCCGCCAGCGCATCCTGGTTCACGTCGAGTGCCGCTTCAAGCGCCGCGAGAGTGGCGGCGCGAACCGCATCAAGCTCATCGATCAAGCGGGCAATGGGAGCGGGGTCGCGACCCGCACGCGCCTCATCCAAGGCTTCGCGCCATTCCATCTGCTGCATCAGGAAAGCCGTCGGCATGACGGTATTGGTCTCAGCCTGGATTTTCGCACCGCGGCTCTCGCACAGGTAGGCGGCTCGGCGTTGCGGATCGCGCAGGGTCTGATAAGCCTCGTTGGCGCGCGCCGCCCATTGCATGGCGACTCGCCGTTCGGGCGCGGAGGCGGCGGCAAAGCGGTCGGGGTGAACACGGGCCTGCAGGTCGCGGTAGGCGTTCGCCAGCGCGGCTTCGTCGATGCGGAAACGCGGCGCAAGGCCAAAGAGGGCAAAGTGATCGAGCGGATCGGCAGGGCTGGAAGGCACGGGAGGCGGAGGACAGAAGCGGACGCTTGACGAATCGCCAACGGCCGATGGGAAAGGGGCCGCTGGCGGCAGCCCCGTCGGGGATCGCGCTTAGACCTTGAAGGACTCGCCGCAACCGCAGCGGTTCTTCTCGTTCGGATTGTTGAACTTGAAACCTTCGTTCAAACCTTCGCGCACAAAATCGAGCTCGGTGCCGTCGATATAGACCAGGCTCTTGGGATCGACCAGCACCGTCACGCCGTGCGATTCGAAGCTCTGGTCGTCGGGCTCGGCCGCGTCGGCAAACTCGAGCTTGTAGGCCATGCCCGAGCAACCCGTGGTGCGAACGCCAAGACGCAGGCCCACCCCCTTGCCGCGGCGGGCGATGAAGCTGGAAACATGCTGGGCCGCACGTTCAGTCAAAGTCACAGCCATTCTTGTCTCCCGATGTTCAGACAGCCGTCGCCTGTTCAGGCGCAGCCTGCTTCTTGCGGTAGTCATCGATCGCGGCCTTGATCGCGTCTTCGGCCAAAATCGAACAGTGAATCTTGACCGGCGGCAGCGCGAGCTCTTCGGCGATCTGGGTGTTCTTCAGATCCATCGCCTGATCCAGCGTTTTGCCCTTGACCCACTCGGTCACGAGCGAGCTTGAGGCGATCGCCGAACCGCAGCCATAGGTCTTGAACTTGGCGTCCTCGATCACACCCGCTTCGTTGACCTTGATCTGCAGCTTCATCACATCGCCACAGGCGGGCGCGCCGACCATGCCGGTGCCAACCGAATCGTCACCTTTGTCAAAGGCGCCGACGTTGCGCGGGTTCTCGTAATGATCGATGAGCTTGTCGCTGTATGACATGGCTAACTCCTGATTTCCTGGTGACCGCTTAGTGCGCGGCCCATTGAACCGTGTTCAGATCGACGCCTTCCTGATGCATCTCCCACAGCGGCGACATCTCGCGCAGCTTGCCGACCTTGGCCTTGAGAAGATTGACGGCGTAATCGACTTCCTCGACCGTGGTGAAGCGCCCGAGCGTGAAGCGGATCGAGCTGTGTGCCAGCTCGTCGTTGCGGCCCAGCGCCCGCAGCACGTAGCTGGGCTCAAGGCTGGCCGAAGTGCAGGCCGAACCCGACGAGACCGCGATGTCCTTGATCGCCATGATCAGGCTTTCGCCCTCGACGAAATTAAAACTGACATTGAGGTTGTGCGGCACGCGGCGCTCCATGTCGCCGTTGAGATAGACCTCGTCGATCTCGGACAAGCCCTTCCACAGACGATCGCGCAGCATGCGAATGCGTTCGCCTTCAGCACCCATCTCTTCGCGGGCGATGCGGAAGGCCTCGCCCATGCCGACGATCTGGTGGGTCGGCAAGGTACCTGAGCGCAGGCCGCGCTCGTGACCGCCGCCGTGCATCTGCGCCTCAAGGCGAACGCGCGGCTTACGGCGAACGTAAAGTGCGCCGATGCCCTTGGGGCCGTAGACCTTGTGTGCCGACAGGCTCATGAGGTCGATCTTGAGCACGTTCATGTCGATGGCGACCTTGCCCGGAGCCTGGGTCGCGTCGCAATGGAAGACGATGCCGCGGGCGCGGCACATCTCGCCAATGGCAGCAACATCCTGGATCACACCGATCTCGTTGTTGACGAACATGATCGAGACCACCGTGGTGTCGGGGCGCAACGCGGCTTCGAGCTTGGCCAGATCAACCAGGCCGTTTTCCTCGACATTGAGGTAGGTGACCTCGTAGCCCTCGCGCTCAAGCTCGCGCATGGTGTCGAGCACCGCCTTGTGTTCAGTCTTGACGGTGACAAGGTGCTTGCCCTTGTCTTTGTAGAAGTGAGCTGCACCCTTGATCGCGAGGTTGTCGCTCTCGGTCGCGCCGGAAGTCCAGATGATCTCGCGCGGATCGGCGTTGATCAGCTTGGCAACTTCTTCGCGGGCGCTCTCGACCGCCTTCTCCGCGTCCCAGCCATAGGCGTGGCTGCGCGACGCCGGGTTGCCAAAGCGTTGACCGAGCCAGGGAACCATCGCGTCAACCACGCGAGGATCAACCGGGGTGGTAGCCGAATAGTCGAGATAAATGGGCAATTGCATGCCGGGTACTCCGATCAAGTCAGGACCGGCGCGTCTGCACCGTCCTTGGCGCTGGCCTTGGCGGCGCGAGCGCGGTTCATGTGCATGACGTTGACGCCAGACGACTGGCCCGCTGCCATCTTGCGGCGCTGCTCCTCAACCAGGTCCTGGAGGTTCACGGAATCCAGAAACTCGACCATCTTGGCGTTGAGTGCCGCCCACAGGTCGTGCGTCATGCAGCGCTGGTCATCCTGGCAGTTCTCGCGACCGCCACACTGGGTCGCATCAAGCGGCTCGTCAACGGCGTAGATGATGTCGGCTACCGTGATCTCGCGCGCCACGCGTCCGAGCGAATAACCGCCGCCCGGCCCACGCGTGCTCTCAACCAGCTCATGCCGGCGCAGCTTGCCGAACAACTGCTCGAGATACGACAGCGAAATCTGCTGCCGCTGGCTGATGCCGGCCAAGGTCACCGGTCCGGCATGCTCGCGCAAGCCCAGATCGATCATGGCGGTAACTGCGAAACGTCCCTTGGTGGTGAGTCTCATGGATGACCTCCGGGTCACGGCCAGCTGCAAAAGCCAGCCGAAAATAATTCCCGATTAATTTGTTCGGGTATTTTAGTATTCCCGACAAAAACAGTCAACCAAACGAACCTTCGCCCCCGACAGCGAGCAACACGCCCAGGGCGAACGCATCGCTCGCGATCCGCCGAGGATCAGGCTGCGGCGTACATCGAGGCGCGCTTGCGCACCACCTCGAGCAGGCCCTGGCAGGCGTCCTCAACGTAGTCGAGCACCGTGTTGAAGCCTTCGTTGCCGCCGTAATAAGGATCAGGCACGGTGGCGGCGTCGAACTCGCTGGCAAAGCGCATCAACAGATGAAGCTTGTGCTTGTACTGACGCGGACATTGCTGCTGCATGGCCGAGAGGTTTTCCCAGTCCATGGCAAGAATGTAGTCGTAGTCGCGATAGTCATCGGCGGCGAGCTGACGCGCACGCAAATCCGCCAACTCGTAGCCGCGTTTGCGTCCAGCCAATTGGGCCCGTACATCCGGCGCCTCACCCACGTGATAGCCGTGAGTTCCAGCGGAGTCGACCTTGACCGTATCGCTCAGGCCAACATCGCGAACCATCTTGCGGAACACACCTTCTGCCGTGGGGGAACGGCAAATGTTGCCCATGCAAACAAACAG
Organism: Burkholderiaceae bacterium; assembly: GCA_036652035.1. Lineage (GTDB taxonomy): Bacteria > Pseudomonadota > Gammaproteobacteria > Burkholderiales > Burkholderiaceae_F > JAEZVV01. The sequence continues at coordinate 2,382 of JAVVWR010000086.1, read as the reverse complement.
CACCTTCGTCATCGCTTCTTCGCCTCTCCGCGGGCGGGGAGACCGCCCGAATCTACCGGCTGCCCCCAGTGGGGCGACAACCGTAACAACCTGGTTTTAGTTCCAGCAACGCACAAGCTGCTTCTTTGAAAAACCAGCCTGACATGCCAAGTTCATCGGAGTAAGCCGTTTCACTCCAGCCCGGATAAACCCGAGCCCGGGCCTCAAGCCGCCCGATCGCGCCCCAGGGACACGACCTTTCCTGCACCGCCAAACACCTGCTGCTTGAGCAGGGCGAGTTGGTCGCGCATGCGCGCGGCCTTCTCGAATTCGAGATTCTTCGCGTGCTCAAACATTTGTTTTTCGAGCCGTTTGATTTCGCGCGCAACGTCTTTCTCACTCATCGACTCATAGCCAGCGCCTGCGGCCTGGGTCTCGGCCGTGCGGGCCGAGGGGTCGTAGACGCCGTCGATAAGTTCGCGAATTTCCTTTTTCACCCCGCGCGGCACGATGCCATGCTCGACATTGAACGCCTGCTGCTTGATGCGCCGTCGTTCGGTCTCATCCAGCGCGCGACGCATCGAATCGGTGATGCGATCCGCGTAGAGAATCGCGCTGCCATTCAGATTGCGCGCCGCCCGTCCAATGGTTTGAATCAAGGATCGCTCGGAACGCAAGAAACCTTCCTTGTCTGCATCAAGAATCGCCACCAAGGAAACCTCAGGGATATCCAGCCCTTCGCGCAGCAGATTGATGCCAACCAGCACATCGAACACTCCGGTACGTAGATCACGAATGATCTCAACCCGTTCGACGGTGTCGATATCGGAGTGAAGGTATCGCACCTTGACGCCGTGGTCGCTCAGGAATTCCGTTAAGTCCTCGGACATCCGTTTGGTCAGCGTGGTCACCAGGACGCGGTCGCCGCGAGCGACACGCAGTCCGATTTCTGACAAAACGTCGTCAACCTGGGTGCGCGCCGGGCGCACTTCAACCATGGGATCGATCAGGCCCGTCGGCCGCACCACCTGCTCGACGATCTGCGCCGAATGCTCGAGCTCGAACGCGGCCGGCGTCGCCGAGACGAAAACGCAACGGCGCATCTTGCGCTCGAACTCATCGAAGCGAAGCGGGCGGTTATCGAGCGCTGAAGGCAGGCGAAAACCGAAATCGACCAGCGTCTCTTTGCGCGAGCGGTCACCTCGATACATGCCGCCCAACTGCCCGATCATGACGTGGGATTCGTCCAGAATCATCAAGGCATCCGCTGGCAGGTAGTCGATCAGCGTTGGGGGCGGCGCCCCAGGCAGACTGCCCGAGAGGTGGCGCGAGTAGTTTTCGATCCCCTTGCAGAAACCCAGCTCGTTGAGCATTTCCAGATCGAAGCGGGTGCGCTGCTCAAGCCGCTGGGCTTCAACCAGCTTGCCAGCGGCGAGCAACTCGGCACGCCGCTCCTTGAGCTCTTCCTTGATCGACTCGATTGCGCGCAACACGTCGGCGCGCGGAGTCACATAGTGCGACGAAGGGTAGACGGTAAAGCGCGGGACCTTCTGCTGGACGCGACCAGTCAGCGGATCGAACAGCTGGATCGATTCGAGTTCGTCATCGAAGAGTTCGAGCCGGACGGCGAGCTCAGCGTGCTCGGCGGGAAAGATGTCGATCGTGTCGCCTCGAACACGGAACGTGCCACGCGAAAAATCAGTCTCGTTGCGGTTGTATTGCATGCGGATGAGCTGCGCGATCAAGTCGCGCTGCCCCACCCGGTCGCCAGTGCGCACGATCATGCGCATCTCGGTGTAAGACTCGGGCTTACCGATACCGTAGATCGCGCTCACGGTGGCAACAATGATCGTATCGCGCCGCTCAAGCACGCTCTTGGTTGCCGACAGTCGCATCTGCTCGATGTGCTCGTTGATCGCCGAGTCTTTCTCGATGAACAAGTCGCGCGAAGGCACGTAGGCCTCGGGCTGGTAGTAGTCGTAGTACGAAACGAAGTACTCGACGGCATTGTTCGGAAAAAACTCACGCATCTCGGAGTAGAGCTGCGCGGCCAAGGTCTTGTTGGGCGCGAGAACGATCGCCGGAACGCCTTGCTGGGCGATCACGTTGGCCATCGTGAAAGTCTTGCCCGAGCCGGTCACCCCCAGCAGCGTCTGGAATACCAAACCGTCGCTCAGGCCTTCGGAAAGACGAGCGATGGCCGCCGGCTGATCTCCCGCAGGGGGAAATGGCTGGTGGAGTTCGAACGGGGAATCGGGAAAGGTGACGACCATTGTTGCGTCGCAAAGAAACTGAAGATAGTAGCATCGCCACCTCTAAAAACCTAGCTTTTTGCAACCCGGCCGAGCAGAAAAAAGGGTTTCCGAATCAACTAGATAAGCATCGCCCCTCAGCCACGACGGC
>JAVVWR010000085.1:0-8563 GCA_036652035.1 Burkholderiaceae bacterium | reverse complement strand
CCGGCATTGGCCAGCTGGTGATACGCCATTTCGGCGCGCACACCGCCGGCGCAGTGGAGCACCACCGGCTGGTCGCGCGCGATCTCGGCCATGCGATCGTCGAGCTGGTCGTGTGCGATCCACTTCACGCCCGGATAGGCGCCGGTATCGACTTCTTTTTTGGCGCGCAGGTCGACCATCTGAACCTGGCCCGGCGCCTTGACAAGCTGGTTGAAGTCGTCAACCGAGATGGTCTTGCTGGGCGACTTCACCGTGCGGGCCACCACCGCCGTGGCCCACTTCACGCCTTTCTTCTCGACGTATTCGATCGAGACCGCCTGGCCGCGGCCCAGCGTGCGCAGGTAGGCCACTTTCTGCGGCTGGTCCATTTCGTAGACGCGCAGCGTGTCCGGATCGAAGCGGATCACTTCCGAGCGGCCGTTGGGAAAGTGGACCAGCATCGACGAGCTGATCATCGCCACGCTGTTGAAATCGCCGGCGACCAGCTTGGCCGCGGGCGCGGTCTGAGCGGCCGGTGCCGCCGGGGCCTGGGCATGCGCCGAACCCAAGGCCAGGGCGAGCGCGGTGAGGACGGAAATCGAAACGGTTCTCATGGTGTGCCTTTCTAGGGATTGGAACGTCTTCAAGAGGCGCGGACATCCGCGCCGGGTTTTCGGGTTCGGACTTTCATGTGAGGTAAAACACACGCGGCTGGGTGCCGGCCTCGGGCTTGAGGGTCTTGTGCTTGCGTCGGGCCAGGCGTTGGCGGATTTCGCTCTTGGGGTCGTCGAGGTCGCCCACCAGCAGCGCATGGCTGGGGCAGACCTCGACGCAGGCCGGCAACTTGCCTTCCTTCAAGCGGTGAACACAGAAAGTGCACTTGTCAGCCACGCCGGTGGTGGCATTCATGAAGCGCGCACCGTAAGGGCAGGCTGCTACGCACAGGCCGCACTTGATGCACTGCTCTTCGTGCACCAGCACCAGCTGGCCGTAATCGCTGATGTGACTCGCGCCCACCGGGCAGACCGGCACGCAGGGCGGCCGGTCGCACTGGTTGCAGCGCTCGGAGCGGATCTCCACCTCCACCCGTGGAAACTTGCCGGTCTCGGTCGTGGTGATCCAGTCGCGCCGCTGGCCCGCCGGCACCTGATTTTCAGTCTGACAAGCGACCACGCAGTTCATGCAGCCGACGCACTGGCGGGTATCGATGACCATGCCGAGTTTCATCTCAGGCTCCCTTCACGACGGCAACGAAGTTGGTGTGGATGCTGGTGCCGCCCATCAGGGGATCGGTCTTGTAGCGGGTGTTGAGCAGCGCGGCCGAGGCCCCTTTGCGAAAACTCAGTGTTTGCTGCTTCGAGGTACGGCCAAAGCCGTAGACCATGTAGACGCAGTCAGGGCGGATGCGCTCGGTGAGCCTGGCTTTGAGCGGCAGGCTCTCCACTCCGTCCTGGTTGCGCAGTCGCACCGCGTCACCGTTTTTGAGCCCGAGCCTGGCGGCGTGCGTGGGGTTGATCCACAAGGCGTTTTCAGGATCGAGGTCGTTGAGAATCGGGTTGCCCTGGGTGCGGGCAAAGGTGTGGACCGGACTGCGGCCGGTGATCAGCCGCACCATGCCGGCCGGCGCCGCCTCGGGCCGCACGTACTTGGGCACTGGATCAAAGCCCGCGTCCTTGAGTTGCTGCGACCAGAACTCGACCTTGCCCGAGGGGGTATCGAACTCGATCCGTGCGCCGTCGTCGACATAGATCGGCTTGGCCGGCCCCAGGATCACGCCGTCTTGCTTGAGCTGCGCGTACGACATGCCTGCCTTTTCGACCCGTGCCGCGAGGTACTGCTCGATGTCGTCAAACGGAATCGCCCCCGGCACCCCCAGCTTGTTGGCGAGCTGCTTGCCGATCCACCAGCCCGGCTTCTGGTCGGCGGGCGGCGCCACCACCGGCTGGCGCAGAGCCACCCAGCCGGGCTTGCCCCAGACGCGGTTCAATTCGTCAAAGCGCTCGATGAAGATCGCTTCCGGCAGCACCACGTCGGCGTAGCCGGCCAACTCGCTGGGCACGGTGTCGATCACCGCCAGCAAGTCAAGCTTCTGGATCGCCGCCAGCGTTTCCTCGGGATTGGGCAGGGTCAGGATCAGGTTGGTCGAATACGCGACCCAGGCCTTGATCGGATAAGGCTTGGCGGTGAGCGTCGCGGCACGGATGCCGGTCGAGAGTTCCTCGTCGGCAAACGGATAGCGCCGGTCCGGGTTATCGCACTTCGGACGCGACGCCTTGGGGTAGGCGGGCAGCGGATAGGGCGCGAGCGTGGGAGCGTTCTGGATAAAGAAACCACCCTTGCGCCCCCAGTTGCCCAGAAGCGCATTGACCAGGGCGATCGCGCGCGAACGCTGGGTGTCGTCGCCGTACCAGTTGGCGCGCCGCCCGGGGTGGACCAGGCTGGCGGGTTTGGCGCGAGCGATCTCGCGCGCGGTGGCCACAATCGTTTTGGCCGCGATTCCGGTCTCGGCCGCGGCCCACTCGGGCGTATTGGCCGCGATCGCCTTGGCGAACTCGTCAAAGCCATGTCCCCACTGGGAGACAAACGCCTGGTCGTACAGGCCCTCTCGCACCATCACGTTCATCCAGGCGAGCAGCAGCGCGGTATCGGTGCCAGGCTTGATCGGCAGCCAGTATTTGGCTTTGGACGCGGCCACCGATTGGCGCGGGTCCACCACGATCAGCGGCGCGCCCCGGCCCAGAAACTCGCCGAACTCCTGCACCTGGGTGTTGTGCATGTTCTCGCCCAGGTGCGAGCCGATCAGCACCAGGCAGTTGGTGTTGGCAATGTCGAGCGGCTCGGGCGATCCCAGGCCGGCACCGAAGGTCAGCACAAAACCCACGTCGCGCGCGCCGCGGCATTGCGCGTAAGAGGGCGCGGCGGCATTGATCAGCCCCCAGCTCTTCAAAGCGTGTTCGATGAATCGAACGCCGATGCCGTGCTTGAACAAGGCGACCGCCTCGGGTCCGTGTTCGGCCTTGACCTGATTAAGGCGGGTGGCGAGAAAGTCGAGCGCCTCGTCCCAGGTCACGGCCTTGAATTCTTCCTGGCCGCGCGCGCCCACCCGGATCAAGGGGCTTGTGATCCGCGCCGGTTCGGCATGTGAACCCGGCGCTCCGGTGCCGCGTGGACACAGGCGACCGCGCGAGGCGGGATCGAGCGGATTGCCAGTGAATTTCCAGAGCTTGCCGTCGCGTACATGGCCGATGCCGCCGCAGCGCCAGAAGCACATTTCGCAGTAGGTGGCGGTAGTCTTAACCAACCCGGCGGGAGCGGATGCGGCGACGGTGGCGTGAGACGGGAGGCTGGCCGCGCCGCAGGTGGCGGCACTGATTTGAAGGAAGCGGCGCCTTGATATCGATGGATTCATTCAGACCTCGTGAGAGCGTTTCAATCGCCCCAATGACCGGGTTGGCTTCGAACCCATTGGACCGCTGTGCCGCGGTCGGCCAAGTGACGGCCATCAACCGGTGCCGGGCGGCTCGGTGAGCGCGATCACACAAGGCGCCGGGGTGTTGTTTTCGCTGCTGCGCTGGGCCGCCATGCTGGTTCTTTCCTGGCACGTGGCCGGTTGCGAGCGGGTCGAGCCCGGGCTTCGAATCGAGGGCGACTGCCTGGTGGTCGAAGGCGAGTTCTGGCGCACGGAGTACGACCAGTTCGAACGTGAGCTCGCGGCGCATTCGGCGCTGCGCTGCGTGCAGCTGCAAGCCTCGCCGGGCGGCAGCACGGTGGCCGCTCTCAGAATGGGGGAATTGATCCGTTCCCGTGGCTTGAGAACCGTGGCGCGCGGCGCCTGTGTTTCGGCCTGCGCGATCGCTTTTCTGGGCGGCGATCCCCGCGAACTGGGCGCGAGCTACGCCGGCCAGACGACTTTTCTGCTCTTTCACGGCAGCTACGACCGTGCCAGCGGCCAGCGCGACCCGGCCTTGAGCGAGGCGGTGGCGGCCTGGCTGGCACTGCGCACCGACGGCGCTCTGCCGCCTGAATTGATAGCCGCGGCGACCCGGGCCGAAAGCGAAGGCGCCGGGCTTTACGTGCGCAGCGGCAGTGAGCCGGGGGTCGTCACGCTCTGCTCGAGCCCGCCGCGGGCGTCGGCGGCCGCGCCAGCCTGTCGAGCCATCGCCGGCGCGACGGCTGCGAGCCTGAATCTGGTGCGAGCGCCGCGCTGAGTTCAATCGCGCCCGGATCGGCGCTGGATGGGCCCACCGGCTCGAACAGAAAGTGCACCGCCAGCACCAGGCTCAGGATTGCCAGGCCCGGAACCACGCCCATCCAGGGCGCGATCGCGGTGAAGGCGTAGGCCTGGGCGAGCTGGCTGCCAAGACTGGCGGCCTGAGCGTCGCCCAGACCGACAAAACCCAGCGCCGCTTCGGCCAGGATGGTGGCGGCCACCACGCTGCCCGCCGCGGCCATCACCGGCGCCGCGCCGTAGCGCAGCAGGTGGTGGCGGGCGATCCAGACATCGGATGCGCCCAAACCGCGCAGCGCGACCACGAAATCGGCCGCCGCCGCAGCCCGGGTGGCCGCCCGAACCACGCGCGCGATCGTGGCCCAGGAGCTCAGACCCAGAACCAGAATCAGCACGTCGATCGAGGCACCGAAAAACGCGACCGCGACGATCGCCAGAAAAGTCCGCGGCAAGACCTGAAAGAGCTCAGTCACGCGGGTCGCCAGTTCATCGACCCAGCCCCCGCGCAGGCCGGCGGCCAAACCGGCGGCGAGCCCGAGCGAGAGCGACATCGCCAGCACCCCGGCAGCCACCACCAGCGAGGTGCGCAAACCGTAGAGCAACTGAGCGGCCAGGCTGCGGCCGAGGTCGTCGCTGCCGAGCCACGCCGCCGGGCCGGGAGCCAGCAAGGGTTCGGCCATTCGTGCCAGAGGGCCGGCGGGAAAGATCAGCGGTGCCGCCAGCGCCAGCACGGCGGCGGCGAGCAAAACCAGGGCCGCGATAGCGCGCGCGGGCGCGGGTCGCAGACTCACGCTGCCGCTCCTGCGAGCCGGGTTCTGGGGTCAAGCGCGCGGGTGGCGAGATCGGCCAACAAATTACCCAGCACGGTCATCAGCACCACGCACACAAACACGCCCAACACCAGCGGGTGGTCACGCGCCAGCGTGGCATCGACCAGCAAGCGGCCGATGCCGGGCAGGCCGAAGCTGATCTCGACCAGGGCGGTGGCGGTCAGCAAGCCGCCGATTCGCGTGCCCAGCAACGCCACGACCGGCGCTAACGCGAGCGGCAGGGCATGGCGGCGCAGCGCCATCTCCTGGGTCAAACCCTTGGCCAGCGCGGTGCGGAAATAGTCGCTCGCCGCCTCTTGCCGCAAGCCGCCCTGGGTGAGAAGCAACAGCATGGCCAGCTGATGGAGCAAAACCGCCGCCACCGGCAGGGCGAGGTGCCAGGCAAGGTCGAGCGCGGCGGCCAGGCCGCTGTGCTCGGCGCGGATATCGCTCAGGCCTTGCGCCGGAAACCAGCCCAGCTCAAGGCTGGCGCCCTGGACCAGCAGGCGGGCCAGCCAGAACACCGGCATCGCGCTCAAGCCCAGCGCAAGCGCGGCGCTCAGACGCGCGGGCAGGGCGTGCGGCCGCCGGCCGGTGGCCAGTGCCAGCAGGACCGCGCCGATCGCCGCGCCAGCCAAGGCCGGCAGTGCCACCGCGAGCGTGACCGGCAAGCGCTCGGCGATCACGCTCAGCACCGGCCGCGAGTGGCTGTAAGCGGTTCCCAGGTCGCCCGCCGCGAGCCCGGCGATCCAGCCCAGGTAACGCGCCGGCCAGGCCCGATCGAGCCCGAGCGAGGCGCTGAGCGCGGCCCGCGTGCTCGCGCTCTGGTGCTCGCCCGCGATGGCCGTGAGCGGGTCGCCGGGCGCCAGGGTCGCCAGGGCGAACACCAGCGTGGCGGCGGCCCACACCATCAGCGCCGCGCTGGCCAGGCGGCGGGCCAGCCAATTCGGCCAGTTCAAGGCGGACCTCAACGGCGATTGACGCTTTCGGCAAACGCGCCGCGCCACGGCGCAAAACCGTCGAAGTCGCGGCTCCAGGCGACCGGGAAATCGGTCTCGACCAGCCACAGATACGGCATCTCGCGCACGATCAAGGCTTGCGCCTCACGGTAGGCGGCGCCGCGTTGAGCGGCGTCAACCGTGGTCACGCCGCGGTCGAACAGGCGATCGACTGCGGCGTTGCGCCAGCCCGCGCCGTTGGAGAAGGGCACCGGGCCGATCGCGCTGGAGACGTACATGCGGCGGGCACCGATCTCGGGGTCGGCGCCCTGGCAATACGAGACCAGGGCGGTATCGAAATCGCGTTTCATATAGATGGCGTCAACCGCCGCGGCGCGATCGAGCGGCCGCGCCGCCAGCGTCACGCCGACGGCGGCGAGGTCCTGGCGCAAGGCCTCGGCGTAGCGCGAGAACTGCGGAAAGTGGACCACGTCGAGCGTCAGGCGCACGCCCTTGGCGTCGGGGTCGAGCCGGGTCTTGGTCAGGGCGGCTGCGCTTGCGGCCGGATCGAACGTGAGCGACTTGAGCGCGTCGGGCGCGTGAGCGAAGGCGATGCCCGAGGCGATCGGCGCGGCGGCGACCCGCCCCTGGCCGAAAATCACGTCGCGTGCGATGCGCTGCCGGTCGATCGCCTGCGCCAAAGCGCGCCGCCGGTTCACGTCGGCGAGCGCCGGGCGGTCAAGGTTGAAGACCCAGCTCATCACGCAGTTGCCGCCACCGGGGCCGGCGCTGACGCGATCGACCGCCAGCCGCGGGTGGCGCTCAAGCGCCGCGACCTCGGGGCCGGCCACGCCGCGCACGAAATCGACTTCGCCGCGGGTGAGGGCCGCGACCTGCGAGCGGGCATCGGGCAAGACGCGAAACACCAGACGATCGAGCAAGGGCCGCCCGGGCTTGAAATAATCGGGGTTGCGCTCCAGCACCACGCGGTCGTCGCGCCGGTGCTCTTTGAAGCGGAACGGCCCCGAGCCCACCGGTTTGAGGTTGGCCGGGTGCTTGAGGATGTCGTCGCCGCCGTAGATGTGGCGCGGCAGGATCGGCGCCTCGGTCACATCGAGCTGGGCCAGCAGCGGCGCGTAGGCGCGCTTCAAGCGGAACACCACGGTGTGGACGTCGGGGGTTTCGATGGCCTCGATCACCGGCGCCAGCCCGCTCGCGGTGCGGGCGTGGTGCTTGAGCAGCACCGATTCAAAGCTAAAGCGCACGTCGTCGGCGGTGACGGGCTGGCCGTCGTGCCAGCGCGCGTGCGGCGCCAGCTTGAAGCTCACGCGGCGCCCGTCGGCCGAAATTTCCCACGCGCTCGCCAGATCCGGTTGCGGCTGCCCCTGGCGGTCAAGAGCGACCAGGCCGCTGAAGATCGAGTCGGCCACTGCGTGGGTGTGCGAGGCGGTGGTGATCGCGCCGTTGAAATGCTGCGGATCGGCCGGGACGGCGGCCACCAAGGTGCCGGCGGCGGCGCAAGGCAGGCTCGCGAGGCCGAGGACGGCGGCAAAAGCCGGTGCCAGCACGGCGTGGGGCAACAACGGTCTGGGCATGATGCAGTCAATATGAGGAATATCAGGAACTTCATATTGTGCGCACATCACAATGGTTTTCTCTGAGCGAGAACAAATGACAGCCAACTCCAGCGCGCCGCGCGGCATCGATCACACACCCGTCAGCGGCCGCGCCGCCCAGGCCTATTGGGACATCAAGGCCGCGACCTATCCGCGTCCTGACGAGGCGCACGCGCAGGCGCGTGCCGAACGCCTGCGCCAGCTCGCCCTGCGCTGCGGCGTGCGTTTTGACGTGGCGCGCGTGCTTGACCTTGGCGCCGGCACCGGCGTTCACGCCGCGGCAATCGCCCGCCATGCCGGGCAGGTGGTGGCGCTTGACTTGAGCGCGACAATGCTCGAGCCGCTGGCGCGCCTGGCGCTGCCCAATGTCGAGACGCATGCGTTGGATTGGAATGAGGTCGATCTTGACGCGCGCGGCTGGCGTGAAAATTTTGATCTGGTGTGGGCGGCGATGACGCCGCTCGCCGGCGCGCCCGAGCTGATCGCCAAACTGGAAGCGGCCAGCCGCGGCCAGTGCTGCGCGATCACCTGGGGCGGCGAACGCAGCGACCCGGTGATCGAACAGGCGTTTGCGCTCCACGGCGTCGCGTTCCGCGCACCGCGCTGGAGCGAGGCGCTGGCAGACCATTTGAGCGGCCGGGAGGTCCGCCGCGCCAGCCTTGAGCAAAGCAGCGAACGCCAGATCCCGGTGGCCGATCTGCTCGCCGACGTCTCGGCTCACCTGCGCTGGCTGGGGATAGCGCCCGACATGACGGCCTTGCAGGCCTGGGCACGGGCGATCGCCATCGACGGCCACGTCGGCCGCCGCCAGCGCGCCCGCCTGGACTGCCGGGTGTGGCGGGTCGGTTGAACGAAGCTAGCGGCCCGACACCGAACGCGCAGCGGAATTCGGACGGGTGCGGTAGAAATTCAAGGGCAAAGCTCGTTCCTGTTCGACTACCGCGCGCTTGATCTTTCCCATCACGTGCATTTCGCAGGGTTTGCAGTCAAAGC
>JAVVWR010000084.1:0-9183 GCA_036652035.1 Burkholderiaceae bacterium | reverse complement strand
TCCACGCGCTCACAGGCTCGCTCAATGCCGCTGGCAACAAACACGTTGTACTTGAGGCGGCTACCGCGTCTCGCGATTGGGCGCTCATTCGATCTGCGGTCCGTTGTCCGCATCGCGGCGTCTTCAATGACAAGAATCCATATTGGCACGCAGGATGAAGCCCGGTTATTGACGGACTTGGGCGCTCGCAAGTGATGGCGTTGTTCTGGACGGCCTCTGGCAACGCGCGGCGTGAGCCGCGTTGTTCGTAGATCAAGGCATGGGTGCAATTCCAACAGCTGAGAGTTCATTGTGGGTAAACCCGTACCGGGTAGTTTGTTTGTGTTAGCGTGTCCCCGAACTGGTTTCCCCTTGGTGGGGCTACAAGCGCGGATAACGGATGCAGTCCATCTCTGAGCACGTCACTCCTCATACGCCGGTTCTGGCTGGAGCAGCTTCCGGTGCCCTTCAACTGCTGCGTCTGACGACGGCGGCGTTAGGCGGCGAGAGGTTTTACGAAGCGGTGACCGACGCCTTATCGGGTATGGCGCGGGGCTTGAATGTCCGGCGTGTGTCGGTGGGTTTTGTCGTGCGCGATCGGATCCGGCTCGAAGCGATTTCCGATACGCCAGACTTTTCTTCGCGTCAACCCGTGGCCCGGCTTCTCGGCGCGGCCATGGAAGAGACCTTGACACAGGGCGGGGCGCTGAGTTGGCCCTCGCCCGATGCCGCGCTCGACACCGCTGCGCACGAAAGCCTGGCCCGAGCCAATGAACGGGCGGCGGTCGAGTCGATCCCCTTTCTGCTGGGTGATCGCATCGTCGGCGTTCTTCTGCTGGAGTCCGACACGCCGTTGACGCCGGCCCAGAGCAGCCTGCTGCGCGATTTGGCTTTGTTTGTCGCGCCGGTTCTGGCGTTGCGGTGGCGGCTCGACGCGCCCGTGGCCGGTCGCTGGGCCGAGGCGCTGCAGCCCAGCGGGCGTGCGCTCGATCAGCCGCGACGCGGCCCGCGGCGGCGGGTGCTGTTGGGCGCCACGGTCGCGTTGACCGCGCTCGGGCTGGCCTGGCCCATGTCCTACCAGGTGGTGGCGCCAGCCCAGATCGAAGGGGCGACACAGAGAACGATTGCCGCACCGATCGATGGGTTTATCGCCACGGTCGAGGTCAAGCCCGGGACCAAGGTCGCTCAGGGGGCGCTGTTGTTTGCGTTCGATGATCGGGATTTGCGTCTGGAGGCCGAGAAGTGGCGTGGCGAACTCGCGCAGCTCGACAAGGCCTACCGTGAAGCGATGGCCAACGACAGCGCGGCCAAGATCGAAGTGGCCCGCCACAAATTCGAGCAGGCGCAAGCGGCGCTTGACCTGGTGCAGTTGCAGTCGCAGCGCACCCGGGTGGTGGCGCCGTATGACGGGCTGATCCTCTCGGGCGACCTGAGCCAGTCGGTGGGCGCGCCGGTCAAGCGCGGTCAGGAGCTGGCCGTGTTTGCCAGCGAGCAGTCGTTCCGGGTCGTGGCGCGGGTTGCCGAGGCGGCCATCGACGAGATTCGTCCCGGCCAACACGGACGCGTTCTGTTTGCCGGCGCCGCGACCTCGCCACTGGAAGTGCGGGTGGTGCGGGTGGCGCCCGTGGCTACCGTGTTTGAAGGCGCCAATGTCTTCGAGATCGAGGCCGAACTGGTGGCCGGCGCGCCGGCGGCGGTGCGCGCCGGTGTCTCCGGGGTGGCGCGGATCGATGTGGAGCGGCGCGCCGTTGGCGTAGTGCTCTGGCAGGACGCAAGCCGGTGGCTGGGAGCCCTGTGGTGGCGGCTGATCGGATGAGCCCCCAGCCTCTGCTGAGCCCTGACTGGTACCGCGTTGCGGGGCAGCGCCTGCGCCTGCGCGAAGGCATCAGTGTGTCGTACCAGGCGGCGCGCGGCATCGACTGGTGGGTCCTGGGCGATCCGCTCGGTGGCGAATTTCACCGCTTCAACCGCCTGGCCTATCGCTTTCTGAGCGAACTCGACGGCACGCGCACCCTGGACGAAACCTGGGCGTTGCGTTTCGAGCAGGACGGCGACCACGCGATTTCCCAAGCCGAAACGATCGAGCTCTTGGCCAAGGCCTGGGCCGCCAATCTGCTGGCTGGAGAGCTCTCGCTGGATGCGGCGGCGGTGATCCGCGCGCACCAGCGCAAACAGCAGCGCCGCCTCAAGGCCGCGCTCAATCCGCTCGCGATTCGTCTGCCGCTGTGGAATCCGGATCGTTTCATCGCGCGTTGGCTGCCCTATCTGGCCTGGGCCCTGCGCCCGGGGGCGCTGCGCGTGGCGTTCGTCCTGATCGGGCTGGGCGTGGTGCTGGCGGCGCTGCAGACGCAGGCCTTGCTGGCCGCGGCGGCGCTCGAGCTGGATTCGCCCCGCTCGCTGCTGCTCATGTGGTTGCTCTATCCGCCGCTCAAGGCCGCGCACGAGCTGGCGCACGCCCTGGCGATCAAGTCGCGCGGCGGACAGGTCAACGAGGCGGGTCTGAGCTTGTTGATGTTCACCCCCGTGCCCTACGTCAACGCATCCGCCAGCACCGGTTTTGCCGCGCGCTCGGACCGCGCGCTGGTGGCCGGCGCCGGAATCCTGGTTGAACTGGTGGTCGCCAGTCTTGCGCTCATCGCCTGGTCGGCGCTTGAGCCCGGTTTGCTGCGTGACCTGGCACTGGCGCTGGTGATCATGGCCGCCGGGTCGAGCCTGCTGGTCAATGGCAATCCCTTGCTGCGGTTCGACGGCTATTACGTTTTCTGCGATGCGATGGATCTGCCCAATCTCGCGCCGCGCAGCCAGATGTGGTGGAAGGGCTGGATCAAGTCGCGGCTGTTTGCCATCCCAGCCAGCGAGCTGCAAGGCGTGGGGCGGGCGGAGCCGCGCTGGCTCGCGATCTACGCCCCGGCCTCGTGGCTGTATCGCGGGCTGATCCTGGCCGCGTTGGTGGTCTGGGCGGCGCACTGGAGCGTGCCCGTGGGGCTGGGCTTGCTGGCTTACGGTCTTTGGGTGCAGCTCCTCGGTCCCGCGCTCAAGGCCTTGCACTGGGTGTGGAGCGCGCCAGAGCTGAGCGCGCGGCGCGGGCGCGCGGTCGGTCTGGCCGCTGCCGCCCTGGCGGTGAGTGCCATGGTGCTGTTTGCCGCGCCGCTGCCGCACCGAACCTGGTCGCAAGGCGTGGTCTGGCTGCCCGAAGATGCGCTGGTTCGTTTGGCGAGCGACGGATTCCTTCTGGACTATCTGGTCAAGGACGGGCAGACCATCAGCGCCGGCACGCCGGTTGCACGGCTCGAGAACGTGGAGCTGGAGCGGGAGCTGGCTCGGGTCGAGAGCGAGATTGAGGGCTTGTCGATCGAGCGCCGTGCGCTGTTCGAGACCGACGCCCAGCGTGCCGAAGCCCTGGCTGCGCGCATCGCCGCGCTCGAGGAGCGGCGCCTTGATCTTGACTCGCAGCGTGCGCATCTGACCGTGCGCGCGACCCGCGCCGGCCAGGTTTTCCTGGATCCGCGTCGCAACCTGCTGGGGCAGTACATCGAGCGCGGCCAGATCCTGGCCTACGTCGTGGCGCCCGGCGGGACCATCGTGCGCACCCTGGTGCGCAATGAAGATATCGCGCTGGTGCGTGCCGGCCAGCCACAGGTGAGCGTGAGTCTGGTCTATGGCGGCCAACGCCTGCCGGCCCAGTTGTCGCCGGTCACGCCCGCGGCGACCACGCAACTGCCCAGCGCGGCCCTGGGCGATGCCGGCGGCGGCAGTCTGGCGGTCGATCCGGCCGACAAGAGCGGCCGCACGGCGCGCGCAGCACGCTTCCCGCTCGATGTTCAACTGCCGCCCCAGACCCGGGCCTACATCGGTGCGCGGGCCTTGGTGGAAATTGATCACGGCAGCGCGAGCGCGGCCGAGCAGCTCGGGCTTTTCATTCGCGGCGCGCTCTTGCGCCACTTTGGCCAATGAACGCCACTCTGGATCCGCGCTGGGCCTGGGCCCGATACCCGCAGCGGCGCGCGCCCAGCCTGAACCGCTGGCAGCGCGGCTGGGAGGCGGCGCTCGCGTGGTGGCGGGGACAGGCCCGTCCGGCGCAGCTGACGGGCGCCGATCTGGCGGCGATCGAGGCGGCGGGCCGGGTTGCGCAGGATCTGGCGGGCGAGGCCTTGGTGGTGCATCTGGCGGCCTTGCGCCGGCGGCTGCGCGCCGAAGGTCTGGACGGCGCCGCTGCGCTCGCCGCGCTGGGTGTGGCCGGCGCCCTGCTTCAGCGGACGCTGGGCTTGCAGCCTTATCCCGCGCAGTACCTGGGGGCGCGGCTGATTCTGCGCGGGCATCTGGCCGAGATGGCCACGGGCGAGGGCAAGACCCTGGTGGCGGGGCTCGCCGCGGCGGTGGCGGCTCTGGCGGGCCGCCCGGTTCATGTGATGACGGCCAACGACTACCTGGCCGAGCGTGACGCGACCCAGTTGCAGATTTTTTATGAGGCTCTGGGACTCCGTTGCGGCTTCGTGCTGGCGGCTTTCCCGCCCGAGCTGCGGCAGACGGTCTACCAGCGCGACGTGGTTCATGTGGCGGCGCGCGAGCTGGCCTTTGATTACCTGCGTGACCATCTGAGTCTGGGGGCCGCACGCGATCCCCGTCAGGCTCGCTTGGCGGCCTGTGTCGGGGGGAGTGGCGCCGCGCCGGTGCTGCCGTGGTTGTGCTTTGGCATCCTGGACGAGGCCGACAGCATTTTGCTCGACGAGGCAACCACGCCCTTGATCCTGTCGGGCGCCGCCGCGGCGGCCGACGAACCCGCCGCGCGGCACGCCTTTTTCGTTGCCCTGGGCCTGCGGCGGGAGCGCGACTACCGCCTGCTGATGCAGGGGCGGGTGGTGCAGTTGACCGAGTCCGGTCGCCAACAGGTCGAGGCCTACGAGGCCTGGCCCGCGCGGCGCATGCGTGAACTGGTCGAGGCCGCGCTCGCCGCCCTGGTCGTCTATCAGCGTGGCCGCCAATACACGGTTCAGGCCAATGCGGTGGTGCTGATTGACGAGGTGACCGGGCGCCTGGCCGAAGGGCGGCGCTGGATGGGCGATCTCCAGGCCATGGTCGAGATCAAGGAAGGCCTGCCGCTGAGCCCGGCCCTGAGCACCGTGGCGCAGATCACCTACCCGCGCTTTCTGGAGCGTTATCTGCATTTGGGCGGTATGAGCGGCACGCTGGCCGAAGCCCGCCTGGAGCTGGGCTTGACCTACTTCACGCCGGTCACGCGGGTGGCGTTGGCGCGGCCCATGCAACGGCGCTGGCTGGGCACGCGCTTGTTTGCGCATCACGCCGAGCGCGATGCGGCCGTGATCGAGCGGGTTGTGGCTCTGCACCGCGCGCAGCGCCCGGTGCTGGTGGCGACCGACAGCGTGAGCGCTTCGCAGCGCCTCGCGGCGCGCTTGGCCGCGGCGGGCCTCGCCCACCAGGTGCTCAATGCCGAGCAGTCGGCGCAAGAAGCGGCGCGCGTGGCGTGTGCCGGCGCGAGCGGCCGCATCACGGTCTCGACCAACATGGCCGGGCGCGGCACCGATATTCGTCTCGACGCCGCAGCGCGCCACGCCGGCGGGCTGGCCGTGCTGATCTGCATGAGCAACCCGGCGCGCCGGATCGACCGCCAATTGCTCGGACGCAGCGGCCGCCAGGGGGACCCGGGCAGCGGCGAAGCCTGGCTTGCGCTCGACGAGGTGCCCTTGCTGCGCGCCCATCCCCTTTTCCTGCGTCTGGCGGGAGCGGCGCTGCGCCGCCGCGGCGGCGCCGGCATGGCGCGCGCCGTGGTCGGACTGACGCAGCGCTGGGCCGAGCGGTGTGACCGCGAACAACGCAGACGTTTGCTAAACGAGCAGACGCGCAACGACGAACTCTATGGTTTTGCAGGAGGTGTGGAATGAGGTTCGCCCCTATTGTTCGTGCCGAGCCTTGGGTGGCTGGCGGTTGGATGCTGGCCTTGGTGGCGGGTCTGGTGCCAGGGGAGGCAGCCCAGGCGCAAGGGCTGCGTCACGACTGTCTGATCCAGCCGATGCAGACCGTGGCGGTCGGCAGCCCGGTGATCGGCGTGATCGAAGCCTTGCGGGTCGAGCGCGGCGACTATGTGCAGCGGGGTCAGGCGTTAGCCCAGCTCAAGGCCGACGTCGAGCAGGCGGCCCTGGCGCGGGCGGTTGAGCAGGCTCAGGCGGGCGGTGAGGTCAAGTCCGCGCGCTCGGCCCACCGCAATGCGCTGCAGGAATTTGTTCGAGCGCAAGAGCTTTACGAGAAGAAATTCGTCTCCGAGACCTACCTCGACAAGGCGCGCACCGAGGCGCAGATGGCAGCGGGGCGCTTTGACCAGGCGGTCGAGCGCACCGCGCTGGCGCAGCGCGAGCGTCAGCTCGCTGCGGCCCAGCTGGGCCTGCGCACGATCCGCTCGCCCATCACCGGCGTGGTGGTCGAGCGCCTGGCGTCGCCCGGCGAGCACATCGACGACAAGCCCATCCTCAAACTTGCCGCGATCGACGTGCTGCGGGTCGATGTTCTGGTGCCGGCGCAGTTCTTCGGCCAGGTGCGTCCGGGCATGGACGGTCTGGTGATGCCGGAACTGGTGGCGCAAGGCCAGCACCGCGCGGTCGTCAAGCAAGTCGATCGGGTGATCGACGCATCGAGCAACACCTTCCGGGTGCGGTTGGAACTGGCCAATCCCAATCACGAGATTCCAGCCGGACTGCGCTGCAAGGTCGATCTCGGGCTCAAGACCGCCGCCGCGGTTAATAAAGCGTCCTGAGGCCCGGGGAGGCGGACATGAAGTGGTTCGATCGTCTGGCACACCGGCTGACGCGGCGCGCGGCGCCCGATCGTGCCGTGGTTGAAGCGTGCGATCTGCGCATTCTGTATTCGGCCGAACTTCATCCGCTGGCTCCCGCGGCCGAGGTGCGCCAGCTGGAATCGGTGACGGCCAGCTCGGCCGTGGTGCGCCATGAACTGGTTTTCATCGACGCCCGGGTGAGCGATCCAGCAGCGCTGCTCGAGGGCCTGGTGGGCCAGCGCGGCGGCCGCGAAGGCTTGGAATTTCATCGGCTGCGCGATGACGAAGAGGGGCTGGCCCAGATCACTCAGGCGCTCGCCGGTCGCCAGGACGTGGCAGCGATTCATGTGTTGGCGCACGGCCGACCCGGCGCGCTGTGGCTGGGCGCGGGCGAAGTCGATGGCGCGACCTTGCGGGCGCAGGCGGCCCAGCTGCAGAGCTGGCGCGCGGCCTTGAGCGACGACGCCGACCTGCTGGTCTACGGCTGCGAGCTGGGGGCGGGCATGGCGGGCGCGGATTTTGTCGCCACCCTGGCCGAGTTGAGTGGCGCCGACGTGAGCGCCAGCCTGGACGCCACCGGCGCGGCCGATCGTGGCGGCAACTGGGTGCTGGAAGCCCAGCGCGGCCCGATCGAAACGGCGACGCTGCAAGCGCCGTCCTGGCAAGGGCTGCTGGCGCTGCCACCCACCTTTGCGGCGGGCGATGGACGGATCGACTTGGGCGTCAACATCAATTACGCCGGATCGGTGGTCAAGACCGTGGTCCAGGCCGATGGCTCGGTCCTGGTTCTGACCAACTCCGGGACCCCGGCGGCCGGAGCCACCAGCACGCTCACCCGCTATCGAACCGATGGCGCGCTCGATTCCACCTTCGGTACCGGTGGCAGCCTGCTGATCGGTGACAGCCAGGGGCGGGCCAGTCAATTAGTCATTGATGGCAACGGCAATATCGTGGTCGGCATCAATGGCCTCAATGGCTCTGCCAAGGCCACCTTGCGCACGTATTCGTCGGTCAATGGCAGCGTGGTCGGCAGCAACGTCTCGGTTCAGCAGACGGCATTGACAGCCTTGATCGCCAATGGCGGCAACCTGTATGCGGTCAGCACCGATGGCGCGGGGACCAATGGTTTTGTGGAACGCTTTGTCGTCAGTGGCGGCAGTACCTATTGGAGTTCCTTGCTGCCGTCGACCTCGAAACTGCGCTCGGCAAGTTTTAATCCGGTGACTGAGCGGGTGGTGGTGGCCGCGACTGACGCGGGGATCGGTGCGATCTACGTCGTCAATAGCGATAGCACACGCGACGCAGTGTTCGAGGGGAATTCGAGCCGTGTGTTGGGCGCCTTGCCCCGCGATGTGGTGTGGGGCAACTTGCAAGAAGCCAACATCTTGATCCGCAGTGATGGCAAGTCGGTGGCGATGTTTTCGTTCGATGTCGGTGGCGGCAATTCAAAGACTTACGCAGTGCCACTTCACGCGACAGATGGCGTGTCGCTGGGAGGATGGACCTTGATGGGCGATTTGCGGGTGAACTCCGCAGCCCTCAATGGCGACGAAAAGATGGTGCTGGCCGGGTCGCGCGCCGATGGCGTTGCACAGGTGATACGCCGGAATCTGATTCTGGGCATCTACGACCCGGTGATGAGCCTGGATACGAGCTTCGATGGGGATGGCATTCTGGAGCTGCCTGGGGCCGACCGCTTCGCGATGTCGCTCGCGCTCTACCCCAAGCTGACCGATGGCGTGGCCGACAACCGGATCGCCGTGGTGGGCATGGGCACCGATGGCAACGCCTATCTGCGTCGCATCACCTACGGCGGCCAGGTCGATCCGAACTTCGATTCCGTCAAGACCAGCACCCTGACGAGCAGCCCGACACCGGTCTTTACCGAAAATGGCAATGCGGTGGTGATTGCCCCCAACGCCGCCATCTTCGACCCTGACCGCGGCGCCACCGGCGCGAATTACGGCGGCGCGTACCTGACGGTTACCAGTGGCAGCAGCGACGCACGTTTTGCTCTGGCCGCGAGCCAGAGTTTGACTCTGAGCAACGGCAAGATCGTCGATGCCGGGGTCGAGATTGCAACGTTTGCGCAAAGCCAAAAAGTTTTGAGCGTGAATTTTTTGGCGACAGCCGACCAGAGCCGGGTCAATCGCGTGCTGCGCTCGCTCACCTACGCCAATGCGAGCGAGACCCCGGTGGCTGTCGATAGCCTGAGCTGGGTGTTCAATGAACCAGCCCTCAGCGTGACCGAAGTCACGTCGGTCAACATCACCCCGGTCAACGACGCGCCGACGTTCGCGAACATGTCGTCGGGTAGCTATAGCTCGGGAACGGGCCTGTTTGCGACGTTCAGCGTCGGGTCCAGCGTGACCGACGCGGAACTGGCGGCCGCGAACAACTACGCGGGTGCGAGCCTG
>JAVVWR010000083.1:0-9516 GCA_036652035.1 Burkholderiaceae bacterium | reverse complement strand
CGCGATGGCGGCGCAGGCCATGAGCCGCGCGCTGGCCTTGGGCGATGCGGCTGCCGGGCTTGCCGCCGCCGGTGCCGTGCTGTTCGTGGTCTCGGACTACGGTCTCGCGTTCGACCGTTTCACGCGCCAGTTTGCGGCCGCGCCGGCGTTGGTTCATGTGACTTACTACACGGCACAGTGGTTAATCGCGCTCTCGGTCGGGTTGGCAGTGACGTGATCCGGCCGATCGGGATCGACCCGCGGCAACGCAGAGGGGCCCACCCCGCGTGCCATCATGGCCGCCGGTTTTCTTGGTGGAGGCGGCATGAGTGGGGTGCGCAAGCAGTTCGTGGGTGGCGTGATCGGCGGTCTGATTGCCGCGCTGGTTCTGGTGCTGGGAATTGACGCGCTCTCGGCGCCGAGCCATGCACCGCTGCGCTGGGCGCCTGGCGCCGCGTTCGAGGCGATCGCTTTCAGCCTCGGCTGGGGCCTGGGCCTGCCCGCGCTGGCGGCGCGAATCGGTGCGGGCTTGCTCATGGTCGCGGTGGTTTGGGCGGGCGCGCGTTTGGGCCGGCGCGTCGCGCGGGGCTCTTTCTGACAATGCCGGCGGGCGCCGGTCTTAGCCCAGCGTGACGACGCGGTCGGCAAACTCGGTCGCCAGCGCGGGCTGATGCAGGCTCGTCACCACCGCCAGACCGGCGTCGGCGCAGGCGCGAAGGGTCAGCATGACCGCGCGGGCATTGTCGGGGTCGAGGCTGGCGACCGGCTCGTCGGCCAGCAGCAGCAGCGGCTCCTGCGCCAGCGCGCGCGCAATCGACACCCGTTGTTGCTCGCCGCCCGAGAGCCGATCGGCGCGGTCGCTGGCGTGAGCGGCAAGCCCGACCCGCGTGAGCGCGGCGAGCGCCAGACGCCAGTCGGCATCGGAGTAGATGCCTAATAGCCCGCGCCAGCGCGCCAGGTGGCCGAGCCGACCGGCGAGCACATTGCGCGCTACATCGAGCCGGCCGACCAGGCGTGGCCGCTGGTAGATGAGCGCGATGCGGGTGTCGCCGTGGCGGCGCCGCGCCAGCGGTTCGCCTTCGAGCTCGATGTCGCCCGCGTCGCTCGCGTCGAGCCCGGCGAGCAGGCGCAGCAGCGTGGTCTTGCCCGCGCCGCTGGCGCCGACTAAAGCGATCAGCTCACCGGCGCGGGCCGCGAGGTCGATGCGGGCGATCCCGCGCCCATTGGCAAAGCGGCGGCCGATTCCGCGCGCGCGCAACACGGGCCGGTTCATGCCAGCCTCCCGCGCAGCCAGGAGGCCAGTGCGTCGATCAGCGTCACCACCACCAGGATCAGGATCAGGATGGTGGCGAGCCGCGGAAAATCGAGCAGGTCCATGCTCGACTTCAACTCCAGCCCGATCCCGCCCGCGCCCACCACGCCCAGCACGGTCGAGGCGCGCACGTTGAATTCGAACAGGTAGAGCGATTGCGAGGCCCAGCTCGGCAAGGCCGCGGGCAGCAGGGCGTGGCGCAGAGCGACCACGCGGCCGGCACCGGCGGATTCGAGCGCCTCGACCGTCTCGAGCGAGAGCGTTTCCAGCTCGTCGGCAAAGAGCTTGGCAGCGCTGCCCCCGGTGTGGAGCAGCACGCCGAGCAGGCCGGCAAATGGACCCAGGCCGACAGCGGCGACGAGGATTAAAGCAAAGACAAAGGAATCGATCCCGCGAAACGCGTTGAGCACCCAGCGCAGCGGCAGTCGCAGCCAGGGCAGAGGTGTCACGCCGCGGGCGGCGAGCACGGCCACCGGCACGGCGGCGAGCACGGCGGCCGTGGTGCCCAGCAGGGCGATGGCCAGCGTCTCGCCCATTCGCACCAGAAAGATCGGCAACTCCGCGGTAGCCGGCGGCCACGACTGCGCCAGCCAGTGGCCGATCTTCGGCAGCCCGGTGGCAAGGCGCGCCAGGTCAACGCCTGCGAGTTGCCACGAGGCGGCCAGCGCCGCCGCCAGGAGCAGCCACAACCCGGTGTTGACGGTGCGCCGCAGCGTCCACGGCCGGCGCCGACTAGCGAAATCGGGATCGCGGTGCAAGCTCAGCGGCGCTTGAGGCGGCCGAGCGCCTGACCGGCGGTCTCGATCAGCTGATAGCTCGCGTGGCTGGCCGTGACCCAGCCGGTGTAGCGCTTGGGCATGAGCTCAAGCGCCTGCGCCGGGGTGATGGCGAGCGCCGCGCGCTGGATCGCCTGCGCCTGCGCCACGGGCAGATCGCGCGAGACGGCGAGTGGATCGTTGGGCAGCGGGTCGGAGCTCCACACCACGCGCGTGCCATCGGGGCGGATGCGGCCGGCGTCGATCATCGCGTTGCGGTTGCGGTCGTAGTCGGTGGCGAGGTCGATCTGGCCGGCCTGGACCGCGATCTCGTTGGCCGCGTGGCTGGCGCCTTCGTTGTAGCGCCAGTAGGCGCGCGGGTCGATCTGCCACGCCGTCTTGGCGTAGTAGTGCGGGATCAGCCAGCCACTGGTCGATCCCACGTCGGCAAACGAGATCCCCATGCCGCGGGTGTCGTCGGGAAAGCGGGCGATTTTGAGATCGGGCCGCGCGATCACGATCGCCTGATAGGTGGGCTTGTCGTCGTACTTGACGGTGGCGATCGCACGGCAGCCCGAGGCCTGGTTGGCGAGCATGTAGCCCCACGGACCCATCCACGCGAGGTCGAGGTGGCCCGATCCCATCGCCACCGCCAGACCGGCCCAGTCGGAGGTCACCGCCAGCTCGAAGCCCGGCGCGCCGATGCTGCGCGCCATGTGCTCGAAGAACGGCGTGAAGGCCTTGCGTGTGTCCTCGGGCGTGGGCAGGAAGGGGGCGACCGCGCAGCGCAGCTTGCGGGGTTGGGCGTGGAGCGCGGGGACGAGGGTGGCGGCGCCGAGGGCGGCAGCGGTCTGCAGAAGATGGCGACGGCGCATGGGCTGGTTAAAGGAGTGGGATTCGTGATTGTGCCGCAGGCCGGCTGGCAGGGAACGCGGCCGGCGCGCATGCCGTCAGTCAAACCTGCCGCCGCGCCCGCCGGTCCGAGTTCGGGCGAGCCGCGCGCGGCCGCGCGCTCGTGTGCCGGAGTCGGCGCTTTGGCAAGACGAGGGGCGAGATCTCACTTGAGCAGCACTTGCTCAAGAAACCGCAGCCGCGCGAGAAACAGGTAATCGGCGTTTTCTTTCTTGGCAAAGCCGTGGCCTTCGTTGTCGGCCATCATCAGCCACACCGGCGCGCCGTTTTGCTCGACCGTGGCGGCGATCTGCTCGGCCTCTTGCACCGGCACCCGCGGATCGTTGCGGCCATGGACCACGAACAGCGGCACCTTGATCCGCGCGGCGTTGTGGGTGGGCGAGATCGACAGCAGGAATTCGCGCATCGCCGGGTCGCGCTCGTCGCCGTATTCAACCCGGCGCAGGTCGCGGCGGTAACTCTCGGTGCGCTCGAGAAAACTGACGAAGTTCGAGATCCCCACGGTGTCGATCGCGCCCCGGATACGGTTCGAATAGTGCGTGGCCACCGCCAGCGCCATGTAGCCGCCGTAGCTGCCGCCCTGGACCACCACGCGGCTGGCATCCAGATCCGGCTGGGTGGCGATCCAGTCGAGCAGGCTGCCGATGTCCTTGACCGAGTCTTCGCGCAGGCGGCCGTTGTCGAGCGTGAGAAAGGTCTTGCCAAAGCCCGCCGAGCCACGCACGTTGGGCTCGATCAGGACCACGCCCCACTCGTTGACGAGGTAGTTGTAACGGCCCTTGAAGCCGAGCCGGCTCTGCCCTTCGGGGCCGCCGTGGATCTCGATCAGGACCGGTCGCTTGCCGGTGAACTGGGCGGGCGGCCGGGTGATCAGACCGCTCACGGCGCGGCCATCGAAGCTGGTCCACTCGATCACCTCGGTGGGCGAAAAGCGGGCCGTGTCGAGGCCGGCGGTATCGGGCCTGACCCAGGGCGTGAACCGGCCGCTGGCGAGATCGATCACCGCCACTTCCGAGGGCGCTGCGGCCGAGCTGGTCGAGATCGCGAGCCGCTGGCCATCGGGCGAGAAGCGCGCCGCGCTCACGCTGCCCGCGATCGTGGGCAGGGCGAGCGGCTTGAGGCTCGCGGCGTCGTAGAGGCGCAGTTCGCCGCGGCCGCGCGCGTTGACGATGGCGGCGATCCGGCTGCGGTCTTTTGAGAGCTCAAAGCTCGCCACGTCCCACGGATCAGCGCTGCTGATCGCTTCGAAGGCGTCGGTGGCGGGATCGAATCGGTAGAGCTGGCGGAACTCGCCCGCGTGGTCGCTGCTGACGAAAATCCGGCGGCCGTCGGCGGCGAGCTTGGCGCCGCCGAAAAAGGCGGGAGCGGCGCCCTGGGCGGGCAGGACGCGAGCCGATTGGCCGTCGGCAACGCGCACTCGCCAGACCTCGGACTCGTTGGCCGATTGGTAACGCCCCACCAGCAGCTCGCGGTCGTCGGCGGAAAAGTCGATCGGGTACCAGCCCGCGCCTGGCATCACGGCGATGCGGCGGCTCGCGCCGGTCACGGGATTGAGCAGCGAGAGTTCGGTGGCGATCTCGCGCCGGGTGCCGCCCGCAGCCGTGCGGTCCAGCGGCACCGAGGTCACGACCAGTTCGGTGCCGCGCCGGGTGAAGGGGCCGCGGTCGTGCCGCAGCGTCGGGTCGGTCAGGCGGGTCTCCGCGCCGCTCGCCAGATCGAGCCGGTAGATCTGCGCCGCTTCGCTGCCGCCGGCATCGCGCTCGAACACGATCACGCCGCGCTCGGCTGGCAACCAGGCGGCGTCGGCCGTGGGTTCGGCCGCGCGGGTGAGCTGGGTGAGCCGGCCGCCGGGCGCGCCCACCCGGTGCAACTGGTTGGTGTTGGCTTCGCGCCAGACCACCAGCAAGTCCCCGCCATCGGGCGACCAGTCGAGCAGGCCGGCGCCACGGAAGTCGGCGTAGGCGCCAACCCGGCGGGCGAGCTCCGCGGGAACGGCGGGAACGTTGCGGGTGTGGATCGCCGCCGGAGCGGGAAGGATTGGGCTGGCAAGCCTTGGGGCGCGATCGCTTGGCGCGTGGGCGCAAGCCGCCAAGGCCAGGGCCGCAGCCGCGGTAAGCATCAGTCGCATCGGTAAGCTCTCAGGGAGTGGAAAAGCGCGAGCGGAGGGCTTCGATCCGTTCGCGGTTGGCGCCGAAATCCTGGCTGCCCAGGCGCGAGGCCGAGCGTAGATGGATCACGCCCTCGCTTGGCGCCAAAAGAAACTCGGCGTCGTCGACAAAACCCAAGTAGCGCGTGCTGAACTCGGCGTACAGATAATCAGGAGTCGAGCGGATCACCGTCGCTCCCGGCATGGCGGTGACCACCTCGCCGAGCCGCCGCATCGCGGCCGCGGGATCGCCGCGGAAGGCGAGCGGAGCGATCTGCGCGTACTCGGCGCCAGGGCCGGCATAGCGATGGGCCTGGCTGCTCACGCTGTTGGAGGTTGCCGATGGCGGCTTGAGGCGGCCGTCCTTGACGCCAAGATCAGCCGGTGGGGTGCCGGCGAGCCAGCCTTGAGCGAACGAAGCGCCGCTGGCGAGAGACAGCAAGAGTGCCAGCAGCAAAGTGGCGATGCGCATCATGCGGTCTCCGGCAGACTGAAGCGGCGGATAAAGCCGCGGTCGATCCGGCTTTTCCAGCGCCACACCCATTCGCCCTCGAACACCAGCGGACCCCACACGCCGACGGCGCGGTAAGCGCCTTCCGAGAGCAGGTAGAGCGCTCGCTTTTGCGGCCGCCAGGGCTTGAGCGGCGCGCCCGTGGCGGCGGCGATCAGGTTGTGCGCCAGCGGCGGGCCGGCGCGCACCGCATAGACCCCCGAGCGGGCGCGGGCCGGGCCATTGGCCAGGGCGGCGCAATCGCCGGCGGCAAAGACAAAGGGGTGCGACACCGATTGCAGTTGCGGGTTGACGGCGATGAAGCCGGCCTCGTCGGTGGCCAGCCCCGCTTGCCGCGGCCAGTCAAGCGGCGCGGCGCCGGTGGCCAGGATGCTGATGTCGGAGGCCAGGCTGCTGCCGTCGTCCAAGCCAATCGCGCCGCGTTCGATGCGGGTGGCGGCGTGCGGGACGATTCGCACCTGGGCGGCGGCGAGCGTCTCGGCGACCCGCTGGCGGGCGCGCTCCGGAAAACTCGGCAGCAGGGCGCCGCCGGTGACCAGCTGGAGCCGCACCGCGCCTTCCATCTTGCGCAGCCGCCACGCGGTGGCCAGGGCCAGCTCGACCCCGCCCGCGCCGCCGCCGATAAAGCTCACCCGCGTGCTGCCGCTCGGATGGCTGAGCATGACGAGGTATTGCTGCTGCCAGGTTTCGACGAAATGCTCGATCGGCCGCAAGGGCACGGCGAAATCGATCGCGCCCACGATCGCGTCGAGATCGGTGGTGGGGCCCGCGGCAATCGACACCAGGTCAAAGGCGAGCTCGTCGCCGCGGTCGGTGTGGGCGATTTTGGCGGCGAGATCGAGCGAGGTGACCTGAGCCCGATGGAAGCGGACCCGGGCGCGTGCCGCGAGCGGCGCGAGCGCGATCGCCAGCTCGGCGATGCGCGGGTAGTGACCGGCGATCCAGCCCGGCAACATGCCGCTGTAGAGCTGGCGCTCGTAGGGTGTCACCAGGGTCACTTCCAGCCCGGCCGGGCGCTGGCGGGCGAGCTGCTCCAGCACTCGCACATGGGCGTGGCCGCCGCCGATCAATAGCAACCGGGTCATGGGCGCTCCAGGCGGATATCGCCAAACCAGGCCGAGGCCGAGTCGCCCGTGTTGTCGGCGTCGCTTGCCAGCGCCACCGCCGTGATTGGCGGCGTGCCGCCCTCGGCTTCGCGGCCGAAGACGCGCGCGAAGTCGGCCCGGAGATCGCGCTTTTCGTCGAACCACTGGCCGATCTGGCCGGCCGCGGCCGAGCGCAGCACGATGAATCGAACCCGGTCGGTATAGACATTGGGCAGCACGGTGCCGACCGGAAGCAGCCGGTCCCACACGTAACACAGGGTCGCAGTTGGCAGCTCGGGGTCGTAGAGCGCGCGGCCGAGCCGGATCTTGATGCGGTCGCCTGCGCTCATCCGGTCGGGCGGCAGGTCGAAGAACACGCACAGCTTGGCGGCCAGATCGTCAGTCGCCTTGGCCGCCAGATCGGCGCGCGCCGGCACCCGGTCGACCTTCCAGCGCCAGGCCAGGGTCGGCGTGAGCGCGGCGTCGGCGCGCAGCGGATGGACCAGGTTGGCGTAGCTCGCCCGGGCTTCGGCGTGCAAGGCGCGGCCGGCGTCAGTGGCTGCGATCGTGTAGCGGGTGTGCTGCGGCAGCTTGGGCAGGGTGACGATCTGCCACGGTGCCGCGGGCGCCTGCCCGATCGTTCCGCTGGAAAACGGCGCGATGCTGGAGGCGGCGGCGGCGGGTTCGGCGCCGGATTCGGCACCGGGTTCGGCACCGGGTTCAGCACTGATAGCCAGCCCGGCAAGCAGCGCCAGAGCGAGCGAGAGTGGATAGCGTGTCATGGGGTTGCGCCGTGCCAGGCGTTCGTGGCGACCCAGCCGGCGGCGAGGGCCGCGTCGAGGTCGGCCGGCTCATCAAGGTCGGGGCGGGTTTCGATCTCGGTCAGCGCCAGACCGGCGGCTCGGGCGCGCTCTCGAGTCGCCTGGGCCACGCTCGGCGTGCTCCAGGCAATGTCGTCGAATACCGCGGCCTGAGGCTGCTTCATGCCGATCAACACATAGCCGCCATCGAACGCGGGCTGGATCACCAGATCGGCATCGGCGAGCGCTGCGCGGGCGTGATGCAGATCGGCCACCGATTGCGCCGGGCAGTCGGTGCCGATCAGCAGCATCGGTGCGGTGTTCGCCGCCAGCGTGGTGGCAAAAGCGTGATGCATCCGCGCGCCCAGATCCGCGCCGCATTGCTCGCGCAAGGCGACACCAAACGCCGCTTCGCAGTCGCGCCAGAAGCTGTGTTGCGGGTCGCCCGAGGTCCACAGAGTGACGCGGGCGCCGCTCACCTGGCAGGCGCGCGCCAGCGCTCGCTGGGTCAACCAGGCCTGGAGCTGTGCGGCGCCGGCGGCGCCCAGGCGGGGCGCGAGCCGGGTCTTGGCGCAGCCGGCCACCGGGGCGCGGGCGAAAACGGCAATCTCGACCGTAGGGCCGTTCAATCTCATCGGGTGTTCCGGTAGAGGCGCGCGAGCCGGGCCGGGTCGGCGCCGAAGAAGTACGCGGCGCGCAGTCGCCACATCAGCCAGATCGTTGGCCATACGCCATGGATTTCCCAGCGCCGGCCCGAGGTGATCACGGGTGTTTTGATGCAGGCTGGGCGGGACAGCGCGCGGGCGCGGCGGCTCAATTCAATGTCTTCCATCAGCGGCAGCTCGGCAAAGCCGCCCAGGGCGATCCAGTGGCTGACCTCGACAAAGATCGCCTGGTCGCCGGTGGCAATGCCGGTCAGACGCGAGCGCCAGTTCATCATTCTCGCCACCACCCTGAGCCAGGGCGAAGCGCCGCGGATTTGAACGTCGAACCGGCCCCACACCTGGCCGCTGGCCAGCGCCGTGGCGATCAGGCGGTCGGCTTCGGCGGGCAGCTCGGTGTCGGCGTGAAGAAAGAGCAGAACCTCGGGCTCGCCCGTGGCGAGCGCCTCGCGGGCGCCGGCATTCATCTGGGCTGCCCGCCCGCGAGCCGAGCCGATCACGCAATCGGCCAAAGGCGCTGCGATCGTGACGGTTTCGTCCTGGCTGCCGCCATCGACCACGATCACCCGAGCGCCGCGCTCCCGCAGCGGTGCGAGCCGCGCCAGCGCGCTGGCCAGCGTGCTCGCTTCGTCGAGAACGGGAACGATGATCGAAAGGCGCACGGAGGGCGGTGACAGCGGCGGAGCGAGTCGGCAAGGGCTTGGGAATAAATGCCCACGCATCGTAGCCCAGGCCATGCCGCCGGGCTCAGGCGTCGAGCTGGAACACCAGGGCCTGGGTGTGCCAGGCATCGAGCGCCTGTCCGCCGCGGTGGGCGGGCGCAAAGCGCCATTGGCGCGCGGCCTCGAGCGCGGCCGCGTCGAGCCGGGGGTGGCCGCTGGACCGCTCGACGCGAGCCTGGCCTACGCTGCCGTCGGCTTGGACCAGCAGGCGCAGAACGACTTCGCCTTCTTCGCCCAGACGGCGCGAGATTGGCGGATAACGCGGTGCCCGGTTGTGCAGGTGCGAGGCGTGGGCGCTGGGCGGCGTGATCGCGCTCTCGGCCGCGGTGGCGCCATCGGTGGTCGAGCGGGCGGCAGCCGTTGGCGTTGCGCGGCCGGCGGCGGGCGAATCGCTGGCTGGGCTGGCCTCGCGGTTGGCGGGCGTTGGGAGGGTGTGGCTGGCGCTGGCCGTCAGCGCCGGCGGCGGCGCGACTGTGGCGGCAGCGGCTGGCTCGGCCTGGGCGGGCTGGGCTGGCGGGGGGCGAGTGGGGGGCGCGTGCTGGATGGGCGCCGGCGCTGCGGGGGCGGGCGGGATGGGCTCGAGCGTGATCAGCGCGGCGACCAGGCGCGAGGGTTCGGCGCTCGCCACCGGC
>JAVVWR010000082.1:0-9526 GCA_036652035.1 Burkholderiaceae bacterium | reverse complement strand
ACTGTGGCGGTAGGCACCGGCCTTCTGATTGCCTCGCTCATGTGAAGCGGGCGTGTACATGAAAAGGGGGCGCCGCGGCGCCCCCTTTTGTTGGATCGAAAGCCGATTACTGGACCTTGGCGTCCTTGGTCAACTTTTGCACGAAGGCCTGGACCTTCTGCTGCTGCAGGGCTTCAACAATCTGCGGTTTGACTTGGTCAAGCGCGGGGAACTGCGTGTCGCGCGAGTCTTCGAGCTTGATCACGTGGTAGCCGAACTGGCTCTTGACCGGAACCTGGGTCATTTCGCCCTTCTTCAGGCCGGCCATCGCTTCGCTGAACGGCTTGACATAGGCGTCCGGAGCCGCCCAGTCGAGCTCGCCGCCGTTTTGCGCCGAGCCGGTGTCCTTCGAGCTCTTTTTGGCGATCTCTTCGAACTTCGCGCCCTTCTTGATCTGGTCGATGATGGCCTTGGCCTCGTCTTCCTTCTCGACCAGGATGTGGCGAGCGCGGTATTCCTTGCTGCCGACCTGGGCCTTCTGGGTGTCGTACGCGGTCTTGATCTCAGCGTCGGTGATGGGCTTTTTCTCCATCTCGTCACGCATCATGGCCTGGATCATCGTGGCCTGGCGCTGAACGTCGAGCTGGAACTTGACTTCGGGCTTGTTCGGGATGCCGCGTTTGCTCGCTTCCTGCATCAGGATCTCGCGCTGGATCAATTGATCCTTCACGAACTTGCGCATCTCGGGCGAGTCCTTCTGACCCTGGCGGCCGAGTTCCTTGACCCACGCGTCCTCAGCGGACTTCGGGATGGCCTTGCCGTTGACGACGGCGACGTTTTGCGCAAGAGCAGAGCCGCAGGCAAAGACAAGCGCAGCAGCGAGGGCGATACGTTGCATGGGGTAAGACCTCGGAGATGGATGTTTGAGTGGAAATGTCAGAGACCGGCTTCTTCCGGCGTCTGCAAATTCAAGCTGAGAGCGTGGATTTCCCCTCGCATGAGAGGGTCAAGGGCATCATACACAAGGCGATGTCGTGCCAAACGGGCTAACCCGACAAAGCGCGGCGACACCAGGGTCAGTTGGTAATGGCCGCCGCCACTGGCCGCGCCAGCGTGGCCGGCGTGGCGAGCGCTGTCGTCGATCAGCTCGATCTTCTCGGGTTCGAGCAGCGCGAGCCGCTCGCGGATTTTTGCCAGTCTTGCCTCAGTCTCAGCCACGGCCCGACTCGCTCGGCTCTTCGACCACGTGGCGCGACACGTACACGCCCATGCCGATGGTAAAGACCAGGGTCAGGCCAAAGAGGCCAAAGAGCTTGAAATTGACCCAAACCTCGGTCGGAACCGAGTAAGCGACGGCCAGGTTGATCACGCCCATCACGGCAAAAAACACCACCCAGGCCACCAGCAAGCGACTCCAGACCGGAGCCGGCAGAACCAGCTGTTCACCCAAGAGCTTGCGGATGAAGTTGCGGCCGGTGGCGGCGCCACCGATCAGCAAGGCGCCGAACAACCAATAAAGAATGGTTGGCTTCCACTTGATGAAGGTCTCGTCGTGCAACCACAGCGTCAGTCCACCGAAGACGACGATCACCGCCAGGCTGATCCACAGCATGGTGTCGACCTTGCGACCGCGCGCGATCACCCACGCCACCTGGGCGAGCGAAGCGACGATCGCCACAGCGGTGGAGATCAGCACCGGCGCCTGGGTGGCGTCGATGCCGCCGCCCAGCCAGGCGTTGGCAAACGCGGCCGAGGCATCGGGGTTGCCTTGGGCGAACTTGAACGAGGCGAAAAAGAGAATGACCGGCAGGAGGTCGAACAAGAGCTTCAAGGCTTGGCTTCCTGATGAGTGTCGGGGGGCAGCGACTCGAACTTCAGAGCCGCAGAATTGATGCAGTATCGCAGACCCGTGGGCGGGGGACCGTCCGGGAATACATGGCCCAAGTGGGCGTCGCATATGCCACACAGGATCTCGGTGCGGATCATGCCGTGCGAGTGGTCGGGCCGCTCGATCACTCGATCGGGCGCGAGCGGCGCGAAGTAGCTCGGCCAGCCGCAGCCCGAGTCGAACTTGGTGTCCGAAGCAAAGAGCGGCGTGCCGCAGCACACGCAGGTGTAGACGCCGGCCTCGTGGTGGTCCCAGTAGCGCCCGGTAAAAGCGCGCTCGGTCGCGGCCTGGCGCGCCACGGCGTATTCGGTGGGCGAGAGCTGGGCTCGCCACTGGGCATCGGTCTTGACGACTTTGTCCATGCGGGCCTTACGACGAACAGGAAAGCGACAGCCCGGCCGCCCAGTCGGGCGGCAAGGCGGCGTAGCGCTCGAACTCGGGGTGCTCGGCAAACGGCGTCTCAAGCATGGTCAGAGCGGCGGCGAGCGGCGCGAAGTCGCGCGGGCCTTCATCGCCGCGGGCGGCGCGGATCACTTCTTCGGCGATCCAGTTGCGCAGGACATATTTGGGATTGACCGCGTTCATCGCCGCGGCGCGCTCGACGTCGCTGGCGCTTTGCTGGCGTAAGCGAACACGATAGCGGCCGGCCCAGGCGTCAAACGCCTCGCGGTCGGCAAACAGATCGCGCAGGCTCGAATCGGCGGCAAGGCCGGCGAAGTCCTGTTTGAAGCCACCCAGGCGGCGCCAGAAGATCGGCCAGTCGACCCGGCTGGCGTGCAGCAGCGACAGCAGCGATTCAATCAATTCGTCATCACCCGCTTCGATCGCAACCAGCCCGAGCTTGGCGTGGAAGACTGCCTCGAGCGCGTCGCCAAAGTGATTGCGGTACTCGTCGATCGCAGCGCGCGTTGTTTCCTCGTCGCCGGTCAGGGGCAAAAGCGCCTGACCCAAGGCGTAGAGGTTCCACAGGCCGATCTCGGGCTGACGGTGCCACGAGTAGCGGCCTTGGCTGTCGCTGTGGTTGCAGATGTGGGTCGCGTCAAAGCCGTCCATGAACTGGAAGGGGCCGTAATCGATCGTCAGGCCAAGCACGCTCATGTTGTCGGTGTTCATCACCCCGTGCATGAAGCCCACTCCCTGCCACTGTGCAATCAAGTCAGCGGTGCGGCGGCTGACCTCAGTCAGCAAGGCCAGATACGGCTGGGGCGAAGCGGCCGCGGCCGGATAAAAGCGCTCGATCACGTAATCGGCGAGCTGCTTCAACTCGGCGTGGCGGCCGCTGTGAGCGAAGTACTCGAAGGAGCCAAAGCGCACGAAAGACGGTGCCATGCGCGTGACCACGGCGGCGGTCTCGGCCGTTTCGCGAAACACCAGCAGGTCCGAGCCCACGATTGCCAGCGCCCGGGTGGTCGGGATGCCCAGGCCGGCCATCGCTTCCGACCCCAGAAACTCGCGGATCGACGATCGCAGCACCGCGCGGCCGTCGCCCGAGCGGGAGTAGGGGGTGAGGCCCGCGCCCTTGAGCTGCAGCTCCCAGGGCGAGCCGTCGGCGCCCTTCACCTCGCCCAGCAGGATCGCGCGGCCATCGCCCAGCCGTGGCACATAAACGCCGAACTGATGGCCGGAATACACCGCCGCCAGCGGTTCGGCGCCGGGCGGAACCCGGTTGCCGGCGAGCATGGCCAGGTGCTCGGCCTCGACAGGCTGGGCTGGCGGCCAGCCGATCAGCGCTGCGGCCGGTGGCGAATAAGCCACCCAGTAAGGATCGGGCAGGCCGGTCGGGGGCAGGGCGCTGTAGAAGGCGGGCGGCAGGCGGGCAAAACTGTTGGAAAACTGCAGCCCGGTCAGTCCCTCGGCCGGGGGACTGGCGTGCCATTGGGCGGTCGAATCAGCGGGAGAGTCCACGGAACAAGCGTTGAGCGCCCTGGCGCGCCCTTGTGTAACTGGCGCGACGGATTGTAGAGAGCTGCCTTGACGCCCGCGCCAGAGACCCGACACGATGCAAGGCGAAGTGACAACAACAACAGGAGACAGGAATGGCCATGCTTGGCTTGATGATGCAGATGCCGCTGATGATTTCCTCGCTGATCGCGCATGCCGACCGGCATCACGGCGAGGTTGAGATCGTCTCGCGCCGGGTCGAGGGCGACCTTCACCGCACCACCTGGAGCCAGGTTCACCGCCGCTCGCGCCAGATGGCCAATGCGCTTGCCAGCCTGGGGGTGGGCGTGAGCGACCGGGTCGGCACCATCGCCTGGAACGGCTACCGCCACCTCGAGCTCTACTACGCGGTCTCGGGCCATGGCGCGGTGCTCCACACCATCAACCCGCGGCTTCACCCCGAGCAGATTGCCTGGATCGCCAACCACGCCGAAGACAAGGTCCTGTTCTTCGACCTGACTTTCCTGCCGCTGATCGAAGCGGTGGCGCCGGCGATGAAGAGCGTCGAGCACTTGGTGCTGATGAGCGACCGGGCGCACATGCCGGCGGCCAGCAAGATCGCCAATCTGCTCTGTTATGAAGACCTGATCGGCAATCACTCCGAGCGCTACGTCTGGCCCGAGTTCGACGAGAACCTTGCGTCCTCGCTCTGCTACACCTCGGGCACCACCGGCAACCCCAAGGGCGTTCTCTACAGCCACCGCTCGACCGTTCTTCACACCTTGGCCGCGGCGCTGCCCGACGCACTCAACCTGAGCTCGCGCGACTGCGTACTGCCGGTGGTGCCGATGTTCCACGTCAACGCCTGGGGCCTGCCGTACGCCGCCGCCATGGTCGGCGCCAAGCTCGTCTTTCCCGGCCCGGCGCTCGACGGCAAGTCGCTCTACGACTTGTTCGAGGCCGAAAAGGTCACCGTCTCCGCTGGAGTTCCCACCGTCTGGCAAGGCCTGCTCGCTCATACGGAGCTCGAACACCTCAGGTTCAGCACCATGAATCGCACGGTGATCGGCGGCTCGGCCTGCCCGCCCTCGATGACCCGTTTGTTCGAAGAGAAGTACGGCGTGCATGTGATCCACGCCTGGGGCATGACCGAGATGAGCCCGCTGGGCACCGCCTGCACTTTCAAGGCCAAGCACGCCGACTGGAGCCAAGATCCGCGTCTCGCCCTGCAGGCCAAGCAGGGCCGGGCGATCTTTGGCGTTGACATGAAGATCGTGGGCGAAGACGGCGGCGAGCTGCCCTGGGACGGAACGAGCTTTGGCGACCTGCTGGTGCGCGGTCCCTGGATCGTGCGCGAATACTTCAAGGGCGAGGGCGGCAAGCCCTTGCAGCGTGACGCCGCTGGCCGCGACTGGTACCCCACGGGCGACGTGGCCACCATCGACGCCGATGGCTTCATGCAGATCACCGACCGCAGCAAAGACGTGATCAAGAGCGGCGGCGAATGGATCAGCTCGATCGAGATCGAGAACGTCGCGGTCGCTCACCCGGCGGTGGCGATGGCGGCGTGCATTTCGGCCAAGCACCCCAAGTGGGACGAGCGCCCCTTGCTGGTGGTGGTCAAGAAGCCCGGCGCCGAGATCGACCGCGAGCAGCTGCTCGCCCATTTCGAAGGCAAGGTCGCCAAGTGGCAGGTGCCCGACGACGTGGTGTTTGTCGAAGCGATTCCGCTGGGCGCCACCGGCAAGATGCAAAAGGCCAAGCTGCGCGAATTGTTCCGCGACTATCGCCTGCCTGGCGCTTAAACCGAAGTCCTCAAGGGACCCGGATAGCGGCCGGGTCCGGCCGGGCAGACTGCGGGCGGCGCGAGTAATCTGAAGACTACAAACCAGCGACGATGCATTCAGACCCTCAAAGATTGGAGTCCGGCATGAGCAGCGTGCATTACGAGTCCCGCGGTCATGTGGCCGTGGTGTGGATCGACCATCCGCCCGTCAACAGCCTGGGGCACGCCACGCGCGTGGCTTTGGCCGATGCCCTCGAGCAAGCCAATCGCGACCACTATGTGCGGGCGATCGTTCTCACCGGCACCGACAAGGTTTTCTCGGGTGGAGCGGATATCCGCGAGTTCGGCAGTGACCTCGCTTTTGCCGAACCCAGCCTGGCCCAGCTGCTCGATCTGATCGAGCGGCTCTCCAAACCCGTGATCGCCACCATCAACGGCGTGTGCATGGGCGGCGGACTGGAGCTGGCTCTGGCCTGCCATTACCGCGTCGCCACGCCCCGAGCGAGTCTTGCCCTGCCGGAAGTCAAGCTTGGCCTCCTGCCGGGCGCGGGTGGCACCCAGCGCCTGCCGCGCGCCGTGGGCGCCGAGCTTGCGCTGGAGATGATCACCACCGGCCATCCGATCGACGCCCAGACAGCGCTTCGTGCCGGTCTGGTGCAGGCGATCGTGAGCGATAAGAGCTTTGACGAGACGCTCAAGTTTGCCCATCACGTCGAGGAGATTCGCCCACTGCCGCTGCTGCGCGAAGCGGGTGTCACCCTGCCGGCAGGCACCGATACCGCGACCTTCTTTACCGCCGCGCTCGAGCGGGTAGCCCAGCGCGCACGCGGGCTGACGGCGCCGATTGCCTGCGTCCACGCGGTCGAGGCCGCGGTGCGCAAGCCGTTTGATGAGGGCCTGGCGATCGAACGCAAGCTCTTTGCAAAACTCGTGGCCTCGAGCGAATCGCGCGCTCTGCGCCACGCTTTTTTCTCCGAGCGCAGCGCGGCACGCATCGCCGACGTGCCGGCCGACACCCCGGCGCGCGCCATCCGCAGCGCCGCCGTGGTGGGCTTTGGCACCATGGGCAGCGGCATCGCGATGAGTCTGGCCAACGCCGGCATTCCGGTGGCCGTGTTCGAAAAAGACCAGGCTGCGTTGGATCGGGGCGGGGCCGCCTGCCGCCGCCACTGGGAGGCCAGCGCCAGCAAAGGCAAGCTCTCCGCGGCCGAGGTCGAGGCGCGCATGGCGCTCTTGAACCCCACGCTCGACGTTGAAGACCTGGCTCACGCCGACATCGCGATCGAAGCCGTGGTCGAAGACCTCGCCGTCAAGCAAGAGATTTTCCGCCGCCTCGACGCGGTGATGAAACCTGGTGCCATCCTCGCCACCAACACCTCGACGCTCGACATCAATGCGATTGCGGCAGTCACTCGCCGCCCGCAGGACGTGATCGGCCTGCATTTCTTTAGCCCTGCTCATGTCATGCGCCTGCTGGAAGTGGTGCGCGGTGAAGCGACCGCCAAGGACGTTCTGGCCACCGCGATGGCGCTCGCCCGGAAAATCGGCAAGGTCGCCGTGGTCGCTCGCGTGTGCGATGGTTTTATTGGCAACCGCATGCTCGAGCAATACCTGCGGCAGTCGCTATTCCTGCTCGACGAAGGCGCCAGCCCCGCGAACATCGACGCCGCGCTGCAGAAGTTCGGCATGGCGATGGGGCCATTTGCGATGAGCGACATGGCGGGCATGGATGTCGGCTACGCGATCCGCCAGCGCCGCTACCGCGAGCAGCCCGATCTGAAGTACTCGCGCATCGCCGACCGGGTGGTTGAAGCCGGGCGCTTTGGCCAGAAGACCGGCCAAGGCTGGTACCGCTACGAGCCCGGCAAGCGCACTCCGCTGCCTGACCCCGAGGTCGACGCCTTGATCGCCCAGCACCGCGCCGAGCTCGGCATTGCCCCGCGCGAGCTGAGCGAGGAAGAAATCGTCGGCCGCTGCATTCTTGCGCTCGTCAACGAAGGCGCCCGCTTGCTGGAAGAGGGCATCGCGCAGAGAGCGTCGGATATCGACATCGTCTACCTCACCGGCTACGGTTTTCCCGCCAAGCGCGGCGGCCCGATGTTCCATGCGGAGTTGGCGGGCCTGAAGCGGGTGATCGCGCAGATCGAAGCTTTCGCTGCCAACCCGCACGCCGATCCCTCGTTCTGGCAGGCCGCGCTCGCGCTCAAGGCCGCCGCCAAGTCCGGGCGCTGGAGCTAGATCGGCGTCAATCCTCGAAGCGCACCGGCCTGCCGCCGGTGCGCGCCTGATCCAACCATTCCCAATCTCAAATCGCCCGCCACCGCGGGCGCGATCGCCATGCTCAAACACATCGTCATGTGGAAGTTGAAGGATTTCGCTGAAGGCGCCGACCGCGCCGCTAATGCCGCCAAAATGAAATCGCTGCTCGAAGCCATGAGCGGCAAGGTGCCCGGGCTTTTAAAACTTGAAGTCGGGCTGGCGACGCCTGGGCTGGAAGCGACTTGCGACGTGGTGCTTGATTGCGAATTCACCGACGCCGCCGCGCTGGCGGCCTACCAGAATCACCCCGAGCACGTGGCGATGAAACCCTTTATCGGCGCGATCCGCGAGGCGAGGCAGGTGGTGGACTACCAGGTTTGACGCTGGAGTTTGCCTCACGCGAGGCTCAAGACCGAGGCTCAAGACCTGGCGCCAGAGCCCGGTCACTTTTCGCAGTTCCCTCACAGGAGACAGCTATGCCCAAGAGCCGCTTCCACCGTAAGCCCCTGGCCGTTGTTCTTTGCGCGATTGGTCTTCTGGCGGCCAGCCTGGCGCCGGCCCAGGCCTGCACGCGGGCGCTTTACGTCGCCCAGGATGGCACGGTCATCGTCGGCCGCTCGATGGATTGGGGCGAAGACATGGCATCCAATATGTGGGTGTTGCCGCGCGGCATGCACCGCGACGGCCGGGGTGGCAAGAACACGATCGCGTGGCAATCGAAGTACGGCAGTCTGATCGTGTCGGCCTATGACATCGGCACGGCCGAAGGCATGAACGAGAAAGGCCTGGTCGTCAACGAGCTCGCCCTGGTTGAATCCGACTATGGCAAGCCGGCCGAAGGCGCCAAGGTGATCTCGCTGAGCACTTGGCCGCAATACGTCCTCGACAATTTCGCCACCGTCGCCGAGGCCGTTGCCGATCTGCGCAAGGAGGAGTTTCGCGTCCAGACCGTGGTGCTCGGCACCGGGCGGCCCGCCAATATGCACCTGGTGATATCCGACGCCAGCGGCGACTCGGCGGTGTTCGAGTATGTCGATGGCAAGCTCGTGATCCACCATGGCAAGCAGTACCGGGTCGTGACCAACTCGCCCACCTACGACAAGCAGTTGGCGATCATGGAGTACTGGAAAGACGCGGGTGGCATTTCGAAGTCGCTGCCAGGCACCTCGCGCGCGGCCGACCGCTTCGTGCGCGCCTCCTTCCTGCTGGACGTGCTCCCGGGCGTGATCTCGCCCACCTACATCAAGGGCACGCCGGAGGAGAGCTTCAAGTTCCAGGCCCCGATGGCGGTGCTGTCCTTGATGCGCAGTGTTGGCACCCCGCTGGGTTTTGCCAACGAAGAACAGCCCTGGGTCTCGTCAACCATCTGGCGGACCGTGAGCGACAGCACCAACCGGGTGGTGATTTTCGACTCGGCCCTGACGCCGGCGACGTTCTGGGTCAAGCTCGATGAACTGGACTTCAAACCCGGCGCTCCGGTGCGAAAGCTGCTCTTGGCGGGCGGCCGTCCCTATAGCGGTAATGCGGCCCGTCATTTCGTCGACGCCACGCTGTTTACCTTCCAGGACCTCAGCGATGTGGCACCGACCCGATGAGCGCGCCGTGGGGTGAATCGCCGGTTTCTCTGCGCACGCGGCTGCGCCGCTACCAGTACCCGCCTGACAAGCAGGACGAGGCAACCGAGACGGTGCTCAAGCAGGCCGAAGCGCTGTCAGAGGCGTGGGTGGGCTAGC
>JAVVWR010000081.1:0-10552 GCA_036652035.1 Burkholderiaceae bacterium | reverse complement strand
CCGGGCCAATCCTTAGCTGCGCCCGACCTTCATGCCCGACCCAGCCCAGGGCCCCAGGCCCGTCCAGCACAAGCAAAAATCATTTTTCGAACGCCTCACCGCGTTCATCTTCCGCGAACCTGAAAGCCGCGAAGAGCTGCTCGAGGCGCTGCACGAAGCGCATGAGCGCGATCTGCTCGACGCCGACGCCATGTCGATGATCGAAGGCGTGCTCCAGGTCTCCGAACTGCGGGCCGCCGACCTGATGGTGCCGCGCTCGCAGATGGAAGTCATCGACATCTCCGAGCCGCCCCACGCCTGGTTGCCGCATCTGATCGCCACCGGGCATTCGCGTTTCCCGGTGATCGAAGGCGACCGCGACAGCGTGATCGGCATCCTGCTCGCCAAGGATCTGCTGCGGCTCTACACCGAGTCCGACTACCAGCTGCGCGACAACATCCACCCGGCGGTCTTCATTCCCGAAAGCAAACCGATCAACGTCTTGCTGCGGGATTTCCGTGCCAACCACAACCACATGGCGATCGTCGTTGACGAATACGGTGGCGTGGCGGGTCTGATCACGATCGAAGACGTGTTGGAGCAGATCGTCGGCGAGATCGACGACGAGTTCGACACCGACAAGGACGCTGACAACATTCTGGTCGAGCGCGAGGGCCGCTGGCGCGTCAAGGCACTGACCGAGATCGGCCAGTTCAATCAGTACTTCGGCACCACGCTCTCCGACGATCACTACGACACCATCGGCGGCCTGATCACCGAGCAGCTCGGCCACGTGCCGCACCGCTCGGAAGTCATTGCCATGGCCGGGCTGCATTTCACGGTGTTGCGCGCCGACGCCCGTCAGGCCGAGCTGTTCCAGGTCGAACGCCCCGCGATCGAACCGAAAGCCGAGTCCTGAGTGGCGCGCCGGTGTTCGATCTCGCAGTCCCCGTGGGCGCTGGCCCTGGCTTTTGTCGCCGGCCTCGGCCACGCCCTGGCGTTCGCGCCCTGGAACCAACCCTGGCTGCAGATCGCTGCGCTCGCCGCGCTGTTCGCTCTCGCGCTGCGTGCGCCTTCGGCACGCCGCGCGGCGGCGCTGGGCGGGGTCTTCGGCCTGGGGTGGTTCGGCCTTGGCGTCTCCTGGGTTTACGTCAGCCTGCATAACTACGGCGGGCTCATGGCGCCGGTGGCGGCCATGGCCACCGCCGGTCTGGTCGCGTTTCTCTCGTTCTACCCGGCGCTGGCGCTGGGTGTGGCGGCGCGCTTCGTTCCCGACCAGCGCTGGCGCGCCGGGCTCGGCCTGCCCGCGGCCTGGGCCGCGAGCGAATGGCTGCGCGGCACCTTGCTGACCGGTTTCCCCTGGCTCGCCAGTGGCTACGCCCACACCGACGGCTGGCTGGCTGGCTACGCGCCGGTGCTGGGCGTCTACGGCATTGGCCTGATCGCGGCCTTGATCGCCGGCGCGCTCGCCGGCATGACGCAAGCGCCGCGGGCGCGCGGGTTGGCTGTGGCGATTGTCCTTGTGCTCGCCGGCGGTGCCGCGCTGAAGGCGATCGAATGGTCGCAGCCCGCGGGCACGCTCAGCGTGCGGCTGGTGCAGGGTGATATCGGCCAGGACGAAAAGTTCACCGCCGCCGGCATGCGCCGCGGCTTCGAGACGTATTACGACCTGATGCGCCTGCCGCCCGCGGTCAATACCCCGGCGCCGCAGCTCGTGGTGCTGCCGGAGTCGGTGTTTCCGGTGCCGCTCGCCTACGTACCGGCGCTGTATCGGGAAGCGATCGAGGCCTATGCCCGCGAGCGCGAGGCGGGCGTGATCTTCGGCGTCTTTCTCGAGCCCAAGCCCGAGCAGTACTACAACAGCGCGGTTGGCGTCACGCCCGCCGGCACGCCGCTCAGCTATAGCAAGCGGCACCTGGTGCCGTTTGGCGAGTTCATCCCGCCGGGCTTTCGCTGGTTCGTCGACATGATGGACATCCCGATCGGCGACCAGCAGCGCGGCGCGGCCTACCAGCGGCCGATGGATCTGGCTGGCCAGCGGGTGGCGGTCAACATCTGCTACGAAGACTTGTTCGGCGAAGAGATCATCGCCGCCTGGGCCGATCCGGCGGTCGCACCCACGGTGCTGGTCAATCTCTCGAACCTCGCCTGGTTCGACGATTCGCTCGCCCTGCCGCAGCACTTGCAGATCTCGCGCATGCGCTCGCTGGAGACGGCGCGCCCGATGTTGCGCTCGACCAATACCGGCGCCACCGCCGTGATCGACGCCCAGGGCCGGGTCCAGTCGGTGCTGCCTTTCATGAGCCAGGGCGTGCTTGACGCGACGGTGCAGGCCACCTCCGGCGTGACGCCGTATGTGCGAATTGGCAACGCTGGAGCGCTGGCTTTGATCGGGTTTGCCCTGGGTCTGGCTCTGGTCTTGGGGCGGCGCGGCGCTAGAGCGGCCTGAACCCTTAAAATCCCACCTCAAGGCCGCGCTTTCCGCGGCCATTCTTTGCCCGCGGCGAGAGTGGCGGGCCGCCCAAGAATGATCACTTTCCAGGAAGTCATCCTGCGTCTGCAGGCCTATTGGAACCAGCAGGGTTGCGCCCTGT
The DNA here is from genome assembly GCA_036652035.1 of Burkholderiaceae bacterium. Lineage (GTDB taxonomy): Bacteria > Pseudomonadota > Gammaproteobacteria > Burkholderiales > Burkholderiaceae_F > JAEZVV01. The sequence goes on along the minus strand of JAVVWR010000081.1, from coordinate 7,979 downwards.
TGCAGCCGATCGACATGGAAGTCGGCGCCGGCACCTCGCACACCGCGACCTTCCTGCGCGCGATCGGCCCCGAGCCCTGGCGCGCCGCGTATGTGCAGCCCTCGCGCCGCCCCAAAGACGCGCGCTACGGCGAGAACCCCAACCGCCTGCACCAGCACCACCAGTACCAGGTGGTGCTGAAGCCCTCGCCCCCCGATATCGTTGATCTGTATCTGGGATCGCTGCGCGCGCTCGGCATCGACACCACGGTCAACGACATCCGCTTTGTCGAAGACAACTGGGAGAACCCGACGCTCGGCGCCTGGGGCCTGGGCTGGGAGGTGTGGATGAACGGGATGGAGATCACCCAGTTCACCTACTTCCAGCAGGTCGGCGGCCTCGAGTGCAAGCCGATCACGGGCGAGATCACTTACGGTCTTGAGCGCCTGACGATGTATCTGCAGAACTGCGACAACGTCTACGACCTCGTCTACACCCAGTGGAACGACCGCGGCACCGAGCGCGTTCTGACCTACGGCGACGTGTTTCACCAGAACGAAGTCGAGCAGAGCCAGTTCAACTTCGAGCACAGCGACCCGGTCAAACTGCTCGCGCAGTTCGACGCTTTTGAGGTCGAGGCCAAGCGCCTGATGGAAGCCAACCTTGCGCTGCCCGCCTACGAGATGGTGCTCAAGGCCGGCCACACCTTCAACCTGCTCGATGCACGCGGCGCGATCAGCGTGACCGAGCGCGCGGCCTACATCGGTCGCATTCGCAACATTTCCCGCGCGGTGGCGCAGAGCTACTACGACTCACGCGAACGGCTGGGCTTCCCGATGGCACATGACCTGCAAGGGGAGGCCAAGTGATGCAAAGCCTCCTCGTCGAACTCAATTCCGAAGAGCTGCCGCCCAAGGCGCTCAAGACCCTGGCCGACGCTTTTGCCGCCGGCATTGAAAAGGGCCTGCGCGCGCGCAACTTCCTCGCCGCCGATTCGGCCGTCACCGCCTTTGGCGCGCCGCGCCGCCTGGCCGTGCTGATCACGAAGGTCGCCGCCACCTCGCCCGACCAGGCTTTCAAGCAGAAGCTGGTGCCGGTGAGCGTTGGCATTGCCGCCGATGGTTCGGCCAGCCCGGCGCTTGCCAAGAAGCTCGCCGCGCTGGGCATCGCGACTGACGTCGCCAGCCTCAAGCGCGAGAGCGATGGCAAGACCGAACAGCTGGTCTACGAGGGCGTCAAGCCCGGCGTGGCGCTGGCCGAGGGCCTGCAGGCGGCGCTGCTGGAAGCGATCGCCGGCCTGCCCATCCCGAAGGTGATGAGCTATCAGCTGGTCGATGGCAAGACCACGGTGCAGTTCGTGCGCCCGGTCAAGTTCATCGTCGCTCTGCACGGCACCGAGGTGGTGCCGGTCACCGCGCTCGGTCTGGCGGCCGGCCGCCAGACCATGGGTCACCGGTTCCATTCGCAGGGCGCGATCGCGATCGCCGCGGCCGACGGCTATGAGAAGCAGATCGAGGCCGAAGGCAAGGTCATCGCCTCGTTTGCCAAGCGCCGCGCGCGCATGGTCGAGTTGGTCGAAGCCGCGGCCGCCCAGTTGAATGCCAACGCGATCATGCCGGCCGAGCTGATCGACGAAGTCACCGCGCTCACCGAGTGGCCGGTGGTCTACGAATCGGGCTTCGAGCGTGAGTTCCTTGACGTGCCCGAGGAATGCCTGATCCTCACCATGCAGCAGAACCAGAAGTACTTCGCTCTGCGCGGTGTGGACGGCAAGCTGATGAACACCTTCCTGCTGGTCTCGCATATCGAAGCGACCGACGGCGGCGCAGCGATCCGCAGCGGCAATGCGCGCGTGGTGCGTGCGCGTCTGGCCGACGCCAAGTTCTTCTACGACCAGGACCGTCTGACTCCGCTGGAGAGCCGCATCCCGGGTCTGGCCAACGTGGTCTATCACAACAAGCTCGGCAGCCAGCTCGAGCGGGTCGAGCGCGTGGTCGGCATCGCGGTGGGAATCGCCAAGCATCTCGGCGCCGACCCCACGCATGTCGAACGCGCCGCGCGCCTGGCGAAGGCCGACTTGCGCACGCTGATGGTGGGCGAGTTTCCCGAGCTGCAAGGCATCATGGGCGAGTACTACGCCCGCCACGACGGCGAAGCCGCCGATGTGGCGCTCGCGATCCGCGAGCACTACCAGCCGCGCTACGCCGGCGATGCTCTGCCCGCAACGCCGGTGAGCCTGTGCGTTGCGCTCGCCGACAAGCTTGAAACCCTCGCCGGTCTCTTTGGCATCGGCCAGATTCCCACCGGCGACAAGGACCCCTTCGCCCTGCGCCGCCACGCCCTGGGCGTGTTGCGCATGCTGATGGAAAAAGACCTCGCTCTGCCGCTCGGAGAGCTGCTGGCGATCGGCCAGGCCGGCATGGCGAGCGTGCCCGGGGTGCAAGACGCCCAGGCGGCTCTGGCCGATTTCTTCTACGACCGCCTGCGCGGTCTGCTGCGCGACCAGGGTTACAGCGCCAACGAAATCGAAGCCGTTCTCGCTCTCAATCCGCAGGCGATCGCCGAAGTGCCGGTGCGACTGGCGGCCGTGCGCAGCTTCCTGGCGCTGCCCGAGGCCGAGCCGCTCGCCGCGGCCAACAAGCGCATCGGCAACATCCTCAAGAAAGTCGAAGGCGTGCTTCCCGCGGCCGTGTCGGCCGAGCTTCTGATCGAGCCCGCCGAGCAGAAGCTGGCGGCCGCGCTCGAGGCCGTGGCCGCTCCGGCGCAGGCGATGTATGCGGACGGCCAGTACGAAGCCATGCTCAAGTCGCTCGCGCCGCTCAAGCTGCCGGTCGATGCCTTCTTCGACGAGGTGATGGTCAACGTCGACGACGCGGCGCTGCGCAACAACCGCCTCGCCCTGCTGGGTCGGCTGCACGCGGTGATGAACCGTGTGGCGGAACTGGCGCGGCTTTCCGCGTAGTGCTGGCGGCTCGACAGCCGGTTGCGCTCGGCGCTGTGGCGATGATGGCCGCCGCCGTGGTCCCCGGGTCCTTCCTGGCCCTGGGGATTGCGGTGTGTGTTACGCCGCTCATTCGATGACGCCAGGCACGGTCACTGCATGAGCGATCGACTCGGCCAGCTGTCGTTGTGGGAAGAGCTGCTCGGCCCGATCGCCGCACCCAGCGTTCCGGCGCCGAGCGCGTTGCCGGTTTCGCCGCCCGCTGCCCCACGGGTTGTGCCACGAGTGGCGCCGCGCCCCGACCCGGTGGCGGGCGATCCGTCGCTGCGCACCGCGGCGCTCGCTGGCGAGCCGATCCGCTACCGGCTGCGGCGCGCCAAGCGCAAGACCATCGGATTCTCGATCGACGACCAGGGGCTGACGATTTCCGCGCCACGCTGGGTCTCTCTGCGAGAGATCGAAGGCGCGGTCGCCGAGAAAGAACGCTGGATCCGCAAGAAGCTCGAGCATTGGCGCGACTGGCGCGAGCGCCGCAAGCTGCCCGAGCTGCGTTTTGTCGATGGCGGCCAGCTCCCTTACCTGGGCGAGGTGATCGTCGTGCGCCTCTGCGCCGTGGCGCAGACCGCCGTGCTGGGCTCGATCGGTGCGCGCGAGCTGCACCTGGCCCTGCCGCCGGCGGCCGACGAATTGCAGGTGCGCGACGCTCTGCAAGCCTGGCTGCAGGGCGAAGCGCGGCGCGTGTTTGGCGAGCGCCTTGCGCAGATCGCGCCGCGGGTTGAGGTGCCGTTCAAGAGCTGGACGCTGTCGGCCGCGCGGCGGCAATGGGGCTCGTGCACGCAGGACAAGCGCATTCGCCTCAACTGGCGGCTGATCCACTTTCCACTGCCCCTGATCGACTACGTGGTCGCCCACGAACTGGCGCACCTGCGCGAGATGAACCACAGCCCGCGCTTCTGGCAGGTGGTGGGCGAAATCCTGCCGGGCTACGAGACAGCTCGCGCGGAACTGCGCGGGCACGACCTCGGCGCTTTGCCGCTCTGATCCGGCACGCTCCTGTTGGGCGCACCGTTCGACCCGCGCCGCAACGGCGTCCGTATTGTCATGACGCCCTCTTCCGCCGGAGTGACCGTTATGAACTTTTCCCTCAGCCTTCTGTTTCGCGCGATTCCACTGGTCATGGCGCTGATCTGTCTGGCGTTGGGTTTTTATGTTTCCGGCGGCGGGAGCGATGCGGACCACTTTCTCGCTGGCAACGTTCTGGTGTCGCTCGCTTCCATTTGTTTTGCGCTCTTTTGCACGGCCGCCACCATCATTCGCCAGCTGGTGGGTTCCTATGCGCCGATGTGGCGCTGGGTGCTGCCGGTGGCGGGCTATGCCGTCGCCGGGGCGACCGCCATTTACGGACTGAGCCTGATCTCGGGCGCGACGACGGCCGCAGGTTTCGTCGCGGGCCATGTCATTGTCGGCGTGGGTTTGATCACCGCCTGCGTCGCCACGGTGGCAACGGCATCGACCCGTTTCACCTTGATCCCGCTCAACTCGCACAGCCAGCCCGGGGCGCCAGTGCCGGTTGGCGCCCACAGCGCCAGCGCAGCCATGCTCATGATGGCCGTGCCCGCCGTCTGTGGCGTGGTGGCCTACGCCTGGGCTTTGCTTCTGCTGGGGCAGTCGGGCAGCGCGCCGCACTACGTGGCCGGCCATGTACTGGGAGGGCTGGCCGCCATCTGCGTCAGCCTGATCGCGCTGGTGGCGGCGGTGGCACGGCAGATCCGCAACCAGTTCAGCGAGCGCGAGCGTTACCTGTGGCCGTGGCTGGTGGTGGCCATGGGCGCTCTCAATATTTTCTGGGGCGGTGCCGTGCTTTTAGGGGCGGATGGACCGGTGCGGATCGCTCCCGGCTTTGTCCTGATCGGCCTGGGGCTGATCTGTTTCAGCATTCTCTCCAAAGTGATGCTGCTGTCGCTGGTGTGGCGCCAGATTTTTCCGCTCGCCTCGCGTGTGCCCTTGATCCCGGTCGGCACCGCGCTGGCCTGTCTGTTTCTGGCGGCTTTTCTGTTCGAGGCAGCGGTCAGCGACGTGGCCTTCTTCGTGCCGGCGCGCGTCATGGTGGGCCTGGGGGCGGTGTGTTTCACCTTGTTCTCGATCGTTTCGGTGCTTGAGGCCGGCACCTCGGGCCAATCGTCCTGAGCGGGGCCGGGGGCGGGAGAGCCCGGGGCCGGAAAGCGCCGGCATGGCTGTGTAAGCTCGCTGCCATGGGCCTGTCGGCCTCGCCACGAGGATTTTTGAATGAAACTACTCCACACCATGCTGCGCGTCGGCGATATGCAGCGTTCGATCGATTTCTACACCCGTGTCCTGGGCATGGAGCTGATCCGCACCACCGATCGCCCTGACCACCAGTACACGCTGGCCTTTGTCGGCTATGGCGACGAATCGCATGGCGCGGTGATCGAGCTCACCTACAACTACGGCGTCGAGCAGTACGAGATGGGAACCGCCTACGGCCACATCGCGATCGAAGTCGATGACGCCGCCGCCATGTGCGATCAGGTGCGCGCCGCGGGCGGCAAGGTCACCCGCGAAGCCGGCCCGGTCGCCGGTGGCCAGACCGTGATCGCCTTTGTCACCGACCCCGACGGTTACAAGATCGAGTTCATCCAGAAGGGCTCGCCGCTGTAATGGGCGCGGCCTAGGGGATGACTCTCGAATGAGTTATCCCTCTAGGTCGGGCTTGCCTTGAGTCAAACGCAGGCGGGCGGGCGCCGTTACGGTGCTTCATCTCTCATTTCGCCTGCGCCCATGACCTCTTGCCGCAAGCCCGATCTTGTCTGCCCCGCGGGCAGCCTGCCGGCCCTCAAGGCCGCTATCGACGAAGGCGCGGATGCCGTCTACTGCGGCTTCCGAGATGCCACCAATGCGCGCAACTTCGCCGGACTCAACTTCGACCGCAAGGCGCTCGAGACCGGCATCGCCTACGCCCACGCGCGCCGGCGCGAAGTTCTCATCGCCATCAACACCCATGCTCGCGCCGGCCAGACCGCGGCCTGGCATGCGGCGGTCGATCAGGCCGCCGAGCTTGGCGTTGACGCTCTGATCCTGGCCGACCCGGCGCTGATGCGCTACGCCGCCAAGACCCACCCGCAGCTGCGCCTGCACTGCTCGGTGCAGGGCTCGGTCACCAATCACGAAGCGATCAATTTCCTGGCCGCCGAGTTCGGCATCCGCCGCGCCGTGATTCCGCGCGTGCTGACGCTCGAGCAGATCGAGGCGCTGATCGAAAAGACCGAGGTCGAGATCGAGGTCTTCGGCTTCGGTTCGCTGTGCGTGATGAACGAGGGCCGTTGCTGGCTCAGCTCCTACGCCACCGGCCACTCGCCCAACACCCACGGCGTGTGTTCACCCGCGAGCCACGTGCGCTGGGAAGAGCAGGGCGCCGATCGCCTGGTGCGCTTGAACGGCATCCTGATCGACCGCTTTGGCGCGGACGAAAAGGCGGGCTACCCGACGATCTGCAAGGGCCGCTACGAGGTCGATGGCGCGATCGACTACGCGATCGAAGAACCCGCCAGCCTCAACGTGCTGCCCATGCTCGACCAGCTGGTTCGCATCGGCGTGGCGGCGATCAAGGTCGAAGGCCGCCAGCGCAGCCCGGCCTATACGGCCAAGGTCACCCGCACCCTGCGCGCCGCAATCGACGCTGCCAGCGGGCCAGCGCGCTACTCGCCGCGGCCTGAATGGCTGGCCGCGCTGGCCGAAGTGTCCGAAGGCCAGTCCGTGACGCTGGGCGCCTACAGCAAGCCGTGGCGGTGAGAGAGATGACGATGAAAATTTCGCTAGGCCCCATTCTTCCGTACTGGTCGCGCGCCCGCGTGTTCGAGTTCTACGAAGCGGCCGCCAGTTCGGCCGCCGACATCGTTTACTTGGGCGAAGTGGTGTGCTCGCGTCGCCAGGAGCTGCGGCTCGACGACTGGATTGCGATTGCCGCTCAGCTGCGTCAAGCCGGCAAGGACGTGGTGATCGCCAGCCAGATCCTGCTCGAGGGCGAACGCGACTTGAAGCGCCTGCGGCACTTGATTGAAAACGGCGGCTGCGCCATCGAAGCCAATGACCTCGGCGCCGTGGCTCTGTGCGCGCGCAAGACGCCTTTCGTGGCGGGCGCTCAGTTGAACGTCTACAACGAGGACACGCTCGCCTGGCTCGGCTCGCTCGGCGCCACGCGCTGGGTGCCGCCGATCGAAGCCGCGGGCGATCTGATCGCCCAGATGCACGCCCTGCGCCCGGCTGGCATGGCGACCGAAGTCTTCGCCCACGGCCGCATGCCGCTTGCGATTTCCGCTCGCTGCTTTACCGCCCGCCACTACGGTCTGGGCAAGGACGACTGCGAGTTCAAGTGCCTCGATCACCCCGACGGTCTCTTGATCAAGACCCGCGAAGGCCAGCCTTTCCTTGCCATCAACGGCGTGCAGACCCAGTCGGCGGCGCGCTGCTCGCTGCTCGCCCAGGTGCCGGCTTTGAAGGACCTGGGTATCGAGGTGTTGCGAGTGAGCCCGCAGGCCGAGTTCAGCTTCGATATCGTTGCGGCCTACGCCGCTGCGCGCGACGGCTTGCCCGCGCAACTCAAGGGCGAGTGGAGCCCCGAGGGCCACACCGATGGCTACTGGCGCGGCGCCCCCGGGATCGAATCCCATATTTCTACCTGACCGACCATGTTCAACATTCCCAGCTTCGACCTGCCTGCGCCCTTGGCGCGGATCGGCAGCGCCCTGCCGCAATGGCCGCACTCCTTCGTCCTGGCGCAGGGGCTCAACGCCGCGATCCGTTTGAAGAAGCTCGACCTCGACGCGCTCTCGCCGCTCGCCGGCAAGACGGTGGCGATCCACTGCACCGACGCCGGCACAACCGGAACGGTGAGCTTTGACGGTCAGCGCTTTTCTGCGGTGAGTTCTGTCGCTGATCTGACCATCAGCGCGCCGATGAGTGCGCTGGCTCGAATCGCCACGCGGCAGGACGATCCTGACACCTTGTTCTTTCACCGCCGCTTGCAGATCACGGGCGATAC
>JAVVWR010000080.1:0-10702 GCA_036652035.1 Burkholderiaceae bacterium | reverse complement strand
CTAGCGTATTGGCACGGAACGAGAGTCCGTCGGCCAAAATCTTCTCGGTCTGCTCCGGCCCGAAACGCTTCTTGCAGTTCTCATCCGCAATCCACAACAACACCTTATTGGTTTGCTTGAGAACACCCTCGGCCAATACATCGCGGCGCGCATCCTCATGGACAAAGCGCTTGCCCTCGGTATTGATGAAGATCGCGGAGTCGATGCCAAGATTGGCGAGTGAGCCGTACTTCTTGGTGAAGTAGTTGCAGGCGACCAGCAGCTGGATGTAATCCATCCCGGAGACATCAGCGCCTTCGTTTGCTGCGGCCACGATCGCCTCGCCGGTAGCGCTTGGAACATTGGTGGTCGGGACCTCCTTGCCCAAGCGCGGATCGTGCTTGGAGCGCATTGGAACGTCAGCGCTAAACCCGCCGGTAGCGATCACCACCGCTCGTGTGGCCTTGATGTGAACGCGCTTTCCCTTCTCGGAGACAACCGCTCCCATCACCGGGCCATCGAGCGTCTTTTGCCGCACGATCGCCTCAAGCTTGGTATTGAGCTGGATAGGAATCTTGCGTGCGTTGACCTGCGCCTTGAGCCCCTTGACGATGGCCCCGCCCCGTCCTTTGTTGATGGGGTCATGACTGCGCGGCCAGAGCGCGCCAATCACGGTGTAAACCGTGGGCTCGAAGGCGACCCCCATCTTTTCCAGCCACTGCAGCCCAGCCAGACCGTTGTCGGCCAGAAAGCGCACTTTTTCGGGATCACCACGAAAGTCGCCGCCCGCGATCGTTTGCTTGAAGTGAAGCTCGGTCGAATCTTCAATTCCCTGTTTCTTTTGGCGTTCAGGATCAGCGCAGTTCAAAGCGCCGCTCGCGATAATCGAATTGCCGCCGACAAATGCATTCTTCTCGACGATAACGACCTTGGCGCCTGCGTCATGTGCCTCAATCGCTGCGGTCAGCCCGGTAAAGCCGCTACCGATAATTAACACTTCGACCGTTTTGTCCCAGCGCTTGGGAGGCTGAACCGCTTGCACTTCGGTGGGCAAAATTTGGTTCAACACAACTGCACCCGCGACTGTGGCGCCAGCGCCCTTGAGAAAACCACGACGGGTTTGCGTAACGTCATTGACGGACATGATGATCAATACCTCTCATCGATGACCTCCCTACTGCCCGGATAGCGTCCGCCTCTGAAGGGCGGATCGTTCTGAAACAACATCCAGGACCCCGTTGTCCCTGGGGCGAATTAAGGCTATTCCTTGCCAGAGCTAGCATCAGCCTCGAGATAGCTCGGACTTAACCGCGATCAAACGCCCGCAGCCCGTCACGCACAGCACTTAACCAGGAACAAGTCCACCCGCCGATGTTCGCTGGCCAATGCAATCTCAATTGCGTCCAGGCAGAAGCGCATCCGATGCATAACAGCAAAGCAAGCGACTGATCAGCATGCTTGGCATGCCGCCGATGGCGTGTCTTGCTCCCATGCACAGAGCATTTTGTTGTTTGTGCCACTACCGCGACAGGTGATTACGGGCGCGCGACGCCCAATGAGGTGTCCCCAAAGAGCCCATCTCGCCTGGACTTCGCGTTGCCCAGGCAATGCCGCCCTTTCTGTCGCCCAGTACGTCGCACCAGCGACAAAATCAGCGCTGACACCAACAAAAAAGGGCCGCGAACCCGCGACCCTTTCTCACTCAAAAACCAACAATCTCAACCGCGCTGAGAAGCCGCCAAAGCCCGCTCCAGATCCGCCCTCAGATCGTCGATGTGCTCAATCCCGATCGACAAGCGAACCATGTCTTCGCTCACGCCCGCGGCGAGCAACTCCTCGGCATTCAACTGCCGGTGCGTGGTCGAGGCCGGGTGGGTGGCTAGGCTCTTGGCGTCGCCGATATTGACCAGGCGGGTGACGAGCTGGAGCGCATCGAGGAAGCGCTCGCCCGCGGCGCGGCCACCGCGGATGCCAAAGGACAGCACGCCCGAGGTGCGCCCCTGCATGTACTGCTGGGCGACCGCGTAGTCCTGGTGCGAGGGCAGGCCGGCGTAGCGCACCCACGAGACGGCGGGGTGAGCTTCGAGGAAGGCGGCGATCGCGGCGGTGTTGTCGTTGATGCGGTCCATGCGCAGGGCGAGCGTCTCGATGCCCTGCAGGATCTGGAACGCGTTGAAGGGCGAGATCGCAGCGCCGGTATTGCGCAGCGGCACCACCCGCGCGCGGCCGATGTAGGCGGCGGCGCCAAGCGCCTCGGTGTAGACCACGCCGTGGTACGAGGCGTCGGGCTCGTTCAAGCGGCGGAATCGCTCCTTGTGCTCGGCCCAGGGGAACTTGCCGGAATCGACGATCGCTCCACCCACGCTGGTGCCGTGGCCGCCGAGGTACTTGGTGAGCGAGTGCACCACGATGTCGGCGCCGTGCTCGATCGGACGCAGCAGGTAGGGGCTGGCGACGGTGTTGTCGACGATCAGCGGAATGCCGACCTTGTGCGCGGCGGCGGCGAGCTTGGCAATGTCGGCCACCCGCCCCGAGGGGTTGCCGATCGATTCGACAAACACCGCCTTGGTGCGCGAATCCGCCAGGCGGGCTATCGCATCGGCATCGCCCAGGTCGAAGAAGCGCGTGGTGATGCCCTGCTGCGGAAAGGTGTGAGCGAACAGGTTGTAGGTGCCGCCGTAGAGCTGGCTCGCCGACAGGATGTTGTCGCCCGCCTCGGTGATGGTCTGGATCGCGTAGGTGATCGCCGCCATGCCGGAGGCCAGCGCCACCGCGCCGATGCCGCCTTCAAGCAGCGCCACGCGTTGCTCGAGCACGGCGTTGGTCGGGTTCATGATGCGGGTGTAGATGTTGCCCGCCACCTTCAGGTCAAACAGGTCGGCGCCATGCTGGGCCGAATCGAAGGAATACGCGACCGTCTGATAGATCGGCACCGCGACCGACTTGGTGGTGGGGTCGGGCGTGTAGCCGCCGTGAACGGCGATCGTCTCGATGCGCATGCAAGCTCCTGAAGGTGGGCGTCAATGCGGCAAGAGTAGCCCGAGCGCGATGGCCGCCAGATTCCGAATCCGAATCAACAAATTCGCTCGCCGCAGGCGCGGTCAGCGCGCGACGCTCAACTGCGGCCGAGTCCGAACGGATCGTCGAGCGCCACCGCCGGCCGATGCAGACGCAGGCGCTCGAGCAGCAGCTTGGGGTTGGATTCGACGATGATCAGATCCCAGTGCTGCGGCCGGATGAAACCTTCCTGCGCCGCATGCCGAAGAAAGGCAAGCAGATGGTCGTAATAGCCTTCGACGTTGAGAACGCCGAGCGGTTTGTTGTGCAGCTGCAACTGCAGCCAGGTCACCATCTCGAACATTTCCTCGAAGGTGCCGTAGCCGCCGGGCAAGACAATGAAGGCGTCGGCGCGCTCGGCCATCATGCGTTTGCGGGTGTGCATGGAGTCGACCACGTGCAGCTCGGTCAGGTTCTGGTGCGCGATCTCGGGCCGCATCAAGTGCTCGGGGATCACGCCCACCACTCGACCGCCCCCCACCAACGCCGCATCCGCCACCGCGCCCATCAGGCCGACATGACCACCGCCGTAGACCAGGGTGATGCCACTCGCGGCGAGCCAAGCGCCCAGCTCCCGTGCCAGCTCTTCGTATTCGGGCCGAACGCCAGGCTGCGAGCCACAGAACACACATACCGAGATGACCGGCTTCATTCCAGTTCTCCTTTGGGCTCGCGCGCGAGCAAGACCTCGAGCGCGGCCTGCGGCGTCAAGCGCCCTTCGAGCACGGCACACACGCCCGCGGTGATTGGCATCTCGATGCCAGCCTGGCTGGCTCGAGCCAGCACCGCGGGCGCGGTACGAACGCCTTCGGCCACATGGCCAAGCTCAGCCAGCGCCTGAGCCAGCGGCACCCCGCGGCCCAGCATCAGGCCCACCGTGCGGTTGCGGGAGAGCTCGCCGGTGCAGGTGAGAAACAGGTCGCCCACCCCGGTCAAGCCCATGAAAGTTTCGGCGCGGGCGCCCAGCGCCACGCCCAGACGGGTGATCTCGGCCAGGCCGCGGGTGATGAGCGCCGCGCGTGCATTGGCGCCAAGCGCCAGTGCATCGGAAATGCCGGTGGCGATCGCCAGCACGTTCTTGACCGCCCCACCGACCTCGACCCCGATCACGTCGTCGCTCGAATACACCCGTAGAGCGCCGGCATGAAAAGCGCGGGTGACGGTGGCGCAGAACTTGGAAGCGCCCGCGACCGTCAAGGCGGTGGGCAGGCCGCGCGCGACTTCCATCGCAAAGCTCGGCCCCGAGAGCGGGCCAGCACAGGCACGCAGAAACTCTTCGCCGCGCTCGGCCGCGACCACCTGGTGCGGCAACTCGCCCGACTCGCGCTCGAAACCCTTGCACAGCCAGGCGATCGGCGCGCGGCTGCCGTGGTCACGCGCAGCGCGGACCGTCTCACGCAAGGCGGCGGTGGGCGTGGCAATGACGATCAGGCCGTCATTGGCGTGCGCCAGGGCGGCCGAGAGGTCGGAGGAGATAGACAGGGATTCGGGCAGAGCGATGCCGGAAAGGTAACGCTCGTTGCGGCGGGTTTCGCGCAGGTGACTCGCCTGCGCGGCGTCGCGCGCCCATAGCACGACCGCGTGATGCGCCGCGGCCGCACAGGCGATCGCGGTGCCCCACGCGCCTGCGCCGAGCACCGTGATTTTCATGCCCAGCCTTAGTTGAGCGTGGGGCTGGCAGCCGCTTCGGCCTGAGCTTGCTGGGCCGCCATGCGCTGCTGGTAGAAGGCTTCGAAGTTGACTTCGGCCAGGTGAACCGGCGGCATGCCGGTGCGCGACAGCAGGTCGCTCACGTTGGAACGAAGGTAGGGGTAGATGATGCCGGGGCAGACGATGCCGGTGATGGGCTCGATCTGCTCAGCGGGAATGTTGCGGATTTCGAAGATGCCGGCTTCCTTGGCCTCGACCAGGAACAGCACCTTGTCCTTGACGCGGGCGGTGACGGTGGCGCGCACCACGACTTCGTGCATGCCGTCTTGAGCCAGGGGGTTGTGCGCGACTTCGAGCTGAATGTCGATGGTCGGAGCGTCGGCCTCCAGGAAGATCTGCGGCGCGTTGGGCATTTCCAGCGACGCGTCCTTCAAGTACATGCGCTGGAGCTGGAACAGGGGCTGTGCCGCCTCGGCGGCGGTAGTGGTCTCGGCCATGATGTCTTTCAGTGAAGCCGGCGGATGCCGGCGCAGGTCAGGAATTGAGAAGCGGAACAAGCTTGCCAGCGTCGTCGAGCGCCTTCAGATCGTCGAAACCGCCGACGTGGGTCTCGCCCACATAGATCTGAGGCACGGTGCGGCGACCGGTCTTGGCGATCATGCCATCCTTGAGCGCGGGATCGGCATCAATCAGGATCTTTTCGATCTCGGTCACACCGCGGCTCTTCAACAGCATTTCGGCGCGCGTGCAGTAGGGGCAGACGCGGGTGCTGTACATCACGACTTTGGCAGTCATTGCTGGTCTCGCAGGATCAACGAACGGGAAGGCCGGCTTCGCGCCAGGCCGCCAGGCCACCGGCGAGAACATAAACCTCGCCATAGCCCATGCCGCGCAGCAGAACTGCCGGGCCGGAAGCGCGAGCGCCAGTGGCACACACGATGATGACCGGCTTTTCTTTCTTGATCTCGGCGATCCGGTCCTTCAAGGCCGCGGCGGGAATGTTCTTGGCATTGACGATCGAGCCAGTCTTGAACTCGTCGACCGTGCGCACATCGACGATCTGCGCATTCTTGCTGTTGATCAGCTGAGTCGCCTGCAGCGTCGTCAGGGCCGGGCCACCGGCGCGTTTGCGCAGGATGGGCCACAGCAGCATGCCACCAGAAAGAAGGGCGATGGCAAGCAGAAGGATGTTGTCGGTCAAGAACTGAAGCACGTGGCATTCCGCGCGGCAAGCGCGGCCGGATGGCAGGAATGCGTGGATTATAGAATGCGCCATCAACCCAGGCCGCGCACCACGCGCAGCCGCTCACCCGCCCCCGACCGCCATGCACAAGCTTGTCCTCATGCGCCACGGTGAAAGCCAGTGGAATCTCGACAACCGATTCACCGGCTGGACCGATGTTGACCTGACCGAGCGCGGTCGCGAAGAAGCCCGCGCCGCCGGCGAACTCTTGAAGCGCGAAGGCTACGAGTTCGACATCGCCTATACCTCGGTCTTGAAGCGCGCCATCCGCACCCTGTGGATCACGCTCGATTCGCTCGATCAGATGTATCTGCCGGTGGTTCACAACTGGCGCTTGAACGAGCGCCACTACGGCGCTCTGCAAGGCCTCAACAAGGCCGAGACCGCCGCGCGGTATGGCGAGAAACAGGTGCTGGTGTGGCGCCGCGCCTACGCGATCGCGCCCGAGCCGCTCGCCCCGACCGATCCGCGCTGGGCCGGCAATGACCCGCGCTACCAGCACTTGAAGCCCGAGGAAATCCCTGCCACCGAGTGCCTCAAGGACACGGTCGCCCGCGTGGTGCCGTTCTGGAACGACTCGATCGCCCCCGCCCTGTCGCGCGGCCGCCGGGTTCTGGTCACCGCGCACGGCAACTCGCTGCGCGCGCTGATCAAGCACCTCGACGGCATCAGCGACGAGGAGATCGTCGGACTCAACATCCCGACCGCCCGCCCCCTGGTCTACGAGCTCGACGGCAATCTCAAGCCGATCCGCCACTACTACCTGGGCGACCAGGACGAGATCGCTCGCGCGATGGCGGCCGTGGCTGCCCAGGGCAAGGCCAAGGCCTGAGACGGACGTCATTCTCGTGTTCAAACGTATCAGGTCCGCGGCGCTCGCCGCCGCGCTGACCTGGGCGACTCTGACCCCGGGCACGACGCTCGCCCAGGACCGCAAGCCCAAGGCAGCAGCCACCAAGTCGAGCAAGACGCCGGTCGCCACCCCGGCCCGCCAGAAAGCGCTGCAGTCCGAGCACAAGACACTGCGTCAGCAGCTCGGCCAGCTGAAACGCCAGCTGGCGACGGCCGAGGCCTCGCAGACCGAAGCCGCCGACGCGCTGGCCGAGTCTGAAGCCGCGATCTCGAACGCCAACCGCCGCCTGCGCGAGCTCGCCACCGAGCGCCGCCGGATCGAGGAGCAGCTTGCCGTTCTGGCCGAGCGCAACCGCGCTGTCGGCGGCCAGCTCTCGGCCGAGGAACGCGAACTCGCCGCCCTGATGCGGGCGCAATACCTGGCCGGACAGCACGAGCCCTGGCAGCGCCTGCTTGAAGGCAGCAACCCCAACGAAACCGCGCGCGACCTGGCGGCCTACTCCTACCTGGCGCGCGCCCGCAGCCGCCTGATCAGCCAGCTCGAAGATCGCCGCGCCGAGATTACAAGCCTGGCGGCCGAGACCCGCTCGCGCCAGGACGAAATGGAAGCGGTCGTTCTTGACGAGGAAAAGGGCCGCCGCCAGTTGCTCGCCGAACAGGGCGCGCGCAAGAAAACGCTGGCGCGACTGGAAAAGCAGATCGCCAGCCAGCGCGCCTCGATCGGCAAGCTTGAACGCGACGAGAAGCGCCTGGGCAATCTGGTCGAGCGCATCAGCAAGCTGCTCGCGGACCAGCAACGCGCCGCCCGCGCCAAGGCCAAGCGCACGCCGGCGCCCAGCGCCAAGGCCGCGCCGAGCGCCAAAGCCCCCGCGATCCGCGCCGACGCCCCTGCCCGGGGCGATTTCGGCAAGCTGCGCGGTCGGCTTGCCATGCCAGCCAAAGGCCATGTGGTCGGCCGCTTTGGCACCCCGCGCCCGGCCGATGGCGCCGGCACCGCGCCGACCTGGAAGGGCCTTCTGATTCAGGCTGCCCAGGGCAGCGACGTGGTAGCCGTGGGTCCGGGTCAGGTGGTGTTTGCCGACTGGTTGCGCGGCTTCGGGAATCTCCTGATCCTCGACCATGGCGATAGCTATCTTTCGGTCTACGGCAACAACGAATCGCTCTACAAGAACGTGGGCGATCGCGTGTCGATCGGCGAGACCGTGGCGTCCGTCGGTAACACCGGGGGGGGAGACTTGCCCAGCCTATACTTCGAACTCCGTCATCAAGGTCGTCCTTTCGACCCCCTCAAGTGGATGGGTTCGCGCTAGGCTTTCTGGCACGACCGTCACTCAGAGCCCATCCTCCCGGAGTCCATTCATGACCAGCAAACTGCGCACCGCGAGCCTGATCAGCATTGGCGTCGTTGCCGGCGTGCTCGCCAGCCTTGGCATCTCGGCGTATGCCGTGCGCGAGTCCAAGGGCCCGATCCCGCTCGAGGAGATCCGCCAGTTCACCGACGTCTTTGGCGCGGTCAAGGCCAACTATGTCGAGCCTGTCGACGACAAGAAGCTGATGCACGAGGCGATCTCGGGCATGCTCTCCGGGCTCGACCCGCATTCGGCCTACCTCGACACCTCGGCGTTCAAGGAATTGCAGGAAGGCACGCAGGGTGAGTTCGGCGGCCTCGGCATCGAGGTCGGTGCCGACGACTCCGGCGTCAAGGTGATCGCCCCGATCGACGACACGCCCGCGGCCCGCGCCGGCATCAAGAGCGGCGACCTGATCATCAAGATCAACGACAAGCTCACGCGCGGCATGAGTCTGGCCGACGCCGTCAAGCTCATGCGCGGCAAGCCCAAGACCGCGATCGTGCTGACCGTCGCCCGCAAGGACGTGGCCCAGCCGATCCAGATCAAGCTGATGCGCGACGTGATCAAGGTTCAGTCGGTCAAGGCCAAGCAGCTCGAACCCGGCTACGGCTACATCCGTATCGCCCAGTTCCAGGAGCGCACCGGCGAAGACCTTGCCAAGCATTTGAACGACCTGTCCAAGACCGGTCCCATGAAGGGCCTGGTGCTTGACCTGCGCAACGACCCGGGCGGCCTGCTCAACTCGGCCGTCGGTGTCTCGGCCGCTTTCCTGCCGGCGCGCACCCTGGTGGTATCGACCGATGGCCGCACCCCGGACGCCAAGCGCAAGTTCATCGCCACCCCCGAGGACTATCTGCGCAGCCGTGGCGACGACGCCATCGCCAAGCTGCCCGCCGCGATCAAAAACGTGCCGCTGGTGGTTCTGATCAACGGCGCCTCGGCCTCGGCCTCGGAGATCGTCGCCGGCGCGCTACAGGACCACAAACGCGCCAAGGTGCTGGGCACGACCAGCTTCGGCAAGGGTTCGGTCCAGACCATCATCCCGCTGCGCCTCGAAGGCGATTCGCCCTCGGCGATCAAGCTCACCACGGCGCGGTATTACACGCCCAGCGGCCGCTCGATCCAGGCCAAGGGCATCGAGCCCGACCTGCTGGTTGAGGACACCCCCGAAGGCAACTTCGCCAGCTTCCGCGTGCGCGAGGCCGATCTGGCCAACCACCTGGAAGACAAGGCCGGCGCCCTTCCTAAGGCTGACGACAAGACCGACGAAGCCAAGCCCGAGGACAAGAGCCCCGCGCCGCAGCGCCGCTATGAATTCGGCTCGCCCGAGGACTTCCAGCTGCAGCAGGCGATCAACCACTTGAAGGGCAAGCCGGTCGAGACCGCCAAGCCACGCGAAGCCGTCGCCGCCGCCAAGGCCGCGCCCGCCAAGCCGTGATCTCTTTCACCTAGAAACCCGGACGGGCCGCTCACGCGGCCCGTTTGCTTTGACCATGAACGATCAGGAACTGCTGCGCTACTCGCGCCACATTCTTCTCAACGAACTCGGCGTCGAAGGCCAGCAGGCGATCCGCGAGACCTCGGTTCTGGTGCTCGGCGCCGGCGGCCTGGGATCGCCCGCGAGCTACTACCTGGCCTCGGCCGGCGTCAAACGCATCACCCTGATCGACGATGATCGGGTCGATCTCACCAACCTGCAGCGTCAGATCCTGCACACGGTCGATCGGATCGGGGTGATGAAGGCCGAAAGCGGCCGCGCCACCCTCGCCGGCATCAACCCCGAGGTCGAGGTCGTGCCTTACCTCAAGCGCGCCGGCGCCGCCGAGCTCGACGAACTGGTGGCCTCGCACGACATCATTCTCGACTGCAGCGACAACTTCGCCACCCGCCACGCCGCCAACCGCGCCTGCGTGACGCACAAGAAACCGCTCGTCTCTGGCGCGGCGATCCGCTTCGACGGCCAGGTCGCGGTGTTCGATTCGCGCCAGCCCGCCTCGCCCTGCTATGCCTGCCTCTTTCCCGAAGGCGACGGCCAGGACGAGTTATGCGCGGTGATGGGCGTGTTCGCGCCGCTCACCGGCATCATCGGCACCACCCAGGCGGCCGAAGCCTTGAAGCTCGCCGCCGGCATCGGCGAGCCGCTGACAGGAAGGCTCTTGATGCTCGACGCCCTGCGCATGCAATGGCATTCGGTGCGAGTGCCGCGTGACCCCGGCTGCCCGGTGTGTGGCGAAACACACACTCGCTAACAGCTCGACTTCGATTGCGTCAGAAGTTCGCAACTTCGCTGGCGGCACCGGTCGGCAGCGCTCTTGCGCGCAGGCACAATCCGCGGCCGAACGGCTTGCGCTGCGGTTTTTATGCCACGTCGCTGCGCGTTCAACACCGCCTTCACGGTATGCGCTCTTGGCGCCGCGCCGTGGTCGCGGCGAAAATCGATAGTCGATTCCCGTCGCCCGGGCACTTTCCGCCCGCCAACTTTGTTGAGTGCCATGAAGACCAAAGTTCTTGTGCTTTCCCTGCTGGCCGCGTGCGCCGGCACTGCCGCCGCCCAATCCACCTCCAAGGT
>JAVVWR010000079.1:0-11061 GCA_036652035.1 Burkholderiaceae bacterium | reverse complement strand
CTAGAGCAATGCCAGCGCCCGACCAGATCGCGTAGGCCACGCCCACGGGAATGGTCTTCAAGGTGATCGCGAGGCAGTAAAAGGCGATGCCATAGCCCACCACGACGATGACAGAGGGCAATAGCCGGCTAAAACCTTCGGATGCTTTGAGCGCCGAAGTGGCGATCACCTCGGCAAGAATGGCGATGGCCAGGGGGAGATAGCTCACGGAGCCTCCAGGGATCAAGATCTCGAATTGTCGCGGGTCGCGCGGGCGACGCGCATCCGAGTGCTTCAGCACAAACCCGACCCGCGCTGTCGCAGCATCCTGCCCCGACCCTTCAAAGTTCGCGAACCGACCGCTGCGCAACGACGGACCGCGGTCGCCCACCGCCGATCGCATGGGCGAGTTCGTCACCCAGTGCGCCGGGCAAGCCCGAACTCATGCATCGATTCCGCGCCTCAATCGGGGGCCGGCAACCCAGCACGGCATGGCAGGCGCCGTGCCTCGGTCCGCCCAGCCGCCCCGTTCTTCCCGCGGCGCGCCAACAGCAGATGCCCAGGCCATCGTGAGCCAATCAGAAACTTGGCGGGGAGAAAGGCCGCGCCGTCGATGCGCCCGATCCACCAGGAAGCGTGCTTGCCGATGGCGCGGCGGCACGCTTACCCCCGCCCAGACTGTGGTGAGAGAAATTTAGCGCTCGGGCGCGATGCCTTCGGCCCAGTCGTACAAGGCGCCAAGAATGGCTTCACCACGCTCGTCGGCCGACTCGGAAAGCGCGTCGATCCGCTCGAAGAAGGTTTCGAGCGTGAGCCAACCGGGCACGCCGTCAAACAATCGCTCGCGACAGTGCTCGACCCAGCGCGCTTGTTCGCCCTCGCTCAGCGTGGCGGGATAGCTGCGGGCGCGGTAGCGAAACAGCAGCTCCTCGAGCCGCGAATCGTCGAAATTGACGCGGTGCTCGGCCACCTGCGCCGCGAGCAGCTCGGGCCCGATCGTGCGCAGCCGCTCGAGCGTGCGGCGATCGGTATTGCCAACAAAACCGCCGTAGAGATCTTCATCGACATCGGGCGGGATCTCGGCCGCCGTGCGCGCATAGACATCGCGCCAACGTCCGCCCAGCTCGGCCAGGCGGGCCATCGCCAGGTCCGCATGCGCCTGGCAGGCGGCGACATCCATGCCGAAGCGCTGCGCGCTCGCCGGGCTGAGCGTCTTGAGATTGCCGATCACGATCGGCGACTTGTTGATGTGGATGGTCTTGATCGGCAGGCGGGCCACGCCCTCGGGCAGGTCGTCGGCGCGCACGAAGAGGCGGGCGCGGATCTCGTCGGCCGAGAGATCAAACAGCTCGCTCGGATCGTGAGCGAGGTCCCACACGATCACTTCATTCTTGTTGCTCGGGTGCGGCGCCAGAGGAAGCACGATCGCCATGCAGCCGCGCTCGGTCGGGTACATGCCGCTCACATGCAAGACCGGGCGGCCGCTGCCGAGTTGGGCCAGAACCGCATCCTTCTTGCGCAGCGCGAGGGCGAAATCCCATAGCTTGGGCTGGCGGGTCTTGATCAGACGAGCCAGAGCGATGGTGGCGCGCACGTCGCTCAAGGCGTCGTGCGCGGCTTCGTGCGCGATGCCATTGGCCGCCGTCAGGTGTTCCAGCTTGAACGAAGGGCGACCGTCGTCGTGGACGGGCCATTCGATGCCCTCGGGGCGCAAGGCCCAAGTGGTGCGAACAAGATCGAGCAAGTCCCAGCGGCCGCAGCCATCTTTCCACTCGCGCGCGTAGGGGTCGATCAGGTTGCGCCAGAACAGGTGACGGGTGACTTCGTCGTCAAAGCGGATGCTGTTGTAGCCGACGCCCACAGTGTCGGGGGTGGCGAGTTCGCGCTCGATCGCGGCAGCGAATTCGGCCTCGGGCAGGCCGCGTTCGAGACAGGTCTGCGGCAGGATGCCGGTGATCAGGCAACTCTGCGGGTCAGGCAGATAGTCGGGTGCCGGCCGGCAATACAGCATCAGCGGCGCGCCGATCTCGTTCAAGTCAGCGTCGGTGCGGATGCCGGCGAACTGCGACGGTCGGTCGCGACGCGGGACCACGCCAAAGGTTTCGTAGTCGTGCCAATAGAAAGTGTGATCGCTCATGGTGCGCAAGATACCCGAGCGCGGCCGACCCAGGCGCGGGACGCGATGCCGACCGAACGCACCCCTACTCGCTCACCGCCCAGCCGGCACTGCCGCGCACCAAGCGCACCTTGTTCAGTCGGGTCTGGGTTGCATCGCCGCGGGCGACCTCGAGTTCAATGTCGCAGCGCCAGGCGTTCTCGCCGTCTTCCTGGCAACCGATCTTGCGCACCGACTTGACGGCTGTGCGGCCCAGGACCTGATCGGCCACCGCGGCCCCCCGCTCACCCAGCAGCGCAGTCATATTCTTTTTGCGCTCGAGCTTGTCGCGTTCGATCGCGCCTTTAATGTCGCGCTCGGACGGGCTGTTGGAGCAGGCCGCCAAACCCAGCAGACAGAAGAAGGCAATCAGGATTCGGCGCGACATCAATAGGTCTCCGGAGGTTGGCCATGGTGCGTAAGCGGAGCGCTGGCGCAACACGCTTCACTGCGGCCGGCGGGAGACTCGATTTTGGCATCCCCAGCCAAGCACTGCGGCCCGACACCCACATCTGCACGCGGACAATTTCCCCTAGCCCGAACCCACGCTGGCCTTGAGTGCGTCGATCAGGAATGCCGGCGCAGCGCCCCCATCCCGCATGCGCGGGACCGGCCGGAACCGGGAGTGGCTGCGCCCCCAGCCGGAACGTGATGCGAGTTCAGACGAAAGCGTTAACCCGCGATCCAGGCAGCCCAACCGCCCTCGGCAAGATCAGCCTTTGCCCTGCGTCAAGCAAAACTCGTCAACCAGAACGTCATTGCCCTCATCCGTTTGCATGATCATCCATTCCTTTATCTTCAGCATGGCAGCGCTTGACTCCCCTTAAAACCTTTGCCGCCGCCGCCGGCATCGCGTGCGCAGCCACCTTGGCCGCGAGCCTTCTGCTGGCGTTATCCGCCGTAGCGGAACGGCTGGAGTGGGTCACCGAGAAGTACGACACCTTGCTCGATACCGTGGCGTACACCCGTCTCGCCAGCAAACTCGCCAGCGTCGAGCGCGAACTCGATGCCTTCGAAACAGCGCTCGCCCGGCAAACCATCCCGACCAACGCCGCAAGTCTCGCAACGATCGGATCCTTGCTACATGGGTTTCAACAGACCGAACACCACCTCTATTTCTACAGCCCCCAGCAGCGGCAACTCTTCTCCTTTCCCTCGGTCGCCGAGAACGAGCGCTTACAGCCCGAAGAGCGGCCCTGGTTCCACACCGCCGTCGCCGGCGAGCCGCAGGCGCGCTGGACCGGGCCTTACGCCAAGCTCTACAGCGGCACGATGGTGGTGTCGCGGACCAAGGCCCTCCGTGCCGACGACAAGCAATTGCTCGGCATTCTTGTCGTCGATCTGCCGCTGAGCGCTCTGCAAACGCCCTTGGAGCGCGCGGCCGGACGCAACCCCATCACCCTGCAAATCCGGACCGCCGACGGCACGGTGATCGCGTCGAGCAACGGCAACGGCCTGCCAATCGAGGCGGCGCAGATCGACCGCGCCACCGCCGCGTTGGGCGACACCCTGGGCGCGCTGCAACACGGGCTGGTGCGGCGCCAGCAACTGGACGACCCCGCGTGGGAGGTTCTGCTCTACCTGCCGCCGACTTCGACGCAGGAACTGTTGCGCCAGGAGTTGCATCGCCACGTAGCGCCCATGCTCGGCCTGCTGCTGGCACTGTTGCTGGCGGTCGGCCTGCTCGCCCAGCGGTTCTGGCGCGAACGCCAATTGCTCGCCGATGCGCTCGACGCGCTCAACCGGGACCAGCGCCCGCCCGCCAGCCAGCCGCCGCAGCACTTCTGGTTGATGGACGAACCGCTACGAGCCATGCACCGGCTGGCCCGCCAGGTGACTGACGATCGCCATCAGGCCAGGCACGATGCGCTGACCAACATTCCCAATCGCCGCGCTTTTGAAACCGACCTCGACCTCAAGCTGGCCTGCCACGCGCGTTTCGGTCTGCTGAGCTTCGATCTCGACCACTTCAAAATCATCAATGACAGCCTTGGCCATGCCGTGGGCGACGCGGTCTTGCGACGCGTCGTCAATGCCATTCTCGAGTGCCACCTGCCGTTGACGCTTTATCGCATCGGCGGCGACGAATTCGCCGCCCTTCTCGACGACAGCACCGCGCTCGACCCGATGTGCCAAGCCCTGCTCCAGCGAGTCCGCTCGCTCGCCTGGCGCGAAGCCGGCATCCACCTCACGATCAGCATCGGCGGCGTCCACTCGCACGAAGCCAGCCGCCGCGACGATCTGCTGGCGCTCTGCGACGCCCGGCTCTACCGGAGCAAGCAAAGCGGCCGCGACCGCGTCACCCTGAGCGGAGAAGCAGCCGCGCCGCCAACAGCCTGCGTCAACGATTGACGCGTTCTAACGGAACGCGCGCAGCGCCCACATCACGCCCGCAACCAGCAAAGCAATCCCGGCGGCGGTAGTCGCACTTGGCCAGTGGCCACGAACGATGAAGGCATAGGCCAGCGCCGCCAGGGTTTCAAAAACGATGAGCTGGCCGACCAGAGCCGTCGGCAGACGCTGACTCGCTTCGTTCCAGAACAAGGTGCCAGCCCACGAAGCAAAGAGCGCGATCACCAGCATCGCGGCCACAAAAGTCTCGGGGCGCGGCCCGAGCGGCGCGGGCGGTGCTCCGTTGACCGCGCCCCAGCCCCACCACACGAGATAGGCGATCAGCGCCAGGGGCAGCGTCACCAGGCCTTGCGCCGTGGCCCAGCCGCGCGGACTGCGGTCCGTGTGCGCGCGCAGCCAGTCGGCGTTGCGGATCGGATACCAGGTCCAGCACGCCAGCGCCGCCGCCGCCAGCGCGGCGCCCTGAGCGTAGCGAGTGAGGTCGGTCGCCCCGGCCAAGCGGGCGCGTTCAAGTTCAGCGCTGTTGACGCAGGCAATGCCGGCGCCGATCAGCAATAGCGATGGCAGCAGCCGCGCCCACGGCAGGGCGCCATCGCGCGCCGCGTCGCGCCGATTGGAAATGAGGGCGATCACCACCGGCAAGGTCCCCATGATCATCGACGGCAGCGGCGCCCCGGCGCGCTGGATCGCCGCCGACAGCAAGGCGTAATAGATGACGTTGCCGATCAGCGCGAGCTCGAGCGCGTGCAGCCAGTCGGCGCGGGTCAGCGAGCGCAGGGTGGCGCGGTCGAGAAACGCGAGTGGCAGCGCAATCAGCCCAAACGCCACATAGCGCCCGGCCGACAGCAACGCCGCCGGGTAGTCCGGCAGCAACACGGGAGCAACAAAGACCAGACCCCACAAGAGACCGGCGGCAAGGGCATAAAGAGTTCCAACGACCATGGCGACACAACACAAGGCGAATTGGCGATCCTAGTCGCTCGCGCGAGCGAAACCCGCCACGCCCGGCCAAAGCCGCCCCCCGGGTTTGGCCAATGTCAGATCGCGTGGTAGGTTTGCCCCGCCCGCTGACGGGCCAATGGATGCACGAATGAGTTTTCTGAACCCCTTTGCGAAAAAAACGCGCCTGACCGAGATGGTCAGCTGCGCGGGCTGAGCGAGCAAACTCGCCGCTGGCGAGCTGTCCCAGGTCCTGGGCAATCTGCCGCTCGGCAACAATCCTCGAGTTCTGGTGGACTTCCGGAGCTCGGACGACGCCGGTGTCTTCCTGTGGGAAGGCGGGCCTGCGCTTGTCCAGACGGTGGATTTCTTCACCCCCATCGTCGACGACCCGTATCTCTACGGCCAGATCGCCGCGGCCAACTCGATCTCCGACGTCTACGCGATGGGCGCCAAGCCGCTGACCGCGCTGGCGATCGCGGGTTTTCCGAAGTCGGGCCTGAGTAACGAGACGATCGGACAGATCTTCCGGGGCGGACTCGACAAGCTGCAGGAAGCCGGCATCGCCCTGCTCGGCGGCCATACCGTGCAGGACCCCGAGATCAAATTCGGTTACGCAATCACCGGCGCGGTCGATCCCAAGAAAATGCTGACCAACGCCAACGTGAAGGTGGGCGACCGGCTGATCCTGACCAAGCCGATCGGCACCGGCGTGATCGGCACCGCCATGAAGTTCAAGCGCTGCCCGCAGGCCGTTGCCGACCGCGCGGTCGAGGCGATGCGAACGCTCAACAAGGCAGCCGCTGAAACGCAGGCCAAATTCGACAGTGTCCATGCCTGCACCGACATCACCGGTTTTGCGCTGATCGGCCACGCCAGCGAAATGGCGGTGGCGAGCGGCGCCACGATCGTCTTCGACGCGGCGCGCATCCCCTTGTTTGATGGCGCGGTCGATCTGGTCCGGCGCAACCGCAACGCCGGCATTGCGACCAACCGTGGGCACTTTGGCAGCGGCGTCAAGCTGGCGGCAGCGATCGATGCCGAGGTGCTCGACCTCTTCTACGACCCGCAGACCTCGGGCGGGCTTTTGATCAGTGTCGCGGCCGAACAGGCCGAGGCACTGCTGGCGGCCTTGATCGAGGCCGGCGTACCGGCAGTCGAGATCGGCCGGGCGATCGATCCCAGCGGCAGCTTTATCGAATTGCGCTGAGCTTGCGCCCGAATCAAAAACAGGCCCGCCAATCGGCGGGCCTGTTTTTTGGAATGGAACCCCATCGGCTCCAACGATCGCGCCGGCATCAACCCGGAGCGCGGCGCAGCGGCTCGAAGCTGGGCGCCAGCACCACGGGCTGCGGCGTCCCCACGGCCCGGCCGGTGACGTGAACCGTGGGCAGTTGGACCACGGCCACGGCAGGCGCCTCCGAGCGCGGCATCACGCCGATCCCGTGCGCAATAACCAAGGCCACGGCAGCGAAGGTGGCGGCAAAGAAGCTGCGGGTGATGATCTTTTCGAACATGGTGAGTGCTCCCTCTAGGCCTGGCGCCGTGATTGGCGCCGATGAATGCACTCTAGGGCGGCGGGGCGGCACGCTCCATGCCCATGCGATGGAGCGCGCCTTGCGTGTGATGAACTGCCAATCGGCGTGCCAGACGGCGCCGCTCCGGTTCACGTCCGCCCCCAGCGGCGATGCCGCGCAGGGCGCCGCCCTCAGGCCTTGAGCGCGGCGGTGGCTTCGATTTCCAGTTTGTAGCCGTAATGCAGCGCCGGCACCGGCACCACGGCGCGCGCCGGCCGGTGGCGCCCAAAGGCCTCGGCATAGATCCGATTGACTTCGGGCCAATCGGCGATGTCAGCCACATACACCGTGCACTTCAAGACCCGCTCCAGCGAGGAGCCGGCCGCCTCGAGCGCCAGCTCGAGGTTGGCGATCACCTGCCGTGCCTGCACTTCCAGCGAACTGTCCGCCGGCAGCGGGCCGTGCGCGCCGATCGGCAACTGCCCCGAGACATAAACCAGCCCGCCATGAACCACGGCATGGCTGTAGTGACCGCCGGGCGCGGCCATTCCGACCGGCTCTAGAGCATTGATCATGGCTTACCAACCTCCAAAGCGCTGCCAGCACGCGAGCACATCCCGCGCCCCGGCAACCACGTGATACTCGGCATGCTGGGCCGCCATCGCGCAGGCGTGGTTGGGCAGCACGCGCAGGCGGCTGCCGATCGGAAAGCGCGACCAGTCGATCGCGCCGCCGTCGCGCCGCGCCACGATGCCGTGCTCCTGATTGGCGCCGCTGACAATGTGGTCGGCGATCGCCGCACCATCGAGGTCGCACACCAGGCCGTAGCCCTGATCGACCGCGTGAGTGGCGGTACCGCGGTCGCGCGAGATCGCCATCCAGCCGCCATCGGTGATCACCCAGTTGCGTTCGGCCTGGTGGCCAATCACGGTGACGAGCAGGGAAAGAGCAAGGTCTTCGATCGGACACACCTCCAGACCGGCCATCACCAGGTCCTGGAACACAAAAACACCGGTGCGCAGCTCGCTCACGCCGTCCAGGTTCTGAGCAAAGGTGGCGGTGGGCGTCGAGCCCACGCTGACTACGCTCACCGCCCAGCCGGCGGCGCGCAGGCGCTCGGCCGCGCGCACCACGGCGGCACGCTCCTGCTCGGCCACCGCGCGGATCGCTGCGATCGAACGGCGATCGTAGGAGCCGCCCGCATGCGTCATCACACCCAGCAGGTCGGCACCATCGGTGAGCGCGGCGGCCACCTCGAGCAGTTGCGGCGCTTCGGGCGCAATACCGCTGCGGTGACTATCGCTGTCGATTTCAATCAGCACCGGAATCCGCACCCCGCGCTCGGCGCAGAAGGCGCTCACCGCGCGTGCCGTATCGGCATTGTCGAGAATGATTCTGAGGTCGCAGCCGCGCGCGCGCAGATCAGCCACGGCGGCCAGCTTGGCGGGTGAAATGCCAACCGCATAAAGAATGTCGGTGACACCGGCGGCGAAGAACTGCTCGGCTTCGCGCAAGGTCGAGACGGTCGCGGGGCCCGCGTCCGAACTCATCATCCGGCGCGCCACCTCAACGCACTTGCCGGTCTTGAGGTGAGGGCGAAAGGCCACACCCAGCTCAAGGGCGCGCGCTTTCATGCGGGCGATATTGCGATCCATCTTCGCCTGGTCGAGCACCAGGCAGGGGGTAGACAGTGTTTCGAGATTCATGCGGGACTGGGCCAGTTGCGTGCAAGGCTCAATCTTCTCGCACTCGGCCCCGCCCCTGTTTGATCTCACCCCGTGCCAACTTGCCTTCGACCCGCCGCCGTTGCGACGCGCGGGTCGGCCGGGTCTCGACCCGGGCGCGCGGCACAAAGGCCGCTGCATCGATCAGTTCGCGCAGGCGTTCGATCGCCTCGGCGCGGTTGCGTTCCTGAGTGCGATGGGTCTGGGCCTTGATCACGACCACGCCGGCGTCGTTGATGCGGCGATCGGGGCGGGCGAGCAAGCGCTCCTGGATGCGTTCGGGCAGGCTCGAGGCCCGGATGTCAAAGCGCAGCTGGATCGCGCTCGCCACCTTGTTGACGTTCTGGCCACCCGCGCCTTGCGCGCGAATGGCTTCGAACACGCAGTCGCGCTCGTCGAGTGTGTAGTGCAGGTGCGCCATCAGCGTCGTCCGCCTTGCCGTTGAAGAGCCGGATCGGAACCCCACCGCCGCCCGCCATCCACCTTCGAAAAATTGGCGATGGCCAACCCAGCACACCGCGCCCAGATCGCCATCGCGCTCCTCACAGGATTACCAGCTCAGGGTCGCGGTGCCCGGACGGAACAGCACGTCGTTGAGCGTGGACGGGCGACGCAGCACGGCGGCGCCGTCGATCAGGCGGCTCTCCGGAAGGTCGATCGCCTGGATGCAGACCAGGCAGACCAGGACCTTGCCGCCCGCAGCCATGAACTCGGCCATCATCGCCTGGACCGGCTGATCGAACTTGCCGGTGGCGATGGTGTCGGCGCCGTATTGCTTGTCAAAGACCTTCACCCCCTCGACGTTGGCGAACATCACCACGTCCTTGACGCCCTGCTTGAGCGCGAAGTTGGTGCCGACAAATGCCGCCATCGACGCGCGCCAGGGATCGGCCGAGGTGAGGTTGATCACCATCGCCGGCTCGGTCTGCGCGCTGGCGGTCTGCGGCAGCCAAGCGCCGAGGGCAACGGCGGCAGCCAGGCTCAGGGTCAGGAGGCGGGAGAAAAACGACTTCATGGGGTAACTCCGATGACAACAGCCGCGCGCAGCAGAGCCGGGCACGGCATGATTGAAAGACGATGGCTATGGTCTCCGTCTGCGCGTGGATCCCCTTGCGGTGAATCAAGCCTGCGCGTCACAGCGCGGGTTCCCATCCCCCTCGACACTCCATTTTTCAGCATGCGCCTGCCCGTCACGACCCCACCCTGGTATCTGCGCGCCTGGTTCGCTGCCAGCCAGCGCCGCACGCCGCTTGAGCCCACCTTGCTGTGGGCGCGGGCGCCGCGCGTGTTCCTCGCCTTCATGGCGACCTTCGGTGCGTTGCGCCGCCGCGCTTCGCCCTTGCCACCGCGACTGCGCGCCCTGGTGTCGGTCCGGGTCTCGCAGCGGACCGGCTGCGCGTTCTGCATCGACATGAACGCCGCGTTCTTCCGCGACGCCGGCGGCGATCTCGAACTTTTGCAACGCCTCGATGGCTGGCCCACCGACCCCGCCTTCTCCGAAGCCGAGCGCGCGGCCCTGGCCTACGCCGAAGCCGTCACCGCCACCCCGCCGATGGTGAGCGACGACCTGTTGGCCCGCGTGCGCCGCGCCTGGTCGGACGACGCCACCGCCGAGCTCACCGCGCTGATTGCCTTCCAGAACATGTCGGCGCGATTTAACGCCGCGCTTGGCGCTCAGGCCTACGGCTTTTGCACCCTGCCCGCCGACCGCCGCGGCTGATCAGGTGCCGAGGTAGCGGCCAGGCTTGTGATTGACCGCGATGATGAAGTTGAGCGCCACCGCACCCAGCACCGACACCGCCACCTGCCATGGGCTGACCACCGCGAACGCGGCCGCCACGATGCTGACATCGAAGGCCATCTGAACCCGACCCGCCGGCCAGCCACGGTTTTTCTGCAGCCACAGAACGATCACGCCCAGACCGCCCAGGCTGGCGCGGTGGCGAAACAGGATCAGAAGCCCGACGCCGATCAGAAAGCCCCCCATCACCGCAGCAAAAGCCGGCTCGACCGCGCTGATCGTCACCAGCCGCGGCAACCCTTCGGAAAAGATCGACAGCAAAGCCACCGCGCTAAAGGTCTTGAGCGTGAAGCGGGCGCCCATCACGCGCCAGGCGAGCACATAAAAGGGCAGGTTGACCGCAAACAGCACCAGCCCGAAGTTCCAGGCGGTGGCGTAGTGGATCAGAAAGGAAATGCCAACCGTGCCGCCCGCGAGCAGGCCGGCGCGCTGATAGAACACCAGGCCGAGCGCGATCAGCAAGGTGGCCGTGACGATCGCCTGGGTGTCGTCGAACAGGCTGTGGCGGCCGAGAAGGGGGGAGTTCGATTTCATGGAGGCCGCAATCTAGTCAAAAAACGCTCCGGCCGCTGGCCCGGGCCGGGTGAACCGTCG
>JAVVWR010000078.1:0-11923 GCA_036652035.1 Burkholderiaceae bacterium | reverse complement strand
GCCCGCAAGCCCAGTCATGACGGGGTTTGCGGGCCTTTTCCACGGACTTGTCCACCGAAAAGTGGAACAACCCCCATGGCTCACCCTGTGAGCGGGCGATGGGCTAGTTCGAGCGATGAAAAACACGCGGATTCGGCACCTGCCTATTCTTTGGGCAGCGCTTGAAACCCGCGCCAGTGCTGGCTCGAGCTACGTTGTCCACGTTCTTGTCCACTGTGTGAGGGAATAACTTTCCGGCCTGGGCGACAGGGCACAATGCAGGGGTTTTCACTTCCGGCTGAGGTTTCTTTCCGCCATGAGCACCACGTACGACTTCACTGCCACCACCATCGACGGCAAACCCAAGAAGCTCTCCGACTTCAAGGGGCAGGTTCTGTTGGTGGTCAACACCGCGAGCCAATGTGGCTTCACGCCGCAGTACAAGGGCCTGGAGGCGCTTTACGAAACCTACAAGGACCGCGGTTTCGTGGTGCTGGGTTTTCCGAGCAACCAGTTCGGCGCGCAGGAGCCCGGCCCCGATGACGAGATCGCCCAGTTCTGCGAGAGGAACTTCGGCGTGAGCTTTCCGCTCTTCTCGAAGATCGACGTCAATGGCCCCAAGGCCCACCCGCTCTACCAGTGGCTCACCAGCGAGAAGAAGGGCTTTCTTGGAACCGAAGGCATCAAGTGGAACTTCACCAAGTTCCTGGTGGGACGCGACGGCAAGGTCATCGATCGCTACGCGCCGACCACCAAGCCCGAGGACATCGCCCGCGATATCGAGCGCGCGCTCGCCTGAGCGCCATGCGCGAGCTCAGGCGAGCCGAACATAGAGCCGCTTGTTGATGCGGCCCTTGTTCTCGGTCCGAACCACCGTGAGCCGCCCGAGCTCGAACGTGTTGCTCGCATGAGTGCCACCGCAAGCCTGGGCGTCGAAACCCTCGATCTCGATCACTCGCACGCGGCCGTCTATCACGGGCGGCTGCGCTTCGAGGGTGCGAACGACATCGTCACCGAATTCGGCCTCGGCCACGAAGCGCGCGCTCACCCGGCGGGCTGAAGCGATCACGTCGTTGGCGCGGGCCTGCAGCTCGGTCGCCAGCTGCGCGAGCGGCGTTTCGAGCTTGAAGTCGATGCGAGAGAGCTCGGGCCCGATCTGGCAGCCTGTGATCCAGCCGTCGTGGTGCTTGAGCGCCAGAGCGTTGAGGATGTGCAGGGCCGTGTGGTGGCGCGAAAGCGCGGCGCGATGGTCGCGGTCGACCCGGCCCAGCACGCGCTCGCCAGTCCAGTCGCCCGCCGGTTCGACCGTGTGGTGCCAGATCTGACCGGCGGCATCACGGCTCGCGTGGGTGATCGTGACCCGGGCGCCGTCGCCGAAGTGCAGCACGCCGCGATCGGCCGGCTGGCCGCCACCGCCGGGGAAAAATCCGCTCACCGAAAGCTGCACAGCGCTGCCCTGGGTCGATAGAACAACGGCCTCGAAAGCGAGGCCGCCGTCCGGTTCCCAGTAAAGACTAGGGCTTGGCATCGGCCACGGGCCGTTGGCGGTATTGGCCGCTCACCATCTCGAAGCGGAACAGGCGGCATTCGAGCGGGCCGTTAAAGAGAACGATCTTGCGCGTCTCCGACAGCCGCATCTGGCGCGGCAAACCACGGTCGCTCGTGAGCAGCCAGGCCTGCCAGCCGGAGAAGTTGTGCTTCAGGTTGTCGGCGACGATCTTCATCATCGAACTCACGGTCGCGCTGCGTGGCGTGCTCTGCTCGCCATAAGGCGGGTTGGTGACGATCACGCCGCTCGCGGCGGGGGCGGTCACTTCGCGCGCGTCGTCGGCGCTCAACTGCAGGCGGCCGTCGGCGAGCCAGGATTCGAGCCCGGCGAGTTTGGCATTGGCGCGCGCCAGCTCGATCACCCGGGTCGAGATGTCGCAGCCGGAGAGGTTGGCTGGGGTATCCATCGTGGCCGCGGCGCGGGCCTCGTTCTTGATGCGGGTCCAGGCGTTCGAGTCGAAGCCCTTGAGCTTCTCAAAGCCAAAGCGGCGGTTGAGACCGGGTGCGCGGTTGGCGGCGATGGTTGCCGCTTCGATCACGATCGTGCCACTGCCGCAGAAGGGGTCGAGCAGGGGCTGCTCGGGCGTCCAGCCCGAGAGGGCGAGCAGGCCGGCGGCGAGGTTTTCCTTGAGCGGTGCTTCGCCCTTCTCGGCTCGCCAGCCGCGCTTGAAGAGCGGCTCGCCGGAAAGATCGAGATACAGCGTGCAGGTGCTCGCATCGAGATAGGCGAACACTCTGACATCGGGGCGCGAGCGGTCGATCGAAGGGCGCTCGCCGGTGGCCTCGCGCAGGCGGTCGACCACCGCATCCTTGATGCGCAGCGTGACAAAGTCGGCGCTGGTCAGCGCCGAGCGTGAGGCCGACAGGTCAACCCGCAGCGTCTGGGTGGGATCGAAGTGCGATTCCCAGGCCACCGCCTTGGCGCAGTCATAGACATCGTCTTCGGTGCGGTAGGGCGCCTGCGCGATCCGCCACAGGATGCGGCTGGCGATGCGCGAGTGCAGGTTGGCGGCGTAGGCGGTGGCCAGCGAGCCCGAGAAAGCGGCGCCGCCCGGCTCGGTGTGCACCGCGGCTGCGCCGACGCGCTTGAGTTCATCACCCAGCAAGCCTTCAAGGCCGCGCGGGCAGATTGCAAAAAAATCGTGTCTGGTTTGGCTCATTGCGGCATCCCTGCAAGCTTGCGTTCAACAAAGTCCAGGCGATCCTGGCCCCAGAAAAGTTCGCCATCGACGATCACGCTGGGCGAGCCGAACACGCCGCGAGCGATCGCTTCGCGGGTGTGGGCTTCAAAGCGCTCCTCGATCTCGGCGCTGACCGCGTGCATCAGCAGCGGGCCGGCGTTGAGGCGCCGTTCGCTCAGAATGTCGGCGAGCGTGCTGGCGTCGGCGATGTTGCGTTCCTCGACCCACAGCGCGCGCATCACGTCGCCGGCGACATCGAGCGCCACTTCGGTGCCGTGGCGCTCGGCCACGGCGAGGATGGTGGTGGCGGCCGGCTGCGCCGGCACCGGGAAATACTTGGGTTCGATATTGAGCGGTACGCCCAGGAATTCGCGCCAGCGCGCCAACTCCAGCAGGCGGTAGGCCTGGCGCTGCGGCGCGCGGTCCTTGAGCGGAATGCCGCCCGAGACCGGGAACACGCGTGACAAGTCAACCACGTGGAGGACGATGTCGGCGCCCTGGCGCGCAGCGATCTCGCGCAGGCGGGCGTGGCCCAGCCAGGTGTAGGGCGAGACCGGGGTGAAGTAGTAATCGATGCGCTTACGCATGCTGCAAATCCTAAAACGGCTTGACGACCACGAGGGCGACGGTGGCAAGCAGCGCGACCACGGGAATTTCATTGAACCAGCGATACCAGAGATGACCATGGGTATCGCTGGCGGCTTCGAAGGCTTGGAGCTGCCTTGCGCACCCGAGGTGATAAACGACGAGGCCAACAACAATCGCCAGTTTGGCATGCATCCAGCCGGCGCCTTGGCCCATGCCAAAGCCGAGCCACAGCCACAGTCCGAGCGCCACCGCGAGAACGGCCAAGGGCGTCATGAAGCGGTAGAGCTTGCGCGCCATCAGCAGCAGCCGGGCGCGCGCGGCGGGTTCGGTCTCGAGCGCCAGATTGACGAAGATTCGCGGCAGATAGAAAAGACCGGCGAACCAGCTTGCCACGAGCACGATGTGAAAGGTCTTGACCCAGAGGTAGGCGTTGCTCATGGCAGAAGAAAAGACGGGCCGTGCGGCCCGTCGGCGTTTTTCAGGAGCGGATCTGGCCGCTGCCAAGAACGACGTATTTCTGGCTGGTCAGGCCTTCAAGGCCGACCGGACCGCGCGCGTGCAGCTTGTCGTTGGAGATGCCGATCTCGGCTCCCAGGCCGTACTCGAAACCGTCGGCAAAGCGGGTTGAGGCGTTGACCATGACCGAGGCCGAATCGACTTCGCGCAGAAAGCGCATCGCGTTCGAATAGTTCTCGGTGATGATCGAATCGGTGTGCTTGGAGCCGTAGTGGTTGATGTGGGCGATCGCGGCTTCCACATCCGGGACCACGGCGATCGCGATGATCGGCGCCAGGTATTCGGTGCGCCAGTCTTCCTCGACGGCGTCGACCAGCCCGCCTATGCCGGCGGCGGCCAGCACCGCGCGGGCGGCCGGGTCGCAGCGCATCTCGACTCCCTTTTTCTCGTAGATCGCGCCCAGCCGCGGCAGGACGTGGGTTGCGATCTCGGGGGCGAGCAGCAGCGTCTCCATCGTGTTGCAGGGGCTAAAGCGCTGGGTCTTGGCGTTGTCGCACACTCGCACCGCCATCTCGAGGTCGGCGTGCTCGTCGACGTAGATGTGGCAGATGCCATCGAGGTGCTTGATCATCGGCACCCGGGCGTCGCGCATCAAACGCTCGATCAGGCTTTTGCCGCCGCGCGGAACGATCACGTCAATGTATTCGGGCGCGGTAATCAAAAGGCCAACCGCGGCGCGGTCGGTGGTGGCAATCAGCTGCACCGCTGCGGCCGGCAGGCCGGCCGCGGCCAGGCCGTCGGCGACGATCGCCGCGAGCAAGGTGTTGCTCGCGATCGCTTCAGAGCCGCCGCGCAGGATGGTTGCGTTGCCGCTCTTGATGCACAGGCCGGCGGCGTCGATCGTGACGTTGGGGCGGCTCTCGTAAATGATGCCGATCACGCCCAGCGGCACGCGCATCTTGCCGACCTGGATCCCGCTCGGGCGCGGGCGCAGATCGGTGATCTCGCCGATCGGGTCGGCCAGCTTGACCATCTGCTCGAGGCCTTCGGCCATCTGCGCGATCACCGCGTCGGTGAGCCGCAAGCGATCGACCAGCGGGGCGGCCAGCCCGGCCGCTTCGGCCCGCATGACGTCGATCGCGTTGGCGGCCTTGAGCTCGGACGCGCGCTGGCGCAGCCCGGTGGCAATCGCGGTGAGCGCAGCGTCTTTGGCGGCGCCTGAGGCGCGTGCCATGGCGGCGGCGGCGGCGCGTGCGTTGCGGCCCACATGGTGGATGTAGGCCGAGAGCTCGCCGCCGAATTCGGTCGCGAGTCGTTGTGCAAAGAGGTCAGGGTTCGTGGTCATGGCGCTGTGCTGCGCCCGGCGAGGGCCGTGGCGAGAGCTTTCAATTCTATCCAAGGGTCGGAATCCCGCCCCGGCGCGCGCAAACCCTTGGAGATGCGGTCGATGTCGGCGGCGTGCGCCAGGGCCGATTCCAGGCTCTCGCGGCTGACACGGTTGACGGCGCGGCGAATACCGTCTTCGCGCGGCCCCCATACCCGGGCGTCGCGGATCGCCTGCGGCAAGGGGCGGCCGGCGTTGACCGCGGCCTTGACCTTGAGCAGGGCGCGGATGTCTTCGAGCAGCGCCCACAGGATCAGCGGGATCGCCGTGCCTTCGGCCTGCAGCCCGTCGAGCGTGCGGGCCACGCGCTCGGCGTCGCCCGCGAGCAGGGCGGCGGGCAGCGCGGTCAGTTCGAAGCGGGACACGTTGAGCACGGCGTCGCGCACTTCCTCGAGTGTCAGTTCGCGCGCGGGAAACAGCAGGCCGAGCTTGGCGATCTCCTGGTGGGCGGCGAGCAGATTGCCCTCGACCCGGTCGGCGACGAACTCCAGTGCTTCGGGCGCGGCGCGCTGGCCTTGCTGCTTGAGCCGGTCGGCAATCCAGGCCGGCAGGTGGGCACGGTCAACCGGCCAGATCTCGACCACCACGCCAGCGGTGCCCAGCGCCGTGAACCAGCGGCTCTCTCTCCCGCTCTTGTCGAGCCGCGGCAAGGAGAGGATCGCCACTACCTCGCCCGAGCAGGATTGGGCCAAGCGCTCGAGCGCTTCGCCGCCGCTCTTGCCCGGCTTGCCCGAAGGCAGGCGCAGCTCGAGCAGCTTGCGTTCGGCAAACAGCGACAGGCCGCTCGCCGCCTCGATCAGCTGCGACCAGTCGGCGCGGGCGTCGAGGTGGATCACTTCGCGCTCGGTGAAGCCGAGCGCGCGAGCGGTGGCGCGGATCGCGTCGGCCGCCTCGATTGCCAGCAGCGGCTCGTCGCCGGTGACGGTCCAGAGCGGTGCCATGCGGCCCTCGCGCGTGGCGCGGGCCAGCACGCCACCGAGCTGGGCGCCCTTAACCTGCATCGGGCTTGATGGCGGCGAGGCGGTTGATCATCTGCCGCACGAGGTCGGTCTGCATGTCGCGATAGAGCAGGGCTTCTTCGCTCTCGCGCGCCAGGAAATCGGTCTCGTTGATCGAGATGTCGCGCCGTGCCATCACGGTGGTGACGGGCAGCAATTCATTGCCGGTTTGGTCGAGCACGCGGAAGCTCGCTGTCAGACGCAGCTGGTATTCGCGTGCCCGGCCCTGGGCGTTGATCGCC
Organism: Burkholderiaceae bacterium; assembly: GCA_036652035.1. GTDB lineage: Bacteria > Pseudomonadota > Gammaproteobacteria > Burkholderiales > Burkholderiaceae_F > JAEZVV01. The sequence goes on along the minus strand of JAVVWR010000078.1, from coordinate 5,547 downwards.
AGCACTTCGCGCTCGCGCTGCTCGCCCAGCAGCTCGAAGATCGCCTGAGCGTCTTTGCGGACGGTGAGGATCTTGACCTGGCTGACTCCGCGCAGATTGCGGCTGATCTCGGCCCCGATCGGCGAATTGAGCGGAACCTGGATAAAGAGCGATTCGAGCGGGATGTTCTGCTCGCCGCGCAGCTTGAAGCCGCAGGCGGCAAGAGTGCAGCACAGGATGAGCGCGGCGAGGCTTCGCATCAGACCACCACGTTGACGAGTTTGCCCGGCACGACGATCAGCTTCTTGACCGGCTTGCCTTCGACAAAGCGCTGCACGTCGGCGTCGGCCAGGGCGGCGGCTTCGATCGCGGCCTTGTCGGCGCCGGCGGGCACGCGGATCGATCCGCGCAGCTTGCCGTTGACCTGGACCACCAGTTCGATCTCGTCGGCGACCAGGGCGTCGGCGGCGGGTTGCGGCCAGGGCGCGTCGAGGATTTCACCGTGATCGCGGCCGTACTCCAGATCGTTCCACAGCGAGTGTGCAATGTGCGGCGCGATCGGGTAGAGCACGCGCAGCAGGATGCCGACACACTCGCGCGCCACCGCCGCGCCCGCGGCATCGAGCTTGGCGCCTTCGATCGTGTTCAACATCTTCATCGTGGCCGAGACCACGGTGTTGTATTGCATGCGGTCGAAGTCGAACTCGGCCTGCTTGAGCAGGCTGTGGATCTCGCGGCGCATGTCCTTGATCTCGCGCGAGAGCCCGCCGACCTTGATCGGCTCGGCCGTCGCCAGCAGCGTCTGCTGGGCGCGGGCGAAATTCCACAGACGGCGCAGGAAGCGGAAGGTGCCTTCGGCGCCAGAATTGCTCCAGGCCGCGCTCTGGTCGGGCGGGCCGGCGAACATGGTGAACGAGCGAGCGGTGTCGGCGCCAAACTTGGCGATGATGTCGCGCGGCTCGACCACGTTGTTCTTCGACTTGCTCATCTTCTCGACCCCGCCGTGGGTGACGGGCAGGCCGTCGTCCTTGGCGGTGACCTTGACCGGGCGGCCCTTGTCGTCGAATTCGATGTCGATTTCGTTGGGGTAGAACCAGCGCTTCTTGCCGCCCTCGAGTTCGCGGTAATAGCAGTCGGCCGTCAACATGCCCTGGGTGAAGAGCTTCTTGAAGGGCTCGTCGAACTTCACCAGGCCCAGGTCGCGCATCACCTTGGTCCAGAAGCGCGCGTACAAGAGGTGCAGGACCGCGTGCTCGATGCCGCCGATGTATTGATCCATCGGCATCCAGTAGTCGTTGCGCGCATCGACCATCGCCTCGTTGGCGTCGGGCGAGCAGTAGCGCATGAAGTACCAGGACGAATCCACGAAGGTGTCCATGGTGTCGGTTTCGCGCTGCGCCGGCTTGCCGCACTGGGGGCAGCTGCAATGCAGGAAGCGCTCGTCCTTCTTGAGCGGGTTGCCGCTGCCATCGGGCACGAGGTCTTCGGGCAGAACCACCGGCAGGTCGGCCTCGGGCACCGGCACCGCACCGCAGTCTTCGCAGTGGATGATCGGGATCGGCGTGCCCCAGTAGCGCTGGCGGCTGATGCCCCAGTCGCGCAGGCGGTATTGGGTCTGCGCTTGGCCCACGCCCTTCGCATTGAGGTCGGCCGCAATGGCGGCGGTGGCGGCCTCAAAGCCCAGGCCGTCGTAGGCGGCGGAGTTGACGCACACGCCGCGCTGCTTGTCGGCGTACCAGTCCTGCCAGGCTTCCAGCGAGAAGGTCTCGCCGGCAACAGCGATCACCTGCTTGATCGGCAGGCCGAACTTCTGCGCAAACGCAAAGTCGCGCTCGTCGTGCGCCGGAACGCCCATCACGGCGCCTTCGCCGTAACCCATCAGGACGTAGTTGCCGATCCAGACTTCGACGTTCTCGCCAGTCAGCGGGTGGGTCACGAAGAAGCCGGTGGCCACGCCCTTCTTTTCCATCGCGGCGATGTCGGCCTCGGCCACGCCACCCTTCTTGCATTCCTCGATGAAGGGCAGCAGCTCGGGCTTGTCCTGCGCCAGGCGGGTGGCGAGCGGGTGTTCGGCGGCGATCGCGACAAAGCTCACGCCCATGATCGTGTCGGCGCGCGTGGTGTAGACGCGCAGCAGCTGATCTTGGCCGTCGAGCTGATACGGGAAGCCGAAGTTCACGCCCGTGCTCTTGCCGATCCAGTGCTCCTGCATCCGGCGCACCTGTTCGGGCCAGCCGTCGAGCTTGGACAGATCGCCCAGCAGCTCTTCGGCGTACTGGGTGATGCCGAAGTAGTACCCCGGGATCTCGCGCTTTTCGACCAGAGCGCCCGAGCGCCAGCCGCGGCCGTCGATCACCTGCTCGTTGGCCAGAACGGTCTGGTCGACCGGGTCCCAGTTGACGGTCTGGGTCTTGCGGTAAGCGATGCCCCGCTCGAGCATCTTGAGGAACATCCACTGGTTCCAGCGGTAGTAGTCCGGCTTGCAGGTGGCGACTTCGCGCGACCAGTCAAAGGCCAGCCCGAGCGGCTCCATCTGCGACTTCATTTCGCCGATGTTGGCGTAAGTCCAGGCGGCGGGAGCGACCTTCTTGTCGATCGCGGCATTTTCGGCCGGCAGGCCGAACGCGTCCCAGCCCATCGGCGTCATGACGTTGAAGCCCTTCATGCGCAGGTAGCGGTACATCACGTCGTTCAAGGTGTAGTTGCGCACGTGCCCCATGTGCAGCTTGCCGCTGGGGTAGGGCAGCATGGAACAGACGTAGAACTTGGGCTTTTCCTTGCCGGCCGCGTCCACGGCGTGCTCGACGGCGCGGTAGGCGGCGTTCGCCTTCCAGTGCGACTGTGCTTGGGCTTCGACTTCCTGGGGCGAATAAATCTCGCGCATGGGGGTGCTCTTTGTGTGTGACGGTAGCCAGTCCGCAGTATATCGACCCCCCCTTGCGCTTCTTCGTCGTGGTGAGGGCTGACTTGCCACGGTCTTGACATGGGTGGCGAAGGCCTTGCGGGCTAACCCTGCGAGCGAGCGAGCGAGCGGGCGGGCGCGGGCGGCGTCCTTCGCGGCCGACCGCAGGGCCAGGCCTGGCTTCAGGAATTCTCGGGGCGGGCGCGGGCAATCGCGGCCCGCAGCAGGGTTCGGGCCTGTCTGTGGGGGGAAGCGGGGGGCGGTTCCGGCAGCGCGGCCACGTAGAATTGACGGATGAATAATTTGCTTGCGAATCTCAATCCCGAGCAGCTGGCCGCCGTCACGCTGCCCGATGAATCCGCCCTGATCCTCGCCGGTGCCGGTTCGGGCAAGACCAAGGTGCTCACCACCCGCATTGCCTGGCTGATCCAGACCGGGCGGGTGAGCCCGGCCGGTCTCTTGTCGGTGACCTTCACCAACAAGGCCGCCAAGGAAATGATGACGCGCCTCTCGGCCATGCTGCCGATCAACACGCGCGGGATGTGGATTGGCACCTTCCACGGGCTGTGCAACCGGATGCTGCGCGCGCACCACCGCGAAGCCGGTCTGCCGCAGACCTTCCAGATCCTGGATATGTCGGATCAGCTCTCGTCGATCAAGCGCCTGATGAAGGCCGCTGGTGTCGACGATGAACGCTACCCGCCGAAGAATCTGGCGAACTTCATCAACAGCTGCAAGGACGCGGGTCTGCGGCCTTCGAACGTCGAAGTCAACGACAGCTACAACAACAAGTTCGTCGAGCTCTACGCCGCCTACGACGCGCAGTGCAACCGCGAAGGTGTGGTCGACTTTGCCGAGCTGCTCTTGCGCTGCTACGAGCTGCTCGCCCGCAACGAAATCCTGCGCCAGCACTACCAGGACCGCTTCAAGTTCATCCTGGTCGACGAGTTCCAGGACACCAACAAGCTGCAATACCAGTGGTTGAAGCTCCTGGGCGGGCTGGGGCCCAATGGCGCCAAGAACGCGGTCTTCGCGGTGGGCGACGACGACCAGTCGATCTACGCCTTCCGCGGCGCCAACGTCGGCAACATGGCCGACTTCGAGCGCGAGTTCCGCGTCAAGCACATGATCAAGCTGGAGCAGAACTACCGTTCGCACGGCAACATCCTCAACGCCGCCAACGCCTTGATCGCGCAGAACGCTAGCCGCCTGGGCAAGAACCTCTGGACCGCGGCCGGCGAGGGCGAAAAGCTGCGGGTGTTCGAGGCGCCGCGCGACCTTGACGAAGCCAGCTTCATCGTCGACGAAGTGCGCAACCTGATCGCCGAAGGCCATTCGCGCAGCGAAATCGCGGTGCTCTACCGCTCGAACGCGCAGTCGCGCACGATCGAAACCGCGCTGATGCACGCCGGCATTGCCTACCGCGTCTACGGCGGCCAGCGCTTCTTTGACCGTGCCGAAATCAAGCACGCGCTCGCCTACCTGCGCCTGGTCGAGAACCCCAGCGACGACACTGCCTTCATGCGGGTAGTCAACTTCCCGGCGCGTGGCATTGGTGGCCGCACGCTCGAAGTGCTGGCCGACGCCGCCAAGGCCAACGGCCTGAGCCTTTATCACGCGGTGGCTCATATCAAGGGCACGCCGGGCACCAAGCTCGAAGGCTTTGTGAAGCTGATCGAGAGCCTGCGCTTCGAGATGAGCGGCCTGCCGCTGCCCGAGATCGTGCAAGTGGTGCTCGACCGCAGCACCTTGATCGCCCACTACCGCAACGACCGCGAAGGCGCGGACCGGATCGAGAACCTGGAAGAACTCGTCAACGCCGCCGCCGCTTTCACGCAGGAAGAGGGTTACGCGCAAGACGCCGTGGCCACGGCGGGCGAGGCCGAGGTGCAGCTGCCTTCGCCGCTGGCGGGTTTTCTCTCTCACGCCTCGCTCGAAGCCGGTGACAACCAGGCCGAGGCCGGGCAGGACGCGCTGCAGCTGATGACGGTGCACGCTTCCAAGGGCCTCGAGTTCCACGCCGTCTTCATCACCGGCCTGGAAGAAGGCCTGTTCCCGCACGACAACAGCGCGCAGGAAGCCGACGGCGTCGAAGAAGAGCGCCGCCTGATGTACGTGGCGATCACGCGCGCGCGCCGCCGCCTCTACATCACCCTGGCGCAGTCGCGCATGCTGCACGGCCAGACCCGCTATGGCGTCAAGAGCCGCTTCCTCGACGAGCTGCCCGAAGGCGCTCTCAAGTGGCTCACGCCCAAGCAATCGATGGGAATCGGCGGGCGCGCGGCCACCGGCGCCTATGGTGGCAACTACGGCGGCGGCAACTACGGCGGTGGCGGCGGCGCTTATGGCGGCGGACGCGAGCGTGGTTCTTACGGCGATCGCGGGGCTTCGTCCGGTGGTGGCTATGGTGGCAACTACGGCGCCGGTCGCGGCGGCCAGACGAGCAGCCCCTCAGCCTATGCGGCAGCGGCGTCCAACCAGGAGCCGATGCGGGCCGCGGCCACGGTGGGTGGCTTCCGCGTCGGCCAGAGCGTCAACCACGCCAAGTTTGGCGACGGCGTGATCCAGGCGCTGGTGGGCACCGGCGCCGACGCCCGCGCTCGAATCGCCTTCAAGACGGCGGGGGTCAAGGAGTTGCTGCTGACGGTGGCCAAGATCACCGCGGT
>JAVVWR010000077.1:0-12319 GCA_036652035.1 Burkholderiaceae bacterium | reverse complement strand
ACCGCGCGCTTGATCTTTCCCATCACGTGCATTTCGCAGGGTTTGCAGTCAAAGCGGAGCGTGAGCTTTTCCTTGCCGTTCTGGATCACCAGCGGTTCGGCGCGGATCGTTCCCTGCACGCCGGTCACTCCCTTGGCCTGCTTGGGACAGAGCGACAGGCTCCAGCGCACGCAGTGCTTGGTGATCATCAGGCTGACTTCGCCGTCTTCCTCGTGACTCTCATAAGCCGGCGCGATGACCTCAACCCCGTGGCGAGCGTAGAAGTCGCGCGCCTTGTGGTTGTAGATGTTGGCAAGGTAAGTCAAAACCGACTCGGGGTAGGGCGCGGGCGGCTCGGCCGGCGCGGCGCGCTCCAAGCGGAGCAGGCCGGCCAGGCGCTCGGCTTCGAGCAATTCAATCGCAGCGCGGCGCAGGCCGTTGGCAACGCTCGCCGGCACAAAAACCGGGCTGGGCCAGTCGATCGCGATGTCATACGCGCTGAAGATGCTGGCGCCGAGTTTGGCGAGCTGTTCGCGTACGCCAGCCTCGGCGCGTTCCGGGTCGCGCGCGGGTTCGATCGCATGGGCCATCTCGGCGCGGGCGCTATGGCCGTCCTCGTCGGTGATCTCCAGCGCAAAACCCGCGGCGGTAGTTGAAAAACGCAGCCAGACGCCGATGCGGCGTTCGGCCGATTTCTTGTCGAGCTGGCGGTCCCAGGCCATGTCGCGGTTGCGGGCGATCTCGGCGCCGCCCCGCAGATCCTTGTAATGGCGGATCGCCTCGGCCGGAAAGATGCGCCAGCCACTCTCGATCGCCTCGGCACGGTTGACCTGCACACCAACCAGTTCCTTTTGCAGATCCCAGTAGGTCAGACCGTCGCCATTGTTGATGGTCTGGTCAGTCGTGATCGCAAACCAGTCCGGCCCGAGCTTGCCGACATAGCCCAGCGGCAGGCCGGCGTGCTTGGGGGTGTCGAAGGCGCCGATGTCGATCTGGCGGCCGTTGACGAAGTAATCGGTCGAACCGCGGTTGAAGTTGCGATCCGGATCGGGCGCGAAGGAAAACTCGCAGCGGCCGCTCGAGGCGCGGTGCAGCTCCGGGCGCTTGTCCAGAATGGCATCAAGCCGCTGGCGGTAATGGGCGGTGATGTTCTTCACATAGCCCATGTCCTTGTAGCGGCCTTCGATTTTGAAACTGCGCACGCCGGCGTCGATCAATGCCGCGAGGTTGTCGGACTGGTTGTTGTCCTTCATCGACAGCACATGCTTGTCGTGCGCCACGATCCGGCCGGAACTGTCGGTCACCGTATAGGGCAGGCGGCAGGCCTGAGAACAGTCGCCGCGGTTGGCGCTGCGCCCGGTCTGCGCGTGACTGACATAGCACTGGCCGCTATAGGCGACACACAGGGCGCCGTGGATAAAGAACTCGATCGTTGCCGCGTCGAGCACGGCCGCGACCTCCCGGATCTGCGCCAGCGTCAGTTCCCGCGCCAGAACGATCTGCGAAAAGCCAACGTCCTGCAGGAACTTGGCCTTGGCCGGGGTGCGGATGTCGCATTGGGTCGAGGCGTGCAACTGGATCGGCGGCAGGTCGAGCTCGAGCAGCCCCATGTCTTGCACGATCAAGGCATCGGCGCCGGCCTCGTAGACCTGCCATACCATTTGGCGGGCGGCTTCGAGCTCGTCATCGCGCAAGATGGTGTTGAGGGTGACGAAGATCCGGCTGCCAAACCGATGCGCGTGGCGGGTGAGCCGCTCCAGTTCCGCGACCTCGTTGCCCGCACCGGCGCGGGCGCCAAACCCTGGCCCCCCGATATAAACCGCGTCGGCGCCGTGATTGATGGCCTCGATACCGATATCTGCCGTTCGCGCAGGCGCGAGCAACTCCAGCGCTGCAGGCTGGGAGGGGAGTGTTCTCATGGTTAGCGCGTATTCGGAGGTTGGGTAGTCGGCTATTTGACTTGACATAATATGCATTATGCGCAATGAGCGATGGAAAGCCTCTGAGCCAGCTTTCCATGCCCCGCATGGCGCGCGAAATCCGCTGCGCTCAAGCCCCGATCGCTGCAAAGATCCCGCTTGGCCTTGACTTCCAGCAACCGGTCGACCACCCGGGTCTGGTTATCCCGCGCCGCCATCATCAGCGGCGTGACGCCGCCTGCCGTTTGCGCGTCAACCTTGGCGCCATGCGCGAGCAAGAGATCGACGATGCCGACATGACCGGCGCTCGCGGCGTAGTGCAACGGCGCCCATCCGGCCCGATTGACCTGCGCGCCGCGCTCGATCAACTGGCGGGCGACTCCTTCATTGCCTTGAATGGCGGCGACCATCAGCGCCGTTTCGCCGCCAACCCCGGCCTGGTCGGGCTTGAGTCCAGGCGCCTCCAAGAGCACTCGGGTGGCGTCCTTGGCCTGCTCACGCAGCGCCGTCACCAAGGCCGGATCGCCATTGGCGCCCACGGTATTGGGGTCCATGCCCTTGGCCAGCAAGGCCGCCAGGCTGCGGCTGTTGTCGCGCCGAATCGAATCCCAGAAATCGGAATACGCGTCGGCGCGCGCCGCTGAGGCACTAGCAATCAACACGAAAAAAACGGTGAAAAAGCGCAATCCAAAGCTAGAAGTCATGTTAACTATCCTTTCTTACACCTTGAAAAGACGGCGAAAATTTCTCGTGGTTGCTTGAGCAACCCAGGCGGGATCAAGGCCTTTGAGTGCGGCGATGCGGGCTGCGACATGCGGCACAAAAGCGGGCTCGTTGCGCTTGCCGCGGTGCGGTACCGGCGCCAGATACGGCGAATCGGTCTCAATCATCAAGCGATCCAGGGGGATCGAGCGCGCCACTTCATGCAGATCCCGAGCGCTCTTGAAGGTCACGATACCGGATAGCGAAATATGAAAACCCTGGGCGAGGGCCCGGTCGGCTACGGACTGGCTTTCGGTAAAGCAGTGCATCACTCCGCCCACCTCGCCTGCGCCCTCCTCTTCCATGATCCGCAGCGTGTCGTCGGCCGCCGCGCGGGTGTGGATGATCAGCGGCTTGCCGCTCTGGCGGGCGGCGCGGATGTGATTGCGGAAACGTTCGCGCTGCCAATCGAGCGGCTCGTGCAGGCGGTAGTAATCCAGCCCGGTCTCGCCGATCGCCACCACTTTCGGGTGGTCGGCGAGCTGGACCAGACGCTCGACGCTGGGCTCGTCAATATCCTGATAGTCCGGATGAACGCCGACCGAGGCCCAGACATTGTCATGGCGCTCGGCCAGGGCGAGAACTTGCGGAAACTCTTCGAGCGTGACGCAAACATTGAGTGCCGCTTCGACCTTGGCTTCGCGCATGCGCTCGATCAGCGCGGTCTCTTCGGACGCGAAATCGGGAAAACTCAGATGGCAGTGGGAATCGATATACATCGGCAAGCGCCAAAGCGGCCCACGCGGGGCCGTGACTCGAACGCGGCGGGCGTTCAGAGGGTGTGGGTCGCCCGGGAGGACTTCAGCGCCGCGCCCAGGATGTCTTCGATGCGTTTCTTGGCACCGATTCCGGTCTCGTCGGCCGGAAAATGAACGCCAATGCCCGGCGTGGTGCGCCCGCCGCTGGCGGTGCTGCTGACCCAGACCACCTTGCCGGCAACCGGAATCCGGGTCGAATCGTCCATCAGCGTAAGGATCAGATACACCTCGTCCCCCAGCTGATAGCTGCGGTTGGTGGGAACAAAGATTCCGCCGTGCTTGAGATACGGCATGTAGGCGGCGTAGAGCGCCGCTTTTTCCTTGATCGCCAGCGACAGCACCGCCGGGCGGCCAGCAGGGCTGGCGGCAGCGGACAGGGCATTGGGCGGCGGCGTTAGCGTGGCGGTCTTGGCTTCGCTCATGACGGATCCTGTTACTGCGCTGCCAGCGCCTGCACATAGGCAAGCAAGGCACGCTCGACAGCCAGGCGCGCGTTAAGCGGGTGCGAACTGGTCGCTCTCATTAGAGTCAGTTCCTGCGCCCAGCCCATCAACGCCCCAGCCGAAGTTGATTGCGCAATCCGCATCAGCGTCTGCGCCTGCCCCGGATAATAGCGAAGCGCAGTGCCCGAGCGGCACGCGAGCAAGTCCCAGGACCAGCGTTGCAACAACGTGATCGCGGGAGTCAGGGCAATGTCCCTCGGGATTGCGCTCGCAATATCGGCCGCGCCCAGCTCCGCGCCACGGGCCAGCAGGCCCAGCAGGCCGCGTTTGACCGCCGGGTCAAGCCCGTGACGGTCGTCGTCCGATTCCACGGCGGCAAGCGGTGCCCCGCCCGCTTCGGCCAATCGCGCGGCTGCGTCGCCAACGCCCTGGGCCTCGACCCACGCCAGCGACTCCCTGGCGCCGGGCGGCGCCACCCGCATCAGGCGACAGCGCGAGCGGACCGTGGGCAGAACCGCGTCGATGTCGTCAGCCACCAAGACGAACAAAGCGCCCTCGGGCGGCTCTTCGAGCATTTTCAAGAGGCTGCTCGCCGCGGCGAGATTCATCGCCTCGGCCGGCGCCAGCACCACGATTCGCGAACCGCCGCGGTGCGAGGTGATCGAGAGAAACTCATCAAGATCGCGCACCTGGTCGATGCGGATCTCGCGGCTCGCTTTGGCGGGTTTGGCGCTGCCGCTGGGCTCGGCCTCGGGTTCGCTCTCGTCGGATCGGGCCGCAGCGTCGGCCGCTGGCACCACCAGACGCAAGTCCGGGTGGTTGTCGGCGATCAGCAACTGGCAGCCGGTGCAGTGGCCGCAAGCGTGGCCGTCGGGCAAGGGCGATTCGCACAGCTGCGCCGCGGCCCAGGCCTTGGCGAGCTGTCGCTTGCCGATGCCGCGCGCGCCAAACAGCAGCAAGGCGTGCGGCACCTTGCCGCGCAGCGCGGCCAGACCGGCCCAGGCGGCGCTCTGCCAGGGAAAGATGTTCAGTTCCATGTCGAGAATCGCTCCGCCAGGTCGGCGCTGATCGCCGCTGGCGCGCGGGTGCTGTTGACCACCAGGAAGCGGCCCGGTGCGGCGGCGGCGCGCTCGAGATAAACCTGACGCACGCGTTCGAAGAACTCGCATTGCTCGGCTTCGAACTTGTCGGCGGCGCGGGCGCGGGCGAGACGCTCGGCAGCGATGGCCGGCGGCAGGTCAAAAAGAACGGTCTGGTCGGGCTGCAGGTCGGGGTGAACCCACTGCTCGAGCTGCTGGATCGATTCCCCCGGCAACTGACGGCCACCGGCTTGATAGGCGTAGGTCGCGTCGGTGAAGCGGTCGCACAAAACCCAGGCGCCGCGGGCCAGAGCCGGACGAATCACGCGCTCGAGGTGCTCGGCGCGAGCGGCAAACACCAGCAGCGTTTCGGTTGCCGGCGCCATCGGCGTCTTGAGGATCAGTTCGCGCAAGGTCTCGCCCAAGGGCGTGCCGCCGGGTTCGCGCGTGAGAACCACCTCGATCCCGCGGGCGCGGATCGCTGCAGCCACCGTGGCGATCTGCGTGCTCTTGCCCGCGCCGTCGATGCCTTCAAATGTGATGAAACGACCGCGCATCAACGACCCCGCTGGAATTTGTCGACCGCCCGGTTGTGATCGGCGAGCGAACTGGAGAACTGCGAGCTGCCGTCGCCGCGGGCGACGAAGTAGAGCTTGCTCGAAGGCGGCGGGTTGAGCGTGGCGGCAATCGCTGCGCGCCCCGGCGCAGAAATGGGCGAAGGCGGCAGACCGCCCCGCGTATAGGTGTTGTAAGGCGTATCGGTCACGAGGTGTTTTTTGCGCAGATTGCCGTCGAAGCTCTTGCCCAGGCCGTAGATCACGGTCGGGTCGGTCTGCAGCGGCATACGGATCTTGAGCCGGTTGATGAAGACGCTCGCCACTAGCGGGCGATCCTCGGCGCGGCCGGTTTCCTTTTCGACGATCGACGCCAGAATCAAGGCTTCGTAAGGCGAATGCAGGGGCAGGCCGGAAGCGCGCTTATTCCAGGCCTCGGCCAGGATCTTCCTCTGCGCCCGGTAAGCCTGGCGGTAGATATCGAGATCGCTCGAGCCTGGCGCAAACACATAGGTATCGGGCGCAAACAGACCTTCGGCGTGAGGTTCCGTGGCGCCGATGGCTGCAAGCAATTGCTTCTCATCCATCGTGGCCGAGTCCTGGCGCAGATCGGCTTCCTCGGCAAGCTTGGCGCGCAGCTCGCGCAGATTCGTGCCTTCGACCAGGGTGAACTTGGATGGCAAAACCTCGCCATTGCGCAGCTTGTCGAGCAGCGTGGCGAGCGTGGCGCCCTGCTCCACCGCATAGCGGCCGGCATGCAGGCTCTTGGTGGCGTCAGTCAGGCGAGCCAGCCAGACAAAGACCGGCTCGGTCAGCCCCACGCCCGCCGCTTGCGCCTGGGTCGCAATGGTTCGTGCCGAGGCGCCAGCGGGAACGACAAACTCCACGCGTGGCGCGGCCAAGGTCAGCGGGCGCATCGCCACGTACCACCACGCCGCCAGAGCGGCGAGCAGGGCGAAAGCGAGCAACCAGGGCAGCCAGCGCAGAATTCGGAGAGGGGATTTCGCGGACACGGAGTTCTTATATGGGACGATCTGTCCATCCATAATAAAGGCCCGATCCCGGACTGCCCTGTCATGACCGCAGAATCACTGACCTCGCCCGCGCCTCGCGCCGGCCAATGGACCGCACCGGCCGACCCGCTGACAGCGATCACCGCCGCGCCAGCCCTGGTTGGCCTGGAAGAACTCGGCGTGATCGCCGTTTCTGGCGACGATGCACCGAAATTCCTGCAAGGCCAGCTCACCAACGACGTGCTCGAGCTTGGCGAGCGCTTCACGCTCAACGGCTACTGCACCGCCAAGGGTCGGCTGATCGCCACCTTCGGCCAGTGGCGAGACGCCGAGTCGATCTATCTGTTGCTGCCGCGGGAGATTCTGGCTGCGGTGCTCAAGCGTTTGTCGATGTTCGTTCTGCGCGCCAAGGTGAAACTCAGCGACGTGTCGGACCCATTCGCCTGCCATGGCCTCGTCGGCCACGGCGCTGCGGCGCTGCTCGAGCAGGCCGGCATCACCCCGCCCGCCACCGCCTGGGAATCGGTCCAGGTGGGCGACTTGCGCGTTGCCCGTCTGCCCGCCGCTCCCGGCGCGACTGAGCGCTTTCTGTTGCTCGGCGCCCTGCCCGCCTCGCTGGCCGCGCAGACCCTGGCGGCGCCCGGCGTGTGGTGGTGGAGCGAGATCGACGCCGCGGTGCCGACTGTCTTTGCCGCGACCCAGGAAAAGTTCGTGCCGCAGATGATCAACCTTGAGGTGCTGGGCGGCGTCAATTTCAAGAAAGGCTGCTACCCCGGCCAGGAAATCGTTGCTCGCAGCCAATACCTCGGCAAGCTGCGCCGGCGCATGGCCGTCGCGCACGTGCGGGCGGAATCGGTCACGGCCGGCGCTGATGTCTTTGCCGGCGCCGATCCCGTGGGCACGGTGGTGATGGCCGCCGCCGCACCGCAAGGCGGCTTTGATCTCTTGTTCGAGTCGCCGGTCGATCAGCAGCTTGAGAACCATCTGCATCTGGTCGCGGCCGACGGCCCGCTGCTTGCCCTGCGCCCGCTGCCCTACGCAATCTTCGACCCCACCGCGTAAAGAGGAGCCTGCGATGGAACACTGGTACGTCTACTTCAAGCTGCCTGCGGCCGAGGTTGCGGCCGTGGCCGAGCGGATTCGCATCATGCAGGGCGCGCTGGCGGCCGCGAGCGGTGTTCACGGCAGCTTGATCCGCCGCGTGGAGGTGGGCGAAACCGTCACGCTGATGGAGGTCTACGAGAGAATCTCCGACCCCCAGGCCTTTGCCGCGCAACTGGCTGATGCCAGCACCCATGCCGGCCTCGCGCCTGAACTGATTGCGGCTCGCCGAACCGAGCGTTTTTGCGAACTGTGATGCGAGGCTTTCTGCCATGTGCCTGATCGGCCTGGCCTGGCACAGCCACCCCGATTACCCGCTGATCGTGGTCGGCAACCGCGACGAGTTCTACGCCCGCCGCACCCGCGCGGCGGCGTGGTGGGGACAGGCGATCTCGCTGCTGGCTGGACGCGACGAAGAAGCCGGCGGCACCTGGATGGGAATCACGCGCGCAGGCCGCTTCGCCGCCCTGACCAACGTTCGCGCGCCAACCGGGCGCAACCCGCATGCCGCCTCGCGCGGCGAACTGGTGTTGTCAGCCCTGCAGGCCAAGGAGCCGGCAGCCAACTGGCTCGCCAGCCAGACGCCGCGCCTGCCGGGCTTCAATGGTTTCAATCTCCTGGTCGGCGATATCTGGCCCGCGGCCGAGACCGACCCTGCTCTGCTCTATCACAGCAACCGGTGCGAGTCCGGCTCGCGCGTGCTGGCGCCCGGGGTTTACGGTGTCTCGAACGGCTTGCTCGATACGCCCTGGCCCAAACTCACCCAGGCGGTCGGCCGGATGAGCCTGCAGATCGCGCAAAAAGTCGACGCTGAAAAACTGATGGCGATCTTTTCCGACCGCCGCCGCGCCCGCGTGAGCGAACTGCCTTCGACCGGTGTGGCGGCAGACTGGGAGCACGCGCTCTCGGCGATCCAGATCCGCGCCAAGGGCTACGGCACCCGCTCAACCACGGTAATCACGGTGCGCGCCGACGGCCTGGTCAACTTTATTGAACGCAGCTTCGATCCGCTCGATCCTGACAGCCACACCGACCGCCACTACGAGTTCTCGCTCGCGCGGCAGGCTCCGGTGCCCGAGTCGCGCGACGCGTTTTAAGTCACTCCGCGGCCCGGCGAATAACCGCGGGCGGAGCCCGCTCTACCCGCTCGCGCGCGGCAGTCGTAGTAGCGCGGGCTGCGTCCGCGAGTGCTACCGCAGCAAGCCCCCCTCTTTCCTTAAGAACAAGCGTTGAAATTCAGTCAAACACATGCCGCATCAGCCGATGCGGGATCTCGCAATCGAGGTATTCGTCGCCTTCGGCGATAAAACCGTGCTTGCCGTAGAAGCCCAGCGCATGGGTCTGGGCCGATAAAGCCACTTCACCGCAGCCACGCCGGCGTGCCTCGGCCATCAGGGTCGACAGCAGCACCGCGCCCACGCCCAGACCGCGCGCCGCCTGGGTCACCGCCATCCGGCCGATATGGCCGTCGGGCAGCAGCCGTCCGGTGCCCAGCGCCGTGCCGTCAGCCGCGCGAGCGATGGCGTGCAAGGACAAGGCATCCCATTCATCGAGCTCGGTCTCGGGCGGCACATGCTGCTCATCGACGAAAACGGCAAAGCGGATCGGCGCAGCCTCGTCCTTGAGCTCGTCCCAGGAGCCGAGTTGAACGGTGATTTCAGGGCCTGTCATGGGGCGGGTCCTCTCTTGCGCGCGGGGCTTTGGAAAGCGCGGATCATGGCATGCACCGCACTTGACCCGCGCCCAACGGCCCACCGCTCTTGACCTGGACCAAAAGGCTGTGGCGCCCACCGCCGCGGGCGCCAGCCTTGGGCCTGCGTTACTTCGCGCCCTTCTTGGCGTCGCCCGCGACCACAAAGCTCATGGCGGCCGGGTCGATGTACTGGCGGAATGCGGCGTTGACCTGCTCGGGCGTCACCGCGGCAATCTGCTGCTCGAAGGCCTTGCTGAATTGCCAGCTGCGGTCCAGGTCGAGGTTGCCGACCCAGGCCGAAGCCACCGTGCCGTCTTGCGCACGGTTGACCGCGCGCGACTGCAGGATGCCCTTCTTGGCTTCTTCGACTTCCTGAGCGGTGAAGCCCTCCTTGCGGGCGCGATCGAACTCTTCGCGGATCGCGGCTTCGGCCTTGGCGAGGTTCTGCGGCGCGACGATCGCACCCAGGCTCCAGCTCGAATAGTTGCGCCGGCTACCAAGGCTCAGACCGCTGCCCGCGCCATAGGACAGGCCATCCTTCTGACGCAAGCGGTTCATCAGTCGGCTCGACAGACCCGTGCCGCCGCCGAAAATCCAGTCGGCCACATAGAGCGCCGCAGCCTTGGGATCGGTGTCTCGCAGCGGCAGATCGATGCGGGCGCGGAGGGTTGCGTTTTCCTTGTCGGGCGTGTCGATCGCGATCCGAGCCGGCGCAACCGCCCGGTATTCGCGATCAACCCGCGCATACGGCGAGGCCGAAGCCTTGGCCGGGAACAGCTGCTTCAACTCGGCTTCAACCGCTTTCTCGTCAAAGTCGCCAACGATGGCGATCTGGCCGCGAGCGGTTCCCACCAGATCCTTGTAATACGCCTTGGCGCCGGCCAGGGTGCTCTTGCTGGTGGCGTCGATCCGGTCGGCGAGCGGGATGTAATAGCGCGGGTCGCCCTTGGGATAGGTATTGAAGTGGGCCGCCAGCGCATCGCGCGAGCGGGCGGAAGGATCGTCCATCTGCGCTTGCAGGCCAGTCAGGGTCTGGCGCTTGAGCTCGTCGAACTCAGGCTCAGGAAAGCTCGCCCGCTGATAGACCTGGGCCACCAGTTTCAAGGCCGCGGGCAGGTTCTCGCGGGTAGTCTCGAAGCCCGTCAGACCGCCCTGCATCTTGAGCCGGGTCATGTCGTCGGCGATCTGCTGGCGGGTCAAGCTATCGGTGCCGCGGGAGAGCATTGCCAGCGCCAGGCTGCCGTCAACGTCGCGATTGGCCAGCGTCTTTTCGTCGCCCCACTGGAAATTGATGGCCACCGTCACGGTCTGACCACGGTTCTGCTTGGGCAGAAGTGCCACCTTCAGATCGCCGAGATTGATGATCCTGGTACGGCGATCGAGGTTGTCCTGGCTCGGGTCAAAGGCTTCGGAGCGGTCGCCCTCGATCTTGGCCTGGTAATTAGCCAGCAGCGCGGCGGCCTTGGGCGCGGCCGGAATCTCGGCGCGCTGCGGCGCGTCGTCGGGCTCGAACAAGCCTACGACGCGGTTGTCGCGAACGAAGTATTTCGCCACCGCGGCATCGACCTGGGCCGGCTTCACCTTGGCAAGCTGGTCGCGCGAGTAGAAGAACAGACGCCAGTCGCCCAGGGCGATGTATTCCGACAGCCCCACGCCAAACGCTTCGGGGTCCGACAGAGCGCGCTCGTAATTGGTGAGCTGCTGCTGCAGGTTGCGCTGGAGTTCGGCCTCGGTGAAAGGCTCAGTCTTGAGGCTGGTCTCGATCACCTCGATCATCTTGGCGCGCACCGGAGCGACCGGCTCGCCCTTCTTGATCACCGCGCCAAACATCACAAAGCCCGGGGCTTTGCCGCCGATGGTCCAGGCAAAGACCTGAGCCGCCAGACCCGGCTGGACCAGCGCCTTGTAGAGCCGGCCATTGGGCGTGTCGGCCATCGAATCGGCCGCGAAAGCCAGCGCATCGGCGTCGGCGTGCAGGCTCGAAGGAATGCGGTAGGCCACGGTCAGCAACTGGATCTCGCCCTTGCGGCGGATCTGGAAGCTGCGCTCGCCGTCGGCGGTGGGCTCGACCGTCCATTCGGGCGGCAGCACCCGCGTGGGCTTGGCAAGCTGGCCGAAGTCGGCCGCGATCCAGGCGAGCGTCTTGGCTTCGTCGAACTTGCCGCTGACCGTGAGCACCGCGTTGTCGGGCTGGTAATAGCGGCGGTAGAAGGCCTGCAGGTTCTCGATCTTGACGTTCTCGATGTCGCTGCGGGCGCCGATCGTGCTCTTGCCGTAGTTGTGCCAGTCAAACAGCATGGCCTGCAGGCGCTTGAACATCACCTGGGTCGGCTGGTTCTCGCCCATCTCGAACTCGTTGCGAACCACCGTCATCTCGGTGTCGAGATCCTTCTTGGCAATGAAGGAATTGACCATCGCATCGGCAGTCCAGCCCAGCGCCCATTTGAGATTGTCCTCGGTGGCGGTGAACGAGACGAAGTAGTTGGTGCGGTCCTGCGAGGTGGTTCCGTTCATGCGGAAGCCGCGCCGGGTGAACTCCTTGTCGGGCGAGGGGTAGTTCTTCGAGCCCTTGAAGATCAGGTGCTCGAGCAGATGGGCCATGCCGGTCTCGCCGTAGTTCTCGTGGCGCGAGCCGACCAGGTAGGTCACGTTGACCGTGGCCGTGGGCTTGGAAGCGTCGGGAAACAGAATGAAGCGCAGGCCGTTGGGCAGGCGGTATTCGGTGATGCCTTCAACCGTGGCCACTTTTTGCACGCCGGCGGGCAGGGCCGGCGCCGGCGCGGTCGCCTTGGCCGACAGGGCGGGCGGCAGGAAAAAGACGGCGCAGACGGCAAGGCTGCGAAGCAAAGCTTTCATCGGGGCCATTCTGGAATCCTGTGAAAGAGTCATGTGACTGGAATTTAGCAATCCGATCAGGCGCGCAGTCGGGAGCAGCGCGCCGAGGCGCACGCCCCCAGGAAAGCGCTAGCCCACCCACGCCTCTGACAGCGCTTCGGCCTGCTTGAGCACCGTCTCGGT
>JAVVWR010000076.1:0-12356 GCA_036652035.1 Burkholderiaceae bacterium | reverse complement strand
CCACGTCGGGGGTCAGGAAGTAGACCGGCTGGCCCAGCATGGCGGCCTCGGCTTCAATGCCGCCCACGCCCCAGCCCACCACGCCGATGCCGTTGATCATGGTGGTGTGGCTGTCGGTGCCGACGAGCGTATCCGGGTAGTACACGCCGGCCTTCTTGTGCACGCCGCGCGCCAGGTATTCAAGGTTGACCTGGTGGACGATGCCAAAGCCCGGGGGCACGACGCCGAAGGTGTCGAAGGCCTGCATGCCCCACTTCATGAATTCATAGCGCTCGCGGTTGCGCGAGAACTCGAGCTTCATGTTGAGGTCGAGCGAATCCTTGGTGCCGTAGTGGTCGATCATGACCGAGTGGTCGACCACCAGATCCACCGGCACCAGCGGCTCGATGGTCTTGGGCTTCTTGCCCATCGCCTTGGCGACCGAGCGCATCGCGGCCAGGTCGGCCAGCAGCGGCACACCGGTGAAGTCCTGCAGCACCACGCGCGCGACCACAAAGGGAATCTCGTCGGTGCGCTCGCCGGCGGCTTTCCAGTTGGCGAGTTGCAAGATGTTCTCTTCGGTGATTTTCTTGCCGTCGCAGTTGCGCAGCACCGACTCCAGCACCACGCGGATCGATACCGGCAGCTTGCTGACCGGGCCGACGCCGGCCTTCTCGAGCGCGGGCAGGCTGTAGAACTTGCCCTTCTTGTCACCGATCTTGAATTCTTGAAGCGTGTTGAAGGCGTTGTGAGCCATGGTTGTCTCTTGCGGGTAAGTTGACTCGGGTCAGATCGCCATCATGGCAACGAAGTCGTTGCTCCGGGTGGCGTTGAACGTGGGGGAATTCGAGGCACAACTCGAGAATCGCGTTGGCCGGTTTTTCGCGGAAATGGAATCAATCGCCGCCGCGACGGAGGCAGCCGGAGCGTGAGGGTTCGGCAAAGCGCGGTCCGCTCGGGTGTCGATAGTGTTCATCATTCGCATTCGAGCTTGAAGCCTTCGTGCGAACGGGCAAAGCCCAGACGCTCGTAGAAGCGGTGGGCGTCGGTACGCGACTTGTGGCTGGTCAGCTGCACCAGGCGGCAGCCGCGTTTTTTGGCCAGCGCCACCACTTCTCCCATCAGCTGCTCGCCCAGGCCCCGGTTGCGCCAGGCGGGATCGACCCGCACCGCTTCGATATTGGCGCGCCAGGCGCCGCCGCGGGTGAGCCCGGGAATAAAGCTGATCTGCGCCATCGCGATCACCAGACCCTCGATCTCGCCCACCAGCAGGAACTGGTTGGGGTCGCGGGCGATGGTGTCGAACGCCTGGCTAAAGGCGCCGGGGTGGCCTTCGGCTTCGCTCGCCGCCAGCGTGCCGTCGGCGAGCAGATCGAGCAGGCGCGGCAGATCGGCGCGAACTGCGCGGCGCAGCTTGAGTTCGAGAGTGGGCTCGCTCATTGCCGCCTTACTTGCGCTGGCTGAGCGGGACGAAAACCTGCTCGTCCGGCCCGATGTAGTTGGCGCTCGGGCGGATGATCTTGTTGTCGATGCGCTGCTCGATGATGTGCGCGCTCCAGCCGCTGGTACGCGCGATCACGAAGAGCGGCGTGAACATGGCGGTGGGCACGCCCATC
Source organism: Burkholderiaceae bacterium (assembly GCA_036652035.1). Lineage (GTDB taxonomy): Bacteria > Pseudomonadota > Gammaproteobacteria > Burkholderiales > Burkholderiaceae_F > JAEZVV01. The sequence continues at coordinate 10,761 of JAVVWR010000076.1, read as the reverse complement.
ATGTGGTAGCTCACCGCGCTGAACCAGTCGAGGTTGGGGAACATCTTCTTGGCGTCCCACATCACGGCTTCGAGCCGCTCGGCAATGTCGACCATCTTGGTCGAGCCCGCTTCTTGCGAGAGCCGCTTGGCCACGCCCTTGATCACCTGGTTGCGCGGGTCGGAGATGGTGTAGACGGGGTGGCCAAAGCCGATCACCACTTCCTTGCGTTCGACCCGGGCGCGGATATCGGCCTCGGCTTCAGCCGGCGAGTCATAGCGTTTTTGCACCTCGAACGCGACCTCGTTGGCGCCGCCGTGCTTGGGGCCGCGCAGAGCGCCGATCGCGCCGGTGATGGCGGAATAAATGTCGCTGCCAGTGCCGGCGATGACCCGACCGGTGAAGGTCGAGGCATTGAACTCATGCTCGGCGTAGAGGATGAGCGAGGTGTGCATCGCGCGCACCCAGCTCGCGCTCGGCTTTTCGCCGTGCAAGAGGTGAAGGAAGTGGCCGCCGATCGAATCGTCGTCGGTCTCGACCTCGATCCGCCGGCCGTTCTGGCTGAAGTGGTACCAGTACAGCAGCATCGAGCCCAAGGAGGCCATCAGCCGGTCGGCGATATCGCGCGCGCCCGGCATGTTGTGGTCGTCTTTTTCGGGCAGGGTGCAGCCCAGTGCCGAGACGCCGGTTCGCATCACGTCCATCGGGTGGCTGGCGGCGGGCAGGGCTTCGAGCGTCGCCTTGACCGCGGCTGGCAGGCCGCGCAGCGACTTGAGCTTGGCCTTGTACGCGGCCAGCTCGGCAAGGTTGGGCAGCTTGCCGTGGACCAGCAGGTGAGCGATTTCCTCGAACTCGGCGGCCTCGGCGATGTCGAGAATGTCGTAGCCGCGGTAGGCCAGGTCGTTGCCGCTGCGGCCGACCGTGCACAGCGCGGTATTGCCGGCGACCACGCCCGAGAGGGCAACCGACTTCTTGGGTTTGGGCGTGACGGCGGCGGTGCTGGTGTCGTTCATGGCGTCCTCTCTTTCAGTTCGACGGCTCGGTGTTCTTTTGGGCAAACAAGGCATCGAGCTTTTGCTCGTAGGCGTGGTAGCCGATGGTCTCGTAGAGCTCCATGCGGGTCTGCATGGTGTCGATCACGGCGCGCTGGCTGCCGTCGCGGCGGATCGCTTCATAGACGTTCTGCGCAGCCTTGTTCATGGCGCGAAAGGCCGACAGCGGGTAGAGCACCATCGCCGCGCCCGCGCTGCGCAACTCATCAACGCTAAAGAGCGGGGTGGCGCCGAACTCGGTGATGTTGGCGAGCACCGGCGCTTGAACCGCATCGACGAACTTGCGGTAGGTGGCGAGATCGAGTGCGGCTTCGGCAAAAATGCCATCGGCGCCGGCCTCGACGCAGCGGATCGCGCGCTCGATCGCGGCATCGATCCCCTCGACCGCGATCGCGTCGGTGCGGGCGATCAGGAAGAAATCGGGGTCGGTCCTGGCATCGGCCGCGGCCTTGACGCGGTCGACCATCTCGGCGGTGCTGACGATGGCCTTGCCCGGGCGGTGCCCGCAGCGCTTGGCGCCGACCTGGTCTTCGAGATGGCAGGCGGCAGCGCCCGCCTTGATCAGGCTCTTGATCGTGCGCTCGATGTTGAACGCGCTGGGCCCGAAGCCGGTGTCGATGTCGACCAGCAGCGGCAACTCGCACACATCGGTGATGCGGCGGGTGTCGATCAAGACATCATCGAGCGTGTTGATGCCGAGATCCGGCATGCCGAGCGAGCCGGCAGCAACGCCGCCGCCCGACAGGTAGATCGCGCGGTAGCCGCTGCGCTGCGCGAGCAAGGCGTGGTTGGCGTTGATCGCGCCCACGATCTGCAGGGCTTGCTCTTGCCTGAGAGCGGCGCGAAAACGTGCGCCGGGACTCGATGTCATGGTGTCTCCTCGAAGTGGCGGCGCGCGCTCGCGGGAAGCGCGCAACCGGCGGCGTGGGCGCGTTGCAACTGGTTCCAGAAAAGCCGGTAGCTGGCGCGGTCGTGCAGCTGCATCGAATCAGTGCCGTCTTCTACGGACGGTCCCCAATGGGCGGCGATGGCGGCGGCAATCACGTCCGCCGCCCGTTCAATTTCGGCGTGGGTGGGCGTGAGCGCTGCCACGATCGCCTCGATCTGGCCCGGATGGATGCTCCACATCCGGCTGTAGCCAAATTCGGCCGCGGCGCGCCGGGCGTCGCTCGCCACCTGGTCGGGCTCGCGCAGCGCGGTCGAAACATTGTGCGAGGCGACCTTGCCGTGAGCGTGCGCCGCCGCTGCGATCTCAATCTTGGCGCGACGCACGAGCGGATGGTCGAACTGGCCGGGGCTTGTCAGCGCGGCGGGGGAAATGGCGCCGTGGTGCGCCGAGACAAAATCCATCAGCCCGAAGGAGAGGCACTCGACGCGCGGGTGAGCGGCCATCGCATCGACCGAGCGCAGCGCGGCATGGGTCTCGATCAAGGCGTGGATCGGGATCTTGCGTTCGGGTGCGAGCCGATCGAGGCGGTCGATGACCTGGTCGATCTCGTCGATCGAGCGCAGCTTGGGCACGACGACGTAGGCAAGGCGCGCGGCCGCCGCCGGCACGACGATCTCGAGGTCCTGCCGCCAATGGCGGCTCGCCGGATCGTGGATGCGCAGGCCGACGCGATGGAAGACATTGGCGTCCGAGGCGAGGTGGCGCGCGATCATCGCGGCGTGCTCGGCTTCCCGGCCGACCGGGGCGCCGTCCTCGCAGTCGGCGGTGATGTCAAAGCGCGCTCGGCCCTGGCTGGCGCTGGCCGCCTGCAAGGCGAGCGCCTTGAGAATGAACTTCTCGGCCCCGGCGTAGTGGTCGCAGACCGGCAGGGCGGCGGGCGGAGTTTCACCCGCCCACAGGACCGAGTCCGGATGCGACAACGCGCCCGCCGCCGGACCGTGGGCCGGAGATGCGGGCGCGCTGTTCACGCTCATGGTCGATCCGAGCTTGATCAGCCGAGCAGGCTGGCAACCGCGTCGCGCTCGTCGGTCAGTTCCTTGAGCGTGGCGTCCATCTTGCTGCGCGAGAACGCGTCGATCGCCAGGCCCTGGACGATCTCGTACTGGCCGTTCTTGCAGGTGACCGGGAAACCGTAGACCACGTCCTTCGGAATGCCATAGCTGCCGTCCGAGGGAATGCCCATCGTCACCCAGGCGCCGTGGGTGCCCAGCGCCCAGTCGCGCATGTGGTCGATGGCGGCGTTGGCGGCCGAGGCGGCCGACGACAGGCCGCGCGCTTCGATGATCGCCGCGCCGCGCTTGCCGACGGTGGGGATGAAGGTGTCGCGGTACCAGGCCTGGTCGATCAGCGACTCGGCAGCGGCGCCGTCGACGCTGGCAAAGCGCACGTCGGGGTACATGGTCGGGCTGTGGTTGCCCCACACCGCCATCTGGGTGATCGAGGCCACCGGCTTGCCGGTCTTGGCCGCGAGCTGGCTCAGCGCGCGGTTATGGTCCAGACGCATCATCGCGGTGAAGTTGCCCGCGGGCAGCGAGGGCGCCGACTTCATGGCGATGTAGGCATTGGTGTTGGCGGGGTTGCCGACCACCAGCACCTTGACGTTGCGCGCGGCCACGGCGTCGAGCGCCTTGCCCTGCGCGGTGAAGATCTGCGCGTTGGCGGCCAGCAGGTCGGCGCGCTCCATGCCGGGGCCGCGCGGACGGGCGCCCACGAGCAGGGCGTACTCGACGTCCTTGAACGCGCCCATCGGGTCGCTGTGCGCTTGCATGCCGGCGAGCAACGGGAAGGCGCAGTCGTCCAACTCCATCATCACGCCCTTGAGAGCCTTCTGGGCTTTCTCATCGGGAATCTCGAGCAGTTGCAGGATGACGGGCTGGTCCTTGCCCAGCATTTCGCCAGAAGCAATGCGGAACAGGAGGGCGTAGCCAATCTGGCCGGCGGCGCCGGTAACGGCGACGCGAACGGGGTTCTTGCTCATCGTGATCTCCGTGCGGGATGAGGGAGGGTCGAAAAACAGGGGAATGGCGGGCGCCCGGTGGAACCGGCAAACACAGCGGCGGCGAGGGCGGGCATACCAGTGAACATGACAGTGCAGTGCAGCGAAGTTTACGCCGGTATCGGGGTCGTCCCGGGGGGCGAAAGCGGCCTTGGACCGCCTGGCTGCCGTCGCTTGGGCGAGCGGCCTGGGTCGATTGAATATGTGTAATATAACTTATATAAGACTAAAGATTCACCGCAGCATCTGACGGATGTCCCGTCCTTGGCGAAAAGCACTTCGGCCCGATCCCAGCCCACCATGACCAGCCATCGCCCAACCCGCAGTGCACGTGCCGATCGGCCCGCGGTTTATGCGCCGCTCTACAAGCAGATCAAGAGTCTGTTGCTCGCGAGCCTGCAGGGCGGCGAATGGAAGCCGGGCGAACTGGTGCCGAGCGAGCTCGAACTCGCGGCGCGTTTCCAGGTCAGCCAGGGCACGGTGCGCAAGGCGGTTGACGAGCTGGCGGCCGAGAACCTGCTGGTGCGCCGCCAGGGCAAGGGCACGTTTGTCGCGACCCACCACGAACCGCGCGCGCAGTTTCGCTTTCTTCGCATCGCGCCCGATGCCGGCGAGCCCGAGCCCGCCACCAGCCGCTTTCTCGAGTGCCGCAACCTGCGCGCGCCGGCGGAAATCGCCCGCCGGCTGGAGCTGCGCACGGGCGACGCGGTGATCTACCTGCGTCGCCTGCTGAGCTTCTCCGGCAAGCCCGAAGTGCTCGACGAGATCTGGTTGCCGGGGACCACCTTCAAAGGGCTCACGGCCGAGCGTCTGGCGTCCTACGCCGGGCCGCTCTACGGTTTTTTTGAAACCGAGTTCGGCACGAGCATGGTGCGGGCCGACGAACGCCTGCGCGCGATGGCGGCACCGGCGGCCGCGGCCGAGCTGCTGCAGGTCGCGCCTGGCTCGCCCCTGCTCCTGGTTGAGCGTGTTTCCTACACCTATGGCGAGCGCCCGGTCGAGGTGCGGCGCGGGCTGTGCGTCACGGTTGACCATCACTACCGCAACACGATCGGCTGACCCGATTTGGTTCGCTGCAGCATTTCAGCCAAAATGTCAGGGTTTCTACGCCACACCTCAACCACTCAGGGCAGTCAAAACCAATGAGCACCCCGCAGGATTTCGCCCGGAAACCGCGCCCCGAGTTCCGCAACATCCACATCTCGCAGATCGTCGCTTACCGGCTTCCGCTGGCGGGCATCGTGTCGATCCTGCATCGCATCAGCGGCGCCCTGCTTTTCCTTGCGCTGCCGCTTCTGCTGTGGCTGTTCGAACTCAGCATCATGTCCGAGATCAGCTTCGACAAGTTCACGGCCCTGGCCGCCAGCCTGCCGGCCAAGATCGTTCTGCTCGGTCTGATCTGGGGCTTTCTCCATCATCTCGTTGCCGGTCTGCGCTTTCTCGTGCTCGACCTTCACATCGGCGTCGAGAAAACGGCCGCCGCCAGCAGCGCGCGCGTTGTCCTGGGCGTGAGCCTGGCGCTCACCGCGCTGGCTGCGATCAAGCTTTTCGGGGTGTTCTGATGGCCGCCAATATCGGTTCCAAACGTCTTGTCACCGGCGCCCGCTACGGCCTGCGCGACTGGCTCGGGCAGCGCGTCAGCGCCGTGATCCTGGCGGTCTACGCGATCGTTCTCGGTGGGTACGCGCTGTTTGCTCCCGGCCTCAACTACGAGCAGTGGGCGGGGCTCTTCGCGCCGACCTGGATGAAGGTCTTCACGCTCCTGGCGCTGTTCGCGCTCTTTTTTCATGCCTGGATCGGCATCCGCGACATCTGGATGGACTACGTCAAGTCGGTGGCCGTGCGCCTCACGCTGCACGTCCTGACCATTCTGTGGCTGCTCGGCTGCGCCATCGGGTCCGTGCAGATTCTCTGGAGAGTTTGATTTCATGGCAGCAACCCAGATTCCCCGCCGCCGCTTTGACGCGGTGATCGTCGGTGCCGGCGGCTCCGGCATGCGCGCCTCGCTGCAACTGGCGCAGGCCGGTCTCAACGTCGCGGTGCTCTCGAAAGTTTTTCCCACCCGCAGCCACACCGTGGCGGCCCAAGGCGGCATCGGCGCCAGCCTTGGCAACATGAACGAGGACAACTGGCTCTGGCACATGTTCGATACCGTCAAGGGCTCGGACTATCTGGGCGACCAGGACGCGATCGAGTTCATGTGCCGCGAAGCGCCCAAGGTCGTCTACGAGCTTGAGCACTTCGGCATGCCGTTTGACCGCAACGCCGACGGCACGATCTACCAGCGCCCGTTTGGCGGCCACTCCGCCAACTTTGGCGAAAAGCCCGTGCCGCGCGCTTGTGCCGCGGCCGACCGCACCGGTCACGCGCTTCTGCACACGCTCTACCAGCGCAACGTGGCCGCGCGCACCCAGTTCTTCGTCGAGTGGATGGCGCTTGACCTGGTGCGCGACGCCGAGGGCGATGTGGTGGGCGTGGTCGCGCTGGAAATGGAAACCGGCGAAGTGATGATCCTGGAAGCCAAGACCACGGTGCTCGCCACCGGGGGCGCGGGCCGGATCTTTGCCGCCTCGACCAATGCCTTCATCAATACCGGCGACGGTCTGGGCATGGCCGCGCGTGCCGGCATTCCGCTCGAGGATATGGAGTTCTGGCAGTTCCACCCGACCGGGGTGGCGGGCGCTGGCGTTCTGATCACCGAGGGCGTTCGCGGCGAGGGCGGCATTCTGCTCAACTGCAACGGCGAGCGCTTCATGGAGCGCTACGCGCCCACGCTCAAGGACCTCGCGCCGCGCGACTTCGTCAGCCGCTCGATGGACCAGGAGATCAAGGAAGGCCGCGGCTGCGGCCCCGACAAGGATTACGTGCTTCTCAAGCTCGACCACCTCGGTGCCGAGACCATCATGAAGCGCCTGCCCTCGATCCGCGAGATCGCGATCAAGTTCTCGAACGTCGATCCGATCAAGGAGCCGATTCCGGTTGTGCCCACCATCCACTACCAGATGGGTGGCATCCCGACCAATATCCACGGCCAGGTCGTCGCTCCCAAGGACGGCAACCCCAATGCCGTGATCAACGGTCTTTATGCGATCGGTGAGTGCGCCTGCGTCAGCGTTCATGGCGCCAACCGCCTGGGCACCAACTCCCTGCTCGACCTGGTGGTGTTTGGTCGCGCCGCTGGCAACCACATTGTCGAATCCGGGCTCAAGCGCCGCGAGAACAAGGAGCTGCCCGCCGAGGCTGGCGCGGCCACGCTCGCGCGCCTGGCGCGGCTCGACGCGGCCAAGGACGGCGAGAAGGTCCAGGACGTTGCCAACGACATCCGCAAGACCATGCAGAAGCACTGTGGCGTGTTCCGCACCGGGCCGATCATGGAAGAGGGCCGCGAGAAGATCTACGCGATCGCCGAGCGGGTCAAGAACGTCGCGATTGCCGACAAGTCCAAGGTCTTCAACACCGCGCGGGTTGAGGCTCTCGAGCTCGACAACCTGATCGAAGTGGCCAAGGCCACCATCACCTCGGCCGCGGTGCGCGCCGAGAGCCGCGGCGCGCATGCGCGCGATGACTTCCCCGAGCGCGACGACGCCCAGTGGATGCGCCACACGCTGTGGTATTCGGAAGGCAACCGGCTCGACTACAAGCCGGTCAAGACCCAGCCGCTGACCGTCCCCAGCTTCGCGCCGAAGAAGCGCACGTTCTGAGAGACCGACCATGACCGCCAACAGCAACACGGAAAACCAGGCTCTGGTCAATGCGACGGCCAAGCGAGTGGTGAAGTTCGAGATCTACCGCTACGACCCGGACCAGAACGCCAAGCCTTACATGCAAAAGCTCGAGGTCGAGCTGATGCCGACCGACAAGATGCTGCTCGACGCGCTGATGCGCATCAAGAGCGACGGCGACGATTCGCTCAGTTTCCGGCGCTCGTGCCGCGAAGGGGTGTGCGGCTCGGACGCGATGAACATCAACGGCAAGAACGGTCTGGCCTGCATCACCAATCTCAATGAGCTGGCCCAGCCCATCGTTCTGCGCCCCTTGCCCGGGCTGCCCGTGATCCGCGACCTGATCGTGGACATGACGCACTTCTTCAACCAGTACCACTCGGTCAAGCCCTTCCTGATCAACGACACGCCGCCGCCCGAGAAGGAGCGCAAGCAGTCGCCCGAGCAGCGCGAGGAACTCGACGGCCTTTACGAGTGCATCCTGTGCGCGTGCTGCTCGACCAGCTGCCCGAGCTTCTGGTGGAACCCCGACAAGTTCGTCGGCCCGGCCGGCCTGCTCCAGGCCTACCGTTTCATCGCCGACAGCCGCGACGAAGCCACCGCCGAGCGCCTCGACCATCTTGAAGATCCCTACCGCCTGTTCCGCTGCCACACGATCATGAATTGCGTCGATGTGTGCCCCAAGGGGCTCAACCCAACGCGCGCGATCGGCAAGATCAAGGAACTGATGGTGCGGCGGACGGTCTAGCCTTATGAGCGATGACAAGTTGGCTGCAGAGCGGCGCCGCCTGCGTTGGCGCGCGCGCCGGGGTCTGCTCGAAAATGACATCGTATTGACGCGGTTCCTCGATCGCGAGCAAGACGCGCTCACCGATGCCGATGTGATCGAGTTCGACCGCCTGCTGGACCTGACTGACAACGAATTGCTGGACTTGCTTCTCGAGCGCAGGCCACTGCCCGAGGAGCTTGCCAGCACCACCATGCGCAGCCTGCTCGAGAGGTTGCGTTCTGCCTGATCCCCACGGGGTGACTTGAACAAGGAACGAGAATGGCTCTGACCCCTTCCGACAAGAAAGCGACCCTGAGTTTCCCGGACGGGACGCCTGCGATTGAACTGCCGATTTATTCGGGCACGGTTGGCCCGGACGTGATCGACATTCGCCAGCTCTATGGCAAGACCGGCAAGTTCACCTACGACCCGGGCTTTCTCTCGACCGCCTCATGCAACTCGTCGATCACCTACATCGACGGCGACAAGGGCGAGCTGCTCTACCGCGGCTACCCGATCGAGGAACTCGCCAACAAGTGCGACTACCTCGAGACCTGCTACCTGCTCTTGAATGGCGAGCTGCCCAACCCGGCGCAGAAGGCCGACTTCGTCAACCGCGTGAGCAGCCACACGATGGTTCACGAGCAGATGCAGTTCTTCCTGCGCGGCTTCCGTCGTGACGCCCACCCGATGGCGGTGCTCACCGGCCTGGCCGGCGCGATGAGCGCGTTCTACCCCGACTCGATCAACCTGTCCGACCCGCACCAGCGTGAAATCAGCGCGATCCGCCTGATCGCCAAGATGCCGACCCTGGTTGCGATGGCCTACAAGTACTCGGTGGGCGAGCCCTTCATCTACCCGCGCAACGACCTCTCGTACTCGGCCAACTTCATGCGAATGATGTTTGCCACGCCTTGTTCCGACTACAAGATCAACGACGTGCTGGTGCGCGCGCTTGACCGCATTTTCATTCTGCACGCCGACCACGAGCAGAACGCCTCGACCTCGACCGTGCGCCTGTGCGCCTCGTCGGGCACCAACCCGTTCGCGGCGATCGCCGCTGGCGTGGCCTGCCTGTGGGGTCCGGCCCACGGTGGCGCCAACGAAGCCGCGCTCAACATGCTCTACGAGATCCAGGCCCAGGGCGGCGTGGACAAGATTGGCGAATTCGTTGCCAAGGTCAAGGACAAGAACTCGGGCGTGCGCCTGATGGGCTTTGGCCACCGCGTCTACAAGAACTACGACCCGCGCGCCAAGCTGATGCGCGAGACCTGCCACGAAGTGCTAAACGAGCTGGGCCTGCAGGACGATCCCCTCTTCAAGCTCGCGATGGCGCTTGAGAAGATCGCGCTGGAAGACGAGTACTTCGTCAGCCGCAAGCTCTACCCGAACGTCGACTTCTATTCGGGCATCGTGCAAAAGGCGATCGGCATCCCGGTCTCGCTCTTTACCGCGATCTTCGCCCTGGCTCGCACCGTGGGCTGGATCGCCCAGTTGAACGAGATGATCGCCGACCCCGAGTACAAGATTGGCCGTCCGCGTCAGCTCTTCATCGGGTCCGAGACCCGCAGCGTCGAGCCGATCGCTCTGCGCTGAACTCCAACCAGCGATGAGAAAGGGCAGGGCGTGGCTCTGCCCTTTTTCATGGGAATCCCCCAGCTACACGGAACGGCTGCGCTTTGACGCGCTTGAGCGCCCCACCAGCCGCACCCTGGTCAACGCCACCCGGCGCGGTGAGGAGTCCTCAACGCAAGGCGTGGCCTACGACAAGCGCGGCCAGAAGATCAGCGAAACCGACGCCTACGGCAAGGCGCGCTACTACGCCTACGACGCGCTGGGCCAGCTGGTCGAAGCGACCGACGCGCTGGGCGGCAAGACCCGCGCCCGCTACGATGTCCGTGGCAACCTGGTCGAGCTCACCGACGCCATGGGCAGCACCCACCGCTTTGAATACGACCGCAACGACCGCGTGGTGGCCGAGATCTTTCCCCTGGGGCAGAAGATTCTCACCGCCTACGACGCAGCCGGCCGCCCCAGCGAGCGCACCGACCCCAAGGGCCAGCGCACGCTCTACCGCCACGACGCGGCGGGCCGGCTGGTGGAGACCAAGCTCCTGGCCGCCGACGGCAGCCTGCTTCGCACCACCACCAGCACCTGGGACGCGGCCGACAACCGCAGCGCCTGGTCTGATACCGACCACGTGCGCAACCAGACCACGAGCGGCACCGCCAGCTTTGACGACGCCAACCGCAAGACCGGCGAGACCATCACCTACCCCGGCGGCTACCAGCTGA
>JAVVWR010000075.1:0-12420 GCA_036652035.1 Burkholderiaceae bacterium | reverse complement strand
TCGGGCGTGGCCGCGATCAGCTCCGGCGTGCCGGCCGCGACCGTTCTGCCGCCGCCGTCGCCGCCCTCGGGGCCCATGTCGACCACCCAGTCGGCGGTCTTGATGACGTCGAGGTTGTGCTCGATCACCACCACGGTGTTGCCGGCATCGCGCAGCTGGTGCAAGACCTTGAGCAGCATCGCCACGTCGTGGAAATGCAGGCCGGTGGTAGGTTCGTCGAGGATGTAGAGCGTGCGGCCGGTGTCGCGCTTGGAGAGCTCGAGCGCAAGCTTGACCCGCTGGGCTTCGCCGCCCGAGAGCGTGGTCGCGCTCTGGCCGAGCTTGATGTAGCCCAGGCCCACGTCAAGCAGGGTCTGGAGCTTGCGTGCCACGCTTGGCACCGCGTTGAAGAAGTCGTGCGCGGCCTCGACCGTGAGCCCGAGCACGTCGGCGATGTTGCGGCCCTTGTAGAGCACTTCCAGCGTTTCGCGGTTGTAGCGCGCGCCGTGGCAGACGTCGCAGGGCACGTACACGTCGGGCAGGAAGTGCATCTCGACCTTGATCATGCCGTCGCCCTGGCAGGCTTCGCAGCGGCCGCCCTTGACGTTGAAGCTGAACCGGCCGGATTCGTAGCCGCGCTCGCGTGCGGTGGGCGTTTCGGCGTAGAGCTCGCGGATCGGCGTGAACATGCCGGTGTAGGTCGCGGGGTTCGAGCGCGGGGTGCGGCCGATCGGGCTCTGGTCAACGTTGATCACCTTGTCGAAGTGATCAAGCCCTTCCAGGGTGAGGTAGGGGGCCGGTTCGGTCGAGGACCGATACAGATGGCGCGAGACCGCTGCGTACAGCGTGTCGTTGATCAGGGTTGACTTGCCCGAGCCCGATACCCCGGTCACCGCGGTGAAAAGACCCACTGGCAGATCGAGCGTGACGTCTTGCAGGTTGTGGCCGGAGGCACCGATCAGCTTGAGCGATTTGTCGCCCGGCGCGACGCGCTGGGCGGGAACCTCGATCCTGATCCGTCCCGACATATAAGCACCGGTGATCGAATCGGGATTGGCTTGGACCTCGGCCGGCGTTCCCTGCGCCACCACGCGGCCGCCGTGGATGCCGGCGCCCGGGCCCATGTCGACCACATGGTCGGCGGCGCGGATCGCGTCTTCGTCGTGTTCGACCACCAGCACCGTATTGCCGAGGTCGCGCAGATGCTGGAGCGTGCCGATCAGGCGGTCGTTGTCGCGCTGGTGCAGGCCGATGCTGGGCTCGTCCAGGACGTACATCACGCCGGTCAGGCCCGAGCCGATCTGGCTCGCCAGGCGGATGCGCTGCGATTCGCCGCCCGAGAGCGTGTCGGCGCTGCGGTCAAGCGACAGGTAGTCGAGCCCGACGTCGTTCAGAAAGCGCAGCCGCGAGCCGATCTCCTGCACGATCTTGCTCGCGATCTCTTCCTTGTTGCCGGCAAAGTGCAGCGTGCCGAAATAGCGCGATGACTCTCGCAGTGGCGCGGCGGCGATCTGGAAAATGGCGCGCCGGTTCTCGCCTTCACCCACGAACACATTGCGCGCCTCGATGCGCAGGCGCGAGCCTTCGCAGGCCGGGCAGGCCTTGAGGTTGCGCAGCTTGGCGAGCTCTTCTTTCACCACCGAGCTGTCGGTCTCTTTCCAGCGCCGCTCGAGCGTGGGAATCACGCCTTCGAACGGGTGCTTGCGGCTGATCTTCTTGCCTTTCTCGTTGGTGTAGGTAAAGGCGATCTCGGTCTCGCCCGAGCCATTGAGAACGATCTTTTGCAGCGCGTCCGGCAGCTCGTTCCACGCGGTGTCGATCGCAAAGCCGTAATGCTTGGCGAGCGCTTCGAGCAGTTGGAAGTTGTAGACGTTGCGGCGGTCCCAGCCCTTGATCGCGCCCGCGGCGAGCGACAGATCGGGGTGGGCGACCACGCGCTTGTCGTCGAAGTACTCGACGATGCCGATCCCCTCGCACGCCGGGCAGGCGCCCATCGGGCTGTTGAACGAGAAAATCCGCGGCTCGAGCTCGGGGATCGAATAGCTGCACACCGGGCACGAGAACTTGCTCGAGAACGGATGCTCGACGCCGCTGTCCATCTCAAGCAGAAGGGCGCGGCCGTCGGCCAGACGCAGCGCGGTCTCGAACGACTCGGCCAGGCGCTGGCGCGCGTCTTCGCGCACCTTGAGACGGTCGATCACGACGTCGATGTCGTGCTTCTCGGCGCGCTTGAGTTCGGGCAGGTCTTCGACCTCGACCACCCGGCCATCGACCCGGAAGCGAACAAAGCCCTGGGCCTGCATGTCAGCAAAAAAGCCGGCGAACTCGCCCTTGCGCGCGCGCGCCACCGGCGCGATCACCATGATCCGGGTCTCTTCGGGCAGGGCGAGCGTGGCGTCGACCATGGCCGCGACCGGCGTGGCTACCAGCGGCAAATCGTGCTCCGGGCAGTACGGCGTGCCGACCCGGGCGAACAGCAGGCGCAGGTAGTCGTGGATCTCGGTGACCGTGCCGACGGTCGAGCGCGGGTTGTGGCTGGTCGCCTTCTGTTCGATCGAGATCGCGGGCGAGAGGCCTTCGATCAGATCAACGTCGGGCTTTTCCATCAGCTGCAGGAATTGCCGCGCATAGGCCGACAGGCTCTCGACATAGCGGCGCTGACCTTCCGCGTACAGCGTGTCGAAAGCGAGCGAACTCTTGCCCGAGCCGGACAGTCCGGTGATCACCACCAACTGGTTGCGTGGCAACTCGAGGTCGATGTTCTTGAGGTTGTGTGTGCGCGCACCGCGCACCCGAATCGCATCCATCGAAGGGCCGCCAAGGTCTAAGGGCAACTTGCTACTATAACGAGCAAGCTTGTCCGGCCTTGCTCGCACCGTTCGGTGCAACCCTCCCCGTATCTTCGCCATCCCGTGCGGCACCGTCTTGTGTTCGCCGGACCGGAGCGTGGAGCAGGCGGGATAGTCCCACCCGGAATGCCAATGACCAACGCTCCCATTTCCCGCATGAACTCGCTCGAGATCCGCGCCAGCGCTTCGCTCGCATCGATCTTCGCGCTGCGAATGCTGGGCCTGTTTCTGATCCTGCCGGTTTTTGCCGTCTACGCCCGCACCTTGCCGGGCGGCGACAACGTTGCCCTGGTCGGCCTGGCTCTGGGCATCTACGGGCTGACCCAGGGCTGCCTGCAGATTCCCTTTGGCATTGCCAGCGACCGCTGGGGCCGCAAGCCGGTGATGATCGCCGGCCTGCTGCTGTTTGCCGTGGGCAGCCTGATCGCCGCCCTGGGGCAGGACATCTGGACCGTCATGATCGGCCGCGCGATCCAGGGCGCGGGCGCGATCAGCGCAGCGATCACCGCGCTGATCGCGGATTCCACCCGTGAGGAACACCGCACCAAGGCAATGGCCATGGTGGGCGCCTCGATCGGCCTGACTTTCGCGATTTCCCTGGTGGTGGCGCCCCCGCTGACCGGGGCGATCGGCGTCAACGGCCTGTTCTGGCTCACCGGCATCCTGGCACTGGCGGCGATCGCCGTGGTCAAGTGGGTCGTGCCCGACGCGCCCGAGATCTCGCACGCCGACACCAACCCCGCTCACTGGACGGTGGTGGCGCGCGACCCCCAGTTGCTGCGGCTGAACTTCGGCATCTTTGCCCTGCACGCGGTGCAGATGGCGCTGTTTATCGAATTGCCGATGTTGATGATCGAGCACGGCCTGCCGCTCGCCCAGCACTGGCACATCTACCTGCCGGTGGTACTGGTGAGCTTTGCCCTGATGATGCCGCCCATCATGCGGGCCGAACGCGCCGGCCGCATGCGCACCCTGTTCCTGGGGGCGATCGCCCTGCTGTTGGCGGTTTTCCTGGGGATGTGGGGTTTTTCCGGCTCGATCGGCTGGATTGCTGCCTGGCTGCTGCTGTTCTTCGTCGGCTTCAACATTCTGGAAGCCAGCCTGCCCTCGCTGATTTCCCGCGTCGCCCCGCCGGCCAGCAAGGGATTGGCGCTCGGCATCTACAATACGACTCAGTCCATCGGCCTGTTCGTGGGCGGGGCCGCCGGTGGTTGGCTTGCCAAGCATTACGGCGCTTCAGGCATATTCTCTTTCTCCGCAGTGGCCATGCTGGCCTGGCTGTTCGTAGCCGCCGGCATGCGCGAACTGCCCAAACGCAAGGCTGGCGAACCCGTCGCCGCCTGATCAGATAAAGGACAGGAACATGGCATCCGTCAACAAGGTCATCGTTCTCGGCAACCTCGGCCGTGACCCTGAAACCCGCTACACCGCCGATGGCGGTGCGATCACCAACATCACCGTCGCCACTTCGCGCCAGTACAAGAACGCCGCCGGCGAGAAGCAGGAAGAGACCGAATGGCACCGCATCGTGTTCTTTGGCCGCCAGGCCGAGATCGCCGCGGAATATCTCAAGAAGGGCCGCCCGGTCTATGTTGAGGGCCGCCTGAAGACCCGCAAGTGGCAGGACAAGGACACCGGCGCCGACCGTTATTCGACCGAGATCGTGGCCGAAACCATGCAGCTTCTTGGCGGCCGTGAAGGCGCCGGTGGTGGTGCCGGTTCCGACTTCGAGACCGCCGAGCCGGCGCCCCGCGCCCCGCGCGCTGCCGCGCCCCAGCGCCCGGCCGCGCCGAGCCGCCCGGCCGCCAACATCGCCGACATGGACGACGACATTCCGTTCTGATCCTCGATCGGAGCTGGACGAAACGAAGGGCGCTGCGGCGCCCTTTTTTACGCTCTTGCCGGGTGCGCCAGGGGGAGTGCGGCCTCATCAACCACGCCGGATGCCTGGCGAGCGGAGGGCCTGTTGGAAGCGGTTCATTAACGAAGCTGTGGCACTGTCCGGTCTGCGTTCATCGGCCCAGCCCCAAAATCTCATGAATCGTCGCCCTGCTTACCTCTTCGTTGTTGCCGGCTTGCTGCTCCTTTTGCTCCTCGTTCCCTTGACGGCCTGGCTGGCCACCTGGGTCTGGCCGCCCGCGTATGTCGCGTTTGCGAAAGAGAACCGCCTGGCCGCGGTGTGGCTGTCGCAACTGCTGCTCCATTTCCTGCCGGTGAGCCTGGTCAGTCTGGTTTTTGGGGCGATCGTGTTCGGCGGGCTTAAAGAGGCCAGCGGGCGCGCCGTGGCCTGGATCAGCGCGTCGGCGCTACTGCCGCTGTGTCTGTTGCAACTGGTGTTGATGCGGATGCACGGCAGCGGCTGGGTCGCGTTTGCCGATCTGATCGCCAATCCGATCTACGGCTTCTCGCTGCTGCCTGCGCCCTTGGGGCTGTGGCTGGCGGCGCGGTGGAGCCGGCGCCGACTGGCGCCTGTCATGGCATGAAGAAGTGGGCGGCCGCGGCGCCCACTTCTTATGGTTTCGGGAAAAGCCTATTTCACCGCTTCGAGCTTGGTGAGCACCAGCACCTCACCCTGCTGTTCGACCTCGAACTTCACCTTGTCGCCAGCCTTGAGCTTGGTGAGCATCTTCGTGTCCTTGACCGCGAAGACCATGCTCATCGGGCCCATTTCCAGGGTTCCTGTAATCGGGCCGTGCTTGATCGCGACGCGTTGGTTGTCGGCATCAATGCGGCGGATCTCGCCCTCGCCCTTGCCCTTGGCGTCGGCGGCCATGGGCATGGCGTGGCCGGCGTGTTGCGCCAGGGCGGGAAGGGCGGGAGCGGCCAGCAGGGCGGCGAGGACGAGGGTGGAAAGCGGGTTCATGGTGTTGACTCCAGAGTTGGCAATGAAAGGGGTTTAGCGCGCCGCCGGCTGGGCCGGCAGCACGTGGATGCGGCCGACCATGCCGGCCTCGTAGTGGCCCGGGACGAGACAGGCAAAGCGGAATTCGCCCGGGGTGGTGAACTGCCACACGATCTCGCCCGATTGACCGGGCGAGACATGGGCCATGAAGGGTTCGTCGTGTTCCATGCCGGGGAATTTCTTCATCCACTCGGCGTGGGTGGCGAGGTCTTGTTCGGTGCCGATCACCATCTCGTGCAGCACCTGGCCGCGGTTGGCGACCGCGAAGCGAACGGTCTCGCCCGCGCGAACGCTGATCTCGGCGGGCGAGAAACGCATGGTGTCGCGCATCTCGACCTTCACCGTGCGCGTGGCTCGCGCCGGGTCGCCGGTGCGGCCAAAGGCGGTCGCTACCCTGGGCTGATCGCGCGGCGTGCTGCTTGGGCTGCTGTCATGGCCGCCGCCATGCGCGTGCAAGGCGCCGGCGGCGGTCGAGAGGACCAAGGCCAGCACGCGCTTCATGCGGCCTCCTTGGGCGCGTAGTCGCGCCGGCGCAGCAGGTAATAAGCCGCGGGCACCACCAGCATCGAGAGCAGCGGCGCGGTGATCATTCCGCCGATCATGGGGGCGGCAATGCGCTGCATGATTTCCGAGCCGGTGCCGTGGGTCCACATGATCGGCGCCAGGCCGGCCAGGATGGTCATCACCGTCATTGCCTTGGGCCGGACGCGCAGCGCGGCGCCGTCGAAGATCGCGTGCTTGAGATCGTTGATCGTCATGCGCTTGCCGGTCGCCTCGATGTCGGCGACGGCGTGCTTCAGGTAGATCAGCATCACCACGCCGAACTCGGCCGCCACGCCCGCGAGCGCGATAAAACCGACCCAGGTCGCGACCGACACCGAGTGCCCCAGCAGCCACACGTACCACAGGCCGCCCACCAGGGCGAAGGGCAGGGTGAGCATGATCAGCGCCGCCTCGTCGAAGCGCTTGAAGGTCATGTAGAGCAGCACGAAGATGATCAGCAGCGTGAAGGGCACGACCACGGCGAGCTTTTCCTTGGCCCGCTCGAGGTATTCGAACTGCCCCGACCACGCCACGCTCACCCCCGGCGGCAACTTCACGTCGCGGGCCACCGCGGCTTTGGCGTCGGCCACCACATGCGAGAGATCGCGCCCGCGGATATCGACATAGACCCAGCCCGACAGGCGCCCGTTCTCCGAGCGCAGCATGGGCGGGCCGTCGGCGATCTTCACCGTGGCCAGCTGCGACAGCGGCACCTGAGCGCCGCGCGGAGTGACCACCGGCAGGTTGCGCAAGGTCTCGAGCGAATCGCGCAGCTCGCGCGGGTAGCGCACGTTGATCGGGAAGCGC
This sequence comes from Burkholderiaceae bacterium, assembly GCA_036652035.1. Classification (GTDB taxonomy): domain Bacteria; phylum Pseudomonadota; class Gammaproteobacteria; order Burkholderiales; family Burkholderiaceae_F; genus JAEZVV01. Next base: position 5,340 of record JAVVWR010000075.1, on the reverse strand, counting down.
TGCAGGCCTTCGACAGTCTCGCCGATGGTCTCGCCGCCGATCACGCTCGCCACCACGCTTTGCACGTCGGCGACGTTCATGCCGTAGCGCGCGGCCTCGAGTCGCTTGACGTCGATGTCGATGTAGCGGCCACCGGTGAGGCGCTCGGCGAGCGAACTGGTGACGCCCGGGATGTGCTTGACCACCTGCTCGATCTCGGCCGCGACCTTCTCGATCTGCGCAAGGTTTGCGCCGCTGACCTTGATCCCCAGCGGGCTCTTGATCCCGGTGGCGAGCATGTCGATGCGGTTGCGGATCGGCGGGATCCAGATGTTCGACAGACCCGGCAGCTTGACCGCGGCGTCGAGCTCCTCGATCAGTTTCTCGGTCGTCATTCCCGGCCGCCACTCGTCGCGCGGCTTTAACTGGATCGTGGTCTCGACCATCTCGAGCGGCGCGGGGTCGGTCGCCGTTTCGGCGCGGCCCATCTTGCCGAACACGGTCTTGACCTCGGGCACGGTGGCGATCAGGCGGTCGGTCTGCTGCAGGATCTCCGCGGCCTTGCCGGCCGACAGACTGGGCAGCGCCGAGGGCATGTAAAGCAGATCGCCCTCGTCGAGCGGCGGCATGAACTCCGAGCCGAGCCTGGAGAGCGGCAGCGCGCTCACCACCACCAGCACCGCGGCGATGGCGATCGTCACCCACGGCGCCTTGAGCACGGCGCGGATCTGCGGCTCGTAGAAGCGGATCAGGGCGCGGTTGAGCGGGTTCTTCTTTTCCGCCGGAACGCGGCCACGGATCAGCCAGCCCATCAGCACCGGCACCAGGGTCACGGCGAGGATCGCCGAGGCGGCCATCGCATAGGTCTTGGTAAACGCCAGCGGGTGGAACAGCCGCCCTTCCTGGGCCTCGAGCGCGAACACCGGCACAAACGAGAGCGTGATGATGATCAGACTGAAGAACACCGCCGGGCCCACTTCCACCGCGGCCTCGGTCACCACCTTCCAGCGGTCGGCGGTGCCGGGCGGTTCGCCGCCGTGGGCGGCCTCCCATTGCTCGAGCCGGCGGTGGGCGTTCTCGATCATCACGATCGCCGCGTCGACCATCGCGCCAATCGCGATCGCAATGCCGGAGAGCGACAGGATGTTGGCGTTGATCCCCTGCCAGTGCATCACGATGAAGGCCATCAGGATGCCGATTGGCAGCGTGGCCACCGCCACCAGCGAGGAACGCAGACTCCACAGAAAGGCCACGCACACCAGGGCCACCACCGCGAATTCCTCGGCGAGCTTGGTCCACAGGTTGGCGATCGCGCGCTCGATCAGGCTGGCGCGGTCGTAGGTCTCGACGATCTCGACCCCCGGCGGCAGGCTGGGCTTGAGCGACTCGAGCTTGGCCTTGACCGCGGCTATCGTCTGCAGAGCGTTCTTGCCGCTGCGCATGACGATCACGCCGCCGACCACCTCGCCCTGGCCGTTGAGTTCGGCGATTCCGCGTCGCATCTCCGGGCCGACCTGGATCGTGGCGATATCGCCCAGCAGCACCGGCGTGCCGCCTTCGCTCATCACGACCGGAATCTTCCTGAAGTCATCGACCGAGCTCAGGTAGCCGGGCGCGCGCACCATGTATTCGGCCTCGGCAAGCTCGACCACCGAACCGCCGGTCTCGCTGTTGGCCTTGGTGATCGCCTCGACTACCGCCGCGTGCGGCAGCTTGAGCGCGCGCAGCCGGTCGGGGTTCAAGACCACCTGGTATTGCTTGACCATGCCGCCCACCGTCGCCACTTCGGAGACGTTGGCAACGGCCTTCAGCTCGTACTTGAGAAACCAGTCCTGCAGCGCACGCAGCTGGGCGAGGTCGTGCTTGCCGCTCTTGTCGACCAGGGCGTACTGGTAGATCCAGCCCACCCCGGTGGCGTCGGGCCCGAGTGCCGGTTTGGCGGCGGCGGGCAGTCGCGCCTGCACCTGGTTCAAGTACTCGAGCACCCGCGAGCGCGCCCAGTAGGGATCGGTCGCGTCGTCGAACAGGATGTAGACGAAGGAATCGCCAAAGAACGAATACCCGCGCACCACCTTGGCGCCCGGCACCGACATCATCTGCGTGGCGAGCGGGTAGGTGACCTGGTTCTCGACGATCTGCGGCGCCTGCCCCGGGTAGCTGGTGCGGATGATCACCTGCGTGTCCGACAGGTCGGGAATGGCGTCGACCGGGGTCTTGCTCACCGCCCAGATTCCGACGGCCACCGTGATCAGGGTGGCGATCAGGACCAGAAAGCGGTTGGCGACCGACCAGCGAATCAGTGCGGCGATCATGGCGCGGCCCTTTCCACCTTCAGCGCGCGGTACTCGCCCGCCGGTGATGCAGTGAAGTCAAAGCGCACGCGATCGCCCTTCTTGAGCCCGGCGGGCAAGGTCTTGGGAGCGAGGAATTCCATCGTCATCGCACCCATGCCGGCGCTGGCCACCGGGCCGTGCTTGATCAGCAGCGAGCTCGAATCGGCAGCGACGATCTCGCCCTCGGCGTGGTGGACAGTCAGGGCGGTTTGCGGCTCGGGAGCGAGCTTGATCACCGCCTTGACTGGCGTGTTGCTCGTCGATGCTGCGGCGACTAGCGGCTCGATCTTGACGATCTGGAAGTCGCCGTTCTTTTCGATCGCGAACTCGTAGCGGATGCGCTCGCCGACCTTGACGGTCGCGCCGGGCTTCGTGTTCTTCGGCGCCTTGAAGCCCATGGTCATCGCGCCCATCCTGGCGCTAGCGATTGCGCCGTGGCTGATGGTGAGTTCGTCGCCGTCGATCGCCTCGATCACGCCCTCGGCGGTGTGGCGCGGTTCGCTGCCCTCGCCGTCGCGCGTGCGCAAGCCTTCAGCGCGCAGGCTGGCTTCGGAATCGACCAGGAACTGGCCGCTCACGATCACCTTGTTGCCGGGCAGCAGCCCCTTGAGGATCTCGGTCTGGCCGCCGGACTCGCCGCCGGTCTTGACTTCGACCTGGCGGTACTTGCCCTCGCTCTCGGCCAGCATCACCAGGGTGCGGGTGCCGGTGCGGATCACCGCCTCGCTCGGCACCAGCACCGCCGGCGCGGTCTTGCCGCGCGCGTCGGCCAGTTGCAAGGTGGCGAACATGCCGGGCTTCAATTGCGCGCCGCGATTGGCCAGTTCGATGCGAGCCTTGATGGTGCGGGTGGCGGGGTCGATCTCGGGCAGCAGCGCCGCGATCTTGCCCTTGAATACCTCGCCCGGGTAGGCGGGTACCGTGGCTTCGACCGGAGCGCCGGGCTTGACCCAGGCGGCTTGCGCCTCGGGCACTTCGGCGTTGACCCACACCGTTGCCAGGTCAACCAGGCGGTAGAGCGCGGTGCCCTGCGGCAGCGTCATGCCCTCGCGCACGCCGAGCTCGGCCACCACGCCGTCGATGGGCGAGGCAAGCGTCAGCCGCGGCGCGGGTTTGCCGGTCTTTTCCACCTGGGCGATCTGCGCCTCGCTCATGCCCAGCAGCAGGAGGCGTTCGCGCGCGGCCTTTTTCAGATCGTCGGCGCCGGCGAGCTTGGAGTCGCGCAGCAGCAGGTATTCGGCCTGCGCGCCGGTCCACTCGGGAATCAGCAGCTCTACCAGCGGCTGGCCCTTGCGCACGGTGTCGAGCGGCGCTCTGACGTAGAGCTTTTCAACAAAGGCGTTGGCGCGCGGCGCAACCACCACGGTGGCGCGTTCGTTGTAGGCCACCGCGCCCACCGCCGTCACCTTCTGCTCAAGCGAGCCGCTCACCGCCTCGGCGGTGCGGATGCCGAGGTTCTGTACTACGCGGGGGTTGATCACCACGCTGCCGGCTGCGCCGCCTTCGTCGGCGTACTTGGGCACGAGATCCATGTCCATGAAGGGCGAGCGGCCGGGCTTGTCGAATTTCTGGCCCGGAACCATCGGGTCGTACCAATACAGGACGGCGCGTTCGCCAGCCGGGGCAGCGGCTGGAGTGGCCGCGGTCGGGTGCGTGACGCGCTGGCCGAACCACCAGCCGCCGCCAGCGCCCAGGGCGAGGATCACGGCGGCGCCAAGAAGAGTGCGAGTCTGGTTCACGGTGTTTCCTCCACCAGGGTGTTGAGCTTGACCCAGGCGCGATCGCGTTCGAGCTGAGCGTCGTGCCAGGTCATTTCGGTTTCGGCCAGCATGCGGCGGGTTTCGAGCACGTCCTTCAGGGCGGCACTGCCGCCGCGGTAGGCGGCGGTGGCGGCTGCCACGCGCTCTTGCGCCAGGGGCAGGAGCGAATCGCGGTAGCGCTCCACCCGTTGGCGGGCGCTGTCCCAGTCGATCAGTTCGCTCTTGAGCTCGGCCTCGTAGGCGCGGCGCGCTTCCTCCCGCGCGGCGGCGGCGCTGCTGGTGGCCGAGGCGCGCGAGGCGACGTCGCGGTCCTGGCGGCCGCCCTGGAATAGCGGCAGGTCGAAGCGGAACTGCAGGCTCACCATGTTTGAGTAGGCGGGCTCGCGCTGACCCCACATGAGCTCGACGCTCCAGTCCGGTTTGCGGCCGGCGGTGGCGAGCGCCATGTCGGTGCGCGCCAGCTCCTCGCGCTCGGCCCACACCCGCAGCTGCGGGTGATCGGCGTGAGTGGCGATCAACTCGCTCGCGGCTCTTGGCAGGCGCGCGGTGTCGGGCGCGGCGGCGAGCGGCCGTTGCGCCGCCGGCCCGATGAAGCGGGCGAGCTGAACGCGGGCACGGGCCAGCAGGCGCTGCTGCTGTTGCAGGCGATCCAGGATCGTCTGCTCGGCGGCGCGCACGGCATAGGTCTCGGCCGCATTGGCGCGGCCGGCGGTGACCGCGGCGCCGAGGGTGGCGGCTTCAAGCCGGGTGGCGGCCAACAGGGCTTCGAGCGCGCGCAGCTGGTCTTGCGCGTGCCCGACCTCGAACCAGGCGAGCGAGGCTTCGCGCTTGAGCTCGAGCGCGCTGGTGCTGAGCATGGCGGCCTCGACCGCCCGTTCCCCCGCGGCGCGTTCGACCTTCAGGCGGCGCTTTTCGCTGTTGGGGAACTCCTGCATCACGCCGACCTGCCGCATGGTCATGCCGTCGGCCTTGTAGTTCCAGGCTTCCTCGCCGCTGACGGGCAGATTGCTGATGCCGACGCTGAGCTTGGGGTCGGGCAGGGCGCCCGAGCGCTCGACCATGGCCGCGGCCGCCTCGACCGCGGAACGGCCGGCCGCCAGCCGGGGCGATTCGCGTTGCGCGATCTCGAGCGCAGCGCCAAGGGTGAGCGGCGGCGCATCCTGCGCAGAAGCGGAGGTAACGCTACCGAGCGCGGCCGCAGCGGTGGCGCAGGCGAGCGCGACCGCAAACAGAGGGAATTTCATTTCGAACTCCGGGTGTTGCACGGC
>JAVVWR010000074.1:0-12500 GCA_036652035.1 Burkholderiaceae bacterium | reverse complement strand
CACACGCGCTTGACTCAGACTGCGGGGCCGTAGCCGCCGCGATGCGGACCATGACCACAGCCGTGACCGTGGCCACGCACTTGACCATGACCGAAGTTGTCGAGCGTGGCCTTCTGCTCGGGACTGAGCTCCGCCACCAACGCCGCGCGAGCCTGAGCCAGTTCACTCAGAGCAGCGCCATTGGTCTTCATGTGTTCGGCGCGAAGCTCAAGCGCCTTCTGGCGATCGGCACCCACTGCCACCATGTCAGCGCGCATCTTGGCGCGCGTCTCATACTGGCTCTTCATCTTGCCGGCGAAGGCATCCCACGCGGCTTGCTGGTTGGGCTGGAGCTTGAGTGCCGTCGCCAGCGCCGCGACGCGGACTTCGGCGCGAGCCGGGTCAAAGCCCTGGCCGCGCATGCCCTGGCGCGGCCCCATGCCTGCACCCTGGACCATCGGGCAATCGGCCCAGGCTGCTCCCGGCGCCGGCATCGGCGCCGATGGCTGAGCGAAGGCAGCGGAACCAGCGGCGAGCAAGCCGGCAGTGGCAAGACCAAGGAAGCGAAGCTTGGCGTTCATGGAGTTCTCCGTCCGTTGAAGTTTGTATGAACAGAGATTAGCCGGGCGCGCGCTGACGCAATGCGACGAATGTAAGCGCCGGTTGCTTGCAGGCAAGCGCGCTTACAGTTGTTTACGTCTGCTTGAAGTCTGCAAGACTTCAAGCAGACGATTCAGACAGCGGGCGGGGCGGTGTCGGCAAACGCCGGACGCGCGAGCAGCTTGTCGTAGAGCCGCTCGAGCTTGGGGTAGGGAGTGCGCCAATCGATCGAACGGAAACGAAAATCGAGATAGCCCAGCGCGCAGCCGACCGAGATGTCGGCGATCGTGCAGGCATGACCGTTGCACCAGTTCTTGTCGCCCAGGCCCGTGCTCATCGCGGCCAGCGCGGCGTGAACCTTGCCCATCTGGCGTTCAACCCAGGCCAGACTTTGTTGCTCGGCCGGGCGCTGGGCGTATTCGATCCGGACCAAAATGGCGGCGTCGAGCAGGCCGTCGGCCAAGGCTTCCCAAGTGCGCACCTCGGCGCGCTCGCGCCCGTTGCTGGGAATCAGCTTGCCCACCGGCGAGATCGAATCGAGGTACTCGACGATCACGCGCGAATCGAACACCGCGGCGCCATCTTCCATAATCAGGCACGGCACTTTGCCGAGCGGGTTGTAGCGGGCGATCGACGAATCCTTGGCCCATACGTCTTCAAGTTCGAGTTTGAAGTCGATGCGCTTCTCGGCCATAACGACACGCACTTTGCGCGCGTACGGACTGGTCAGTGAACCAATAAGTCGAATGGTTTTCACGATGCGCCATTGAGGGGAAACGCGATCCGAGTATACGCAGCGGCCCGCCACCAACACCCCAGCCGATGATGCGCCACTGCTACACTTGCAACCCACTTCCGGATGCCGAACCGCACGGTTCCGGCGTCTGCCTCCCCCTCCTTTCTGCTTGATCCGACGCCGTGGAACTGCTGGCCCTGACCGCCCTCTCCCCCCTCGACGGCCGCTACGGCCGCCAGACCGCGCCTCTGCGCGAGATCTTCTCGGAATACGCCTTCATGCGCGCCCGCCTGCGGGTCGAGCTCGAATGGCTGATCGCGCTGTCTCAACTGGGATTGACCGAGCTCGCTCCCTTGTCCGAGCCCGCGACCGCCCGCCTGCGCGCTCTGGTGGCCGATTTCTCGGTCGATGACTGCCTTGAGATCAAGGCGATCGAAGCCACCACCAACCACGACGTCAAAGCGGTCGAATACTGGATCAAGCGCCGCACCGCCGATCTGCCCGAGCTCGCAGCGGCGGCCGAGTTCGTGCACTTTGCCTGCACCTCGGAAGACATCAACAACACCTCGCACGCCCTGATGCTGACCGCGGGCCGCGCCGCCCTGCAGGACAAGCTCGCCGAGGTGCAACTGGTTCTGCGCGAATACGCCCATCGCTGGGCCGATCTGCCGATGCTCTCGCGCACCCACGGCCAGACCGCAAGCCCCACCACCGTCGGCAAGGAATTCGCCAACGTGACGGTGCGCCTGGCGCGCGTGATCGAAGCGATCGACCGCGTTCCCATGCTGGCAAAGATGAATGGCGCAGTGGGCAACTACAACGCTCACCTGGCGGCCTACCCCGAGATCGACTGGGAAGCCTTCTCGCGCAGCGTGATCGAGGACCGCCTGGGGCTGGCGTTCAACACCCACACGATCCAGATCGAACCGCACGACTACATGGCCGAGCTGTTCAACGCGATTGCCCGCGCCAACACCATCCTGCTCGATCTCGACCGCGACCTCTGGGGCTATATCTCGCTCGGCTTTTTCAAGCAGAAGCTGCGCGAGGGCGAGATCGGCTCCTCGACCATGCCGCACAAGGTCAATCCGATCGACTTCGAGAACTCCGAAGGCAACCTGGGCCTGGCCAACGCCGTGCTCGGCCACTTGGCCGAGAAGCTGCCGGTCTCGCGCTGGCAGCGCGACCTGACCGACTCGACCGTTCTGCGCAACCTGGGCGTGGCCTTCGGCTATTGCTTCGTCTCGTACGACGCGCTGCTGCGCGGTCTGCGCAAGCTCGAAGTCAACGAGGCGCGTCTGGCGCAAGACCTCGACGACGCCTGGGAAGTGCTGGCCGAGCCGGTTCAGACCGTGATGCGCCGCTACGGCGTGGCCAACCCCTACGAGCAACTGAAGGCCCTCACCCGCGGCAAGGGCATCACCCGCGAAGCACTGCAGGAGTTTGTCGCCACGCTCGAGATCCCCGCCCAGGCCAAGGCCGAACTGCTTGCCATGACCCCGGCCAACTACATCGGCAAGGCCGCCGAGCTGGCTCGCCGCGCCTAAACCCCGGCGCCAGCAAAGTCGCGGGATATTCCCTAGACTCCGTCCAGCTTCACCGCAACCGCCCTCGGACCGTTCCGAGGGCGGCGCACGTCAACCCTCCCGACGGAGTTCCACCTTGAAAGTTCGCTTCCTTCTTGCGGCCATCGCCGCCACCGTCGCGCTGCCCGCAGCCGCCCAATACGCCAAGCCCGAAGACGCGGTCAAGTTCCGCCAGGCCGCCTACACGATCATGGGCAACCAGATGGGCCGCATCAACGCCCAGCTCAAGTCCGGCAAGCCCGACCTCGCCGCCATCAGCGCGGCTGCCAACACCCTGACCGCGGTCGACCACCTGCCGTGGGATGCTTTTGGCGCCGGCACCGACATGGTCAACAGCAGCCGGGCCAAGCCCGAGCTCTGGCAACAGCAGCCCAAGTTCAAGCAGATGAGCGAAGACCTGGTGCACGCGGCCGACAAGCTCGCAGCCGCCGCCAAGAGCGGCGACGTGAAGGCGATCCAGGCCGCTTTCGGCGAGACCGGCAAAACCTGCAAGACCTGCCACGACCAGTTCCGCCGCGACTGAGCGCAGCGTGATCCGTGCCGACGGCGCCGCTTGCGGCGCCGTCTTGCTTTATGCGGTGGCGCAAGACAAGCGCCCGCGATCGGCCTAGCGTGATAAGTGTTGCGGTCAGCGCCTGACCGCGCGTTCTTGCAGCGGAGTCGCCATGGCGGGTGACATCGATCTGTCGCGCTTTCGCGGACTGGACGAGGAAACAGCCAGCGCACGCCTACGCGCCGATGGCGCCAACGCGCTCCCGCAGGACCGCCCCCGCTCCTGGCTGGCAACACTGGGCGAGACCCTGCGCGAACCGATGTTCCTGTTGCTGCTCGCTTGCGTGCTCGTCTATGCCGCGCTGGGCGATCGCGGCGAGGCCGCCTTGCTCTCGGTCATGGTGCTGGCGGTGGTCGGTCTGACCCTCGCCCGGAGCCACAAGACCGAGCGAGCACTCGCCGCCTTGCGCAACCTGCTCAGCCCGTGGCGCGGGTGATCCGCTGCGGCTCGGTGCGCGCCATCCCCGCCACCGAGATTGTCCGCGGCGACTGGATTGTGCTGGCCGAAGGCGACCGCGTTCCGGCCGACGGCCTGCTGCGCGCCCTCTCCAACTTGCGCGTCGACGAGTCGCTACTCACCGGCGAATCGGTGGCGGTCGGCAAGCGCCTTGCCCGCACTGAAGACACCAGCGTGCCCGAGCCCGGTGGCGAGGACGCGCCCTGTGTCTACGCCGGAACGCTCGTCGTCAGCGGCCTGGGCGTGGCCGAAGTCGTCGCCACCGGCGCGGCGAGCGCAATCGGTCGGATCGGAGTCGCTCTGCGATCGATCAGCGGCGGGGCCAGCTCGCTCGAGTGCGAGACCTCACACCTGGTGCGGGTGATCGGCGCGCTCGCGCTGGCCGTGTGTGTGCTGGTGCTGGTGTGGCTTGGGCTTGAGCGCGGCGACTGGATCGAGGCCTTGCTCGCGGCGCTCGCGCTCGCGATCTCCCTCGTTCCCGAAGAAATCCCGGTGGTGATGGCGATCTTCATCGCGATGGGGGCGTGGCGAATGGCTCAGCACAAGGTCCTGGCCCGGCGCCTTCCCGCCGTCGAGGCGCTCGGCGCGATGACGGTGCTCGCGCTCGACAAGACGGGAACCCTGACCGAAAACCGGATGCGCGTGGTGCGATTGATCGCTCCGACCGGGCAATGGGCGCACGGTGAAGCGCTCGCCGACGAACTGCACCGGCTGCTCGAATTTGCTGCGCTCGCCAGCCACCGCAATGCCTTCGACCCGATGGAGCAGGCGATCGAAGTCCACGCCAGCCAGCAACTCGCCGCCACCGAGCACCTTCATTCGGACTGGCAACATTTGCGCGAATATCCCTTGTCGCCCGAGCTGCTCGCGGTCTCGCACGCCTGGACCGACGACACGGGCGCAGCGGCGATTGCGGCCAAGGGCGCTCCCGAGGCGATGGGCGACCTGTGCCACCTGGATCCCCCGCGCCGCACCGAAGTGCTGGCGCGCGCCCACGAACTCGCCGCCGACGGCTTGCGGGTGCTGGGAGTTGCCGCCGGCCACCACACCGGGCCGCTGCCCGAGCGACAACACGATTTCGAGTTTGAATTCCTGGGCCTGGTCGGTCTGGCCGATCCTCTGCGCGCCGACGCCGCCGCTGCCATCGCGCAACTGCGGCGCGCCGGCGTTCGGGTCGTCATGATCACCGGCGACTACCCCGCCACGGCGCTGGCGATCGCCCGCGCGGCCGGCATCGAGCGCACCGAACAATGCGTCACCGGCGCGCAGATCGAAGTCCTCGCAGCACGCGACCTGCCGGCTCGGGTCGCAGCGGTTGACGTCTTTGCGCGTGTCAGTCCGATGCACAAGCTGCTCATCGTCCAGGCTCTGCAGGCCAGCGGCGAGGTGGTCGCCATGACCGGCGACGGGGTCAATGACGCGCCAGCGCTGCGCGCCGCCGATATCGGCGTGGCGATGGGCCAGCGCGGCGCCGAGGTCACACGTGAAGCCGCCGCCGTGGTCCTGCTCGACGACGATTTTGGCGCGATCGTCACTGCGGTGCGGCTCGGGCGGCGAATCTACGGCAATCTGCGCAAGGCGATGAGCTACATCGTGTCGGTCCACGCGATGATCGCCGGCGTGGCCTTGATCCCGGTGGTGATAGGTGGCCCTCTCATCCTTCTGCCGGCGCAGATCGTCTTTCTGCAACTGATCATCGACCCCGCCTGCTCGATTGCGCTCGAGGCCGATCCCGAGCCCGCCAACACCATGGAGCGGCCGCCGCGGCCACGCGACGAGCCGCTGCTGGGTCGCCAGCCCTTGGTCTGGGCGCTGCTCGCCGGGGCGGCCGCGCTCACGGCCGTGGTGTTTGTTCGCAGCTGGGTTGGCGCGGAGCTTGACGCGGCGGTGATGCGATCGGCCACTTTCATCACGATGCTGCTCGCCAATCTGTTGTTGATCTTTTCGGCACGAGCGATCGACCGCAGCCCGCTCGCCGCCCTACGCGGGGCGCAGCGCTCGCTGTGGTGGGTGGTATTGCTGGCGGCGGCCGGAATTGCCCTGGTGCTGACGGTGACGCCGCTGCGCGAGCTGTTCTCGCTCGCCCCGCTGGCCGCCGCGCAATGGTGGGTGATGGCCGCAGCCATCGGCGCGCTCGCCGTCCTGCTCGAAGCCTTGGCCCGGCTCAGAGCTTGATCAGGAAGCCGACCAGTGCCGTCGAGATCGCCAGCAAGATCAGGGCGCGAGCGCGCACACGCAGACCGTCTTCGGTGTGCGAAGCGTCAAGCCCATGACGGTGGCCGTGGAGCATCGCGGCAACCAGGTTCTCCCGCTTGGCATGCAGGTAGAAGAAAATCGCAGCGATGTGGGTGACCACCAAGGCCACGATCACCCATTGGTTCCACTTGTGCAGACGGGTTGCCCAATCGCTGGTGCCGCTGGCGACCAGCTTGACGAGCGGCCCTTCGGTGAAGCTGCCGTCGTTGGCGAAGAGCCCGAGCAGCGCCTGCGTCAGCAGGACCAGCAGGATCGCGTAGACCGAGAAAGCGCCCAGCGGGTTATGCCCGGGCCGCGGCGGGTGCTCGCCGCGCAGATAGGCGCGCGCCGCCACCAACGACGGCGGGAAACTCGCGAAGCGCGCGTAGAGCGGCCCCGCAAATCCCCACAGCAGCCGAAAGATCACCAGCGCCAGCAGCGCGTAACCGACCTGGAAATGCCAGTCGATTTCACCGGCATAGATCGTGGCAAACGCCGCAACGGTCAGGGTCGCGAGCGTCCAGTGAAAGAGGCGGGTGGAGAGGTCCCACACCCGCACCGCGCCCAGCTTGGAGCTCGCGTTGCCCATGATTCGATCGCCTTACGGAACGATTTCCTGGGTCTCGTCCTTCTTGACCGGACGGATCAGGTCCTCGCGCTTGACACCGAGGTACATCGCGATCGCCGCGGCCACGAACACCGACGAGTAGACGCCGAAGATGATGCCGATCGACAGGGCCAGCGCGAAGTAGTGCAGCGCCGGACCGCCGAAGAAGAACATCGCCAGCGTCATGCACAGAGTCGAGGTGTGCGTGATGATGGTGCGCGAGATGGTGGCCGTGATCGCCGAGTTGATCACCTCTTCGGTGTCGGCGCGGCGCATCTTCTTGAAATGCTCGCGCACGCGGTCAAAGATGATGACCGACTCGTTGACCGAATAGCCCAGCACCGCAAGAACGGCCGCGAGCACCGGCAGCGAGAACTCCCAGCGGAAGATCGCGAACATGCCGATCACCAGGATCACGTCGTGCAGGTTGGCGATGATCGCCGCCACCGCGAACTTCCACTCGAAGCGGAAGGCGAGGTAGATCATGATGCCGATCACCACCAGCAGCAGGGCGAGACCGCCATCCTGCGCCAGCTCCTTGCCAACCTGCGGCCCGACAAACTCGACCCGCCGCAGCTGCGCGCCGGCGTCCTGAGTTTGCAGGAGGGCCATCACGGCCTTGGCCTGCTCGCCCGAGTTGGCGCCCTCTTTCAAGGGCATGCGGATCAGCACGTCGCGCGCGGTACCAAAGTTCTGCACCTGAAACTCGCCGCCGATCTTGGGCTCGAGCGTGGTGCGGATTTTCTCGGTGTCGGCCGCCTGCGGGTAGCTGACCTCCATCACGGTGCCGCCGGTGAATTCGATCGACAGCGGCAGGCCCTTGGTCACCAGAAAGGCGACCGCGACCACGAACGAAATCAGCGAGATCAGGTTCAGGATCTTGGTGTACCGCATGAACGGAATCGTGCGGTGGATGCGGAAGAATTCCATCTTGGTTCCTTGCGCTTGCGCTCAGTTAGCCGTGGCGTCGGGACGCCAGACCATGCCCACCGACAGCGTCTCGAGCTTCTTGCGCCGGCCGTAGACCAGGTTGACCAGGGCGCGCGAGACAAATACGGCCGTGAAGATCGAGGTCATGATGCCCAGACAGTGGACCACCGCGAAGCCGCGCACCGGCCCCGAACCGAAGATCAGAAGCGCGACGCCGGCGATCAGGGTCGTGATGTTCGAGTCAAGAATGGTGGCGAAAGCCTTGTCGTAACCCTCGGTGATCGCCTGCTGCGGGCTGCGGCCGACACGAAGCTCTTCTCGCACCCGCTCGTTGATCAGCACGTTGGCGTCGATCGCCATGCCGAGCGCGAGCGCGATGGCCGCAATGCCCGGCAGCGTGAGCGTGGCCTGCAGCATCGACAGCAGAGCGATCAGTAGCAGCACGTTGCACGCCAGTGCCGTCACCGAGATCAGACCAAACACGCGGTAGTAGAAGACCATGAAGACCGCGATCGCGGCAAAACCGTAGAGCGTCGAGTAGAAGCCACGCTTGATGTTCTCGGCCCCCAGGCTCGGGCCAACCAGGCGTTCCTCGATGATTTCCATCGGCGCGGCGAGCGAGCCCGCGCGCAGCAGCAACGAGGTGTCGGTGGCTTCGATCGCCGTCATGCGGCCCGAGATCTGAACCCGGCCGCCACCGATCTCGGAGCGGATCACCGGCGCGGTCACGACCTCGCCCTTGCCCTTTTCGAACAGGATGATCGCCATCCGCTTGCCAACGTTCTCACGCGTCACATCCTTGAAGATGCGCGCCCCCTTGGGGTCGAGCGTCAGGTTGACGGTCGGCTCCTGGGTCTGCGAGTCAAAGCCGGGCTGGGCGTCGTTGAGGTTGTCACCGGTCAGAACCACCTGGCGTTTGACCAGGATCGGGCGACCGTCCTTGTCGTTGTAACGCTCGTCGCCAAACGGCACGTTGCCCGAGGCCAGCGCCGCGATCGCGTCGGGGCTGTCATCGACCATGCGAACTTCGAGGGTTGCCGTGCGCCCCAGAATGTCCTTGGCCTTGGCCGTGTCCTGCACGCCAGGCAGCTGCACCACGATGCGGTCGGCGCCCTGCTGGGCGATCACGGGCTCGGCCACGCCCAGCTCGTTGATGCGGTTGTGCAGCGTGGAGATGTTCTGCTTAAGCGCGTAGTCCTGGACGCTCTTGATCGCGCTCGGCGCCAGCGAGGCGACGAGGGCATAGTCGGAGCCGACCTGGGTCTCGGTCAGCACCAACTCGCGCATCTGATCGCGCAGCAGGTCTTCGGCCTTGGCGCGGGTCTCGAGATCGCGGAACTTGATTTCAACCTGCTGGTCATCGCGCACGATGCCCGAGTGACGGATGTTCTTGTCGCGCAGCAAGGTGCGCAGATCGCCACTGATGGCTTCGATCCGTTTTTCGATCGCTGCCTTCATGTCGACTTGCAACAGGAAGTGCACGCCGCCGCGCAGGTCAAGGCCGAGGTACATCGGCAACGCGCGGACTGCGAGCAGCCACTGCGGTGTATTGGGGACCAGGTTGAGCGCGACCACGTACGAAGGGTCGGACACCACCGGATTGAGGGCGTGCTCGATCACTTCGCGCGCCTTGAGCTGCAATTCAGCTTCGGTCGGCTTGAAACGCACGCGGATCGTCGCCTGTTGAGCACCTTGCTCAAAGAACACGCCTTCGGGCGCGATCTTGGCTTCGGCCAACAGGGTTTCGACCCGGCTCAAGGTAGCCGTGTCGATCTTGAGCGTCGCCTTCTGCGAGGACACCTGCACCGCGGGCGATTCGCCGTAGAAGTTGGGCAGGGTGTAGACAACGCCGATCACTAGCGCGACGACGATGACGAGGTATTTCCAGAGCGGATATCGGTTCATGGCAAGAACCCCGGTCGGCCTTGACGGCAGACGCTCGGTCTTCGATGCGGCAGGAGAAAGAAAGACGGGCGCCGATTGGCGCCCGCGGGAGACATCAGAGCGACTTGATCGTGCCCTTGGGCAGCAGGGTCTGGATCGCCGCGCGCTGCATCGAGATCTCAACCGGCTTGCCATCAACCGCCGCCACCTGGACCGTGATGTACTGGTCGGACAGCTCGGTGAGCTTGCCGACGATGCCGCCGGCGGAGACCACTTCGTCGCCCTTGTTGAGGGCGTCGATCATCGCCTTGTGTTCCTTCTGGCGCTTGGCTTGCGGCCGGATCAACAGGAAATAGAAGACAACGAAGATCAGGACCATGAAGCCGACCGAGGTCAGCATCGACTCGGGACCGGCTTGCGCGGCGGGCGCGGCCTGGGCGTAAGCGTCGGAAATCAGGAACACGGCAGTCTCCAAAGGAATCAGTGAACTTCAAGCACGGAACGAGCCCGCACAGTAATCGAAAGATTATATCCAGGCGCCCGGGTTACCCGGAGCTGCCGGGGGTTTCTACTCCACGCCGCGCGCACGGTCGGCGGCGAATTCGGCGCGGAACGCTTCAAAGCGGCCGGCGTCAAGCGCGTCGCGCGCCTGCTGCATCAGGCCCAGATAAAAATGCAGGTTGTGGATCGTGTTCAGGCGCGCACCGAGGATCTCGTTGACCCGCTGCAGGTGATGCAGATAGGCCCGACTGAAATGGCGGCAGGTGTAGCAATTGCAAGTGGGATCAAGCGGACGGGTGTCGTCGCGGTAGCGACTGTTGCGCAGCTTGACGTCGCCAAAGCGTGTGAAGAGCCAGCCGTTGCGCGCGTTGCGGGTGGGCATCACGCAGTCAAACATGTCGACGCCGTAACCCACGCCGTCGAGCAAGTCCTCGGGCGTGCCCACGCCCATCAGGTAACGCGGCCGGTCCGCCGGCAACTGATGCGCGAGGTGGTCGAGGATTCGCATCATCTCGGGCTTGGGCTCGCCCACCGACAGCCCGCCGATGGCGTAACCGTGAAAACCGATGTCCGTCAGACCGGCGAGCGACTCCTCGCGCAGGTGCTCGTACATCCCGCCCTGGACAATGCCAAAGAGCGCGTTGGGATTCTCGAGCGCATCAAACGCCTCGCGCGAGCGCTTGGCCCAGCGCAAGGAAAGCCGCATCGAGTCGGCGGCTTCCTGCTCGGTGGCGGGGCGACCGTCGATCTCGTAAGGCGTGCACTCGTCGAACACCATCGCGATGTCGGAGTTGAGCACCTTCTGGATCCGCATCGATTCTTCCGGCGGCAGAAACAGCTTGTCGCCGTTGATGGGCGAGGAAAAACGCACGCCTTCTTCGCTGATCTTGCGCAGCTTGCCGAGCGAGAAAACCTGAAAACCG
Source organism: Burkholderiaceae bacterium (assembly GCA_036652035.1). Classification (GTDB taxonomy): domain Bacteria; phylum Pseudomonadota; class Gammaproteobacteria; order Burkholderiales; family Burkholderiaceae_F; genus JAEZVV01. The sequence goes on along the minus strand of JAVVWR010000074.1, from coordinate 1,510 downwards.
CCCGAGTCGGTCAGGATCGGCTTGTCCCAGCCCATGAAGCGGTGCAGGCCGCCGTGCGCCTCGATCACGTCGAGCCCGGGGCGCAGCCACAGGTGGAAGGTGTTGCCCAGGACGATCTGGGCGCCGTCCTGCTCGAGCTCGTTGGGCGCCATCGCCTTGACCGTGCCGTAGGTGCCCACCGGCATGAAGATCGGGGTCTGGACCACGCCGTGGTTGAGCGTGAGCGTGCCGCGGCGGGCGCGACCCTCGGTGGCGAGGACTTCGAATTTCAAGGCCATCAGGCCCTCCTTTCAAGCAGCATCGCGTCGCCGTAGCTGAAAAAACGGTAGCGGTGGGCGATCGCATGAGCGTAAGCGGCACGGATCGTCTCGGACCCGACCAGGGCCGAGACCAGCATCAGCAGCGTGGACTTGGGCAGGTGGAAGTTGGTGATCAAGGCGTCGACGATGCGAAAGCCGTAGCCCGGGGTGATGAAAATCCGGGTGTCGCGGCTGCCCGCGAGCACCTGCCCAGCCGGAGCATCCAGCGCCGCCGATTCGAGCGCGCGCAGGCTGGTGGTGCCCACCGCCACCACGCGCCGGCCGGCGGCTTTGGCGGCGTTGATCCGTGCAGCGTCGTCGGCACTCACGCTGTACCACTCGGAGTGCATGCGATGTTCGGCGATGTTCTCGACCCGCACCGGCTGGAAGGTGCCAGCGCCCACGTGCAGGGTGACAAAAGCGGTCTCGACGCCGCGCGCACGCAGAGCGGCGATCAGCTCGGGGGTGAAATGCAGCCCGGCGGTGGGCGCGGCCACCGCGCCAGGATGGGCGGCGTAGACGGTCTGGTAACGGCTCTCGTCCGCCGCGTCGGCGCCATGGGTGATGTAGGGCGGCAGCGGCACTTCGCCCAGGCGATCGAGCACGGCCAGAACGTCGCAACCGAAGTCGAGCTCGAAGAACTCGTCCTGGCGGCCGATCACGGTCGCGGCGACAGTGGCGTCACCCTCGCCAAACAAAACCCGGCTGCCGGGCTTGGGCGACTTGCTGGCGCGAATCATCAGGATCGCGCGGGTCGGCGTCGTGACGCGCTCGACCAGCGCCTCGATGCGGCCGCCGCTCTCCTTGGCGCCATGCAGCCGCGCCTTGATCACGCGGGTGTCGTTGAAGACCAGCAGATCACCCGGCCGCAACAGGCCTTCGAGATCGGCAAAAGAGAGATCCTCAAATCCGTCGGCCAGCACCCGCAACAGACGCGAGTCGGTGCGATGGGCGAGCGGATGCTGAGCGATCAGCTCGGGCGGCAGATCGAAATCGAAATCGGAAAGTTTGAGTTCGTTCATGGCTTGACTGGCCAGAAGAGAGTGAAAACTGACGCGCCAAAGGCACGACACAAGCAAGGCAGGACGCAGAAAACGGTCCTTGACTGAGCAGGCCTCGCAGCGCGAGGCCTGTGGCACTTTGAATGCACGTGCGAGCCCAAAGGGCTCGCGTACATTCAAAGTGAATCTTGGTGCCCAGGGAGGGATTCG
>JAVVWR010000073.1:4526-12717 GCA_036652035.1 Burkholderiaceae bacterium | reverse complement strand
TTCTTGTGTGCCAGCAGCTTTTGCGAGTGCGCCAGGTCGCCCGTGTCGGTCGCCGGGCCCGGTCAACGCGCGCACCAACCGACAAAGCAAGGCCCATGGCATTCGCCACCGCGACCACAGTCGCGCCACGACGGCGAAGGTCTTCGAGGCGTCGTCTTCTCGTTGGCCATCCCTCGGCGCCCACCAGTTCAAGGCTTCGGCCGCTCGCCCGCAAGCATCAGGGAAAGCGAGAGCAAAAACCTCAGGTGAGCGTTCCTATCAACGCTGTAAGGTAGTGATCGAAACACCGTGGACCGGCCATGCCAAGGCCGCCATCCCAGCGCAAACCCGAGCCCGGCCAATTGGCTCGTCATGACTTTTCGTTTTTCTGCCATGAATCGATCCGCTCTCACGCCCCTTCTGACCAGCCTGCTGACGCTGACCGCCCTGAGTGGCTGCGGTAGCCTGGGGGACGTTGGCCTCAACGGCGATGGCAAGCTCTCGGTCTATCAGAACGAACACTTCCAGGCCGACGGGACTTTCTCGCGTCTGTTCGACGCCAGCGTCGACGACACCTGCGAAGCCGCCCGCCGTGCCCTGCTGAGCCAGGGTTATGTGATCAACCGCAACAGCAGCTCAGACGTCATCACCGGCAGCAAGCGCTTCCAACCCGATGGCGAGGTGCACATCGAACTCGTCTTCACCATCGTCTGCGTGCCCGAGGCGATCGACTCCAAGGTCGCCACCGCTTACGTGTCGGCGCTGCAAGACCGTTACGCCATCAAGAAGAGCACCAACTCCACCAGCGTGGGGGTGAGCGCAATCGGCTCGATCTCGGTGCCGGTGTCGTCCAACCACGAGTCCTTGGTCAAGGTCGCCTCCGAAACCATTCCGGCCGGAAAGTTCTACGACCGCTTCTTTGATCTGATGCAAAGGCTACTGCCGGATCCGCTGCTCAAGGGCGCGGACACCGGCTTTACTCCCGCGGACCGCTGAGCCCGCAACGCCCCTCCAGACGCTCAGCGCAAGGCCGAGATCGTCCTGACGCGGGCGCTGACCGCTCGCCCGCCGATCGCCCGGCCGGGATCGGGCGACACACCTAGCGCGCGAGCTTGTAGCCGCGCTTGAGCGCCCACACCGCCGCCTCCAGGCGCGACCGAAAGCCGAGCTTCTTGAGAATGTGCTTGATGTGCACCTTCACGGTCCCGATGCTGATGACCAGCTCGTCGGCGATCATCTGGTTGCTCATCCCCGCAGCCACACCGCGCAAGACATCCTGCTCGCGGCCGGTCAGATCGCTCCGCTCGCCCGCCCCCGGGATCGGCTCCTCGCGTAGCGCGCTGGCGAGTGCGGCAGCGAGAGCATCACAGACCACTGTGTCGCCGCGCAGCGCCGCCTTCACCTGAACTAACAAGGCGTCGGGCTCGATGTCGACCGACAGATAACCGCTGGCGCCCATGCGGATCGCTTCAATCAATGCCTCGGTCGCCTCAGCCGTGGTCAAGATCACCACGCGCCGTGCCGGATCGTCGGCTTTGAGTGCGCGCAGAAGCTCACCGCCGCCCTTCATGTTGAGTCCGAGCAGGATCAGGTCCGGCCGGCGTTCTTGCGCCAGAGCCAAGGCTTGGCACGGACTATCGACCTGGCCCACCAGCTCCAGCGCGGCGTCGGTCGCCAGCAGCTGGGCCATGCCCCAGCGCAGCATGGGATGGTCATCGACCACCAGAACCGTACCGGGCCGGGCGCCCCGATGCGGCTCGCCGCCGTGCTGGGACGCGCTGACCGAGGCCGCAGCCGGCTGCGGCGACGCTTCGTTGCGCCGCTCGATGACGGCCGCCTCAAGCACGGCAAGCACACTGACCACAGCCCTGTCCGTGGCCATGATCGTGATGGCCATGAGACTCGCCAGCACCGGGCGCCAAGGTGGGAAGTTCACCACGGGCAAACAAAGCGACCGCGCGTGCCGGATCCAGCTCGGTCGTGACAAAGGCCTGAATCCCGCGGCGCGCCAGCTTCTGCTGCAAGCCAGCTCCCATGCCCGCCGAAATCAGAACATCCACGCCATCGAGCGGGTGCGCCACGCCGTCCTGCATCTCGTGCAGGCTCTGCTCGCGCTCGAACTCAAGCAGTCGCGGCACACCAATCGCTGCCCCCTCGAGGTCGAACAAAAGAAAGTTGCGGCACATCCCCGCGTGCGCGGTGATGGTCTTGCGGTTTTGGGCTGTCAGTGCAATCAAGGCCATGTCGATTCCCTATCCAAAGGCTGGCAGCCAAGCGCCGCCCATGCGTCGGCGCCGCTGCCAACTTCTCTTTTGCAAGACTTGGGCCAGGCCCTGAAACACCGCGCCGCAGCCCCGCGACCGCGATTTAAAGCCGATCCCTTGCGCGAAAACACCAAGACGCCGCCAGCCACTGCCAGCCAGCACTGCCATACGATGGCAGCTCAACAAAGATCGTCGTGCCGTGAATCTGATCCCCCCCTCACTCGTTGAACTGGTCTGTCTTCTCGACGCCAGCCCCGAACCTCACATCGTGTTCGACCAGGAATATCGAGTCGTCGCGGCCAATCCGGCCTATCGCGAGCAACTCGCTGGCGGCCGCGACGTGGTGGGCCGGCATTGCTATGAGGTCTCGCACCACTACGACCGCCCCTGCGACCAGGCGGGCGAATCCTGCCCGCGCAGCCGCAGCCGCGAGTCGGGCGGGCGAGAGCGGGTGCTGCATCTGCATCGCACACCGCGCGGCGATGAATACGTCAACATCGAGCTCACACCGCTGCGCAGCGCCGACGGTGAAGTCCGTTACTTCGTCGAGAAGATGGCGCCGCTGCCGATCGCCCGCGGCCTGGCCGAAGCTCAAGGCCTGGTAGGGCGCTCGTCCGCCTTCCAGCACATGCTTGGCCTGATGGCGCGGGTGGTGAAATCCGACGCCGTGGTCCTGCTCGAAGGCGAATCCGGCACCGGCAAGGAGTTGGTCGCTCATGCCATCCACCAGGCCAGCCTGCGCTCGGCCCGTCCCTTCGTGGCGGTCGATTGCAGCGGCCTGCCCGAAGCCTTGTTCGAGAGCGAACTCTTCGGCCATGAACGCGGTGCCTTTACCGGCGCCAGCGCGCGCAAGGCGGGCCTGGTCGAAGCCGCCTGCGGCGGCACCCTGTTTCTCGACGAAGTGGGCGAGATTCCGCTCAGCCTGCAGGTCAAGCTGCTGCGGCTGCTCGAGACCGGCACCTACCGCCGCGTGGGTTCGACCGAGCTCAAGCGCGCCGATATCCGCATCGTCTCGGCCACCCACCGCCGGCTGCGCCAGATGATCGCCGCCGACCGCTTTCGCGCCGACCTCTATTACCGCATCAACGTCTTTCCGATCCCGGTGCCGGCCTTGCGCGAGCGCCGCTCCGATCTGCCGCTGCTGGTGCCGGCGCTGCTGGCGCGAGTCGATGGCAGCCGCCGCCTGAAGGTGTCGGCCGCGGCCATGAGCGCACTCGAGCACTACGACTATCCGGGCAATATCCGCGAGCTGCGCAACCTGCTCGAGCGCGCCAGCCTGATGTGCGACGGCGACACCATCGGCATCGACCATCTGCCCGCCGACGTGATCGCGCCGCCGGCCGAGCTCGAACTCCAGCCATCGGCCGCCAGCGAGCGCCTCGCGCTCGAACTCGCCGGCCACGACGGCTCGCGCAGCGAACTGGCACAGAAGCTCGGCATCAGCGAACGCACCCTGTACCGCCACCTCAAGCAGGCCGGGCTCATTAAGCCCCGCGCTGGCACCGGCGCCTGATCCAGATCCAAGGCATGGCGCAGCGCACGCGGCGGCGACCGGACCGGCTGCCCGGAGTCAAGGCACCCCATCCGGCCGCGCCCAGAATGTTGGCTTTGCCCGTCGAGCGCCGCCATGAGCCTCAGCATTTCGATCCTGGTCGATAACCACTCGACCCGCGCCGATCTCACCCCGACCGCCGGCTTTTCGGCCTATGTCTGCGACGCCGATACCCGCCTGCTGTTTGACACCGGCACCGACGACCGCGTCATCGATCACGCCCAGCGCATGGGGATCGACCTCGCCACGCTCGATGCGATCGTCTTGTCGCACGGCCACCACGACCACACCGGCGGCCTGCCCGCCCTGATCGACTGGTTCGGCCGCCGCGGGCTGCGACCGCCGCTGATCGCTCACCCCGACGCGTTCCTGCGGCGCCATGTGCGCGACCACCCATGGTCGAACGAACGGCGGCTCGGCCCACCTTTGGCGGCCACCGCCATCGAAGCCGGTTTCGAGGTCCGGCCGACCGCCACACCCCTGGCGATGTCAGATCGCTTCTGCTTTCTCGGTGAGATTCCCGCCACGACCGATCGCGCCACGCTGGGCGTGATCGGTCGCCCCGAGGGCGAACAAGCCGATGCGATTCGCGACGACTCGGCGCTCGTCTGGAGCGGCCGCGACGGCCTGGTCATTCTCAGCGGCTGCTCGCACTCAGGCATCACGGCCATGATTGACCACGCCCGCGCCGTCACCGGCTGCGAGCGCGTCAGCGACGTGGTGGGCGGACTCCATCTGCAGACCGCCGGCCCCGCACATGTGTGGCGCTTGCGCCAGTCCTTGCAACGACGGGGCAGCCCGACGCTGTATGCCTGCCACTGCACCGGCTGGGCGCGCGACTGGCTGCCGCGCCAGCACGACATTGGCTGCGGCGCGGTCCTGCACTTCGTGTAGAGCGGCGGTGTGCCCTAGACCGCGACCGGCCGGATCTGGGCGATGGTCTGGCGCAACGCCGGGGTGAGCAGATCGGCCAGGGTCTGGCGCGCCAGGCTGGCGTAGAGCGCCTCGCGCGCCTCATGCAGGCTGCGCTGCAAGGCGCAGCTGCCGCCGAGCTTGCAGGGGGGATGGCCGCAATCGATCAGTTCCTGATCGCCTTCGAGCGCGCGCACCACGCGGTCAAGGCGGTAAGCCGCCGGCGGCAAGGCGAGCGCCAGCCCACCGCCGCGCCCACGCTGCGAATCGACCCAAGCCTGTTGCGCCAGAAACTGCACCACCTTGGCAATGTGGTTGAGCGACACCTCGTGCGCCGACGCGATTTCACCCGCGGTAGCCAGCTGGCCCGGCGGCACGTGAGCGAGGTACATCAGCACCCGCAAACCCAGGTCGGTAAATCGTGTCAGTTGCATCGCTCAATGATCCCACGACGGCTGCGGCTGCGAATGCCGCTACCGTAGTTTCGAGAAGATGAGCCAGCGGCCCACCACCGACCGTGCTGCCCCACACTGCCGCCTCGGTCAAGAGAGCAGCCCCACTAAATCGCGCCCGGCACGGTCCGATCCGCCATGCCAAGCTGCACGCACAAAAAGGCCACCGATGGAGACCCGATGCCAGAAGCGTTCATCTACGACGCGGTTCGCACGCCGCGCTCCAAGGGCCGCGCCGACGGCCGCCTGCACGAGGTCAAGCCCATCACGCTCGCCACCACCGTGCTGGAAGCGCTGCGCCTTCGCAATGACCTCGACACCCGCCACGTCGACGACGTGGTGATGGGCATCGTCAGCCCGGTGGGCGAGCAAGGCAGCGTCCTGCCCAAGGCCGCTGCCGTTCTGGCAGGCTGGGACGTGGGCGTGGCCGGGGTTCAGATCAACCGCTACTGCGCCTCGGGGCTGGAGGCGGTCAATCTGGCTGCGCAGAAAGTCCGCTCGGGCTGGGAAAACCTGGTGGTCGCCGGCGGCGTCGAATCGATGTCGCGCGTCCCCATGGGTAGCGACGGCGGCGCCTGGGCAGGCGATCCGCAGACCAGCCTCGCCACTCACTTCGTTCCACAAGGCATCAGCGCCGACCTGATCGCCACCCTCGAAGGTTTCTCGCGCGAAGCGCTCGACGCTTTTGCGCTCGCCTCTCAGCAGCGCGCGGCCGCGGCGCTGGCGGGCGGGCGCTTTGCGCGCTCGGTGGTGCCGGTGCGCGACGCCAATGGCCTGACGATTCTTGAGCGCGACGACTACCTGCGCCTTGACGCCAGCGCCGCCAGCCTGGCCGCGCTCAAGCCCGCCTTCGAGCAACTCGGCGCGGTCGGTTTTGACGCGGTGGCGCTGCAGCGCTACCCCGAGCTCGAGCGCATCGCCCACCGCCACACCGCTGGCAACGCCTCGGGCATCGTTGACGGCGCCGCCGCCCTGTTGATCGGCAGCGAGGCCGCCGGCCGCCAGCTCGGGCTCACGCCGCGCGCGCGGATCATCGCCGCCGCGGTGATCGCGCTTGACCCAACCATCATGCTCACCGGCCCCGCGCCCGCGGCGCGCAAGGCGCTCGCCATTGCCGGGCTGGGCTTTGAGGACATCGATCTGTTCGAGGTCAACGAGGCCTTTGCCGCGGTGCCGCTCAAGTTCATGAAGGACTGCAGGGTGCCGGCCGGCAAGGTCAACGTCAACGGCGGCGCGATTGCGCTGGGCCATCCGCTGGGAGCGACCGGCGCCATGATCCTTGGCACCCTGCTCGATGAACTCGAGCGCCGCCAATTGCGCCGCGGCCTGGCCACGCTGTGCGTGGGCAGCGGCATGGGAATCGCCACCATCATCGAGCGCGTGTGAGAGGGCCGCCCAGCATGAACCCGATTGCCTACACCCAGGCCGACGGCATCGTCACCCTGGTGATGGACTGGCCCGATGAGCCGGTCAACAAGATCGACGCGCTGTTTCTGCCGGCGCTGGCGGAAACGGTCACCCGGCTCGAGGCCGATCGCGAAGCCATTCGCGGCGTGATTCTCAGCTCGGCCAAGAAGACCTTCTGCGCGGGCGCCGACCTCAAGGCGATGCTGGCGATTGGCCCGGCCGACGCGGCCGCCGTGTTCGCCAACGGCGAGGCCATAAAGACTTTGCTGCGCCGGATCGAAAAGCTTGGCCGCCCGGTGGTGGCGACGATTGCCGGCTCGGCCCTGGGCGGCGGCTGGGAGATCGGTCTCGCCTGCCACCACCGCGTGTGTCTGAACGACCCCCGCATCCAGCTCGGCCTGTCCGAGGTGACGCTGGGCCTGATGCCCGGCGCTGGCGGCGTGGTGCGCACGATTCGCCGGCTCGGGCTGGAGGCGGGCTTGTCCCTGCTCGCCGAAGGCAAGCTGATGAAGCCAGCCGAGGCCGCCGACCTCGAACTGGTCGAGCTCGCGAGCGATGCGGCCGATCTGATGGCCCGCGCCCGTGCCTGGATCGCCACCAACCCGGCGCCAGTCCAGCCCTGGGACCAGAAGGGCTACAAGCTTCCGGGCGGTGGCGTGGCAAGCCCCCAGATCGCTCAGATGATCATGGCCGCGCCCGCCATGCTGATCGCCAAGACCCAGGGCGTGTTTCCCGCGCCCAAGGCGATCCTGTGCGCAGCGGTCGAGGGGCTGGCGGTCGACTTCGACACCGCGTGCCGGATCGAGTCGCGCTACTTCACGCAGCTCGCCACCGGGCCGGTCGCAAAAAACATGATCGCCACCCTCTTCTTCGCGCTCAACGAGGTCAAGGCCGGCGCCTCGCGCCCGGCCGCGCCGGCGAGCCCGCCGTTGGCCAGGGTCGGCATTCTCGGCGCCGGAATGATGGGCAGCGGCATCGCCTGGGCCAATGCGAGCCGCGGCATCGATTGCGTGCTGAAAGACGTTTCGCTCGAGGCGGCCGAGACCGGCAAGGCGCTCAGCCGCCAGCGCGCCGATCAACACGTCGAGCGCGGCCGGATGACGCCAGCGCAGCGCGACCAACTGCTCGCCCGCATCACCACCACCGCCGACGCCACCGATCTGGCGGGCTGCGAGCTGATCATCGAGGCGGTGCCTGAGAGCCGAGAACTCAAGGCGCAGGTCATGCGAGAGGCCGAACCCGGGCTCACGGCCGGGGCCCTGTTCGCCTCGACCAGCTCGACCCTGCCGATCAGCGACCTGGCGCAAGCGAGCAGCCAACCCACCCACTTTGTCGGGCTGCACTTCTGTTCGCCGACCGACAAGATGCAGCTGGTCGAGATCATTGCCGGCCGCGAGACCCGCCCGGCGACGGTGGCACGCGCCTACGACTACGTGCTGCAGCTGGGCCTGACGCCGATCGTGGTCAACGACTCGCGCGGCTTCTACACCCGTCGCGTGATCAGCAAGCTGCTCGGCGAGGCGGTCGGCATGGTCGAGGAAGGGATCCCCCCCGCGCTGATCGAGCGCGCCAGCCTGATGGCGGGCTTTCCGGTCGGCCCGCTCGCGCTGCAGGACAAACTCGGT
>JAVVWR010000073.1:0-4426 GCA_036652035.1 Burkholderiaceae bacterium | reverse complement strand
GGCCGAGGGGCTGGCCGAATCCGCGGCCGAGCGGGTGCTGCGCGCGCTGGTGGCGCAAGGCCGCACCGGGCGCGCGGCCGGCGCCGGCTTTTACGACTACCCCGCGGGCGCGCCCAAACATTTATGGGACGGCCTTGCCGCGCTCGCAAAATCGGCCTCGCCATTGCCCGCCAGGCACACGCCAGCGGACTCGGAAGCGCTGGTGCAGGAAGTCGCCGACCGCTTGCTCTATGTGCAGGCGATCGACTCGGTTCGTTGCCTCGAGGAAGGTGTGGTCGACCACGCGCGCGACGCCAACCTCGGATCGATCCTCGGCATCGGCTTTCCGCCCTGGACCGGAGGCACGCTGCAGTTCATCAACGGAGTTGGCCTGGCCGCCTTCATCGAACGCGCCGAGCAGCTCGCAGCGCGCTACGGCGAGCGATTCTCGCCACCGCCACTGCTGCGCCAGATGGCGGCGCGACAGCAAAGCTTCTGAACCCCGGAAACGAACCAGGCCGCTCTTTTCAGAGCGGCCTGGTCTTTGTGTGTGACGCCGGAACGCTTAGAAGCTGTGCTTCAGACCGACCGAGGTCATGGTGCGGTTGTAGTCCGAACGACCCTCAAGATTGGCCATCTGGTAGCCGGCTTGATCGTCCTTGTCGAAGGACTGGCCGCCGATCGACATCGACACCACGCCGTAGACGGTGGTGCGCTTGCTCAGGTCGTAGGTATAGCCCAGCGACCAGACCTGACGCTCGGCTTCGACCTTTTCGCCCGCGGCATTGTTAGCGGCCTTGCCGTCGAGCAACTGGTAAGAACCGCGCAGCAGGCCCTTGAACAGAGGCGCCGTGAAGCCGACCAGGTAGGAGTCGGTATCGAAAGCGGTCGTGCCCAGATCACCGCCCTGGTAGTTGTTGCCCAGCTGCCAGTCGCCGCCCTTGGCATAGGCAAGAAAGGGCTTGACCATGCCGAAGTCGTAGTTGGCAGCGACTTTCAGGATCTTCTGGTCGGCAATGCCGCTGTTGGCAACCGCGGTGATGGTCTCGTAGGTCAGACCGGACCACAGGCCGCCGACGGCGTAGTTGGCGGCAACACCGGCGTAGCGGGTGTTGTTGTCGAGGCCCGGCTGCTCTTTGCCATCGGTCGCGAACGAATACATGCCCGAGACGATCAGACCCTTCATGTCGGGCGAGCGATAGACCGCGGCGTTGTTGACGTTCCACGGCATCGGGAAGGCGCTCAAGCCGGCGTCGCCCATGCCGCCTTCGAACGGGTCCATCTGCCAGGTCATGTCGAAGTCGCCATAGGCCGAGCTCAGGGCCGCCAGACGGCCGATCGCGACCTTGCCCATGCCGCTGTCGAGGCCGAGGTAGGCCTGGCGCGAGAACAGGTTGCCGTCCTCGCCCAGTTTGCCGGTGTCGAGGTTGAAGCCGTTCTCGAGAGCGAAGATCGCCTTGACGCCACCGCCCAGTTCTTCCGAGCCGCGCAGGCCGAAGCGGTTGCCGTAGAAGGTGCCGCTCGAGACGCCAAAAGTGGAGTCTTGCGCCACGCCGCCGATGTCGGCGCGGTCGATGTATTGCAGGCCACCGTCAAGGACGCCGTAGAGCTCGACCTTGGTTTGAGCAGCGGCGGGAGCCGCCAGAGCGCACAGCGCGGCCAGCGTGGCCACAGCACTCAACTTCTTCATCATGAGTCTCACCTTTACTGATTGCGGGGCCGCCATTGGCGGTCGGCCCTGGAGGTTCACGGCGACGGGCGCGGGGATTGGGGGCGGGCCCGGGTCCCCGGCGCCAGCGCCGGATCGGTTGGGTTGCCGGCCTAGGGCTTGACCGCCAGGGTCTTGGGGTCAAGCGCCTTGAGGAAGCGAACACCGTTATTGATGTCGAGCGTGAAAGCGCGGTCCTTGATCACATACGGAACGTGCTGGCGGTACTGTTTGAGCAGCTGGGTCGTGCCTTCGCCCAAGGCCTTGCCTTCTTCACGCGCACGCATGTCCATGCCTTGCGTGTGGTGCAGCACTTCGTACGAGAAGAGTTCGTAGCCGATGTTGACCATCTGACGCAGGCGGTCGGCGGTGACGTTGACGTTGCTGAAGGTCTCTTCGATGCCGATCGAGGTCGGCACGCCGTAGAGCGTCACGCTATTGGTCAGGGCCATGGCTTCGGCGTAGAGGCCGGAGGCCGATTGGGCGATGTTGGCGAAGCTGTCGCCGCCGACGTTTTCCTTGGCGACCAGGTACATCTTCATCTTGGTGCGCTTGGGATCGACCACCTGGGTCATGCGCCACATCGAGGTGTGCAGCACCTGGGCCACGGCACGCGAGAGCGATTCGATCTGCACCGCGAGCTGGGTGTTGTCGAAGTTCGAGCCGGAGTTGACAAACACCTTGTCCGAACCGGCGTTGAGCATCGTCACCGCTTCAAGATTGCTGTACCAGAGGTCGTTGCGGCCGTTGGTGTGAACGATCGGGTTGTCGGTGGTGTGGTTGACCGCGGCGTTGAGCAGTTCCTTGGCCTGACGCAGCTCTTCCTTGGCGGTCGCCAGGATCAGGGCCGAAGAACGGAAGCTGAGCGGATCCTGCAACGAGCGCTTGGCGTCTTTCTTCCACAGGTACGAGCCCTTGAGCGCGGCAAGCACGGCTTCGCTCGCTTCGTGGCCCTGCGGCCAGCCCTTGGTGTCAACGGTGTGCCACAGGAAGGGGGTGATGTTGCCGTTGAGCGTTTCGAGACCGGCGGCGATGATGGTCGGCGTCAGGTCAAGCAGGTGCTCGGTGCGCTTGATCGCGTCGATCGAAATCGCCTCGGCGACGTTGCTGTTGGAGAGGATCGAGATGCCGTCCATGCCGAAGGGGCGGTAGGGCTTCAAGCCCAGCTTCTTGCGGACCTCGGCCGCCGGCTGACGCTTGCCCTGGTAGACCACGTCCCATTCGCCCATCAGCGCCAGACCGATGTGGGTGACCTGGCTCAGGTCGTTGGCGCCTTCGGAGCCGCGGCTCGGAATCAGCGGGTAGACGTCGTTGTTGATGTACTCAACGAAGGCGTTGGCGGCCTCGACGCTCATGCCGGTGTAGCCAGCAGCCATCTGGTTGACGCGGATGATCATCGCCATCTTCGAGAGGCGATCGGCCAGCCAGGGCTCGACGCCAGCGGCCTGGATCCGCATCTGGCGCTCGTTGAACTCGATCGAGGCGGTGCGGTTGGGCTCTTGCTCGACCATCGCACCAGCCACTTTCTGGTCCTTCAGATCGCCAAAGTTGACGGTCAGGCCGTAGATGCTGCGGCCGTCCTTGGCGGCGTCGATCGGTCCCTTGTAGGACGCCTTGATGCGCTCCCAGCCGTCTTTCGAGATGGTCACGTCCTCGCCCGGCTGGGTCATTTCCCACAGCTTATCGACAGTCAGATCCCGGCCATTCAGGGTGTGGGTGGCCGCATTCGCCATCAGGGGAAACAGGCCGGCAATCACCAGCGAGATTACTTTGATCTTTTTCATAACACTCTCAACTCACAGGATGGTCAAGAAAAGTGGAAAACACTAAAAAACCTTTGCCGCGCGCAGTCACTGCGTTTCTCTCATTTCCAGCGCCGCGCCTCAAAAACCTCAAGCGCCACCGACGGTGTCCGCCATTGACAAGCCCGCCGTCAATCACCGCCAGCTTTTCGTCAATGTCTGCGTCAGACCACCACAAAAGCCGCCACCCGGAGACGCAGGTGTTTTCTCTTTCATCACTGCGGGCGAATCGGTTCACGAGGAACGGCTTCCGATCGAAACCCAGCCGAGGCGACCGGCAGCTCTTAACCCAGTCGCTGCAGAAACAGCCAAACCCCACCTTTCCCAGGCGCTGACCCGACTCGACACCTCGAGACTCTGGCTCCGCGAGCGGGGATTGGAGTTGTTTCACAATGTTTCCGTGGGCCCCGCAACGATCGAAACTGTACCGTCTGGACGGTCCATTTGCGCGCCGACCTTTCGCCGATCTGATGTAAAACAAAGCGTCCAGGGACAATGCCGGGCAGGTAAACCAGATACCCTGTAAAAAATGGTCTCGATTGGTCTAAAAACCTCGCGTTCCGCGCGATCAATCACCTAAAAATGTCAAACGCACCCTTGTCCGCAGTGTTTCCGCGGGCTCCGGATACGCCACTGCAGTCCTCGACGCCATCTCGACCAGCAACCCGCCGGCAATAAAAAGGGCCGCTTGCTTGGCAAGCGGCCCGGTGAGCGTCAATCGTCGGTTGGCACGGCGCGCGGGAAAGGCGAAGGGGGAATCACCCGCCACGCCGCGCGATGCCAGCGGAGTTACAGCTTGACTTGCAAGCTCTTGGGATCGAGCTTCTTCAGGAAACGAACGCTGTTGTTGACGTCATGCGTGAAGATGCGGTCCTTCGACACATAGGGGACCACTTGGCGATAGGCCTTGAGCAACTTGCTCGTGCCCTCGCCCATG
>JAVVWR010000072.1:10238-12725 GCA_036652035.1 Burkholderiaceae bacterium | reverse complement strand
TGAGGTCCCGCGGGCCGAGCCCGCGCTACGACTCCCAGAGGTCTCGCGGGCCGAGCCCGCGCTACGACTCCCAGCAAGGCCACTTTTGTAGCGCGGGCTCGGCCCGCGTTTACAACTCCCAGCAAGACGATTTTGTAGCGCGGGCTGCGCCCGCGGCGGCCGACGATCGGCGCATCGCCCGCGTTTCAGGCGAGTGCCGCGGTGCCCGGGTCGGCGGTGAATTGCAGCGCGGCCAGGCGCGCGTACAGGCCGTTGGTGGCCACGAGCTGGCTGTGGGTTCCGGTCTCGACCACGCGGCCGTGTTCGAGCACCACGATGTGGTCGGCGCGCTGCACGGTGGCGAGGCGATGGGCGATGACGATCGTGGTGCGGTCTTTCATGGCCGCTTCCAGCGCCTGCTGGACCACGCGCTCGGCCTCGGCGTCGAGGCTGCTGGTGGCTTCGTCGAGCAGGAGCAGCGGCGCGTTTTTCAGGATGGCGCGGGCGATCGCGATCCGTTGGCGCTGTCCGCCCGACAGCCGCACGCCGCGCTCGCCCAGAAACGTGCGGTAGCCCTCGGGCAGGGCGCTGAGAAATTCGTCGGCGTAGGCGGCGCGGGCGGCGGTGCGCACCTCGTCGTCGCTGGCTTGGGGGCGGCCGTAGCGGATGTTTTCCATCGCGTCGGTCGAGAAGATCACCGGCTCTTGCGGCACCAGGGCGATGTGCTGGCGCAGATCGTCGAGCCGGAGCTGGTCGATCGCCACGCCATCGAAGCGGATCGAGCCTGTCGTGGCGTCGTAGAAGCGCAGCAGCAGCTGGAAGATCGTGGTCTTGCCCGCGCCCGAGGGGCCCACCAGGGCGACGGTGCTGCCGGCCGCCATGGCGAGCGAAAGCTCGTGAATCACCTCGACCTGCGGCCGGGCCGGGTAGCGAAAGTTCACGGCCTTGAACTCGACCGCCACGCCGCCCTGCGGCCGCGGCAAGGTCTGCGGCGCGGCCGGATTGGCGATGGTCGAGCGTTCGGCGAGCAGCTCCATCAAGCGTTCGGTCGCACCCGAGGCGCGCAGCAGATCGCCCCACACCTCGGCGAGCACGGCCACGCTGCCGGCGACCAGCATCACGTAGAGCACGCTTTGCGACAGCTCGCCCGCGCTGATGCGGCCATCGACCACGGCCTGCACGCCGCTGTAGATCCCGCCCAGAAGTGCGGCAAAGGTGCCGATGATGACAAAGGCGGTGAGCGTGGCGCGCGCGCCGGTGCGCCGCACCGAGGCCGCAAACGCCTGTTCGTTGGCGCGCGAAAAACGCGCCGTCTCCGCGCCTTGCGCGGTGAAGCTCTGCACCACGGGAATCGCGTTGAGAACCTCGGCGGCGATCGCCGAGGAATCGGCGATCCGGTCCTGGCTCGCGCGTGAGAGCTTGCGCACCCGGCCGCCAAACAGAACCGCCGGCACCACCACCAGGGCGACGATCGCCAGCACCATCAGTACCAGCCGCGGGCTGGTGACGATCAGCATCACCAGCGCGCCGACCAGCAGCACCAGGTTGCGCAGCCCCATCGACACGCTCGAGCCCACCGCGCTCTGGATCACCGTGGTGTCGGTGGTCAGGCGCGAGAGCACTTCGCCGGTCTTGAGCGTTTCGAAAAACCCCGGACTTTGCTGCAATACGTGCGAATACACGGCCTGGCGCAGATCGGTCGTGACCCGTTCGCCCAGCCAGCTCACCATGAAGAATCGCGCCGAGGTGAAAAGCCCCATCGCCACCGCGATCGCAAACAGCCAGAGGAACTCGCTGCGCACGGCGGCCAGGCGCGCCGCGCCGTCGGCGAGGTGCGCGGCAAAGCCCGCGTCAACCACCTGCCGCACCGCCATTGGCGCGGCGAGCGTGGCGCCCGCGGCGAGCAGAAGGAACAGCAGGGCGAGGCCGATCTGCGCCTGGTAGGCCGCCAGATAGGGCAGCAGGTTGCGCAGTGGCGTGAGCTTGCGGCGCTTGGCAAGAGCGGGGCCGGCGGCAGGGTTCATGGCAGGCTCAGGCCGAAAGCAGGGCGCGCAACACGCCCCAACTGGCGATCAGCATCAAGCCACCCCAGGCCAGAAAGGCGAGCAGAAAGCCCGGGCCGCGGCGGGCCGGATTCTTGAGATAGGCCGCGGCATACCAGACGCGGCCGATCAGCCACACCCCGGCGAGCACGGTGGCGACCTGCGCGTGGAAGAAGGTGGCGGCGAGCCACAGCGCGGGCAGGAACAGAACCACGTTCTCCAGCGTGTTCATCTGCACCCGGTAGGCGCGGTCGAAGTTCTCGTGGCCGCTGGTGGCGGGTGCCGCAATGCCGTAGCGCACGCGCGCGCGGCCAACGATCGCGGCCATGACAAACAGCAGGAACAAGGTGGCGAGAGTCGCCAGCGCGGGCAGAAGGAGGTGGGCGTGCATCGGGTGCTCCGGAAAGGAGCCCGATGCTAGCGCGCCGCCCTAATGGAACGAGTTACGGAACGAGTTACGGAACGA
>JAVVWR010000072.1:0-10138 GCA_036652035.1 Burkholderiaceae bacterium | reverse complement strand
GGAACGAGTTACGGAACGAGTTACGGAACGAAGGTGGTGAACAGATACACCGCGAAGATCACCAGATGCACCGCGCCCTGGAGCACGGTGGTGCGGCCCTGGCCGAGCGAGAGCGTGGCGACCATCAGCGAGAGCAGCAGCAGGACCGTGGACTTGGCGTCGATGCCGAGGGTGAGGGTCCAGCCGGTGGCGAGCGAGACGATCGCCACCGCCGGAATGGTCAGGCCGATGCTCGCGAGCGCCGATCCCAGCGCCAGGTTGAGGCTGGTCTGGAGCCGGTTGGCGCGCGCCGCGCGCAGCGCCGCGAGCGCCTCGGGCATCAGGACGATGGCGGCGATCAGCACCCCGACCACCGCTTTGGGAGCGCCCGCGGCGGCGAGTGCCGCTTCCATGATGGGGGCGAGCGACTTGGCCAGCAGCACCACCGCGGCGAGGCAGGCGAGCAGAAGCATCGCGCTCACCATGGCGGCAATGGCGGTCGGGGGCGCGGCGTGAACCTCTTCATCCGCTGCGGAGTCCTCGGGCAGAAAGTAATCGCGGTGGCGAACCGCTTGAACCAGCACGAAGGTCAGGTAGAGCACGAGCGAGACCACCGCCACGAAGGCGAGCTGCGATGAGCTGTAAACCGGGCCGGCGGCGCTGGTCGTGTAATTGGGCAGCACCAGGGTCAGGACCAGGATGGCCGCGAGTGTGGCGAGTGCGGCGTTGACGCCATAGATGCCGAAGCTCTGCTCGCGAAAGCGCGAGCCGCCCGCGAGCAGACACAGCCCGACCATGCCGTTCAAGATGATCATCACCGCCGCGAACACGGTGTCGCGGGCGAGTGCGCCGGTGGACTCGCCGCCGGCGAGCATCAGCGAGACGATCAGAGCCACCTCGATCACCGTCACCGCCATCGCCAGCACCAGCGTGCCGAACGGCTCGCCCACGCGGTGCGCGACCACTTCGGCGTGGTGAACCGCGGCGAGCACGCAGGCCACCAGGGCGAGCGTCAGCAGGCTGGTGTTGAGCGCGCCGGGGCCGAGGCCACCCAGCGCGAGCAACACGCCACCGGCGAGCGGCGCCGCGAGGGACCAGGGGGGAATGGCGCTGATCGTTTTCATGGTTTCGATTTTCTCATCGCTCATTGCGGCGCTCAGGTGCGGGGTGGGCGCGAGCGGTTTTGAGCCATGACAGAAAGTGCAGCATGGCCATGCTGCCGTGGCCGACGAAATAGACCTCGATCAGACCCACCAGGGTCTCGTGCACTTCCTTGGCGCTGTGGGTGAAGGCCGATCCGTTGCGCCACAGCACGAACCAGACCGATCCGCTGCCCACCGCCAGCAGCAGGGCGCCAAAACCCAGGCCGGTGACGATGCTGGCGAGCCCGCCGGGCTGGGGCTCGGCCAGACG
Organism: Burkholderiaceae bacterium; assembly: GCA_036652035.1. Lineage (GTDB taxonomy): Bacteria > Pseudomonadota > Gammaproteobacteria > Burkholderiales > Burkholderiaceae_F > JAEZVV01. The sequence continues at coordinate 8,746 of JAVVWR010000072.1, read as the reverse complement.
CAGCTGGAGCGACGCGGCCAGGTCGGCCTTGGCCTGCGTCAGATCGCCCCACAGGTAGGGAAAGTAATGGCGCAGGCCGTGCGTGCCGATCGCCACCGCGATGAAGACCAGGGTGAGCGGCGCCAGCGTCAAGCCCAGTCCGATGTGCAGCCAGGTCGAGAACTCGGCGATCGGCGTGGCCAGCACGGCGCCGGTGGTGCGGTTGAACGCCATGCCGTTGCTGTTGAGCAATTGCACGATCACGCCGATCACCACCGCGGCATGCAGCCATCGGACCGCGGCCGTCTGGTATTGACCGAGGAAGTTCCAGAACTTTCGCAGCAGGCGCATGCGGTCTCCCGGTGAAGTGCTTGCCATGACCGCGGGCCCGTCACGGTGCGCTTCATTCTAGAAGCGGCGCTGCGGGTGCGTGAGGCGAAAAAAGGTGTTGTGCCGGGGAGCGATCAGAGCTGGATCGGTGCTACATACCCCGTCATTTCGAGATACCCCCGGCCGACCGGCTGGCCGGCTTCGAGCAGGGTGCTCGCGCCTTCCCAATAGACCGCACCGCTGGTTCGCCGCGAGTCGAGTTCCTGGTCGGGCATCAGCGGACGAGTCTCGAACCGGCGGCGGCCCACTCGAAGGCTTTGCGCCACCGGCCAGGTGGCCCGGGTGCGCGGCGAGATCCAGGTGGCGGTCGGCGTGAAGCTCACCTGTTCGGGCGCGAAGGTCTGCACGGCGCCGCCGGGCGCGCGCAGCGCAGCGTAAGACCATAGCGGCGCGGTGCCGGGCGCTTGGGCGCGCATCTGGAAGGCCGTGAGCGCCGATCCGTCGGCGAGGTTCATGCCGATCCAGTCCCAGCCGGCAGCGCGGGGGTCGAGCAGGCTGCTCGACCATTCGTGATCGAGCCAGGCGATGCCGTGGCGGCTTTCGCTGCGGCCGTCGCGTCGGACCTGAGCCATCACTGCCAACTGCGGCTCCGAGTAGTAGTAGCTCGCCTGCGCTGGAAGCGGTCCTTTGCGCGACCAGCCGGCGCGGCCTTGCAGAAGCACCGGCTGGGTCGGGCGCGCTGTGAGCGAAAGCTGGAAGTCGCGCGCCGGGATCTCGCCGCGATAGACGCCGCTGGCGGCGTCGCGCGAAAAACGCCAGCGGTCGAGCGCGAGATCGGTGTCGCCCGCGCGGGCGAAGACAGCGCCCAAGCCGGCGCGCGCGATTCGCTCATCGGTCAGAAGCTGGCCGGCGCGCGGATCGGCGATGGCGGCGTGGGCAATCACCAGCTGATGGGCGGCCAACGCGCTGGGGTTGGGCGAGAGGTCCAGGCGGGTGCGGAAAAAAGTGATCTGAAAGCCGATCGCCGGATCCGCGCGATGGCCCTCAAGCCAGCCGGTCAGGTACCACCACTCGAGGCGGAAATCGGGGTGGGCGCCGTAGTCGTGAGGGAAGGCCAGCGCGTGTGGAACGACGGGCGGATAACTTGCCGCCGCACCGGCGGCCGGTGCGGCGAGAGCGGCGATCAACCACTGGCGGCGGGTGAGCATGGGCAACGCATGCGGCAAGAAAGGGCGGGGGAACTGGGCGAGAGTGTTGCACGGCGCGGCCGAACACGAGACTTGCGAGAGATCAGCGAAGGCCGTGGTGGCTTGACGGATCATGGACAAACAACCTCCAGGAGCGGATCTGAGCGATTCATTAACAAGCCAGCCGGCGGCCGGCGGCGGGCGCGTGGCCATGATCCGCGCCTTGTTCGATCAGTACATCGAATGGTATGCGGCGCGTGACTTGCGGCTGACCGGGCTTTTTAGCGAGAACTTCACCGGCATCGCCGGCAGCGCCGAGCATCTGGTGACCCGCCGTGAGGAGTGGGTGACCGTCACCCACCAGGATTTTTCGCAGGTCCGATCGCGGATTGGTATCGAGATGCTGGACCTTGCGCTGCAGGACCTGGCCGACGATGTGGTGGTGGCGACGGCGTTCTTCCACATTCATCTGCCCTTGCCCGATTGCATTCTGGCGAGTGAAACCGCGCGCCTGGTGCTGATCTTCCGGCGCGAGAACGAGATCTGGAAAATCGTTCACAGCGGCATTTCGATCGCCTATGGCAGCGCGCGCGAAGGCGAGGTTTATCCGCTGCAGAACCTGAGTGTCCGCAACCGGGAGCTCGAGGCCTTGGTCGAGACCCGCACGCTCGAACTCGAAGCCGCCAATCGCAAGCTCGAGCACATCAGCAATACCGACAGCCTGACCGGCATTGCCAACCGGCGTCACTTCGACCAATCCTTGCAGTTGGAGTGGAACCGCGCGGCCCGGGGCGGCAGCGCACTTGGCCTGATCTTGTTCGATGTGGATTTCTTCAAGCTCTACAACGACCGCTACGGTCACCCGGCCGGGGATCGGTGTTTGCAGGCGCTCGCCGCAGTGTTGGGGCCCGCGTCGCGGCGGGCGGGCGATATGGCGGCACGCTACGGCGGTGAGGAATTCGTGATCCTGCTGCCGGGGGCCAGCGCGAGTCAGGCGGTTGAGGTGGCGCAGAGGGTGCAGCGGGAGATCTGGAAACTCGCCTTGCCCCACGTGGATTCGGCGACCGGCATCGTGACCGTCAGCATCGGAGTTGCCAGTCTGCAACCCATGCCATGGGTGGCGCCGGCGGAACTGGTGCGTCAGGCCGATGTCGCGCTCTACCGCGCCAAGCAGGCCGGCCGCAATCAGATTCAGTCGGCCAGCGCGATGATGGGCGTCACCGGTTAAGCGCCGCGCTTACCAGTCTTGCCGCACCGCGAGCACGGCCTCGCGCGCAGTGGCGCGCCGGCCGGCGAAGACCGCGGTGAGTGTGGCCGCAGCCACCAGGGCGGTGATCAGCGTGGCGAGCAAGGCCACGGGCGCGTGGAATTCCATGGTCCAGTGGAACGATTGCGGATTGACCACGGCGATCAGGATCAGGGCCACCGCCAGTCCCGTGACCAGCCCCACGGCCAGCGCCAGCAAAGTGACGAGCAGCCCTTCCCAGCCGAGCAGGCGCAGCACCTCGCCGCGGGTCAGGCCAAGGTGGCGCAGCATGCCGAACTCGCGCGAGCGCGCGATCGCCTGGGCCGAGAATGTCGCCGCGATTCCGGTGAGTCCGATCAGGATCGCCGCCGCCTCGAGCAGGTAGGTCACGGCGAAGCTGCGGTCGAAGATCTTGAGGCTGGCCGCGCGGATCGCGCCGGGGGCGATGAACTCGGTGCTGCGGGCGTCGAGCCGCGGCAGCAGGTCTTGCGCCAGGCGCTGCGCGCTCCAGCCGGGCGCGAGCCAGATCGCCGCATCGGTGGCCGCCGAGTCGCCGCTCAAGCGCTGGTAATCGATGTCGCGCATCGCGATCGCGCCGAATTGGCGGGCGTAGTCGCGCCAGACGCCCTGGACCGTGAAGCGGTGTTCTTGCCCGGCGATGGGCAAGACGATCGTCGCGCCGGGCGCTGCGCCGTAGAGCGCGACCACGGCTTCCGACACCCAGACCGGCGGCGGATGTTGCGGATTCCAGGGGGGTGACTCGCCTGCCAGCGGAAAGCTCTGGGCGGGATTGGCGGCGTCGATGTTGCGCACGATCAGAGTGACCGGCGCGCGCTCGGGAGCGAGCGAGAGTTTGGCAAAGCGGGTGAAGTCGACCCGCGCCACGCCCGGGTGCGAGCGCAAGGCGGCGAGGTCCTGGGCGCTGAAAAATCCGCTGGATCCGGCCGGTGCGGCGCGGGCATAGAGCTCGGCCGGCAAGACGCTCACCAGCCAGTCGTCGACCGAGCTGCGAAAACTCGAGATCATGGTCGCCATGGCGACCATCAGGGCAAAGCTCGCCACGATCCCGGCCATGCCGATCGCGGCAAAGCCGGGCGCCTGCGCCAGACGGGTCAGCGCCAGCCACAGGATCGGCGCTCGCGTCGCGACCCGGCCGCGCTCGGCGCGAGCGGCCAGCGGCACGAACACGGCGCGCGCCAGGGCGGGTTGGAGCGCGATCGCGCCCACCAGCAGGGCGACGATGGCGAGGTAGCCGGCGAGCGCAATCCCACCCACGGCCGGCAAGCCGGCGAGCAGGGCGGCCAGGCCGATCAGGAGCAGCCCGATGCGCGGCTGGGCCAGCGTGGGCAAGGCGCTGCTCGCTGCGCCGGCCTTGAGCGCGGCCGCCGGCGGTGTGGCCGCCGCTGCGCGCGCGGGCAGCAGGCTGCCGGCCATCGCGGCGGCCAGGCCCAGCGCGAAAAAGAGCAGCGCCGCCCGGGGTTCGACGACCAAGGCCGGCCGAGCCCCGGCGAAAAAACCGCCACCCAGATCGCCGCCGAAGGCCGAGAGCGCGGCCTGGGCCACCGCCAGGCCACCCGCCAGGCCCAGCAGGCTGCCGGCCGTTCCCACCGCGATCGCTTCGAGCAGCAAGAGGCGCAGCAGTTCATGGTGCGTCACTCCCATGACCCGCAAAAAGGCGAGCTGGGGCCGGCGTGTCACGCTGGCCTGGGCTTGCAGAGAGAACACCAGAAAGGCGCCGGTAAAGAGCGCCACCATCGCCAGTACGTTGAGGTTGACGCGGTACGCGCGCGACAGGTTCGAGACCCGGGTGGAGCGGGCGTCGCTGGCTTCAAACGCGACGCCTGCAGGCAAGTCGAGGCTGGCCGCGATCCGGTCATTGGCGGCGCCAGCAGCCAGCTTCAAATCGATCCGGGTGAGCTGCCCGAGTCGCGCAAAACGCGACTGGGCAAAGGCGATGTCCATCAAGGCCACGACTTCGCCGGCGCGCGCGCCCGGCACCGTGCCGACCACGGCGATCGCCTGCGCCTGACCGCCGGCCTGAACCGTGATCGAAGCGCCGACCTTGACGCCGAACTTGGCGAGCGCGGCGGGCGAAAGGTAAAGGCCGTCGTCGAAAAGGGCGTTGCGCCCGGCGTTGCCGGCGGGCAGGGGCAGCAAGCTGGCGCCAAGCCTGCCTGCGCGCAGGGTGTCGAGACCGATCACGGGCAGCAGGCTGGCGCGCTCGCGCGCAAGATCGCGCGGGCCGCCGATGACCACCGCGTCGATCTCGAGCACGGGGCTGGCGATCTCTATGTCGGGGTGGGCCAGGGCGCGGGCGTAGACCGCTTCGTCGAAGCCTTCGCGCGGACCGGCGATGGCGGCATCGGCCTGGCCGGTGACATGACGCACCGCGGTGGCGAACTCGGCCAACGCCGACGAATTGATCAAGTGGACCGCCCAGCCCAGCGCCACGCCCAGCGCGATCGCGAGCACCTGTACGGCGAGCCGCAGCGGATGCTGGCGCGCCTGACCCGCGATCACATGGATGAACAGCCAGCGGCGCATGTCAGCCACGCATGTCAGCCACGCCTGTCAGCGGCGCTGCGCAAGGCGCCCGTGGGCGAGCACCAGAACGCGGTCGGCCGCGGCCGCGGCCGCTTCCGAATGAGTGACGAGCACGGCGCCCGCACGGTGCGAGCGGATCTCTCGCAGCATCAGGGCGAGCACTTCGGCGGCGGTGTCGGGGTCGAGGTTGCCGGTGGGCTCGTCGGCCAGAACCAGCGCCGGTGAATGGACCAGGGCGCGCGCCACCGCAACCCGTTGCAGCTCGCCGCCGGAGAGTTCGGCCGGCATCGACTCGCCCCGGTCGGCGAGTCCCACCGCGTCGAGCAATGCCTGGGCTCGCGCACGCCGTGCCGGCGCTGCCACGCCCGTGAGCACCAGCGGCAGCTCGACGTTTTGCGCGACCCTCAGGTGCGGCAGGAGATGGAAGGACTGGAACACGAAGCCGATGTGGTCGCGCCGCCAGCGGGTGCGGGCATCGTCGTCGAGGCCGCCGAGTTCGCGGCCGGCAATGGCTACGCGGCCGGCGTCGGCGAGGTCGAGCCCGGCGATCAGGTTGAGCAGGGTCGATTTGCCCGAGCCCGATTCGCCGACGATGGCAACGACTTCGCCCGGCATGACACGGAAGGCGAGACCATCAAGCACGCGGCGTGCGCCGAACTGTTTTGACAGACCGGCGACAGCCAGGGCAGGCGTGGTTTCCATGGGCCGATTGTACGGAGACGATGGCTAGAATCCGCGTTCCTGCGACCCTTGCTCCAAGGCATTCCATGGCTTCCGTGACCGCCGCCGATGTTCGCGTCGCCGCCCAGCACCTGGCGGGCCAGATCGAAAACACGCCCTGTTTGCATTCGCGCACGCTGTCGGCGATCACCGGCGTCGAAGTCTGGCTCAAGTTCGAGAACCTGCAGTTCACCGCCAGCTTCAAAGAGCGGGGAGCGCTCAATCGCCTGCTCGCGCTCACGGCGGCGGAGCGCGCCCGCGGGGTGATCGCGGTCTCCGCCGGCAACCACGCGCAAGGCGTGGCGTATCACGCGCAGCGGCTGGGGATTCCGGCGGCAATCGTGATGCCGCGCTTTACTCCCACGGTGAAGGTCGAGCGCACGCGCGGTTTCGGCGCAGAAGTCATTCTCACGGGCGAGACCTTCGACGAGGCGCGGCTCGCCGCTGGCCGCATCGCCGTCGAGCGCGGCCTGATCATGGTCCACCCCTACGACGACGAGTGCGTGATCGCCGGCCAAGGCACGATCGGCCTGGAGATGCTCGCTGCCGTGCCCGAGCTCGACACCCTGGTGGTGGCGGTGGGCGGCGGCGGCATGATCGCGGGCATCGCCACCGCGGCCAAGGCGATCAAGCCGACGATCGCGATCGTCGGGGTTCAGGTCGAGCACTTCCCGGCGGTGTATGCCGCGTTCAAGCGAATCGATCTGCCCTCGGCGCAGGCCACGCTCGCCGAAGGCATTGCGGTCAAGCAGCCGGGCACGCTGACCGTGCCGATCGTGCGCGCGTTGGTCGATGACATGGTGCTGGTGTCCGAGGGCGACATCGAGCAGGCGATCGTGATGCTGCTCGAGATCGAAAAGACGGTGGTCGAGGGCGCTGGCGCGGCGGGGCTGGCGGCGCTGCTGCGCCACCCCGAGCGCTTTCGCGGCCAGCGGGTCGGGCTGATCCTGTGCGGCGGCAACATCAACCCGAGGATGCTGGCCGAAATCATCGAGCGCGGCATGGTGCGCGCCGGGCGCCTGGCGCGGATCCGCGTCCATACCCGCGACATCCCGGGCGAGCTGGGGCGGGCCGCGACCTTGATCGCCGAAGCCGGCGCCAATATTGAAGATGTCAGCCACCAGCGCGCTTTCACCACGTTGCCGGCGCAAAACGCCGAGCTTGAGTTCGTGTTGCAGACGCGCGGCCCGGATCACATCGAGCAAGTCCTGGGCGTCTTGCGCCAGGCCGGAATGTGGGCGCAGGCCAGTCCGTTTCGCTAAAGCCCGCCTCGCGCGCGTCTTGTGTTGTTTCTGCCGCGGGCGGCTTCGATCCAGATCAAGGCCTGGCGCGATTGAGAAGAATCGGCCGAATTGGCTTGCCGCATGTCATGGGCGGAGGCAAGCCTGGGCTTACCCTATGAAATCTCGAGCTTCCCATTGGACAAGGAGCCATGATGCGCAATCGAGCGAGCCGGCCAACTTCTGCCAACGCACCGTATCAGGGTGTCCAGGGCACCGGATGCTCGCGTCATGGCGAAGCCGCAGCCTGCCTGACTCGGGATCTTCGTCTCGGTGGCTTGCGGCTGGTGCCCTCATCGGAATTGGTGGCGCGGGTGATCGCCGATGTGCCGTCGGGGCGTGTGATCACGCTGAACCAATTGATCGGATGTTTGACGCAGCGCTTCGGTGGCGATCGGGTGGGCGTGCGGGCCTTGCATGCGGCCTTGCGCGATCTGGAGTCGAAAGCGGTGGCGGCGCTGGAGCATGAGCTCGAGCCCGCGGTTCCGGTATGGCGCTTGCTCGCCAACAACCTGACGGTGGATCCGCACTCCGCACTCAACCCGCTGTTTGCGGCGACCCGCTTGCGTGCGGAGGGCCATTGCCTGACCCGCGATCATGGTCGCTGGAAGGTGTGCGATCCCGGCCCGCTTCACTGAAGCGAAGGTCGCCGGGCCAACAAAAAGGGCTTCTCGAAGAGAAGCCCTTTTTTGCAGAGGGACGCGCCAGGCGCCCCGCTGGTCAAACTTACTCGCCGAGCGGGCGGATCATGGCGGCTTGCGGGCCCTTGTCGCCCTGCTTGACGCTGAATTCAACGCGCTCGCCTTCCTTCAGGCTCTTGAAGCCCTTGGATTGGATCTCGGAGAAGTGGGCGAAGAGGTCAGCGCTGCCATCGTCAGGCTTGATGAAGCCAAAGCCCTTGGAGTCGTTGAACCACTTGACGGTACCGGTTGCCATTGAAACGTTCCTTGAGGAATTAAATGTGGCGTGTTGCCACGCCGGGAGCAGACGATCAGGAAACGCTTGCCTGGGAAGACCGGCCACACGGTCGGTGCCGGGAGACCAAGATATTGCGAACCTTTGACGCTGTCGCCGCGCACTATACACGAACGAAAACGCTCGAATCCTATGTTTTCCCCGAGGGTTCGCTCCAATTTCAGCGCCACTTCTTGAGGGGGCGATTTCGTCCGGGTTTGGCGGTCGCGGCGCAGGTTTTCTTCGGGTTCGCGGCGGCCGCTGCGGTAGATATCGCGCGCGGTCTTCATTGCCGAAGTGACGCAGCATGGCCTGCATGGTTGGCTGGTTGTGGCGGCGCCGTAGTCGGCCTTGAAGTCGAGCTGGCGCGAGAGATCGACCTGATCAGGATCGTGATCGATCACCGTGGCGTCGATCTCCTCCAACGCAGCGACCATCAGTGGTGGGGTTCCCATCGGGATCGCCACCGCCGCGGTCAGCCGAGCATCCCAGTCGCCCGGCAGAAG
>JAVVWR010000071.1:0-12994 GCA_036652035.1 Burkholderiaceae bacterium | reverse complement strand
CTAGTCCTTCAAAATTTCTCGGAGAAATAGACAAAAGCAACCTAAGCAAAACCACTCCAACCCAACCGCGTGGGCTTCACTCCTGGTGGACCGAACCCGGCGCGGGAACTGCGAGGCCGAGATGCACCCCTGGAACAAGGGGTCGTTCCGGCCCCATTAAAAAAACGCATCGACCGTTACCGATGGATGCGTTCATTTCTCACTTCAGCTTCGGAAAGACCACCGTATGGCAGTCATTGCACAGAGCGCGGGAAGGCTTGTGTTCCGAGTGACAAGCCATGCACTGCAGCAGATCCTCATAGTGATGCGACTGATGCGGATACTTGCCGTTGGCATTTTTTTCGGTCTTGATGTCCCCCATCGGCCCGTGACAGGAAATGCAGGCTTTGTCGTCGGCCGGGCGGGTCGTCGGCAAGGCCACCTGATGGCAGGTCTTGCATTCCAGCGCCGCGCCCATCGCCTTGAAGTGATGGTCCTTGATCGGCACGCCACTCAATGCGGCCGAACCCGGCGTTGCCATCGCGCTGCTGGCTCCCGCCACAAAGGCCAGCACCATCAGACCGGCAACCATGAACGAGTAAATCGTTTTTCCTTGCATTTGTTTTTCCTATCCCTTAGGCCACGCGGCGCGCGACGTTGCGTCCGGCGATTTGTCCAAACACCAGGCCATCGATCGACGAACAGCCGCCCAGACGGTCCATGCCGTGGGTGCCGCCGGTGACTTCACCCGCGGCGTAAAGACCGGGGATCGGCTTGCAGGTGCGCGCATCGATCGCCTCGGCGCGCGGGGTGATCGCCACCCCGCCCATGCAGTAGTGCAGCTTGGGCGACAGGCGCAGCGAGTAGTACGGCGCTTTCAACGGCACACGCTTGTCGAGCGGCTTGGCAAAGGGATCCTTGGCGCGCCCGGCGACGATTGCGTTCCACTCGTCGATCTGCTTGCGCAGCTCCTTGGCCGACGTGTTGTGACGCTTGGCCAGGTCCTCGAGCGTCGCGCTTTTCTTGATGGCGCCGTCGCGATACGCGCCCTCAAAGCCTTCGGCGCGGGTGGTCGTGTCTTCGCCGCAGAAAGCGAAGGGAAAATTGGGCTCGGCATCGCTGCCCTTGGCCAGCACCGCCAACTGAGCATCGGCACGGGTGCGGCGGTCGGCCAGTTCGTTCATGAAGCGGCGGCCGGTCTTGGGATCGACCGCGATGCCTTCGGCAAAGGCATAGTCGGCAAAGAAGCTCGCCGGTCCGGCGCCGCGCTCGTCGGGCGACGCCCAGGGACCGAGCTGGTACATGTCGAGCATGACCGGCAGGGCGCCGATCGCCAGCAGCGACTTGATCGTCTCCGCGGTGGCGCCCGGCTGCGCCGTCGCTTCCAGCTTGGAGTAGACCGGCATCGTGGTCGAGACAAACTGCTTGTCCTGACCCCAGCCGCCGCTCGCCACCACCACGCCGAGCTTGGCGCGGTAGGCGCGCGGCAAACCGGAATCGGCCGCGCCAAAGGTGTAGCCCTCGCGCACGATCACGCCGGTCACGCCCGAGGTGTCGCGCACAAACTCGTCCACCATGATGTGGTTGCGAAACATCACGCCGCGTTCGCGCAGATATTTGTGCATCGGCACGACGATCGCGCCGCCCGAGGCCGACTCGGTAATCAGCGCCCGCGGCGCGCTATGGCCGCCCAGGCGGATCACCTTGTCTTTGAACTTGACGCCGCACTCCATCATCATGTCGTAGGCGCCCGCGGCGTTGCTCGCCAAGGCCCGGCACAACTCGACGTGATTGAAGCCGCGACCGGCCTTGACCATGTCGGCGACCATCAGCTCGACCGAATCCTTGATCCCCGCTTCTTTCTGCTTGGCGCTCAACGGCAGGCAAACCAGGCCGCCATTGATGGCCGAGTTGCCACCGAAGGCTTCCATCTTCTCGAGCACGACGATGCGTTTGACGCCCGCCCGTTGCGCTTCGTAAGCGGCCGCCAGTGCGGCGTAACCGCTTCCGACGATAATGACGTCGAACTCCTGGTCCCACGAATCGACTCCGGTAGCGCGCGGCCGCGCTTGTGCGGCGCCGGCCGCGGCGCCCGCCACGGCAGCGGCACCCGCGGCCTTCATGAAGAAGCGGCGCGACGGTGTTTCAGCGAAGTCAGGCTGGCGATCGGCAGGGTTCTCGGTAGACATAAAGGCGTTTCCTCGGTTTCTAGCGGAAGCTGGATTGATCGAACTGTACCGTCCGGCTGGTACAGTTTTTTGGCTATCCTTAAGCGAAACTGACGCAACGCAAAGCGCTTAGTAGATTCACTACCAAGGAGATAAGCAGATGGCGGGAAACCCCGGGGCCGCAACGCGGCAGCGCATCCTGGCGAGCGCACGCGAGGTGGTGGTCCAAGAAGGGACCGGCCAGTTGACGATCGAGCGCGTTGCCAAACGCGCCGGCATCAGCAAGGGCGCGTTCCTCTATCACTTCAAGTCGAAGCAGGAGCTCCTGGCCGCTCTGCTCGACGGTTACGTCGAGCACCTTGAACGTAGCCTCAACACGGCGGAGCAGAAGTTCCCCGATGCCGACGACCCGATCGTGCCGGGCTTTGCCGAGTGGTTTCGCAAGTTCAACGACGACGACGGCGGCTCGGCCGCCCTGGGCATCGTCTTGCTCGCCGTGCATGCGCACGATCCCACCATGCTCGCGCCGCTGCGGCAGTGGTACGCGCGGCTGTTCAAGCGGCTTAAGTCATCGCCGCTCGGCGTTGAGCGGGCAACCTCGGCCGTGCTCGCCATCGAAGGCTTCTTCTTCCTGCACATGTTCGGCCTCGACCTGATCGAGGCCAAGGACAAGCAGAAGGTCCTCGATTACCTGACGACAGTGGTGAGCGGCGGGACGCTGGCGCCCCCCGCTGCCACGTCTCGCGGCACGCCGCCCGGGACGCCTTGAGCGGACCGGCCGCCACGGCCGTGGCCTGGACGATTCATGACGACGGCGCCAAGGGCTGGCGGTAGGTGAACACCAGCCCGGTCGTGCCCGGCGCCGTCACATCGCTCAGACTCACCTGACCGCCGAGTCGATCGGCGAGGCCGCGGACAATCGACAGCCCCAGACCACTGCCTTGCTCTCCCGAACCCGCGATCCGGTAAAAAGGATCGAACACCCGCGTCCGTTCGCCCGGATCAATGCCCGGGCCGCCATCGACCACTTGAAACACGGCCTGCGCGGCCGCGGCATAGACGCTGACATCGACCCGCGCACCGGCCGGCGAATAGCGGATCGCGTTGTCGATCGCGTTGCGCATCAGCGTGGCGAGCTCAAACGCCCCGCCCCGCACTCGCACCGGCTCGATGCGTTCGACCCCGAGATCGATGCCCTTGGCCTCGGCTTGCGGATAGAGATCGCGCACCACCTCGCGCACGACACGATCGAGCTCGGTGACCTGCGCCACGGCCCCGGATTCGGCCTGCGCCCGCGCCATCGTCAGCAATTGCTCGAGCAGGGCACGCGTCCGCGCGAGCCCCTGCTTCAAGGGCAGGAACCGTTCCCGCGCCGCGGCCGACATCTCAGCCTGCTCCAGGTTCTCAGCCTGCAAGCTCAGCGCCGTCACCGGTGAGCGCAGCTCGTGCGCCGCGTCGGCCACGAAACGGCGCTGCCGCTCCATCGTGTCGCTCACCCGCAGCAGCAAACCATTGATCGAAGCGACAAAGGGCGCGATCTCGCGCGGCACATCGGTCTGCGGCAAGGGCTCGGGGTGGCTCGCGCTGGCGCGATCGAGCTGGCGCGCCAAGGCCACCACCGGCTTGAACGTGTTCCGCACCACCAGCATCACCACCAGAATCAGCAAGGGAATCATCGCCAGCAAGGGCGCGAGCGTGCGCTCGCCCGCCGCCAGCGCGATTTCGTCGCGCAGCTCGGTGCGCTGGCGCACCCGCAGGCGGTCACCGCCCGGCAGCTCGCGCTCGTAAGCGCGCCAGGTGTGATCGTCAAGATCCAGGGTGCGCAGGCCCTTGCGCGCGGCCGGATCGGCTGGCAGCCGCTCGACCACGACCCGCTGATCGGAATCGATTCCCTTGATCTTGGGCAGGCGCGAGCGCTCCGGCCAAGCCCGCGTGGCGACCAGCAATTCGGCGATCTGCTGGAGCTGATCGTCCTGCATCTCGTGCGCGTCGTCGTAGGCCAGAACAAACGAGATCGCGCCGCCCACCAGACCTGCCATCGCAATGAAGGCGGCGATCCACAACGACAGCCGCAGCTGGAGCGAGCGGCTCATGCGCGCAACTCCGGCGATTTATCGACCAGCCAGCCCAGCCCACGAACGTTCTTGATCACCGCCGCGCCGAACTTTTTGCGAATCGCGTGGATCAGAAACTCGACCGCGTTGCTCTCGACCGTTTCGTTCCAGCCGTAGATGCGGTCTTCGAGCTCCGCGCGCGAGAGGATTGCGCCCGGCCGCATCAGCAAGGCCTGGAGCAAGGAAAATTCACGCGCCGACAAGCGCGCCTGGGTGCCATCGAAACTCGCTTCGCGGGTGGCGGGGTCGAGGCTGAGCTTGCCGTTGGTAAGCAGGGGAGCGGCCGCGCCGGCGCGGCGGCGCGTCACTGCCCGCATCCGCGCCAACAGTTCGCCCAATTCAAAGGGCTTGGCGAGATAGTCGTCGGCACCGAGGTCAAGGCCGCGAATGCGGTCTTCGAGCGCATCACGCGCGGTGAGAATCAGCACCGGCAGGTCCAGCCCCTGGCGGCGCAGATGCGCCAGCACCTCAAGCCCGTCGCGCCGGGGCAGGCCAAGGTCCAACAAAGCCAGGTCGTAGGTCTGCACTTCGAGTGCCGAATTGGCGGCCGCGCCGTCCTGCACCCAATCGACCGCGTAAGCGGCATCGCGCAGCGCCTGCTGCACGGCCGTGCCGATCATGGGGTCGTCTTCCACCAACAAGACTCGCATCGCACCTCCATCAACCCCGCCAGTGTTCCACAAGCACCGCCACAAGCTCGCTGCGCGGCTGTGGCGGTCGGGCCTAGCGATCGAGCTGCGCTTAGCGATCGAGCTGCGAAGAGATCACGCCGCCGGTCATGGGGTCGATCTTGACGTCGAACTTCTGCGCACCGCTGAGGACTTCGACCTTGTAGATCCAGCCCGACAGCGTGGAATGCTTGAAGTCGGCCTCGACCGCCTTGCCGCCGGGAATGTGCTGCTCGGCGGTGGCGATGGCGGTGGCCAGCGTGACTTTCGCCGCGCTGGCCGCCTGGAGTTCGGCGGCGCGTTTTTCGGCGCGGTGTTCGGACGCACCGGCAACCCCGGCAAAGGTGACGAGGACGGCAATGGCGAGGGCGGACTTGGCGTTGCGGATCATGGACAGCTCCTGAGGTTGGGTCGCGCACCGTTGGCGCAGATCGAATACTGGGCACGCTGACTTAGCCACCCCTTAGATCCGCATATAGCGATAACCCGCCAATCCATCGCCCCGCGCCACCGGCCAGACCGCGGCGGCGCGGGCGGCGCAAACCAAGGGTGTTTGCTAATCTGGCCTCACGCCGCACGGACCGGCGCGGCGATTGACGCAGCTTTTCTCAGGAGCCCGACAATGTTCAAACGCATCGGCAGTGCCGTCTTCGCAATCCTGACCGTGGTGTGGCTGGCCGGCTGCGCCACTCCCGCCACCACGCTCGACGCCCAGTGGGCCAATCCGCAGTTCGCCGGCAAGAATCCCATCCAGAGCGTGATGGTGATAACCGTCACCCGCGACGCCACCAACCGCCGCATCTTCGAAGACCAGATGGTGGCCATGCTGTCGGCGCGCGGAGTCAAGGCGGTGCAGTCGTATCGCTTCATCCCGAACGAAGACCGGGTCGAGGACGCCGCCCTCAAAAAGGCCGTGGCCGACGCCGGCGTCGCCAACGTCATGCTGACCCGCGTGATCAATGTGTCGGAGAAGGTCAACTATTCGCCCGGCTACATGATGGGCCCGGCCTATGGCATGGGCTGGGGCGGCTTCTACGGCTATTACAGCGGCATGTGGGCCGCCACCTACGCCGTGCCGCCGCAGGTCTATACGACCCAGAGCATCAACTCCGATACGCGCGTTTTCAACGTCAAGGACGGTGTCGTGCTGTGGTCGGCCGCCACCACCACCAGCACCGGCTATGACACCGTGCGCCAGATGATCGACCAGTTCGTCCAGTTGATCGTCAACACGCTGGCCAAAGACGGCATGCTCTGACCGCGCCACTCACCAATAAGCCCAGGGCCGGATGCTCCGGCCCTGTTTTTTTCTCTCGATCCGCCGTGGTCCTCACCGCTTGGCGCGTGGCGGCGGATTGAGATCGATCAGCGCGTCGGCCACCTTGGCGCAGTCGGCCACGTGTTGGTCGCCCAGGTATTTGAGCGCGGCAAACGAGATCGACGCCGCCACGGCCTGCCCCGCCAAAGGCACCCAGCGGGCGGCCTGTTTGGCCGTCAGACGCACGCCGATGCGCTTGAGCAGGCTGACCACCAGTTCGCGCGTGACCAGGCGCCCCACCAGGGTCGATCCCACCAGGGTGATCGCTCGATAGGTGGCGAGCTTGCGGCCCGGCGCCAGCTGATCGAGTTGCGCCGGGGTAAGACCGAACTCGGCATTGACCTCGTCGATCATCGCCACCATCACCCCGATATCGACCGCGATATCGAGCCCGGGGATCGGCACCACCGCGGCACCCGCGGAAATCAGGGCGCGGCGCCTGACAATCTGGCGTGCGCGGCGGGTCACGGCAGCAATGTCACGCGGCGTGGCGGGAATCGGCGAAGCAGGCAGAGTCTCCATAAGCACGAGCATGCCGCAATCCCGCGGGCGGCTATCGAAAATACGCCCCGCGTCAAGCGATCCAGGTCAATCCATCGACAGCCGGCAGCCCGATATAATCACCGATCCCTCCAGACTGCTGGAGCTCCGCTCAAGCTGCCTCCATGCGCCTGCTCGCCCTCGGACTCAACCACACGACTGCCCCGCTCGCCGTGCGCGAACGGGTGGCGTTCGTGCCGGAAGAAGTGACCGAGACCATCGCGCAGCTGCGAAACAAGCTGGCTCGCCCGTCCCACGGCGAAATCCTCGAAGCGGCCATCGTCTCGACCTGCAACCGCACCGAGTTCTATTGCGCGGCCAACGATCCCGAGCAGGCGCAGCACGCGCTGCAGGCCTTCGTGGCGACCGAAAAGAAGCTCGACCTCGGCGAATTTCGCAAGCACATCTACGTATTGCCGCAGGAGCAAGCCGTGCGTCACGCCTTCCGTGTCGCCAGCGGCCTGGATTCGATGGTGCTGGGCGAGCCGCAGATCCTGGGCCAGATGAAACAGGCCGAAAAACTCGCGCGCGGCGCGGGCGGACTCGGGCTGATGCTGAACCACCTCTTCCAGCGCACTTTTGCGGTCGCCAAGGAAGTTCGCACCACCACCGAGATCGGTGCGCATTCGGTGTCGATGGCGGCGGCGGCGGTGCGGGTGGCCAACCGCATCTTCGGCGACCTGAAGAACGAGAACATCCTGTTTGTTGGCGCGGGCGAAATGATCGAGCTCTGTGCCACACACTTTGCGGCGCAGAACCCCAAGAGCATCACGGTGGCCAACCGCACGCTCGAGCGTGCCGAGTCGCTCGCGCACCGCTTTCACGCCAAGGCGATCAAGCTGGGCGATCTGCCCGAGGCGATCCCGCACTACGACATCATTGTCTCGTGCACCGCGAGCACCCTGCCGATCATCGGTCTGGGCATGGTCGAGCGCGCGGTCAAGAGCCGCCGCCACAAGCCGATGTACATCGTCGACCTGGCGGTGCCGCGCGATGTGGAACCGGAAGTCGCCCGGCTCGACGACGTTTACGTCTATACGGTCGATGACCTTGGGCGCGTGGTCCAGAGCGGAGTCGAAGGCCGCCAGGCTGCTGTCTCGCAGGCCGAGGCGATCATCGAGACGCGCGTGCGCGACTTCGAATCCTGGCTTCACGCGCGCGCCTCGGTGCCGCTGATCCAGGGCCTGCGTGAGCGCGCCGACATCCTGCGCCAAACCGAACTCGACCGTGCGCGCAAACTGCTCGCGCGCGGCGATTCGCCCGAGCTGGTGCTCGAAGCGCTGTCGCAGGCACTGACCAACAAATTCCTGCACGACCCGATGACGGCGCTGCGCAACAGCGACGCCGAGAACGAAGCCGAGCGCGACCGGATCTCCGGCCTGCTCGGCCGCTTTTACCAGCACCACGAGCGTTAGCGCGGCCATGGCTCGACCCCGACGGGTCGCGATGCCGGGCTTCGTCCCCACCCCTGCCCCCGCGCGCCCCTTTCACGCCGTCGTCCTGACCCGTGCTCTGGTGTGGCCGCGCGTCTGGCAGGCGCCGCAATCCGCTCCGCCAGCCGAGCCCGCCCCGGCCAGGCCTGGCGCTTTCGCAAGCGAGAACCCATGAAAGATTCCATGCGCTTCAAGCTCGGGCAACTCGCCCGCCGACTCGAAGAGATCGACGTCACCCTCGCGGCTCCGAACACCGCGGGCGACATGAACCGCTTCCGCACCCTGTCGCGCGAGCGCTCCGAGATCGAACCGGTGGTGCTGCGCATGCGCGAGTTCGACGCTGCCGAGGCCGACCTCGCCACCGCGCAGGCGATGCTCGACGACCCCGAGATGAAGGATTTCGCCGGCGACGAGATCGAAGCGGCCAAGACGCGGATTGCCGCGCTCGAAGACGAACTCCAGCTCCTGCTACTGCCGCGCGACCCCAACGACGAGCGCAACATCTACCTCGAAATTCGCGCCGGCACCGGCGGCGACGAATCGGCTCTATTTGCCGGCAGCCTGCTGCGCATGTACCTGCGCTACGCCGAGCGCCAGCGCTGGGGCACCGAGATCGTCTCGGCCAACGAATCGGACCTGGGCGGCTACAAGGAAGTGATCGTCCGGATCGAAGGCCAGGGCGCCTACTCGAAACTCAAGTTCGAGTCGGGCGGCCACCGCGTCCAGCGCGTGCCCGAGACCGAAGCCCAGGGCCGCATCCACACCTCGGCCTGCACCGTGGCGGTACTGCCCGAAGCCGAGGAGATCGATGCCGTGAAGATCGATCCTTCGGAATTGCGGATCGACGTCTTCCGCGCCTCGGGCGCGGGCGGGCAACACGTGCAGAAGACCGAGAGCGCGGTGCGGCTGACCCACTTGCCGACCGGGGTGGTGGTCGAGTGCCAGGACGAGCGCAGCCAGCACAAGAACAAGGAGCGGGCGATGAGCATTCTGGCCGCTCGAATCCACGCCGCCCAGGTGAGCGCGCAGCAGGCCAAGGAAGCCAGCGAGCGCAAGAGCCTGATCGGCTCGGGCGACCGCTCGGAGCGCATCCGCACCTACAACTTCCCGCAAGGCCGGGTCACCGACCACCGCATCAATCTGACGCTCTACAAGATCGACGCGATCATGGACGGCGACCTCGTCGACCTGGTCAACGCCCTCACCGCCGAACACCAGGCCGAACTGCTGGCCGCGCTGGGCGACGCTGGATGAAGCTGAGTGCCACCAGCGCCGGTCATCTGATGACGGCAAGCCGGCTGAGCCAGCTCGAGGCGCGCGCCCTGCTCTCGCATGTCAGCGGCTGGCGGCGCGAGACTCTGGTTGCCTTTCCCGAGCGCGAGCTCGCGCCCGAGCAGATATCAGCGTTTCTGGCGCTCGCCGAGCGCCGCCGCGACGGGGTTCCGCTCGCCTACCTGCTCGGCCGCAAGGAGTTCTTCGGACGCGATTTTCAGGTCACGCCCGCGGTGCTGGTGCCGCGCCCGGAAACCGAGTTGCTGCTTGAGCTGGCGCTCGCCCGGCTGGCAGGCCAGGCCGCGCCACGCGTGCTCGACCTTGGCACCGGCAGCGGCTGCATCGCCGTCACGCTCGCGCTGGAGTGCCCTGGCGCGCAGGTCGTCGCGCTCGATGTGTCGGCCGCCGCGCTCGCCGTGGCGCAGCGCAACGCGAGCGAACTCGGCGCGACCGTCGAGTTTCGGCTTGGCAGCTGGTGGGCGCCGATCGCCGCGGGGGAAACCTTCGACCTCATCGTCTCCAACCCGCCCTACATCGCCCGCGCCGACGAGCATATGCCGGCACTGCGGCACGAACCCCGGCTCGCGCTCACTGACGACGGCGACGGACTGGCCTGCCTGCGGGCCCTGGCCACTGGCGCCGCCGCGCATCTGAGTCCGGGCGGCTGGATCGGCCTCGAGCACGGCTGGGATCAGGGACCGGCGACACGCGAACTGTTGCAAGCCGGCGGCCTGGTCGAGATCGGCACCGTTCAAGACGGCGCCGGCCTGGACCGGGTCAGCCACGGGCAAGCCGCAACCTGACGCCACACCCGGGTTTGCACGCCGCCCGGCGCCTTCCTACACTCTCACTCCCCTCTCAAGAGAATCGCCATGGACGCCCAGGACTTCATCCGCAAAACCGTCACCGAAAATCCCATCGTGTTGTTCATGAAGGGCACGGCTCAGTTTCCGCAATGCGGCTTCTCGGGCCGCGCGATCCAGGTGCTCAAGCAGGCGGGCGCGACCAACCTTGTCACCGTCAACGTGCTTGAAGACGAGGGCATTCGCCAGGGCATCAAGGAGTATTCGAACTGGCCGACGATTCCCCAGCTCTACGTCAAGGGCGAGTTCCTCGGCGGCTCGGACATCATGATGGAGATGTTCGAGAGCGGCGAACTGCAGAAGCTGCTCGCCGACGCCAAACTCGTCTGACCATGAGCCACGCCAGCCCGCGGCGCCTGATCGTCGCGATCACAGGCGCCTCGGGCGCGGTCTATGGCGTGCGCCTGCTTGACCGGCTGCGCGCCACCAGCGGGGTTGAGACCCACCTGCTGGTCTCGTCGGCCGGGGTTCTGAACCTGCACCAGGAACTGGGGTTGAGCCGCGCCGAGGTCGAGGCCAAGGCCGATGTCGTGCACCGCGTGGCCGATGTCGGCGCCAGCATTGCCTCGGGTTCGTTTCGCCACGACGGCATGGTGATTGCACCGTGCTCGGTCAGGACGCTCGCGGCCATCGCGCACGGTTTGGCCGACAACCTGATCACGCGCGCGGCCGACGTCACGCTCAAGGAGCGGCGGCGGCTGGTGCTGATGGTGCGGGAGGCTCCGCTCAACCTCGCTCACATCCGCGCGATGGAAGCGGTGACGCTGATGGGAGGCATCGTCTTCCCGCCGGTGCCGGCGTTCTATCACCGCCCGGCAAGCCTCGAAGAACTGGTCGATCACACCGTGAGCCGGGTGCTCGACCTCGTCGGCATCGAGGCGGATGAAGCACCGCGCTGGGCCGGGATGGGCGGCGAGCTGTAGGCCTCGCGGCCCCGTCAGCCAAGTCAGCCAAGCGTGCCGGCCCACGGAAGTCACGCTCGAGATCAACGGTGAGCGCATCGCGGGGCCGGCCAGGCGGGCTCCGCCCGATCCGCCCGGCCCAAAAAAATCTGTCGCTTGCATGGCGCATGCGCACGACAAGCGCCGAGCCTTGTGGCAACTTCTGCCCCAATCCCGCAGGGTCGAGCGCCCGCAGGCAAACCGCCCCCGAATCACCCCCGCCTTGAGCGCAGCGGCCACGCCAGCCGCTGACCCGTCTCAAGGCCTGTTATGGCGCGCCACCCGCGCTCGCCAATGGCCCCTCATGTTTGAACAGACTTTCAAGAACATCGACGACATCCTGCACAAGGACGCCGGCTGCACCAGCGAGCTCGACTACACCGAGCAAAGCTCCTGGATCCTTTTTCTGAAGTACCTCGACGCACTCGAAGACGACAAGGCCGCCGAGGCCGCGCTCGAGGGGCGCACCTACACCCGGCTGCTGGCCGACAAGTTCCGCTGGGAAACCTGGGCCGCCCCCAAGGACGCCAACGGCAAGATCGATCACAACAAGGCCATGACCGGCGACGACCTGCACGACTTCGTCACCCTCAAGCTCTTTCCCTACCTCCACGGCTTCAAGGCGCGCGCCACCGGACCCGACACGATCGAATACAAGATCGGCGAGGTCTTCGGCGAGATCAAGAACCGGGTGCAGAGCGGCTACAACCTGCGCGACGTGATCGAACGGGTTGACGAGCTGCGCTTTGGCTCGCAGGCCGAGAAGCACGAGCTTTCGCACCTCTACGAAGCCAAGATCAAGAACATGGGCAATGCCGGGCGCAACGGCGGCGAGTACTACACGCCGCGCCCGCTGATCCGCGCCATGATCCAGGTGATCGACCCCAAGATCGGCGAGCGCATCTACGACGGCGCCTGCGGCTCGGGCGGCTTCCTGTGCGAAGCCTTCGACTACCTGCTGCCACGCGCCACCAGGGCCGACGACCTCAAGACGCTCCAGGAGCGCAGCTTCTACGGCAAGGAAAAGAAGAGCCTGGCCTACGTGATCGCGATCATGAACATGATCCTGCACGGGATCGAAGCGCCCAACGTCGTTCACGCCAACACGCTCGCCGAAAACCTGTCCGACATTCAGGAGCGCGACCGCTATGAGGTGATCCTGGCCAACCCGCCCTTCGGCGGCAAGGAGCGCAAGGAGGTCCAGCAGAACTTCCCGATCAAGACCGGCGAGACCGCCTTTCTCTTTCTGCAGCACTTCATCAAGAGCCTCAAGGCCGGCGGCCGCGCCGCCATCGTCATCAAGAACACCTTTCTCTCCAACACCGACAACGCCTCGGTCAGCCTGAGAAAGCTGCTGCTCGAGAGCTGCAAGCTGTACACCGTGCTCGACTGCCCGGGCGGCACCTTCCAGGGCGCCGGCGTCAAGACCGTGGTGCTGTTCTTCGAGAAGGGCGCGCCGACGCAAAAGGTCTGGTACTACCAGCTCGACCCCGGCCGCAACCTCGGCAAGACCAACCCCTTGAACGACGAGGACCTGGCCGACTTCGTGGCGCAGCAGAAGCGCTTCGCCGACACCCCCAAGAGCTGGTCGGTCGAGGTGGCGGGAATCGACACCACGACCTACGACCTGTCGGTCAAGAACCCCAATGGCGGCGAGGAAGTGGCGCTGCGAAGCCCGCAGGAAATCCTCGACGAGAT
>JAVVWR010000070.1:10422-13711 GCA_036652035.1 Burkholderiaceae bacterium | reverse complement strand
ATGCAGCTGCACATGATGTTGCGGTCGCCATAGACGTTGTCGACGCGACCCACCGGCGGCCAATACTTCTGCTGCTTGAGCGTGGCGAGCGGGAAGGCGGCGTACTCACGCGAATAGCCGTGATTCCAGTCGGCCGTCATCACCATTGCGGCGGTGTGGGGCGCGTTCTTGAGAACGTTGTCGGCGCGATCAGCGCGGCCTTCCTCGACCGCTCGAATCTCTTCGCGGATCGCGATCATGGCGTCGCAGAAACGGTCGAGCTCGTGCTTGGCCTCGCTCTCGGTCGGCTCGACCATCAAGGTTCCCGGCACCGGGAAGCTCAGGGTCGGCGCGTGGAAACCGTAGTCCATCAAGCGTTTGGCGACGTCTTCGGCGCCGATCCCGCTGGTTTCCTTCAAGGGCCGCAGATCGAGAATGCACTCGTGCGCGACCAGACCGTTGCGGCCGGTGTAGAGCGTCGGGTAGTGCGGCTCGAGCCGCCTGGCGACGTAGTTGGCATTGAGCAGCGCCACTTGCGTGGCGCGCCGCAGACCGTCGCCGCCCATCATCGTGATGTACATCCACGGGATCGGCAGAATGCTCGCCGAACCGAAGTTGGCCGCGCTCACCATGCCGACCGGGCTGTCCTCGCCCAGCTTGCCGGGCAGGAACTCGGCCAGATGCGCCTTGACGCCGATCGGGCCGACGCCGGGACCGCCACCGCCGTGCGGAATGCAGAAGGTCTTGTGCAGGTTGAGGTGCGAGACGTCCGAGCCGAACTTGCCAGGCTTGGCCAGACCGACCAGGGCGTTCATGTTGGCGCCGTCGGCATAGACCTGGCCGCCGTGGGCGTGAACGATCTGGCAGATCTCGACGATCGCTTCCTCGAACACGCCGTGGGTCGAGGGGTAGGTCACCATCAAGGCGGCGAGATGCTTGGAATGCAGCTCGGCCTTGGCGCGCAAGTCGCAGACATCGACGTTGCCGTTGGCGTCGCACTGGGTGACCACCACCTCCATGCCGCACAGATGGGCCGACGCCGGGTTGGTGCCGTGAGCACTGGCCGGAATCAGGCAGATGTTGCGGTGGCCCTCGCCGCGCGAGTGGTGATAGGCGCGGATCGCGAGCAGGCCGGCGTATTCGCCCTGCGCGCCGGAGTTGGGTTGCAGGCTCACCGCGTCATAGCCGGTGCACTCGCACAGCATCGCCTCGAGCTCGTCGGTGAGCCGCTTGAAGCCGCGCGCCTGCGCCTTGGGCGCGAGCGGGTGGATGCCGCTGAACTCGGGCCAGGTGATCGGAATCATCTCGGCCGTGGCGTTCAACTTCATGGTGCACGAGCCGAGCGGAATCATGGTGCGGTCAAGCGCCAGGTCGCGGTCGGCGAGCGAGCGCAGGTAGCGCAGCATCTCGTGCTCGGCGTGGTGGGTGTTGAACACCGGGTGGGTGAGGAAGCTCGAGCGGCGAGCGAGGTGCGCCGGATAGGCCTCGAGCACTTCGGCGTCAAGCTCGTCGATCTCCATCTCGAAGCCAAACAGCTGCCACAGGGCGATCACGTCCTCGCGCGTGCTGGTCTCGTCGAGCGAAATGCCGACCGCGTCGGGGCCGACCTCGCGCAGATTGATCCGGTGCGCCCGCGCGCCGGCGTGAACCTTGGCGGCGTCGACCTCGCTCACCACCAGCGTGTCGAAGAAGCTGGAGTTGAGCTTGAGACCGGCGTGGACCAGGCCCTTGGCGAGGATCGCGGTCAGGCGGTGCACCCGCTGGGCGATGCGCTGGAGACCGGCCGGGCCGTGGTAGACCGCGTACATGCTCGCCATCACGGCCAGCAGAACCTGGGCGGTGCAGATGTTCGAGGTCGCTTTCTCGCGCCGGATGTGCTGCTCGCGGGTCTGCAGCGTGAGGCGATACGCGGGCTGGCCCTGCGAGTCGATCGACACGCCGACCAGCCGCCCCGGCATCGAACGCTTGAAGGCGTCGCGGCAAGCCATGAAAGCGGCGTGCGGGCCGCCATAGCCAAAGGGAACGCCAAAGCGCTGCGAGTTGCCGATGGCGATGTCGGCGCCCCACTCGCCGGGCGCGGCGAGCAGGGTCAGGGCGAGCAGGTCGGCCGCGACCGTGACCAGGCCGCCGCGCGCATGAACGGCGGCAACAATCGCCGAGTAATCGCGCACCTCGCCGTGGGTGGCGGGGTATTGCAGCAACACGCCAAACGCATCGGTGGCGATCGCCGCCGCGTCGTCGCCCACCGCGATCTCGATGCCCAGCGCCTCGGCGCGGGTCTTGACCACGGCGATCGTCTGCGCATGGCAATCCTGCGAAACAAAGAAGGTATGGCTCTTGTTCTTGGCCGAGCGCTGGGCGAGCGTCATGGCCTCGGCCGCGGCCGTGCCCTCGTCGAGCAGGCTGGCGTTGGCGATCTCCATCCCCGTGAGGTCGGCGATCATGGTCTGGAAGTTGAGCAGAGCCTCCATCCGGCCCTGCGAGATCTCCGCCTGGTAAGGCGTGTAGGCCGTGTACCAGGCGGGGTTCTCGAGAATGTTGCGAAGAATGACCTTGGGCGTGAACGTGCCGTAGTAGCCCTGGCCAATGAAGCTCTTGAAGACCTGGTTCTCGGCGGCGATGGCGGCGATCTTGGCGAGCGCCTCTTCTTCGGTCATCGCGCCCGGCAGCGCAAGCGGCGCGGGCAGCTTGATCGAGCCGGGCACGATGGCCTCGGTCAAGGCCTCGATCGAGGGCTGGCCAAGAACGGAGAGCATCTCGGCGATCTCGGCCTCGTTGGGGCCGATATGGCGTTCGATGAACTCGTCCTTGGCTTCAAGGGCGGACAGGGGCGTGTGCGGCATGCGTGCGGTCATTCTTGCGTTCTCGCAAAGACTCGGGGGCGCTCAATGAAACGCTCGGCGAGCGATCCATGAGCAATCAATGAGCAATCAATGAACGATCAGTGCGCGGCAGCCGACTCGTACGCCGCGGCGTCGAGCAGGACGGCAAGCTCGGTCAGGTTGGCCGGCTGGACCTTGAACAGCCAGGCCTTGAAAGCGTCCTGGTTGATGCTCTCGGGGGCGTCGACCACGGCGGAGTTCACCTCGACCACTTCACCGGCGATCGGCGAATAGACATCGGAGGCGGCCTTGACCGACTCGACCACCGCGCAGGCTTCGCCCGCGGCCAGCGTGCGGCCGATTTCCGGCAGCTCGACAAACACCAGATCACCCAGGGCGTCCTGGGCCAATTCGGTGATGCCGATGGTGACCGTGCCATCGGGATTGACCATCGCCCATTCGTGAGAGGCGGCGTACTTGCGGTCGCT
>JAVVWR010000070.1:0-10322 GCA_036652035.1 Burkholderiaceae bacterium | reverse complement strand
TGCCATCGGGATTGACCATCGCCCATTCGTGAGAGGCGGCGTACTTGCGGTCGCTAGGGATGTTCATGAGCTTCTCCGTGTTCAGTTCGGTGGAAATGCAAAATCAGATAAGGGGCTTGCCGTTGCGGGCAAAGGGATACTTCACGACCTGGGCCGCCAGCAGCTTGCCGCGCACATCAACCTGGACCGGATCGCCCACGGCCACGCCGGCGGGAACCCGCGCCAGGGCGATCGAGGCGGCGAGCGTGGGCGAATACGTACCGCTGGTGGTTTCGCCCTCGCCCTGCGCGGTGACAACCTTGAGGTGGGCGCGCAGCACGCCGCGATCGAGCAGCTTGAGACCGACGATCTGGCGCAGCCCGCCGCGTGCCTGGAGCGCTTCAAGGGCCGCGCGGCCGATGAACTGGCGGCTGGCGTCCGACAGATCCACCGTCCACGCCAGGCCCGACTCCAGCGGGCCAACGCCTTCGTCCATGTCCTGGCCGTAGAGATTCATGCCGGCTTCCAGGCGCAGCGTGTCGCGCGCACCCAGGCCGGCTTCGGCCACGCCCGCGGCCTTGAGCCTGGCCCAGAAGGCGGGCGCGGCGGCGGCGGGAAGAACGACCTCGCAGCCGTCCTCGCCGGTGTAGCCGGTGCGGGCGATGAACCATTCAGCGCCTTCGACCGCGGTAAACGCACCCGAGAAAATCTTGAGCCCGGCGATCAGTTCGGCCTGCGCCGGCAGCACCTGGGCCAGGATCGCTCGCGCCTGGGGGCCTTGCACCGCCACCATCGCCAGCTCCGGCCGCGGGGTGATCTGCACGGCGAACGTCTCGGCAACCAGCCCCATCCAGGCGATGTCCTTGTCGGCGGTGCCGGCGTTGACCACCGCGCGAAAGTGGTCGCCTTCGATCCAGTAAATGATCAAGTCGTCGATCACGCCGCCCTCGGCATTGAGCATGCACGAGTAGAGCGCCTTGCCGGGCGTGAGTTTGGCGATGTCGTTGGCGACCAGATGACGCAGGAAGTCGCGCGCTCCGGCGCCCGAGAGATCGACCACTCGCATGTGCGAGACATCGAACATGCCGGCGTGCTGGCGCACCGCGTGGTGCTCTTCGATCTGCGAGCCGTAGTTGACCGGCATGTCCCAGCCGCCGAAGTCAACGGTCTTGGCGCCGGAAGCCACGTGGGTGTCGTAAAGCGGAGTGCGCTTGAGCATTGCGGTCTCGGAAAAAGAAAAGGGATGCGCACCGACATCTCGGTGCGCACCCCTCTGTCCTTTTGCCTGAGAGTTTGCGAAGGCGTTACGCCCTCTGCCCCTTCGGCGCTGGCTGCATCGAGCCAGTCTCTCCAGAGTCGCCGGACCCGGAACGGTTCTGTGACCTGAGCGATTGCGGGTGAGTTGCGCCTTCGGCGGCGCCGCAGCTCTAGGACTGCGGCACGCTCTCCCGTTCAAGATCGTCACGGCGAAGCACGATCATAGCCGAGGACCGCCGCGTTAACCCGGCGCGAATGCGCCCTCGCACCGGAGCTTGCAGCACATCAAACCGCGCGCTGCGATCTTATTCACCGCCGCTGTGGACAAGTCTGTTGAGAAGGCCGCCAGGCCGCGCCACGACGGGGCCTGCGGCGCCTGCCACAAAAAATGGCAGCTCGGCGGATCAAAAAACGCCCAGGCCTTGAAGCAGGACCAGCGCGATCGCCAGCGGCGCGACAAAGCGCAGCATCACGAGCGTCGCCTTGATCACCGCGCGATTGTGCAGACTGCCGTGGTTGCTCAACTGCTGCTGCAGGCGCTCGGCGCCGTAGACCCAGCCGACGAACAGACAGATCAGGATTCCGCCCAGCGGCAGGAGCACGTTCGAGCTGAGGAAATCGAACAGATCGAAAGCATTCAGGCCGAACACTTTGACATCGGCCATCACGCTCTGCGACAGCGTGGCCGGAACCCCCAGCGTAAGGACCATGCCGATGGTCAGGAACGAGGCGCGCTTGCGGCTTATGCCGTAGCGCTCGGTGAGGATCGCCACCGGCACCTCAAGCAAAGAGAGCATCGCACCCACGCTCGCCACTGCGGTCAGAACGAAAAACAGCGTCATGAAGATCGTGCCGCCCGGCATGCTGGCGAACACCGCGGGGATGGTCATGAACACCAGCGAGGGACCGGCCGCCGGCGCAAAGCCAAAGGCAAAGACCGCCGGGAAAATCGCGATGCCGGCCAGCAGGGAGACCGACAGGTCGGCAAACATCACTCGCGTGGCGGTGGCGGGAATGTTCTGCTCAGGGCGGAAGTAGCTGCCGTAGGTGATCATCGTGCCCATGCCGATCGACAGCTTGAAGAACGCGAGGCCCAGCGCGGTGAGCAAGACCATCGGCGTGATCTTGGAAAAATCCGGACTGAAGAGAAAGGACAGGCCCTCGCCCGCGCCCGGCAGCGTCAGGCTGCGCACGCACAGGATGATCAGCAGGATAAAGAGCAGGGGCATGAGCTTGCGCGTGACGGCTTCGATCCCTTTGGAGACGCCAAGCATGATGATGCCGCCCGTCACCCCCATCACCACCCACTGCCAGAAGAGCGCCGCCAACGGATCGGAGACCAGACGCTCGAAGGCCGCGCCAGCGAGCTTGGGGTCGGTGGTCGAGACCTCGCCCAGGATCGACTTGAAGATGTAGGCGTAGACCCAGCCCGCCACCTCCGAGTAGAAAGCCAGAATCAGCAGTGCGGCGGCAAAACCCATCCAGCCGATCAGCTTCCAGGCGCCCTGCCCGCGCGGCGCCAGCCGCTCCATCGTGGTCACCGCATTGGCGCGCGCGGCGCGCCCCAGCATGGTCTCGCTCATCAGCACGGGCAGACCGACCAGCAAGGTCGCCAGCAGATAGACCACGAGAAAGGCGGCGCCGCCGTTGGCCCCCGTCAGATACGGAAATTTCCAGATATTGCCGAGCCCGACGGCCGAACCGAGCGTGGCGACCAATACGCCAAAGCTGCTGGTGAAACCGTCGCGAGTTACTTGAGTCATGACACTGCCATCGAGACAAAGGATGCGGGATTATCCGCATCCGTTTACCCCAATGACCGCGGTTAACTCAAAAATATTCGGCTTGTCGCTCGAAAACCCGGTCCGACACAGGATCGGCCGGGCCCGGCGTTCAGCGCACGCAGTCGAGGAAGTATTCGACCTGACCGTTGACCTTCTGCTTGACCAGACCGTGAACGTCGGTCTCGAAGCCCGGGAACTTGGCGCTGAACTCCCGCGCAAACTTGAGGTAACGCATGATGGTCAAGTTGACCACCTCGCCCGGAATCAGGAGCGGAATGCCGGGCGGGTAGGGCGTGAGCAGCACGGCCGAGACACGGCCTTCCAGTTCGTCGATCGGCACGCGGTCGATTTCGCCGTGCGCCATCTTGGCGTAGGCGTCGGTCGGCTTCATCGCCGGCACCATCTCGGACAAGTACATCTCGGTGGTCAGGCGCGCCACGTCGTTGCCGCCGTAGACGGTATGGATGCCGTCGCACAGATCGCGCAGGCCCATGTTCTCGTAAGCCGGGTTGGCGCGCAGGAAGGCCGGCATCACCCGCCACAGAGGCTGGTTCTGGTCGTAGTCGTCCTTGAACTGCTGCAGCTCGGTGACCATGGTGTTCCAGCGGCCCTTGGTGATGCCGATGGTGAACATGATGAAGAACGAGTAAAGCCCGGTCTTCTCGACGATGATGCCGTGCTCGGCAAGGTACTTGGTGACGATCGCGGCCGGGATGCCAACCTCGGCGAAGCTGCCATCGACCGCCAGACCCGGCGTAATAACCGTGGCTTTGACCGGGTCGAGCATGTTGAAGCCCGGGGCAATCTGGCCAAACCCGTGCCAGTTCTCGTCGGCGTGCAGCATCCAGTCGTCGCGCGTGCCCACGCCTTCGGCCGCCAGGCGGTCCGGGCCCCAGACCTTGAACCACCAGTCCTCGCCGTACTCGGCGTCGACCTTGCGCATCGCGCGGCGAAAGTCGATCGCCTCGGAGATGGACTCCTGCACCAGCGCATTGCCGCCGGGCGCTTCCATCATCGCCGCGGCCACGTCGCAGCTGGCGATGATCGCGTACTGCGGGCTGGTCGAGGTGTGCATCAGGAAGGCTTCGTTGAAGGTCGAGCGGTCGAGCTTTTCCTTCTCGGAATCCTGGATCAGGATCTGCGAGGCCTGGCTCAACCCGGCAAGCAGCTTGTGGGTCGACTGCGTTGCAAACACCATCGATTCCTTGGTGCGCGGCCGCTTGCCGTCGATCGCGTGCATGTCGTCGTAGAAGGGGTGGAAGGCCGCGTGCGGCAACCACGCCTCGTCGAAGTGCAGGATGTCGATCTTGCCGTCGAGCAGACCCTTGATCGTTTCGTCGTTGTAGACGATGCCGTCGTAGGTGCTCTGCGTCAGCGTGAGGATGCGCGGCTTGGTCTTGACGCCCTGGAGCAGCGGATGGCGCGCGATCTTGGCTTCGATCGACTCGATCTTGAATTCCGACAGCGGAATCGGGCCGATGATGCCGTAGTGATTGCGCGTGGGCATCAGAAACACCGGAATCGCGCCGGTCAGCGTGATCGCGT
Organism: Burkholderiaceae bacterium; assembly: GCA_036652035.1. Lineage (GTDB taxonomy): Bacteria > Pseudomonadota > Gammaproteobacteria > Burkholderiales > Burkholderiaceae_F > JAEZVV01. Next base: position 5,757 of record JAVVWR010000070.1, on the reverse strand, counting down.
GCAGGATGCTCTTATGGCAGTTGCGGTCAACCACCACCACGTCACCCGAGGCGACCGTGTAGTTCCACACGATCTTGTTCGAGGTCGAGGTGCCGTTGGTGACGAAGAACAGGTTGTCGCAGCCAAAGATGCGCGCGGCATTGCGCTCGGAAGCCGCCACCGGGCCGGTGTGGTCAAGCAGCTGACCGAGCTCATCGACCGAGTTGCAGACGTCGGCGCGCAACAGGTTCTCGCCGAAGAACTGGTGGAACATCTGACCCACCGGGCTCTTGAGAAAAGCCACGCCGCCCGAGTGACCGGGGCAGTGCCACGAGTAGGACGAGTCAGCCGCGTAATGCACCAGCGCGCGGAAAAACGGCGGCGCCAGGGTATCGAGGTAGTTGCGCGCCTCGCGCACGATGTAGCGCGCGACGAACTCAGGCGTGTCCTCGAACATGTGGATAAAGCCGTGCAGCTCGCGCAACACATCGTTCGGGATATGGCTCGAGGTGCGCGTCTCGCCGTACAGGAAGATCGGAATGTCGGCGTTGCGCAGACGGATCTCGCGCACAAAGTCGCGCAGCCGGCGCACGGTTTCGTTCTCAACGCCTTCGCCCGGCTCGGCCAGCTCCTCGTCGTCGATCGACACGACAAAGGCCGAGGCACGGCTCTGCTGCTGGGCAAAACTCGAGAGATCGCCGTAGCTGGTGACACCGATGACTTCCACGCCCTCGCCTTCGATCGCCTTGGCGAGTGCACGAATGCCGAGGCCGGAGACATTCTCGGAGCGGTAGTCCTCGTCGATGATGACGATGGGAAAGCGGAATTTCATCGCGGCGGCCTCGAGGCTCGGGGGCAGGAAAGAAAGGCGCGGATTATGGGCGCGTGCTCCGGCATGTCAAACGCCGCGGCACGCAAAAGAAAATCATGTCGCTCGAGTGTGATCCTGGGCTTGATTTAGGACCAGGATCGTGAACTTGTGCCACGCACCCGGGTCATCCCCAGGCCACCCGGCGCTCGATAAAAACAAACGGGGCGACCCGCGCGCCCCGTGTTTCAACGGTGAATCGGGCTCAGGTCAGCGGCAGGGTGACACCCGTCTGGCCTTGGTACTTGCCACCGCGGTCCTTGTACGAGACCTCGCACACCTCGTCGCTCTCAAGGAAAAGCACCTGGGCACAGCCCTCGCCGGCGTAGATCTTGGCGGGCAACGGCGTGGTGTTCGAGAACTCGAGCGTCACATGGCCTTCCCACTCGGGCTCGAAGGGGGTGACATTGACGATGATGCCGCAGCGGGCGTAGGTGCTCTTGCCCAGGCAGATCGTCAGCACGTTGCGCGGAATGCGGAAGTACTCGACCGTGCGCGCCAGCGCGAAGCTGTTGGGCGGAATGATGCAGACATCGCCCTTGAAATCGACGAAGGAATTGGGGTCAAAGGCTTTGGGGTCAACGATGGTGCTGTTGATATTGGTGAAGATCTTGAATTCGTTCGAGCAGCGAATGTCGTAGCCATAGCTCGAAGTGCCGTAGCTCACGATCTTGTGGCCGTCGCGCACGCGCACCTGCCCCGGCTCGAAGGGCTCGATCATGCCTTGGGCGCCCATGCGGCGGATCCACTTATCGCTCTTGATGCTCATCGCTGCCAGTTCCGGTCAATCAATCAGGTGCGCGATTCTAAAGCGCACGCCCGGCCAGCGGGTCTGTTCCGCGCAGAATCGCGAACCCGGGCGGCAAAACACCCTCCCCGAGGTCGCCCGCAGTCGCTGACCACGAACGGGCCGAACCGGCGGCGCAGGAAAGCGAGCAAGGACGCCGGAAACCGGACGCAGGCGGGCCAGCAGCAGCCACGCGCGGCGCGCAATCGGACGCGCGCTCCGTGCTAAAAAGCCGCACCCGTCACACCGCAACGAGCACACGAAAGGGCCAGGGCATGGACAAGGTCGACCTGCACGTCATCCGGCGCGGCCTGGATTGGCTGGCCGAAGGGCATCGCGCGGTGATGGGAACCCTCGTTCGCACCTGGGGTTCGGCGCCGCGCCCGGTGGGCGCACTGGTCATGATCCGCGACGATGGCCAGGTCGCCGGTTCCGTCTCGGGCGGCTGTATCGAAGACGACCTGATTGCACGGGTGCGCTCGCAGGCCGTGGCAGCAAGCGCCCCGCAACGCCTCACCTACGGCATCAGCGCCGACGAGGCCTTTCGCTTCGGTCTGCCCTGCGGCGGCACGATCGAGCTGGTGCTCGAGCCGATCGGCCCGCAGTCGCAGCTGGCCGAGCTGCTTGAGCGGGTGGCGGCTGGCCGCCAGACCCGCCGCAGCCTGTCGCTGGCGACCGGCGCGGTCGAACTCACCGACGGCAGCGGCAACGATGTTCTGTTCGCCGATGACGACTGCCTGGTCAGCGTCCACGGCCCGCGGCTGCGGCTCCTGGTGATCGGCGCCGGGCAACTGGCGCATTACCTCGCACCGATGGCGCTCGCCTGCGATTACCAAGTGACAATCTGCGATCCCCGCGAGGAATACGCCGAGAGCTGGCGGGTTCCCGACAGCGAACTCGTTCGCGCCATGCCCGACGACACCGTGGTCGATTTCAAACCCGACGCCAACACCGCGATCGTGGCGCTCACCCACGACCCCAAGCTCGACGACCTGGCACTGATGGAAGCCTTGAAAAGCCAGGCTTTCTACGTCGGCGCCATTGGCTCGCAGCGCAACCAGGCCCAGCGCCGCGAGCGTCTGCTCGAGTTCGGCGTCACACCGGCACAGCTCGACGAACTCCACGGCCCGGTGGGGCTCAAGAACGGCGCCCGCACACCGCCCGAGATCGCGGTGGCGATCCTGGCCGAGATGACGGCGGTGAAATACGGCTATCGAATCCCGGCGCCGATCCGCCTTGGCGCTGGCGCAACGCTGAAGGCGGGCGGCCGGATCGGCTGATCCGATGCCGGCCTTGCGCCCGCCTAAAGCATCACCCCCCGGCTTGCAGCGACAATGCGGCCACCGATCGACTTAACGCACTGTCACGATGTCCCAATCCCTTGACCGCCTGCTTCACAACAACCGCGACTGGGCCCGGGCCGAAGCCGAACGCGACCCCGATTTTTTCCGCAAGCTGATCGACCAGCAGGCGCCGGAGTATCTATGGATCGGCTGCTCGGACAGCCGGGTGCCCGCCAACCAGATCACCGGCCTGGCCCCGGGCGAGGTCTTTGTCCACCGCAACATTGCCAACCTGGTGGTTCACACCGACCTCAATTGCCTGACCGTGATCGACTTCGCGGTCGATCTGCTCAAGGTCAAGCACGTGATGGTCGTCGGCCACCACGGTTGCAGCGGCGTGCGAATGGCGATGCAGCGCACCGCGGTCGGTTTGTCAGAGAACTGGCTGCGCCATATCCAGGATGTCGAGCGCAGCCACAGTGCCCTGCTTGCCACCGCGGCGAGCGACGATGAGCGAGTGCAGATGCTGTGCGAACTCAACGTCGTCGAACAAGCCGCCAACGTGTGCGAGACCAGCGTGGTTCAGAACGCCTGGAAGCGCGGCGCGGAGATCTCGGTCCATGGCTGGATTTATTCACTCGCCGACGGCTTGCTGGTTGACCTCGGCTTTGCCGCCGCCAACGCGGAAGACGCCGCCGCCACCCGTGCCCGCGCGCTCGAAGGCATCGAGCGCCGCCATCGCGAGCGTCAGACGCGCGCCAGTTAAGCGTGGCAAGGCGCAGGCGGGTTAACGCGCTGCGCCGCCGGCCCGACTGACAGCCGGTATCCTCAAGACCAAACCCGCAGCCGCGCCTCGACCTACCGAGCGAGTTACCGAGATCCCCCATGGAAGACATCCTCATCAACCTCACACCGCAAGAGACACGGGTCGCCGTGCTCCTGCAAGGCGTGGTTCAGGAACTGCACGTCGAACGCACCGCCGTGCGCGGAATGGTGGGCAACATCTACCTCGGCCGCGTCACACGCGTGCTGCCGGGAATGCAGTCGGCCTTCATCGACATCGGGCTTGAACGCGCCGCCTTCCTGCACGTGGCCGATATCTGGGAATACCGCCAGTTCGCCGCCGACAAAGCGCCCCCGATCGAGCGCCTGCTGCGCGACGGCGACACCTTGATCGTCCAGGTGGTCAAGGACCCGATCGGCACCAAGGGCGCGCGCCTCTCAACCCAGGTCAGTCTGGCCGGCCGCATGCTGGTCTATCTGCCACAGGACCCGCACGTTGGCGTGAGCCAGCGGATCGAAGACGAGCCCGAACGCGAACGCCTGCGCGAGATGCTTATCTGCCTCAAGCCCGAGGCCGAAAAAGGCGGCTACATCGTTCGCACCAGCGCCGAGGACGCGAGCGAGGCCGATCTCGCCGCCGACCTCGAGTACATGAGCAAACTGTGGAACCGCATCGTCGCCGAAAGCCGCCTGCGCCCCGCCCCCAGCCTGCTCTACCAGGAGCTGTCGCTGGCGCAACGCGTATTGCGCGACATGGTCAGCGACGAGACCGCCAGCGTCCAGGTCGACTCGCGCGAGAACTACCTCAAGCTGCGCGAGTTCTCTGAACTCTTCGTGCCCAAGGTCATCAGCCGTCTGATGCACTACACGGGCGATCGGCCGCTCTTTGACCTGTATTCGATCGACGAGGAGATCGAGCGTGCGCTGGCGCGCCGGGTTGACCTCAAGTCCGGCGGCTACCTGGTGGTCGATCAGACTGAGGCGATGACCACGATCGACGTCAACACCGGGGGCTTTGTCGGTACCCGCAGCTTCGACGACACGATTTTCAAGACCAACCTCGAGGCGGCCCAGGCCATCGCGCGCCAGTTGCGGATGCGCAACCTGGGCGGAATCATCATCGTCGACTTCATCGACATGACAAGCGAGGAGCACCGCGACGCCGTTCTGGCTGAATTCCAGCGCGCGCTCGCGCGTGACCGCACCCGCATGACCGTGAGCGGCTTCACCCAGTTGGGTCTGGTCGAGATGACGCGCAAGCGCACCCGCGAGTCGCTCGCGCACATCCTGTGCGAACCCTGCCCCACCTGCCAGGGGCGCGGCTCGCTCAAGACCGCACGCTCGGTGTGCTACGAGATCCTGCGCGAAGTGGTGCGCGAATGGCGCCAGTTCGGCGACACCCACGAATTCCGCGTGCTCGCCTCTCAATCGGTGATCGATCTGTTTCTGGAAGAGGAATCGCAGGCGCTCGCGCTGCTGTCGGACTTCATCGGCAAGCCGGTCTCGTTGCAGGTCGAGAACGTCTACACCCAGGAGCAGTACGACATCGTGCTGATGTAGGCGCTGGTCCGGCGATCTCGTTCAGAAATCCGGCTTCGATTCGAATCGAAGCTGCAGCTCGGGCAGCTCGAGTTCGCTCGCATGGAGCAGCAGCCGGGGCTCCTCGCCCGGCGATGGCGAAGGCCCATACAAGGCGTCGCCCACGATCGGATGGCCCAAGGCCAGCAGGTGGACCCGCAGCTGATGAGTGCGGCCGGTGAGCGGCTCGAGTTCGACCCGGGTACAGGTCTGAGTCCCGCGCCACTCGTGACTGATCACCCGCCAGCGGGTCTGCGAGGGCTTGCCCGCGTCCGCGTCGACCTTCTGGCGTGGACGATTGGGCCAGTCATTGATCAGCGGCAGGTCGATCAGTTCCCACTCGCCGCCGACAGGCGCAGTTGGCATAGCGAGGCGGCCATGGACCACGGCGACATAGCGCTTGCCGACCCGGCGCGCCTCGAAGTCCATGCTGAGGCGGCGCTGCATCGGCGCGCCGCGCGCCAACAGCAGCAGGCCCG
>JAVVWR010000069.1:3418-15008 GCA_036652035.1 Burkholderiaceae bacterium | reverse complement strand
GATCCCTTCCTCGCTCATGTTTTTCAACAGCAGATAGGCAACGGCGAGGGCAGCGGCAAGCAGGAGGAGGGCAGCAATAACGGCGGTGAACACGGCAGGTCTCGGCAAAAGAGTGCGATGACTATACCGCGCAGGCAGGGCGCGACTGGCGAGCGGGCACAAGCTTGGTTCTCGCGATCCGCGGCTCCGAATCCGGTCTTAAGACAGCAGTGGCGTTGATCTGCTTTCCATTGGCCGCTTGGCCATAATGTGCGGCAGGCACGACTGGGTGGGGCTCACGCCGTCAGTCGCTTCTTGCTGTCTTGTGGACGGGCCTGGCCCGAGATGCCATGAACCCCAGCGCGCTTCGCTGCCAGTTAATCGATTTCATCGGCGACCCGACCCACACGTCGGCCGCGCTGCGCCATGAGCGCGACGGCGGCATCGTGATCGAGGGGGGGAGCATCGTGGCCGCCGGCCCCTGGAGCGAAGTCGCCGCCACGCTGGCGGCTGGAACTCGGGTGATCGATGCGCGCGACAAGATCGCCGCGCCGGGTTTCATCGATACCCACATTCACCTGCCGCAGGTCGATGTGATCGCCTCGCCGGCGCCGGGTCTTCTGCCCTGGCTGGAGCGCTACACCTTTCCCACCGAGGCGGGGTTTTCCGATCCGGCGGTGTGCGCCGAGACCGCCGGTTTCTTCCTCGACGAACTCGCATGCAACGGCACGACTTCGGCGAGCGTGTTCGGCACGGTTCATGCCGGCTCGGTTGAGGCTTTGTTTGGCGCGGCCCTCGAGCGGGATGTTCGCCTGATCGCGGGAAAATGTCTGATGGACGTTCACTGTCCGGCCAATCTGCGCGATACGGCTTGGGGCGGAGTGGAAGACAGCGCCCGGCTGGCTGATCGCTGGCACGGCCGCGGCCGGCTCGCCTACGCGATCACGCCGCGCTTTGCCGCCACCTCGAGTCGGGAGCAGCTCGCAGCGGCGGGACAGCTGGCCCGCGCCCGCCCCGAGCTCTATGTGCAAAGCCATGTCGCCGAGAACACTGACGAGATCCGCTGGATCGCCGAGCTGTTTCCCGAGGCCCGCTCCTACCTCGATGTCTACGACCGCGCCGGCCTGCTAAACGCGCGCTCGATCTACGCCCACTGCCTCTGGCTCGACCCCGCCGACCGCGCGCGCATGGCGGCCACGGGTGCCATCGCCGCGGTCAGCCCGACCAGCAACCTCTTTCTTGGCAGTGGCTTGTTCGATTTCGAGCGCTCGCTAGCCGCCGGCATGAAGATCACGCTCGCCACCGACGTTGGCGGTGGTCAGAGCTTTTCAATGTTCTCCGCCATGCGGGCGGCGCACGAGGTGGCCCGCTTGCGCGGCTGCGCGCTCACCGCGGCGCAGCTCTGGTATTGGGCCAGCACCGGCGCGGCCGAGAGCCTGGGCTGGCAGGGCCGGGTGGGGCGGATCGCGGCGGGCTTCGAGGCCGACTTCGTTTTGCTTGACCCGCGCGCCACGCCGCTGCTCGCGCGTCGCAGCGCCATCGTCGAGTCGGTCGATGAGCTGCTGTTTGTCCTGATGATCCTGGGCGACGACCGCACGGTGAGCGAGACCTATATCGCCGGTCGCGCAGCCAAAACGCGGCTCAATGAAGCGAAGGCGCGCGTGGAGCTGAGATCAAATGGGTAAGCTCGGCTCGCCCCGACTCTTGAAATCCAGGCCATGACCTTTGCCCGACTTCTGCAACAAGCGGCCCGCATGACTCGCCGCGACTGGCACGCGGGCGAGTTGCGTCTGCTGCTCGCGGCGCTCGTGGTGGCGGTGGCGGCGGTGACGAGCGTGGGTTTTCTGGTCGATCGGATCCGCCTGGGGCTCGAGCGCGACGCGACCCAATTGCTGGGCGCCGATCTGGTTCTGAGCGCGGATCAGGCGATCGGTCCCGAACCGGCGCAGCAGGCTCAAGCCGCGGGTCTGCTCACAGCCGAGACCACGACTTTTCCCAGCATGGCGCTGGCGGCAAACGAGGGCAACGCGCTGGTTGCTGTCAAGGCGGTCTCAAGCCGGTATCCGCTGCGTGGCCGGATGCGATTGACCACGCCTGGCGGTGACGAGGCGGCTCCAGCCGCCCCGGCCCCAGGCGCTGCCTGGGCCGACCCGCAGCTGCTCGCAGCCTTGGGCATCCAGCCAGGAGAGTCCATCCAACTGGGCGACTCGAGTTTCGTGATCGAGCGCGTGATCAGCGTTGAACCCGATCGCGGCAGCGGTTTTATCAACTTCGCGCCGCGGGTGATGATCAACCTCGCGGATCTGCCTGCCACCGGCCTGATCCAGCCTGGGTCGCGCGCCACCTACCGCTTGCTGGTGGCGGGCGAGCGTGGCCCGATGGCGAGTTATTCGGCCTGGCTCAAGGCGCGGCTGGCTCGCGGCCAGAGCATCGAGACGCTCGCGAGCGGCCGGCCCGAGATGCAGCGCACGGTCGAGCGTGCGCAACAGTTTCTGTCGCTGGTCGCGATGCTCGCGGCCATGGTGGCGGCGGTGGCGGTGGCGGCGAGCGCGCGGCGTTTTTCGGCGCGTCACCTCGACTCCTGCGCCATGATGCGCTGCCTTGGTCTGGCGCAGGCCGACATCGTTGCGCTTTTCGCTCTGGAGTTTCTGCTGGTGGGCCTGGCGGCTTGCGCCCTGGGCGTGGCCGTGGGCTATGCGCTGCACTTCGTTTTGCTCTCGGTGCTGGGAACGCTGGTGGCGAGTTCTCTGCCGCCACCGTCGGCGCTGCCGGCGCTCCAGGGCTTGGCCTGCGGCATGGTTCTGCTCGCAGGCTTCGCTCTGCCGCCGCTCGCCCAGCTGCGCCGGGTGCCGCCGCTGCGGGTGCTGCGCAAGGACCTGGGCCCGCCCGCGGGGCTGGCGGCGGTTGGCTATCTGGCGGGTTTGGCCGGGTTTTTCGGTCTGATGATCTGGGCCGCCGACGACCTCAAGGTCGGGCTTCTCACCGCCGGCGGCTTTGCCGTGGCGCTGCTGGTTTTTGCCCTGGTGGCCTGGCTGGCGATCCAGAGCCTGGCGCCGCTGCGGCAGCCGGCCGGACGCATCTCTTTGGCGCTGCGCTTTGCGGTGGCGTCGGTGCAGCGTCGGCCGCTCGCCACCGTGATCCAGTTGGTGGCGCTCGCTGTCGGCCTGATGGCCTTGCTGCTGCTCGCGGTCACCCGCACCGATCTGGTCGATGCCTGGCGCCGCGCGGCGCCGCCCGACGCCCCCAACCGCTTCGTCATCAACATTCAGCCCGATCAGGTCAAGGCGGTCGAGGCCAGGCTGGCTGCTGCCGGCATCAAGAACGCGCCGCTCTACCCCATGGTTCGCGGGCGGCTGGTGGCGGTCAACGGCGCCGTCGTCGGCCCCGAGACTTTCACCAACGAGCGTGCCCAACGCCTGGTCGATCGCGAGTTCAATCTCTCGTACATGAACGAGCGGCCGGGCCACAACCCGATCCTCGCGGGTCAGTGGTTCGGCCCGCAGGCGACTGACGAACTTTCGATCGAGGAGGGCATCGCCAAGACGCTCGGCTTGAAGCTGGGCGACGCCCTGCAGTTCGAGATTGCCGGTCGCAAGCTCGAGGCGCGCATCACCAGTCTGCGTAAGGTGAACTGGGATTCGATGCGCGCCAACTTTTTCGTGATCATGCCGCCCGCCTTGCTCGCCGATCAGCCGGCGAGCTTCATCACCGCCTTTTACCTGTCCGGGAAAGAGGCGGCGTTCACAAGTGAGTTGCTGCGCGAGTTTCCGAGCCTGACGGTGGTCGATACCAGTGCGGTGTTGCGCCAGATCCAGGCGGTGCTCGACCAGGTGATCGCCGCGGTCGAGTTTCTGTTTCTCTTTACGCTCGCCGCCGGCGTGCTGGTCTTGTACGCCGCGCTCGCCAGCAGCCGCGACGAGCGCATGCGGGAGGCCGCTCTTTTGCGTGCCCTGGGCGCGTCGCGGCGCCAGCTGGCTGCGACCCAAGTGGTCGAGATGCTGGCCCTGGGCGCTCTGGCCGGTCTGCTCGCCGCGGTGGGAGCGGCGGCGGTGGGCTGGGCTCTGGCTCGGTTCGCTTTCGAATTCGACTACGCGCTCAAGCCCGCGGTCTTTCTCATCGGTCTGGCCGCGGGCAGTCTGATCGCCCTGGCGGGCGGCTGGATGGGGCTGCGCGGCGTCCTCAACACTCCCCCTCTGGCCAGCCTGAGACAACAAGCATGAGTTCCGTACCCAATCCCACCGAAGGCGTGGTTGACGCCTCGGCCACCGCGTATTCGCTTCTGGGCGGAGAGGCCAAGCTGCGCGCGCTGGTCGATCGCTTCTACGATCTGATGGAGATCGAACCCGGCTACCAGGTTCTGCGTGCGGTTCACGGCAGCGACCTGGCGCCAGCGCGGGACAAGCTCTTTCTGTTTCTGTCCGGCTGGCTGGGCGGACCCAATCTTTATATTGAGCGCTACGGCCATCCGATGCTGCGTGCGCGGCACATGCCGTTTGCCATCGCGTCGGTCGAGCGCGATCAGTGGCTGGCGTGCATGAACCAGGCCATGGTCGAGTGCGAACTCGACGAAGATCTGCGCCTGCGTCTGGTCAAGGCTTTTTTCCAGACCGCTGACTGGATGCGCAACCGGGCGGGTTGATCGTTACGCCGTGCTGGCCGCCGCCATGGCCCGGTAGCGATCGATTGCGAGGTGCGCATCGAACAGCATTCGCTCCCGCCCCAGGCGTTGCGCCAGCGGTGTGTTGCGGATCACCGCCAGCACACCGGGATTGAGATCGGCCAAGCACACGGTGACGCCCAGCTCGGCGAGGCGCTGCTCGCCTTCGACTAGCATTTGCAGTGCCGAATACTCGATATCGGGCACTCGGCTCAGATCCAGCACCGCCACCCGTGGACGGTGCTGCTCGACCAGATCGCGGATCTGCTTGGCGACATCCTGCGCGTTGATGAAGAAGAGCCGGCCTTCGGGGCGCAGGATCAAGAGCCCCTCGAAGCTTTCGTCGTCGGGATGCTCGGGCGACCAAGGCCGCAGGACGTCGGTGCCGCGCTTGCGCACGATCACCGAGACGCGCGGGTGAGCGGTCTGGCTGGAGAGCCCGATCAGAGACAGGATGATCGCCACCACAATGCCTTGCAGGGTGCCGAACACCAGAACCCCGAACGCGGCCGCGATCGCCCAGCGGAACTCCATCGTCCGCACCTTGAGGATCGCCTTGAATTCGGCGGGCTGGATCAGGCTCGCGGAATAGACGATCACGACCGCCGCGAGCGTGGCGTTGGGCAAGAGCCCGAGCAGCGGCGCGAGCAGCAGCATGGTGGCGGCGGCCGCGCCGGCGGTGACCAGCGAAGCCTTTTGTGATCGCCCGCCGGCGGCGCTCACCACCGCGGTCTGAGAGGTTCCGCCGCCCGCGGGCATGGCGCCAAACAGCGCTCCTCCCAGGTTGGCCGCGCCAGTGGCCACCAGTTCCCGGTTGGCGTTGATGGGCGGATCGCCCGGGCGGGCAAAAGCCCGCCCGGCCGCAATCGACTCGGTAAAGCTCATCAGAGCGATCCCCAGCGCACCCGGGGCGAGCGTGGCGACCAGATCGAGCGAAGGCAGGGTGACGGCAGGCAGACCTTGCGGAATCAGGCCGACCGTTGACACGCCGAGCGCGGCCAGCCCGAAAAACCACGAGGCCGCCATGCCGCCCGCCACCGCCACCAAAGGGGCGGGCGAGTGCGGCCACCCGCGCTCCATTCCGATCAGCGCCGCCAGAGTCGCGAGCGCCACCGCCAGCGTCAGCCAGGACGTGGCCGGCAGGTGATGCACCACGTTGATCAGATCGAGAAAGAAGCCTTGTTTGGTGATGTGGATGCCAAGCAGCTTGGGCACTTGATCGAGAACGATCACCAGACCGATCCCGGCCTTGAAGCCGGTGAGCACCGGGGTCGAGATGAAGTTGGCGACAAAGCCCAGGCGCAGCAGGCGCGCGAGCAGGAGCATCAAGCCGACCAGGGCGGTCAGGGTGGCGGTGGCGGTGACGAGCTGGGCCGGGTCGGCGTCGGGCACCGCCAGGCCAAGCTGGGTGCCGGCCAGGATGGCCAGCGTGGTGGTCGAACTGACGCTCAAGACGCGCGACGAGCCCAGCAGCGCGTAAATGAGCATGGGCACAAAGGCGGTGTAGAGGCCGACGGCTACCGGCAAGCCGGCGACGGTGGCGTAGGCCATGGCCTTGGGCAAGACCACCGCGGCGGCGGTAAGGCCGGCCACCACGTCAAAGCGCAAGCCGCCAGTGCCGGGTTGACGGGGCAGGCTGTCGTGGGGCGTGGGCGACATGGGGAGCTCCCGGTGGTGGCGCGACTCGGGTGTGAGCGCGCCGGCCAAGCATCAGGCTCTCGCAGGAGGGGCGCGCAAGCCGCGCGCCAACGATATCGCGCCGGAGCGCCCGGCGGAACGCTCCGGCGTGGCCTGTCTCATTCGTGCGTGGCGCTCAGGCGGGCCGGGGCACCAGCCGGATCTCGAACAGGTGCGGCCACAGTTTGCCGGTGACAAAGAGGCGCCCGGTGGCGGTGTCGTAGGCGATGCCGTTCAAGACGTCGGCTCGAACCCCGGGGCCGGCGTGAGATTCGAGCAGGCCGGCCAGATCGATCCAGCCCAGCACCTGGCCGCAGGCGGGGTCAATCCGCGCGATCCGGTCGGTCTGCCAGATATTGGCGAAGATCTCGCCTCTGACCCACTCGAGTTCGTTGAGCTGATCGACCGGTTTGCCCTGGGCGGTGACAACAATCCGGTGCACTTCGCGCAGCGTCTGCGGGTCGATAAAGCGCAGCTGCGCGCTGCCATCGCTCTGGATCAGGTGGCGCGGACTGTGGGTCAGGCCCCAGCCTTCGCCGGGGTAGGAAAACTGGCGTTTGAGCGCGAAGGTTTTGGCATCGAATACGAAGCCGAGCTGCGAGCGCCAGGTCAGGGCGACGATCTCGTCCTGCCAGACCGTAATGCCCTCGCCGAACACCTCGGATGGCAAGCTCTTGTGCTGCAGGACGCGGCCGCTCGCGAGCTCGACCTTGCGCAGCGAGGAGCGGCCGATCAGCCCCGTGCTTTCGAACAGAAAGCCGTCGCGAAACAGCAAGCCCTGGGTGAAGGCGCTTGGGTCGTGCGGATAGACCTGCACGATGTCAAAGCCGAAGACCGGCAATGGCATGGGCCGCGCCCGGGCCCCCGTGGCGGCGCCGAGCAGCCCGCCCAGCAGGGCTCGGCGCGAGAGATGGGTGTTCATGGTGGTCTGGTTGGGGCGTGGGTCGAACGCCACGAACTTACGGCGCTCCGGCGATCTCGGGCTCGACCAGCAGTGCCAGCGCGGACAGAGATTCCTGCCAGCCAAGATAGCAAAACTCGACCGGGATCACGGCCGGGATTCCGGTCTGGACGATCGTGAGTTCGGTGCCGCAGATGACTTGGCGCAGGGAAATCGTGACCTGGATTTCGCCCGCAAGCGCCGGGTCTTCGAAGCGGTCGGTATAGCGAAGGGTTTCGCCGGGCTTGAGCTCGAGGTATTGGCCGCCGAAGGCCTGCGTTTTGCCGGTGCCAAAATTCGTGAACGACATCCGGTAGCGGCCGCCGACGCGAGCGTCGATCTCGTGCATCTTGCCGGTAAAGCCCTGCGGCGGCAGCCACTTGCACAGGGCGTCGGGATCGAGAAAGGCGCGATAGACCCGCTCGGGCGGCGCACGCAACACGCGGTGAAGTGCCACGGTGAGGGTGGAGTTCGGCATCGGCGGGCTCCGTCAGGGTGGGATCAAGCACTCAGCCACATTACAGCCGGTTGGGTGGGTGGGCGGGCAGGCGGGCGGATTTCCCCCCGGGTTTGTCGCTGGCGCACGGGGTGAGCCTGGCGGCTCCGTATCATCGACTTTCTCCCGCTTGAAGGTTGTGGACATGGAATTGGCTCTCTTCGGTCTGGCTGGCGCTTTGGTGCTGGCTTTGTTGGCCTTGGTTTTCGCGCTGCGCGGCCGCAGCGACTCGCAGATGCCTGCCCGCATCGACGCACTGGTGCAGAGCAATGAGCGGCTCGAACGCGAACTGCGAGCGGCGATCGATACCGCCGCCGCTGCCGGCCGGATCGAGACCGGAACCCGGCTCACCGAATTGCACAACGGCCTGGTGAACCAGGTGGCGAGCCTGGCCAATGTGCAGACCACCCAACTGGGCCAGTTTGGCCAGCAGGTGGCGCGAATCGCGGAGTTGACCGAGGCTTCGGCGCGTGCCAACCGGGAAGAATCGGCGCAGCAGCTGGGTGCGTTGGCAGCCGCGATGCGCGAGCAGCTCGCCGCGCTGGCTCAGGGCGCTGACGCCGCGAGCCGCGCCAACCGTGAGGAAGCGGGCAAGCAGCTCACCCAGTTCGCCACCAGCCAGCAGCAGCAGCTGGCCGACCTCACGCAGGCGATCCAGTTGAACCTGGGCGAGGTGCGGACCACGCTGGGCGCGCAGTTGCAAAGCCTGCAGCAAGGCAATGAAACCAAGCTCGACCAGATGCGGGCCACGGTCGAGGAAAAACTCCAGACCACCCTCGAGGCGCGCCTGGGCGAGAGCTTCAAGCAAGTCTCCGAGCGGCTTGAAGAAGTCCACCGCGGCTTGGGCGAGATGCGCGGCCTGGCGCAAGGCGTGGGCGACTTGAAGCGCGTTCTGACCAATGTGAAGACCCGCGGCGGCTACGGCGAGGTTCAGCTCGGTGCGCTGCTCGAGCAGATTCTTACGCCTGAGCAGTACGCGACCAACGTGGTGACTCGCCCCGGCTCGCGCGACCGGGTGGAATTCGCGATCCGGCTGCCGGGGCAGGGGCAGGGCGACAGCGGCCCGGTGTGGTTGCCGATCGACGCCAAGTTTCCGGTCGAGGACTACGAGCGTTTGCAGTCGGCGCAGGAGCGGGCCGACCTGGCGGCAGTGGAAGACGCGGCGCGTGCACTGGAGAATCGTGTCCGGCTCGAGGCCAAGACGATTCGCGAAAAATATGTCGAACCGCCGCACACCACCGATTTTGCTTTGCTCTTTCTCCCCACCGAAGGCTTGTACGCCGAGGTGTTGCGCCGTCCCGGCCTGGTCGAAGCCTTGCAGCGCGAACAGAAGATCATCATCGCCGGCCCGACCACGCTGGCCGCGATGCTCAACAGTTTGCAGATGGGCTTTCGCACGCTGGCGATCGAGAAGCGCTCGGCCGAGGTCTGGAACGTGCTGGGGGCGGTCAAGACCGAGTTCGAGAAATTTGGCGGCGTGCTTGAGAAGCTCAAGGGGCAACTGGCCAGCGCGAGCAAGACGATCGAATCGGCCGAGGTTCGCACTCGCCAGATGAGCCGCAAGCTGCGCGAGGTCGAGGCCCTGCCCGCTACCGAGGCGGCCGAGCTGCTGCCCGATACGCCGGCCGAGGAGGGCTGAGACACTTGACCTGGGCCCGAGTCAGCGTGCAAAAATGAAGCAACGGTCGGCGCCGCCGGCCGTTTCCCCTCCACTTTGTGACGAGGTTGCCATGCGCGCAGTTTTGGCTTTGTTGTTCACGTCCTGTGCCCTGATGTTGGCGGGTTGCAACACGATTGCCGGTATGGGTAAGGACGTCGAGAGCGGCGGGGCCGCTGTCGAGGGTGCTGCCAAGGACGTGCAAAAGAAGATGTAAGCGCCGATTCCAGGCGTTCCACAAGGCGGCGGCTGCGGGCGCCGCCTTTGTTTTGGCGCAGAGGCTTGAGCCGATGGCAAATTTCTCGTTCGCGCGCAGCCTGCGTTAGGCTCGTTCCACCACTGGGGAGAAGCCATGCTGATTCGCGACGAAAAGCCCGATGATCACTCGACCGTTCACCGCTTGACCGAAGCCGCTTTTGGCCGCGCGGCCGAGGCGCAATTGGTTGATCGTCTGCGCCGTGAGGCCAAGCCGTTGGTGTCTCTGGTGGCCGAGAACCATGGCAACGTGGTGGGTCACATCATGTTCACTCCGGTGGTGATCACCGAACGTCCCGCGGCCCGTGCGATGGGGCTCGCGCCCATGGCGGTTGCGCCCGAACTGCAGCGTGGCGGCATCGGCACGGCCCTGGTTCACGCCGGGGTGGCGCGCTGCAAGGAGTTGGGCGCCGAGCTGGTGGTGGTGCTGGGCCATCCCGAGTTCTATCCGCGCTTTGGCTTCGAGCCTGCGTCGCGCATCGGTCTCAAGAGCGAATACGGCGTGCCCGACTCTGTGTTCATGGCCTTGCCCTTGCGGGCCGACGGCGAGCTCGAGTTCGATGGCACGGTGCGCTATCACGTTGCCTTTTCCGACCTGTGATCCAGACACAGCGCGTTTGAACTCCGACGAGAAAGCCAGCCTGGGCCTGCTGGCGGCCCTGGTCGCCATGGCACTGGCGGGCTCGGCGATCGATCCCTTTGACCGTCTGACCTGGTGGCTGGAAGTCGCGCCAGTGCTGATGGCCGCGCCTGTGCTCTGGCTCACCCGCCGGCGTTGGCCGCTCACCCCTTTGCTCTACACAGTGATCGGCGTTCATGCGCTGGTCTTGATCGTCGGCGGCGCTTACAGCTATGCGCGCGTGCCGCTGGGGTTCTGGTTGCAGGACGCGTTTGAACTCTCGCGCAACCCTTACGACAAGATCGGCCACTTTTTTCAAGGCGTGACGCCTGCCCTGCTGGCGCGCGAAATTCTGCTGCGCGGCGGCTGGCTGGGCCGCGGTCGCATGCTGGGGTTTTTGGCGGTGTGCGTGGCGCTCGCGTTTTCGGCGTTCTACGAGCTGATCGAGTGGGCTGCTGCGCTGGCGCTGGGGCAGGGGGCGGAGGAGTTTCTTGGCACCCAAGGCGACTTCTGGGATACACAGAGTGACATGGCGATGGCCTTGCTCGGTGCCACGCTGGCGGTGCTGTTGCTCGGGCCTAAGCAGGACCGCGAACTGGGAAAAACCGGTCGCGGCTGATTCGTTGCAGCAGGTTGGATCCCGGATTGGCATGGCGGTTTTGACCGCGGCCTATCTTGGATAAGACCGGTTCTGTGGCTGTGAGAGCGGCTGCCCTCTCGGGTTGAACCCCGCAGTCGGTTGCTACAGCCGTTGCAGGCGCTCGAGTCCGGCAGCGAGCGTTGGCCTTCTGTTTGGCAGAACGCAGACGTACCACGCGCGGATCGGTGCCGCCCTGGTAGAAGGCTGAGACCGGAATCGCCGCCACGCCGAACTCGGTGATCAGGCGACGCGCGAACTCGGCCTCGCTCGCGGAGGCGACCGCCGTGTCGTCGGCCAGAACGAAATATGTTCCTTCGCATGGCAGAACCCGCAGGCGTGTGCTCGCCAGCCCGGCGACAAAGTTGTCGCGCTTGGCTTGATAAAAAGCGGGCAGATCGCGCCAGCATTCTGGGGGGCTCGACGAGCCTCTGCGCGCTCGCCCATGGCCCGGGTGTGTTGACCGAAAACGCCGTGAATTGATGCCCTTTGCGAAATTCAGCGAAGAGGTGCGCCGGCGCGCACAGACGGCCGATCTTTCAGCCGGTGGTGCGCAGCGTCTTGCCCAGGCTCGAGACCCCGATCGCCGCGGCGGCGAGCAGGGGCGCGGTCATCACCGAGCGGTGGGGCGCGCCGTCGAAGACAATGTGTTCGTAGACCTCGTCGAAAGAGC
>JAVVWR010000069.1:0-3318 GCA_036652035.1 Burkholderiaceae bacterium | reverse complement strand
GGGCCGCAGGATTGCGATGCCATCGGCGCGCGCCCGGCGCGCCAGCTTGAGCACCGCCTTGTCCTTGCTCACCAGCCAGTCGGCGCGAGCGGTGACCGCCAGATCGAGAAACTTCTGATCCAGCGGATCGGTGCACACCAGGCGGCAGGGGAAAACGCGCTCGACCGGTGTTGCAAGCCGATCCCAGGTGCGCAGGATTTCCATCTGACGGTGAGCGCTGAGCTCGAACTTGACGCGGGCGATCACGTCGGCGAGCTCATCGACGGTGGCGCCGTCGCGCAAGGCGACCAGACGGCCGGATTCAAGCGCCAGGCGCAGCGGGCGGGAAACGGGGTCATCGAAGACCCAGAAATCGAGCAGCACGTTGGTGTCGATCACAACGCGCGGCGGAAACAGCGGAGCAGTCAATTCAGGTCCAGGGCGTGACACCGGTCATGCTGGCGGGGTGGCGGGTGTCGGCGTTCGTTCGTGGGGAGGGGGCGAAAGCCCTTGTTCTTGGGGCGCGGGCCGAGCGTTCGATGGCGTTCAGAGAGCCAGCGAGAATTCGATCCGGCGGTTGCGGAACCGCCCTTCCTCGCTGCGGTTGTCCGCGATCGGGCGGGTATCGCCGTAGCTCAGCACGACGACACGTTCGGGCGGAAAGCCATTTTTCACCAGAAGCTCGCGCACGGCCGCGGCGCGGGCGCGTCCGAGCTTGGCGTTGCCGATCGGCGAACCGGTGGCGTCGGTGTGGCCGGCGATCTCCAGCCTGAGGCCAGCGGGCAGCACCGCCAGGGCATCGGCGGCGCGAGCCAGCGGTACGTCGGCGGCGGCCGGCACGGTGGCCGAGCCCGACGCAAAGTTCACCACCACCATATTGACCGCGGCCAACACCATGGCGGGCGAGGAATGCGGCCCGATTCTCTCGAGCATCAGAAGCGCGCGCTCATTGGCGGTGCGGGCCGAGATATCCGCATTGAACCCGACCGGAAGGGCGGTGACCGGCGCGATCACACAGGATCGAACCAGGAGGGCCGCGATGAAGGCCGCGACCAGCAGCGGCCACGCGCTGGCCCAGACGCCGCCGGGCATGGTGCGAGTGGCAATGGGGGGGGGCGTGTCATGCGCCGAAAGATGGGGATCCATGGCCGGAGTCAGAAGTCACTGTGGTTGAGGATACCGGAGCGCGCCGCGGCCGGCCTTGATCGGTTCGGGCGCGCCTTGAGTGAGATCCGGTAGGCGCCAAGAAAAGCGGCGCCTAAGCGCCGCTCCTGAGGGGGTCCGGAGCGGTGGGCCCGGACCTGTCACGGGCTTTTACGCGGCCAGCAACTGACGCAGAACAAAGGGCAGGATGCCGCCGTTGAGGTAGTAATCGACCTCGATCGGGGTGTCGATGCGCAGCTTGGCGCTGACCTTGAGGGTCTTGCCATTGGCGCGCTGGATCACCAGGGTGACGTCCTGTTGCGGCTTGATTTCCGCGCCCAGGCCTTCGATGTCGAAGGTCTCGTCGCCGGTGATGCCAAGCGTCTCGACGCTGTCGCTGCCCTTGAACTGCAGCGGCAACACCCCCATGCCGACCAGGTTCGAGCGGTGGATGCGCTCGAAGCTGCGCGCCACCACGGCCTTGACGCCGAGCAGCTGGGTGCCCTTGGCCGCCCAGTCACGCGACGAACCGGTGCCGTATTCCTCGCCGGCGAAGATCATGGTCGGGGTGCCATCGGCGATGTACTTCATCGCGGCGTCATAGATGGCCATCTGTTCGCCCGAGGGCTGGAACAAGGTGTAGCCGCCTTCGACGCGACCGCCGTCGGCCTTGGCCGGGATCATCAGGTTCTTGATGCGGACGTTGGCAAAGGTGCCGCGCATCATGACTTCGTGGTTGCCGCGGCGGGCGCCGTAGCTGTTGAAGTCGGCCTTCAGAACGCCGTTGTCGAGCAGCCACTGGCCGGCTGGCGAGGTCTCCTTGATCGAGCCGGCGGGCGAGATGTGGTCGGTGGTGATCGAGTCTCCGAACACGCCGAGCGCGCGGGCGCCGGTGACCGGAGCGATCGAGGCCGGCGGCTGCATCGAGAAGCCGTCGAAGAAGGGCGGCTCGGCGATGTAGGTCGATTTCGGCCAGGCGTAGGTCTGGCCTTCGCCGCCTTCGATGCGCTCCCACAACTTGCCGGGGTTCTTCTTGACCTGGGCGTAATTGGCCTTGAAGGCCTTGGGGTCCATCGCCGCCTTCATCAGCGCGTGGATCTCGTCGCTGGTCGGCCACACGTCGCCGATGTAGACGTCGTGGCCCTGCTTGTCCTTGCCGATCGGCTGGGTCATCAGGTCGACGTTCATGTTGCCGGCGATGGCGTAGGCCACCACCAGCGGCGGGCTGGCGAGGAAGTTGGCCTTGAGGTTGGGGTGGATCCGCGCTTCGAAGTTGCGGTTGCCCGAGAGCACCGCGGCGCAGATCAGATCGTTCTCGGTGATCACCTTGTTGAGGTCGGCCGAGAGATCGCCCGCGTTGCCAATGCAGGTCGTGCAGCCATAGGCCGCGACCTGGAAGCCGAGCTTGCCGAGGTAGGGCAAGAGGCCGGTCTTCTCGAGGTATTCAGTGACGATCCGCGATCCCGGCGCGAGCGAGGTCTTGATGTGTTTTTGCACCGTCAGGCCGCGCTCGACCGCCTTCTTGGCGACCAGGCCCGCAGCGAGCAAAACGCCCGGGTTGCTGGTGTTGGTGCAGGAGGTGATCGCCGCGATCAGCACGTCGCCGTTCTTGACCGGGGTGCCGGTCTCGGACACGAAGGTCTGGCCCAGCTTGGCCGCGGGCTGGTTAAAGCCGTTGTCGGCGATCGGCTTGGAAAAGAGTTCGGCGAAGCTTGACTTCACATTGCCGATCTCGATCCGGTCCTGCGGGCGCTTGGGACCGGCGAGCGAGGGCGCGACCGTCAGCAGGTCGAGCTCGACCACCTTGGTGTATTCGATCTCGCCGAGCTTGGGCACGCCGAACAGGCCTTGCGCCTTGAAGTAGGCCTCGAAGGCGGCAATCTCGTCGTGGGTGCGGCCGGTGCCCTTGAAGTAGTCGATCGTCTTGTCGTCGACCGGGAAGAAGCCCATGGTCGCGCCGTACTCGGGCGCCATGTTGGCAATCGTGGCGCGGTCGGGCAGGGCGAGGCTGGCCGTGCCCTCGCCGAAGAACTCGACGAACTTGCCGACCACCTTCTCCTTGCGCAGCATCTCGGTGATGGTGAGCACCAGGTCGGTCGCGGTCACGCCTTCGCGCAGGCGGCCGGTGAGGTTCACGCCCACCACGTCGGGGGTCAGGAAGTAGACCGGCTGGCCCAGCATGGCGGCCTCGGCTTC
>JAVVWR010000068.1:4341-15240 GCA_036652035.1 Burkholderiaceae bacterium | reverse complement strand
CCAGGCACAGAAAAAATTTGGCGCGGACGGAAACGTAATGTTTCCTTTGAGTTAGAACGCGTTCGTCAATCCGATCCATCAAGGTCTCCCGCGCAACAGCAAGCGGTGATGGCGCGTCGCCCTATCAAGTCTTGGGTGATGAACGGGTTTGCCCAAGCCGATCCGGCGCAGCATTCATGAAACATCGAGCAAACATCCAGCTCGGCTTGATGGGTGCGCAGATGGCTTGCCGGGATGATCAAGCCGGCAGCGGGCGCGCCGCGTGAGAGGTCGCAATCAAGCCGTGATTCGGCTGGGGCGAAACGGTGGTGTTTGCTTCAGATCAAGCGAAGCTTGCCGTCGCGTGGTCTGTGGGCGGGATCGGGAACTTCGGCGGCCTGGCTGCGGCACGGCTGATAATCTGCGCCATCCGCGTGATCGCGAATTTGAATGGCCGCTTTTCCATGATTGGCATCTTCCTTATCGCCCATGCTCCGCTGGCCTCCGCGCTGCGTGATTGTGCGAAACATGTCTACAGCTGCGACGCGGACGCTTACGAGCGCCTGCGCGTGCTCGACGTCCTGCCCGACGCCGACTCCGCGGTCACGCTCGACCAGGCGCGGGCGCTGGTGGCCGAGGCCGCCGGTGATGGCGGCACGCTGGTGTTCACCGATGTCTTCGGCGCCACGCCTGGCAATGTCGCGCAGCAGCTCGCCGACAACGGCCAGACCGCGGTGGTGGCGGGAGTGAATCTGCCGATGCTGCTGCGCGCTCTGTGCTACCGCGGCGGCAAGCTGGCCGAGGTCGAAGCCAAGGCGGTGGCGGGCGGGCATCAAGGCATTGTTCAAGTGCTGGCCACACCGGTTCAGCATCAAGGACTACCGACCTCAAGGCCATGATCAGCAAAGACTTCACCATCAGCAATAAGCTTGGCCTGCATGCACGGCCGTCGGCTCAGCTCACCCAGGTCGCCAGCCGTTTCGCCGCCGACATTCACATCGCCAAGGGAATACGCCGAGTCAACGCCAAGTCGATCATGGGCGTCATGATGTTGGCGGCCGGTTGTGGCGCGGTGGTCACGATCGACGCCGCGGGCGCGGATGAGGCCGACGCCGTGGCGGCGCTGGGCGAATTGATCGCCTCGGGCTTTGGCGAAGGCAAATAGTTCTCGGAAAGGGCAGGCATGAGTGAGGCGGTGGGCAGAGGTCTGGCAGGCATTGCGGTGTCGCGGGGCGTGGCGATCGGTCGCGCCCATTTGCTTGCGCCATCCGAGCTCGAGGTGCGGCAGTTCCAGATCGAGAGCGCCGATGTGCTGCGCGAGATCGCTCGCCTGACCACGGCGTTTGCCGAAGTGAGGGAAGAGCTCGAGTCGCTCACCGCCGGGATCGATGCCGACGCCCCGGGCGAAGTGGCGGCTTTTCTTGAGCTGCATCGGCTGATCCTCGATGACGAGACCCTGACTCAAGGCCCGCGCGAGCTGATCAGCACCCGCCTGATCAACGCCGAATGGGCGCTCACGATCCAGCTGGAAGACGTGTGCCGCGCGTTCGAGGCGATCGAAGACGATTACCTGCGCGAGCGCTCGACCGACATTCGCCAGGTGGTCGAGCGTGTCTTGCGGCGTCTGGCCGGTGCGCGTCCGGCCGCGCACTCGGTCAAGGCGCGCCACGCGGGCGAGAAGCTGGTCTTGATCGCCCACGAGCTCGCGCCCGCCGATATCCTGCATTTGAAGGACCGGCCTGACATTCTTCTGGCTGGCCTGGTCACCGAGCTTGGCGGTCCGACCTCGCACACCGCGATTCTGGCGCGCTCGCTCGGTCTGCCGGCGCTGGTCGGCGTGGCTGGCGTGCGCGATGGCGTCAACGAAGGCGACGAGGTGGTGATCGACGCCGATGCCGGCGAGCTGATCGTGGCGCCCAGCGCCGAGGCGCTCAGTGGGTTCCGGCGCCGTTTGCGCGGCGAGGCCGAGACCCGCACCCGGCTGAAAAAACTCAAGGGCAAGATCGCCCGCACCACTGACGGAGTGGCCATCGATCTGCTCGCCAACATCGAACTGCCCGAGGACGCTCGTGACGCACTCGAGGCCGGCGCCGATGGCATTGGCCTGTTTCGCTCCGAATTCCTGTTCATGAACCGCAACGACCTGCCGAGCGAGGACGAGCAGTTCGAGGCTTACGCCCGCGTCGCGCGCGCCATGAAAGGCAAGCCGGTGGTGATCCGCACGCTCGACATCGGCGCCGACAAGGTGCTCACGCGCGAAGCGCGCGCCGGGCTTGGAATCGACGCCGGCGAGCCGAGCGCGGAATCGAATCCCGCGCTCGGCCTGCGCGCGATCCGCTACTGCCTGCAATACCCCGAGCTGTTTCTCACGCAGCTGCGCGCGATCCTGCGCGCCTCGAGCGTGGGCAGCGTCAAAATCCTGCTCCCGATGCTCGCGCATGTGCACGAGATCGAGCAGGCCATGAGCTTCATCGCCCGCGCTCAGGCCGATCTCAAGGAGCGCAAGCTCAAGTACGACGCGCTGGTTCCGGTGGGCGGCATGGTCGAAGTGCCCGCCGCCGCCCTGTCCTTGCCGGCTTTCGTCAAACGCCTCAAGTTCCTGTCGATTGGCACCAACGATCTGATCCAGTACACGCTCGCGATCGACCGTGCCGACAGCAGCGTCGCCCATCTGTACGACCACCTGCACCCGGCGGTGCTGCGGCTGATCAACAACACCATCAAGTCCGGCACCCGGGCGCAGGTGCCGGTGTCGGTGTGCGGCGAGCTGGCGGGCGAACTGTCGGTGGCGCCGCTGCTGCTGGGCATGGGGCTTACGCAGTTCTCGATGCACCCGGCGCAGATCCCGGCGGTCAAGGAACGCATCATGGAATTGTCGGTGGCCGATTCGCGCCGCTTCGCCGGCCGCGTGATGCGGACCTGGGACGCGGCCGAAGTGCGCCGCCTGATCGAGCGCTCGAGCGAACGCCCGGTCGCGGTTTGACAGCGCCGCCCGCGGGCAGATACCTTTTGGTCTTGCGCCGATTTGCCGACCAGCTTGCGGGCGCGGGGGACAACCCCAAAATGCCGCTAAAGGGTCCCGTGGTTCGTCCACGGCCATGCAACCCGACCCGGCGCCGCCGTGTCGGGTTTTTTGTTGTCGGGATGTGATGAATTCCAAGCCGGGTTCCATCGGGATCGTTTCGCCGCAGACGCTGCGCTTCGAGACGCCCTTGCCGCTTGCCGCGGGCAGCGCCTTCGGCCCGTACGAGCTGAAGATCGAAACGTATGGCCAGTTGAACGCCGCCCGCGACAACGCGGTGCTGATCTGCCATGCGCTCAACGCCTCTCACCATGTGGCCGGGGTCGATGCCGAGACCGGCGAGCTGGGCTGGTGGGACAACATGATCGGCCCGGGCAAGCCGGTCGATACCAACCGCTTCTTCGTCATCGGCATCAACAACCTGGGCTCGTGTTTCGGCTCGACCGGGCCGATGTCGATCGACCCCGCCACCGGTGCGCCGTGGGGTGCGCGCTTTCCGCTGGTGACGGTCGAAGACTGGGTCGATGCTCAGGCGCGCGTGGCCGATGCGCTGGGCATCGAGCGCTTTGCCGCCGTGGTGGGCGGCTCCTTGGGCGGCATGCAGGCGCTCTCCTGGAGCATCCGCTACCCCGGGCGCCTGAACCACTGCGTCGTGATCGCCAGCGCGCCGAAACTCAGCGCGCAGAACATCGCATTTAACGAAGTGGCCCGCACCGCGATCCGCACCGACCCCGACTTCCACGACGGCAACTTCTACGCCCACGGCGTGGTGCCCAAGCGCGGCCTGACCGTGGCACGCATGATCGGCCACATCACCTATCTGTCGGGCGAAGACATGGCCAAGAAGTTCGGCCGTGCGCGGCGCGGCTCCGAAGGCCACGAGGACTGGGGCTTCAACTATGAAGTCGAGTTCGAGGTCGAGAGCTATCTGCGCTACCAGGGCGACAAGTTCAGCGGTTACTTCGACGCCAACACCTATCTGCTGATCACCCGCGCGCTCGACTACTTCGACCCCGCGCGCTCCCACGGCGGCGACCTGGCCGCGGCGCTTGCGCCCGCCAGCGCCAAGTTCCTGCTCGCGAGCTTTGCGACCGACTGGCGCTTTGACCCCACCCGCAGCCGCGAGATGGTCGAGGCCTTGATGGCCAACGGCCGCGATCTGGCCTACGCCGAGATCGACGCGCCGCACGGCCACGACGCCTTCCTGCTCGAAGATCCGCGCTATCACTCGGTGATGCGCAACTACTTCAACAACATTGCCAAGGAGTTGTCGGCATGAGTCTTCGCACCGACCTCCAACTGATCTCCGACTGGATCGCGCCCGATTCCCGCGTGCTCGACCTTGGCTGCGGCGACGGCGCCCTGCTCGCTCATCTGCGCGACGACAAGCGCTGCCACGGCTACGGCGTCGAGTTTGACGACACCCAGGTCGCCCAGTGCGTGGCCGCCGGCGTCAACGTGGTGCAGCAGAACCTCGACGCCGGTCTGCGCCTGTTCCGCGACGATATGTTCGACACCGTGGTGCTGAGCCAGACGCTGCAGGCAATGCTCGACGCCGAGTCGATCCTGACCGAGATGGCGCGGGTGGCGCGGCAGGGAATCGTGAGCTTTCCCAACTTTGGCTACTGGAAGCACCCGCTGGCGCTGCTCGCGGGCCGGATGCCGGTCACGCCCGACATTCCCTACCAGTGGTACGACACGCCCAACATCCACCTCTGCACGCTCAAGGATTTCGAAATCCTGGCCGCGCGCGTGGGGCTGCGGGTGACAGACCGGGTGGTTCTGGCCGGTGGGCGGCCGGTGCGCTTTGCTCCGGCTTTGCGCGCCACCCTGGCGCTCTACCGCTTCGAGCGGCGTTAGGGGCAGTGCCGGTATGCGTGCGGGCGGCAAAACGCCGACAATCGCGGTCATGAAATCCGAACGCCATTCCCGCCCGATGTCAGCGGCCGAGCTCGGCGAGCTCGACGAGCTGCTCGCCGCCATCCCCGAACCCTTCGAGCCGATGGACGCCGCCACGCTCGACGGCTTTCTCGCCGCCATTCTGCTGCTGCCCGAAGAGCCGCCGATGAGCGCCTGGCTGCCGCTGGTGTTCGACGCCGAAGGCCGCCCCGAGGCGGTGCCCGAGGGGGAGGGCGATCTGGCCGAGCTGCCCGACCTGGTCTTGCGCCGTTACCGCGACCTCGACGCCACGCTGGTGGCGCGCAACCCGATCGACCCGATCGTCTTTGAACTGGAAGACGAACGCGGCCGGCCGCTGGGTGGCATCGCCGGGGTGGCGGCGCTCGAACCGTTCGCGCTCGGCTTTCTCGACGCGGCGCAGCGCTGGCCCGGCCTGCTCGACAGCGACAACGAAGAGCTTGCCGCCGCGCTGATCGGCATCCTGCGTCACCTGCCCGAAGAATCGCTCGGCGACCTGCGCGACACCCGTTACGAACTTGACGTCGAAGCGCCGCTCGCCAACCTCGACAAGGCGATCGAAGACCTGGGCACGTGCGTGGCCGAGATCGCCGCGATCACTCGCGGCCTGACGATCAAGGCCGCCAAGCCCAAACCCAATGCCGGCGCGAGTCGCCCCGGCCCGAGCGGCAGCAAGCCCAAGCGCGGTCCGCGCCGGCCCTGAGCGCGGCGCCGGCTTTATCGCCGCTCAGCCGGGCGCCAATTGGGGTGGCCGGCTTCGAGTTGTTGCGCCGCCGGCCTCGTCGTCGGCGGGACGCTGCGGCTAGGCTCGGGACTTCGCTCTGCTGGAGTCCTGTCCGATGAGATTCGCTCCGATTGCGGCGGCGCTGGCCGCAGCGTGGTCACTCCCCGCCACCTCTGCCGAACCCGCTGACTGCCGCTCGATTGCCGACGACGGCGCGCGACTGGCCTGTTACGACGCTGCCATGGGCCGCAGCCTGGGTGTGGTTGCAGCGCCGGCCACCGCGGCCGCGCCGGCTGCTGACGCACCCGCCAAGGCCGACTCCCGCCGTCCGTTCGAGGACGTAAACAGCGACAAGCCGCAGACCTTCGCCGAGCGCTGGGAGCTCGACCCCGAGACCAAGGATGGCGTGTTCAAGATCAAGCCCTATGAGCCGGTCTATGTGCTTCCGGCTTACTGGCGCCGGGACATCAACCGCCAGCCCTGCTCGAGCAACCCGATCAATTGCTCGCCCACGCCGATCGGCGCGACTTACGGCCACACCGAGATCAAGTTCCAGCTCTCGTTGAAGACCAAGGTCTGGCAGGACATCCTCGGCAGCAACGCCGATCTGTGGGCGGCCTATACCCAGCGGGCGTTCTGGCAGGCCTACGACAACACCGATTCCTCGCCCTTTACCGAAACCGATTACCAGCCTGAAACCTGGCTCACCATCCCGCTCAAGATCGGTCCCGACTGGTTCCAGTGGCGCATGGTCAATCTTGGACTGGTGCACCAGTCCAACGGTCAGACCAACCCGCTGTCGCGTTCGTGGAATCGGGCTTATGCGATGTTCGGCTTCACTTCGGGGGATCTGTCTCTGACGATCAAGCCCTGGTGGCGCTTCAAGGAAACGCTGCCCAGCGACAACAACCCCGACATCACCGATTACACCGGCCGGATGGAAGTGCGTGCGGTCTATCCCCTAGGCCGGAACGTGCTCTCGGCCACCCTGCGCAACAACCTGAAGTTCAATCACGAGACCACCCCCAACCGGTCCTTCGTCCAGGCCGAATGGGCGTTCCCGCTTTACGGCAATCTGCACGGCTACGTCCAGGGCTTCTACGGCTGGGGTGAGACCCTGCAGAACTACAACTTCCGCAACACCGGCGTCGGTATCGGCGTTTCTCTGGTCGAGTGGCGTTGAGCGTATGAGGCCAAGCCGGGCCCGTGGGCCCGGCTGTCATGGACGCCGGCGCGCGGCCAGCAGCACCAGCACCAGGACAGGAAGGCCCAGGCTCGCGGTGGCGATGAAGAAGTTCGAATAACCCACCGCTTCCACCGCCAGGCCCGAGAAACCCGCGAGGAACTTGGGCAGCAGCAGCATCACCGACGAGAACAGCGCGTATTGCGTGGCCGAGTACGCGACGTTGGTCAGCCCCGACAGATAGGCGACAAAGGCGGCGCTCGCCAGACCCGCAGCCAGGTTGTCGGCGCTGACGGTAAAGATCAGAAAGCCCAGGTCGTGCCCGCGCAGCGCCAGGGCCGAGAACAGCAGGTTGGTCAGCGACGAGAGCAGGGCGCCGAGAAACAGCGTTTTCAAGACCCCGATTCGCAGCGCCACCACCCCGCCAATGAAGGCGCCGGCGAGCGTCATCGCCACGCCATAGACCTTCGAGACCGCGGCCACTTCTTCCTTGGTAAAACCGAGGTCGCGGTAGAAGGGATTGGCCATTACCCCCATCACGATGTCCGAGATCCGGTAGGTGGCGATCAACGCCAGGATCGCGACCGCGTGCCAGTGATAACGCACGAAGAAATCGAGGAAGGGGCAGACCGCGGCGTCGTAGAACCACACCGCAAAGCGCGCGAGCAGCCGCGGCAAGGCCGGGTGCCGCTGGCGGCAGGCGCCGACCTTGGCTACAAACTCCGCCTCGCGGGCCAGCGTTTCGGCCGGGGTGCGCGGCTGCGGCTCGGGCGACAAGAGCACGGTGATCAGGCCCACGCTCATCGACGCAGCCATCGTCAGATAGGCCACCGTCCATGGCCAGTGCTCGTAGGCCGTGCTGCTGGTAGCCACGCTGGCGGCCACCGCGAGCGAGCCGGCGCCGGCCCAGATCATCGCCAGCCGGTAGCCGGTCTGGTAGGTCGCGGCGAGCGCGGCCTGTTCTTCGACCGGAGCGCTTTCGATGCGGTAGGCATCGAGCGCGATGTCCTGGGTGGCGGAGGCAAAGGCCGTGAGCAGGGCGAGCCACGCCAGGCGTTGGAGGTCGAGCTGCGGATCGGTGAAGGCCATGGCTGCGATCGCGCCGACCAGGGCCAGTTGGGTGGCGACCAGCCAGCCGCGGCGCCGGCCCAGCAGGCGGGTCAACAGCGGCAGCGGCAAGCGATCGACCAGCGGCGCCCATAGCCACTTGAGGCCGTAGGCCAGACCCACCCAGGAGAGAAAGCCGATGGTCTTGAGGTCGATCCCGGCTTCTCTGAGCCAGAACGACAGCGTTCCCAGCACCAGCAGCAGCGGCAGGCCGGCCGAGAAACCCAGGAAAAACATCCGCAGCGTGGCGGGTCGCGCGTAGACGCGCAGAGTGGCGAGCCAGCCGGTGTGGGGTGTGGCGGCGGCCTTGGAAGCAGCGGAATCGGACATATCTGTGAGAGTCTAATGGCGGTGCCAGGCTTGCCCGGCGCTGGCCACTGACCTGAACCGAAGAACATGAAACGACTGATTCACTGTCTGTCCGCCGCCGTGCTCGTGCTGGCGGCCACCGTCGCCCAGGCGCAGGTCGAGGTGCAGCGTCCGCGCTTTCTGGTGTTGCCGGAAGCCATGGCCAACCAGACCTCGGCGCAGCAATACGCCCAGATGCTGGCCGAGGCGCGCGCCAAGGGCGCGCTCAACCGCGACCCGGGGCAGACCGCCCGGGTGCGTGCCATCGCTGAGCGCCTGATTCCGCAGGGCCGGCGCTTTAATCCGGCGATCGCCAACTGGCGCTGGGAAGCCAATGTCTTCCACGCGCCCACGGTCAATGCCTTTGCCATGCCAGGCGGCAAGATCGCGGTCTACTCGGGTTTGATCGACCAGCTCGGCCTGTCCGATGACGAACTGGCCGCGGTGATCGGCCATGAAATCGCTCACGCCGTGCTTGAGCATGGCCGCGCGCGGATGCAGAGCCAGCTGGCGCAGAACGTCGGGGTGGCGGCGTTGTCGATGTATTTCGGCCTGGGTGATCTGGGCACGGCGGCGCTGGCGCAGGCGGCCGAGGTCGCGCTAGCGCTGCCTTACTCACGCGGGCAGGAGGTTGACGCCGACCTCGCCGGTCTTGAGATGGCCGCTCGCGCCGGCTACGACCCGCGTGCCGCGGTCAGCGTGTGGCAGAAGATGAGCAAGCTGGGCGGTGGCCAGCCGCCGCAATGGCTCTCGACCCACCCCGACCACCAGAAGCGGATCAAGGAAATCGAAGCGGCCCTGCCGCAGGTGATGCCGCTTTATCGGGCGGCGCGGTGAAGATCGCCTGGCGCAAGGCCGAGCGAGCCAAGCCGGCGGAATCAGCGCGCTGACTGCGGCAGAGCGGCGCCCGTTGGCTCGTCGTTGAGGGCGCTGGTGGTGGCGGGTGGCAGCGTATGCCGCTCCAGAACCCAGGCCACCAGCCCGACGCCGATCGCGCCGCCGACGATATTGCCGAGCGTGGCGGGCACCAGGTTGTCCATCACCGCCGCCAGCGTCAGCGACTCGGGTGAATGCGCGCCCACCAGAGCGAACAGCGCCATGCTGGCGATGCAGTGCTCAAAGCCCGAGAAGAAAAACGCGAACACCAGGATGAAGACGAGGGCGATCTTGGCCATCTCGTTTTCCAGCTTGGCGGGCAGCCACACCGCCAGGCACACCAGCCAGTTGCACAGCACGCCAGCCCAGAAGATCTTGCTAAACGAGCCCTCGGTCTTGATCGTGGCGATCCGGCTCGCGATATGGTCGAGCGGATAGTGGCCCAGCCCGCCGGCCAGGGTCCAGATCGCGGTAAAGAGCAGGATCCCGGCGAGGTTGCCGGCGTAGACCACGGTCCAGCTCGCCAGCGTCTGGCCGGTGGTGACGCGCCCGCACAGGCGGGCGACCGTCATGAACATCACATTGCTGGTGAAGAGATCGGTGCGCGACACGATGATGCAGACCAGCGCGGTGCCGAAAAAACCGGCGTAGGCGAGAGCAAAGTAAGGCGAACCGTTGGCCGCGAGCAGCTGGCCCAGCCGCATGCTGACCGCCATCGCGATGGCGATCATGCTGCCGGCGAACATTGCTGACAGGAAATAGCGGCCGGTGGCGCCGAGCAGGGCGTCGCGTCGAGCGACGCTTTGGCTGACAAGGCCGTCGAAGGAATACCGATTCATCGTGCTGCCGAGGGGAGAGGCGCCGGGGGAGGGCGCGCAAGGGCATCGACGATACGGGAGCGAGCGCCCGCTCGCGGCGCAGGCCGCGAGCGGAATAACCCTTAATCGCCGGTCACGGCGCTTGGGCGGTCGATCCAGGCCCATTCGCCGGGCTTGAGATCGGCCGGTAGGGTGAGGGCTCCAAAAGCCGAACGGTGCAGCAGTTCGACCCGGTTGCCGACCGCCGCGATCATCCGCTTGACCTGGTGATAGCGGCCTTCGGTGAGCGTCATGCGCAGCGAGTGCGAACCGGTGGCTTCGCAGGCCACGGCGTGGACGGGCGCGGGGTCGTCGTCGAGCACCACGCCGGTGAGCAGTTTGGCGATGCTGGCAGGCGTCACTTCATCAGCGGTCGTGGCCTCGTAGACCTTGGTCATGTGGCGCTTGGGATGAGTCAGGCGATGGATCAACGCGCCGTCGTCGGTCAGCAGCAAAAGGCCGGTGGTGTCCTGGTCGAGCCGGCCCACCGGCTGGATGCCGCGGGTGCGCAAGGGCGGCGGCAGCAGGGTCATGATGCTGGGGTGGTTGCGCGGCTTTTGCGAACACTCGTAGCCGGCGGGCTTGTTGAGAACGATCAGCGCCTTCTCGTGGTAGCTCCAGGGTTCGCCCTTGAAGTGGAAGGTAAAGCCCGCCGGGTCGTACTCGGCCCAGGGGTCTTCGACCACCGCGCCTTCGACCTCGACCGCGCCGTGGCGGATCAGGCTGGCGCATTCGCGGCGGGTGCCGAAACCTTGCGAGAAGAGGATTTGTGCAAGTTGCATGGTTGGCAAGCCCTTTAAAGACGTTGTGGCAATGACAGCACCGAAACTCCGGCGGCGAGCAGCCCGGTGGCCATCGCTGCCAGTTTTGGTGATGGGTCACTCGT
>JAVVWR010000068.1:0-4241 GCA_036652035.1 Burkholderiaceae bacterium | reverse complement strand
CGGCGGCGAGCAGCCCGGTGGCCATCGCTGCCAGTTTTGGTGATGGGTCACTCGTGAACATAGGCCCAATCCCCGATGCGCTGCAGGGCTCCCCCGTAGCCGGTCGCCGGGTAGTTTTGCTTCGGTAGGTAGAGGAACGTGTCCCAGTTGATGAGCCCGCCTGGCACGAGCGCTACCAAAACCCACGGGTTGCCTTGGTATTCCCTCGTCGCGACCTCGCCACTCACCAAACGCAGGGGCGGCAACCGGTCCGGCAGCTTCGGCAGATGGGCGGGGACGAGTTCCTCCAGCGTTCGGGGCGGAACACCATGGTCCTTTTCGTAAGCCGAGACCGCCGCCACCAACGGGGCAGCTCGCGTGGCGGCGAGCTCGAACGCGTACATCCGCAACTCTCTGCCGACGATCGCGCCGAAGACGCAACCTAGAACGATACCCAGTGACGTTGCGACCATGTTCAGCGCCTGCGGTCGATAGCGGCTACTCAGGGAAATGAAAAGAGCAGCGACCAGGGTGACAAACGCCACCAGGGCCGGAAGTAGGAGCAGCTCAATGCCGGCCGTACGCCATGCGCCCAGGCCAAGGACGGTGAAGCCATTGATGAGCAGGAACGGCGCCGCCATCAGGACAAACGGCGTCAACAGCTTCTTTACTCTGAACCGCATGCAATTTCGCCTTTGCAACATCAACGCACGAGAAATCGCGCGTGTTGCTTAATTATCCCTTCGTCGACTGCCGCCTGAACCACTTGCGTAACAGCCAAAGCAGCGAGCCGGCGAGGATCCCGAAAGTACAAGTCCCGTAGACCGTGTCGTGCTCAACCCAGCCCAGCATTGGATTCCGTACGAACAGCGGCCCGAACGGGGCCATGTCCGCGTGAATCAGCGTGTCAAGAAGCACATGGCTCAGGGTTCCGAAGAACGCCCCTGCCGCCACGGCTGACCATCGGCACGGCGGGTCCACCGTCAGCCAAGCCAGGCCGTAGTGGCTGACCTCAACGTTCCAGCGGGCGACCACGACTCGGACGACCC
The DNA here is from genome assembly GCA_036652035.1 of Burkholderiaceae bacterium. Taxonomy (GTDB): domain Bacteria; phylum Pseudomonadota; class Gammaproteobacteria; order Burkholderiales; family Burkholderiaceae_F; genus JAEZVV01. The sequence goes on along the minus strand of JAVVWR010000068.1, from coordinate 3,213 downwards.
ACGGCGCAACGACGGTTAGCGCAGCAGCGATGGCCAACGCGCCTGCAACCGTGTGCGTCCATCCATGCAGCACAGCCGCACTGTTGAGCATGCCGATGCCGGGCTCGATGTCCATGGCGATCTGCGCCAGGCCGAAGCTGATGAGGCTGATGCGGCTGTCGCCGCCAGCCTTGGCGACCAAGCCCACGCCCATGTGGAAAGGTGTGAAGGGCATCTGTCTAAGGGATCGCGTTACGCGCCGAACCGCTGCTTGCGCCGACGGCGCCCATCGCGCTCGTGTCCGCGCAAGGGGAGGGCGCGAGTCGCTGAGCGGGCGCTTGCTCGGTTGTCGAGTGGCAACCGCTCAAGGCGTTCCTGACGGCGTCATAGCTCAAAGTCGTAATCGATCGTGAGCGGCGCGTGGTCCGAGAAGCGCTGCTCCTTGTGGATCGAGCTGCGCTTGGCTTGCGCTGCGATGCCGGGGGTGGCGAGCTGGTAGTCCAGACGCCACCCGACGTTCTTGGCCCAGGCCTGGCCGCGGTTGCTCCACCAGGTGTAGAGATCGGGGCCGGCTTCGAGCGTGCGGAAGACGTCGACCCAGCCGTGGGTTTCGAGCAGTTGCGTCATCCACTCGCGCTCCTCGGGCAAAAAGCCCGAGTTCTTCTGGTTGCTGCGCCAGTTCTTGAGGTCGATGGCCTTGTGCGCGATGTTGATGTCGCCGCACAGGATCACTTCGCGCCCGCTCGCCTTCAAGGCGTCCATGTGCGGCAGGAACTCGGCGAGGAAGCGGAACTTGGCCTGTTGCCGCTCTTCCGAGCTTGAGCCCGAGGGAAAATACGCAGAGATCACGGTCACGGCGCCGAAATCGGCTTCGACGTAACGGCCCTCGGGGTCGAACTCGGTCGAGCCGAACCCCAGGCGCACGCTCTTGGGGTGATGGCGCGAATAGATCGCGCAGCCCGAGTAGCCCTTTTTCTCGGCGCAGTGGAACCAGGCGCTCTGGCCGTGGCGATGGCGCAAGGGCGCAGGGACATCGGCTTCGTGCGCCTTGACCTCTTGCAGGCAGACGACGTCGGCGTCCTGGGTGTCGAGCCAGTCGAACAAGCCCTTGGTGGCAGCCGAGCGGATGCCGTTGGCATTGAGGGAAACGATACGGAACACGTTGTCTTCTTCGCAGTCGCGGGAAGCTGCAATTATTTACGATCTAGGCAAAGCCGCCCTATCGGGCACAATTCAATCTTCCCCGGGATATCCATGTCTTCGATCCAGCAGCAGTTCATTGAGTTCGCCCTCGACGCCCAGGTGCTTCGCTTCGGCGAGTTCAAGACCAAGGCCGGCCGGCTCTCGCCCTACTTTTTCAACGCCGGCCTGTTCAACCGCGGCGCCCTGCTCGCCCGCCTGGCCGACTTCTACGCCCGCAGCCTGCTCGACGCCGAACGCCAGGGCCGGATCCAGTTCGACATGATCTTCGGCCCGGCCTACAAGGGCATTCCGCTCGCCGCCGCGGTGGCCGTCAAGCTCGCCGAGCTCGGCCGCGACGTGCCCTACGCCTTCAACCGCAAGGAAGCCAAGGACCACGGCGAAGGCGGCACCATTGTCGGCGCGCCGCTCGCCGGCCGGGTGGTGGTGATCGACGACGTGATCACCGCCGGCACCTCGGTGCGCGAATCGGTCGAACTGATCCGCGCTGCCGGCGCCACGCCCGCCGGCGTGCTGATCGCGCTCGACCGGATGGAACGCGCCGGCCCCGATGACGCGCTGTCGCCGCACTCCGCGGTGCAGGACGTCGAAAAGAGCTATGACATGCCAGTGGTGACGATCGCCAACCTGGCCGACCTGATGGCCTTTCTTGATTCCGGTTCCTCGCACGCCGCCGCAGCCCAGCCCTTCAAAGCCGCCGTCGCGGCCTACCGCACCCGTTATGGCGCCTAGGCTTCTCGCCCTTGTCTTGCTGGCCGCCTGTACCTGGGCGCAAGCCCAGCCACAGGCGCCGCTCTACGTCTGCATCGACACCCGTGGCAAGACCCATACGGGTGATCGCCCGCCGCCCGAGTGCGTCCATTCGGATCTCCGCGTCCTCAACCGCGACGGCTCGCTGCGGCAGGTGATCGCCGCGCCGCTCAGCCCTGAGCAGCGCGCCGCCAAGGTCGCCGAAGACCGCCGCAAGGCCGAAGAAGCGCAGCGCCTGCTCGAGCAGCGCCGGCGCGACCGCTCTCTGCTCGAGGCCTATGCCTCTGAGGGCGATATCCAGGCCGCGCGCGCCAAGGCGCTGGCCAGCCGCGAGGCGCAGATTCAGCGCTCGCGCGATCGCCTGGCGCGGCTGGCGGGCGATCGCAAGAAGCTCGACAACGAGGCCGAGTTCTACGCCAAGCGCGAGGTGCCCAACGCCCTCAAGCGGGCGTATGTGAACAACGCTGAACTGGTCAAGACCGAGGAACGCATCATGGCCGACACCACGGTCGAGATGGATCGCATCAGCTTGCAGTTCGACGCCGAGCTCGCCCGTTTCCGCGAGCTGGTGGGCGGTGGCGCGCGGTCGGCCGCCGCCGATCTCAAGCGCTGACACGCGCCTCGGCTACCCGGGAGTCCGCATGAAGTTCAAATCCTCTCTACTCGCTATCGCTCTGCTCGCCGGACTGGCGGCGCCGGCCGTGGCGCAGGACGCCGGCGGCCTCTACATCGCCGGTCCGCAGATCGAGCTTGGTGTGGCACTGAATCAGGCGCTGGCCGCCAACCCGAGCCCCGGCCGCTTCTACCTTTTGGTGCTGCCGCCCGCGCAAGAAGCGCTGGCCGGCCCCGGTGGCGCCGCTCTGCGCCAGCGGCTCGCAACGGCGCGAGAGCGCGGCGGCGAGGTTCTGGTCTGCCGCAGCGACATCGACAGCCGGGCGATCGCGCCGGGCTCGCTCGGCAGCCCGGTCACCGTGGTGCGCGGCTGGCCGTCGCTTGAAGGCGGGCTGCAGATGATTCCTGGCACCGATTTCTATCCTGGTGATGATCCGGCCAAGTTCCCGCCGTCGCATGTGCAGATGCGGCGCTTGAGATCGGCTTGTTCTTGAGGTTTTGGGGCGGATGAATGAGGGGCGCTGCGGCGCCCCTTTTGTTTTGCGGTTGTTTGTTCGTGTTGCTCGCCGCGGCCAGTGATGCCGAGGTGAGTTTCTGGCCCGCTGCGCGGGGGCGCTTTCGCTGCGCGAAGCGCCGAGCGGCTCAGGCCGCCGCAGGGCCCCAAAGGGGTGG
>JAVVWR010000067.1:0-15368 GCA_036652035.1 Burkholderiaceae bacterium | reverse complement strand
CAGCGCTCATTTCAGCCTCCGTTAGCATGCGCACATGACATCGCATCAAGCGCTCTACGCCATCGGCGACATCCAGGGCTGCCTGTCCAGCCTGATGCGGCTGCTCAAGCAGTTGCCGCCCGACGCTCGCCTGGTTTTCGTGGGCGACCTGATCAACCGCGGACCGGATTCGCTCGCCACCCTGCGCTTTGTTCGCGGCCTGGGCGATCGCGCCACCTGCGTGCTCGGCAATCACGATCTGCATTTTCTGGCCGTGGCCGCCGGCATCCGCCCCGAACACCCCAGCGACACGCTGGGCGAGCTGCTCGCCGCCCCCGACCGCGACGAGCTGGTTGACTGGCTACGCCACTGGCCGCTGGCCCACCGCGCAGCCGGCGCTCTGTTTGTCCATGCCGGCGTTCTGCCGCCGTGGAGCATCGAGCAGACCCTGGCGCTGGCGGGCGAAGTCGAACAAGGCTTGCGCGCCGATGACTGGCGCAGTTTTCTCGCCACCATGTACGGCAACCAACCGGCGCGCTGGTCGGAGGACCTGGCTGGCGCCGACCGCGCACGCACCATCATCAATGCGCTCACCCGCTTGCGCTTTCTCACGCCCGATGGCGCGATGGACTTCGCCATCAAGGAAAGTGCGGGTGCGGCGCCCCCCGGCTATCGGCCCTGGTTTGACGCGCCGGACCGAGCCACCGCCGACGCGCTGGTGGTGTTTGCCCACTGGTCGACCCTGGGCTTGGTCTTGCGTGACAAGCTGATCGGGCTCGATACCGGCTGCGTCTGGGGTGGCTGCCTGACTAGCGTGAGGCTGCCGGATCGGGCCGTGTTTCAGGTGCCGTGCCCGCAGGCTCAGATTCCGGGGCAGCCGCGGGCTTGAACCTGCGCTCGGCGGCACGCCGGCGCGGCTCGACCGCCAGCCCGAGGTGCGAGGCCACGCTCATGCGCGCGGCCTCGGTCAAGGCGTGACGCGTGGCGCCGTGCGCCGGCACCACCGGCAGGAAAGCAATTTCCACTTCAAGCTCGCGCGCCTGAACAATTTGCCAGATCGATTGCACCAGAGTCAGCTCGCCCGCATACGAGGCCACCCGGGAGAACTCGCCGGCTTCGGTGTAACGCAAAGCCACCGGCCAGATCTCGCCACCAACCTCAATCGCCGGCGCCACCAGATTCGAGTGAAATGGCAGCAAGGTGTCGCCCAGGGTGGTTGTGCCTTCCGGAAACACCGCCACCGTTTCGCCACGCTTGAGATGAGTCACAACGTGGTCGTTCATCGAGGCGACCGCATGGCGCCGGCCGCGCTCGATGTACAGCGTGCCCGCCGCCGTCACCATCGCCCCCACCAACGGCCAGCGGCCAATTTCGGCCTTCGCCACAAAGCGCGCGGGCAGCACCGCGGTCAGCGCAAAGATATCGAGCCAGGAGATGTGATTGGCCAGCACCAGACGGCCCTGGCTCCCCGCCTCGACGCCCGTGAACGACAGCTCAACCGGCAGCTCGCGCCCGCTCACCCGCAGGCGCACGCCCGCGATGCCCAGCAGCAGCCGCGCCCACCAGCGCGACTGGCGACCCCGCGCCGACTGCGACACCCACGGGAAAACAAAAACCGTCACGGACAGCAGACCCAGCAGAAACCCGCACAGCCCCAGCGTCCGCAACAAAGCCAACACAACACGCATCACAACACTCCACCACGATCCCGCCTTAAACCGGCAAGACTTCCACAAAATGGAGTCTGACCCCGTTTTCCCAAGGCGCCGAAGTTGCGGCGAGAAATCGGGGTCAGACTCCATTTTTCAACCAATGAACTTCGTTCAGATCCGTTCGAAACGGACTTCGCCGCCGACGATAGTCATGCGGGCGCGGCCTTCGAGCTCGTAACCGAAGTAGGGCGAATTCTTGCCGGCCGACACGATCGAGCTGGCATCAACACGCCAGGGCTCGGCCTCACTGAAGATCACGATGTCGGCCTTGGCGCCTACCGCCAGGCTGCCGGTGTCCTCGGCCAGCACGCGGGCCGAGGCGCTTGTCACCTTGGCCAGCGCCTGCACCAGCGGCGTGCCGGTTTCGCGCGCCCACTTGAGGGTGAGCGGCAGCAGGGTTTCGAGCCCGGTGGCGCCGGGCGCCGCTTCCTCGAAGGGGCGCAGCTTGGCATCGAGGCTGCGCGGCGCGTGGTCGGAGCAGATCGCGTCGAGCGTGCCGTCGGCCAGGGCGGCGCGGATCGCATCGCGGTCGCGGCCGCTGCGCAGCGGCGGATCAAGCCGGAACGCGGTGTCGAAATAGCCGATATCGGCATCGATCAAATGCACGTGATGGACGCCGACTTCGGCCGTCACCGGCAGGCCTTCTCGCTTGGCGGCGCGCAACAGCTCAAGCCCGGCCGCGCTTGAGAGCCGACGCAGGTGAACCCGCGCCCCGGTCTCGCGCACCAGCTCAAAAATGGTGTGCAGAGCCACCGTCTCGGCCGCCACCGGCACGCCGGGCAGTCCCAGGCGGCCGGCGACCGGGCCTGCCGCGGCCACGCCGTCGTTGGCGAGCGACGCGTCAACCGGACGCAGCCACACCGGCAGCTCGTGGGTCTTGGCGTAGCGCAGCGCCTGGTAGAGCAGGCGGTTGTCGCGCGGCAAGCGGCCGGTCTGGGCGAAAGCGACGCAGCCCACGCCCGCCAGGGTGTCGATCTCGGCCAGCGCCTCACCCGCGAGCTTCACGGTCAGGGCGCCGATCGGGTAGAGCCGCGCGCCCTTGGCTTCGCGCGAGCGCTGGCGCAGCTCTCGCACCAGGCTCGGTTCGTCGATCGGCGGGTCGGTGTCGGGCGGGCAGGCCAGGCCGGTGACGCCGCCGGCGAGCGCAGCCTGCATTTCGCGCTTCAAGGCGCCTTCGTGGCCGGGCTCGCGCAGGCGGGCGGAAAGATCGACCAGACCGGGAGCAACGATCAGCCCGGCCGCGTCGATCACGCGCTCGGCCACAAAACCCGCGGGCGCGGCGCCAATGGCGGCAATGCGGCCGTCGGCCACGAACAGATCGGCGGGTGCGTCACGCCCCGCGGCCGGGTCGATCAGCCGGCCATTCTTGATGTGCAGCTTCATGAGTAGCTCTGCGAGGAAGCGGTGATGGCCATCACGGCCATGCGCACCGCGATGCCAAAAGTGACCTGCGGCAGGATCACGCTCTGCGCGCCATCGGCCACGCTCGATGCAATTTCGACGCCACGGTTGATCGGGCCCGGGTGCATCACGATCGCGTCGGGCTGGGCCAGCGCCAGGCGCTCGGGGGTCAGGCCGTAGGTGCGGAAGTACTCGTCGGCCGAGGGCAGCAGCGCGCCGTTCATGCGCTCGTTCTGCAGCCGCAGCATGATGATCACATCGACGTCGCGGATGCCTTCGTCCATGTCATTGAAGACGCGCACGCCCATCTGCTCAAGACCGCTCGGCAGCAGGGTGCGCGGGCCGATCGCTCGCACTTCCGGCACGCCCAGCGTGGTGAGCGCGTGGATGTCCGAACGCGCCACCCGCGAGTGAAGAATGTCGCCCACGATCGCCACCCGCAGCCCGGTGAAATCGCGCTTGTAGTGGCGGATCGTGTACATGTCGAGCATGCCCTGCGTGGGATGCGCGTGGCGGCCGTCGCCGGCGTTGATCACATGCACATGCGGCGCCACGTGCTGCGCGATCAGATAGGGCGCACCGCTGGCCGAATGCCGCACCACAAAGGTGTCGGCCTGCATCGCGGTCAGGTTGTTGATGGTGTCCAGCAGGCTCTCGCCCTTGGCGGTCGAGGAGCGCGTGATGTCGAGGTTGAACACGTCGGCCGAGAGGCGGCGCGCGGCGATCTCGAAGGTGGTGCGGGTGCGCGTGCTGTTCTCGAAGAAGAGGTTGAAGACCTGCTTGCCGCGCAACAGCGGCACGCTCTTGACTTCGCGCTCAGCGACGTTGATGAAGCTGTCGGCGGTCGAGAGGATCTGCTCGAGAATGGCGCGCGGCAGGCCTTCGGTCGAGAGCAGGTGATGCAGCTCGCCGTGGCGGTTCAACTGGGGATGGCGGCCGAAGCTAGACATGGCTCTGCTCCAGGGTCAGGTTGAGGTGGAGCGATTCGTCGCGGGTCAGCACCACGCCGACGTCCTCGGGCACTTCGATCGTGCGGCCGACAAAGCGCGCGGCAATCGGCAACTCGCGCGCCCCCCGATCGACCAGGACCGCCAGATCGATCGCCGCCGGGCGACCGTAGTCGAACAACTCGTTCATCGCGGCGCGGATCGTGCGGCCGGTGTAGAGCACGTCATCGACCAGCAAGATGTGAGCGCCGTTGACATCGAACGCGATGGTCGAGGGCTTCACATTGGCGTGCAGGCCGGTGGTATCGAAGTCGTCGCGGTAGAAGCTGACATCGAGCACGCCGATCTCGGCGGTGACACCGAGATCGGCTCGCAGCCGCTCGGCCAACCACACACCGCCGGTATGGATGCCGACGAGCCGGATATCGAGTCCCGCGGTTTCCTCGCGGATGCGCGTGGCGAGCTGGCGGTAAATCGCCTCAGCGTCGAGTTGGATCATGGTGTTGGGAGAGCGAACGAAAAACTGTTGAAAAACGCCGCGCAGGCCCAGGGTCCGCGCGGCGGGGCAGCCAATCTTAGTGCGCGCCGCCCCCTCGAGTCCGGGCGCGGCGCAATGCTGACTTAGCGTGCGCTGATGGCGCGCTCGTAACCGTCGATATAGCTCTTGAGGCTGTCAACGCTGGCCGCGTGAAAGCGCAGCGACTCGCAGCCACCGCCAAACAGGACCACGCACTGGCCCATGAAATCGGCCTGAATTCCCAGACCCTGGCAACGGTTCAATTGACGTTGCATCTCGATGAAATTGCCGACTTCAGCCATGGTTTTTCCTTTTAGGTTTATGTTTTAAAAATCAAGCTTTCAAAAAAAAGGCCGGAAGCACTAACGGCTCCGGCCTTTCATTGGCATGTCGATCGTCGGTCAATCTCCGCCATCAGACGCCCTCCGCACGCACGAAAGCCACAACGCCTGACACAAGGTCAGCGGCACGGGCAACGGCAGGAAGAGAGTTGAAGGACACAAATATTTTCCGACGAGCAAACTTTGAGATTTTAGCCGAGCAAAAGCATCGATCAGACTCGGGGATTACAGCAACTCAGGCGCCTTGATCCAGCCACTGCTGAAGAATCACGGCCGCCGCGGCCGCATCGATGTCGTCTTCCTCGGCCACCACGGCCGAGGAGTAGCGCTCATCGACCCGCTCGACCGGCAGGCCGTAGCGCCCCTCAAGCTGACGCGCGAATCGCTCGCAACGCACCGTCATCTCGTGCGGATTGCCATCCGGGTGGCGTGGAATCCCCACCACCAGCACGGCCGGCTCCCACTCGGCGATCACGCGGCTCACGCCCTTCCACTTGGCGTCGTTGGTGGTCGAGTCGAGCGTCGAGAGCGGCCGCGCACTGCGAGTCAGCGCATTGCCCACCGCCACCCCCAGGCGTTTGGCACCGAAGTCGAAACCCAGCACGATCGCCGAGTCGGACAACGCCAGCAAAGCGGACTGACCGGCCTCAGGCATGACCGGCCTCTCCGGTCAGCCCCAGCGGGTCGATCCCCAGCAGTTTGAGCGACGCGGCAAACCGCGCCTCGGCCGGCACTTCAAAAATGATCGACGGCTCGGCCGCCACCGTCAGCCAGGCGTTCTGGCCGATCTCGCCCTCGAGCTGCCCCACGCCCCAGCCGGAATAGCCCAGCGTGATCAGAACATCACTCGGCCCGCTGCCGTCCGCCATGGCCTCAAGCACGTCCTTCGAGGTGGTCAGGGCGATCTCTTCGGTGACCGGCAGGGTCGAGCTGTAGCGCGTGGCGGGCCGGTGCAGGACAAAGCCGCGTTCGGTCTGGACCGGGCCGCCGAAATAGACCGGATCGTCCTTGCAGGATTCGGCCGCGAGCGTGAGCTCGACCTTGCCGAACAAGTCTTCGAGCGTGATGTCGCTCGGCCGGTTGATCACCAGACCCAGCGCGCCCTTGTCGCTGTGGTCGCAGACATAGACCACCGAGCCAGCAAAGTTCGGATCGACCATGCCGGGCATCGCGATCAGGAACTGATGAGTGAGGTTCATTGCAGCCATGGACTCATTGTAGAGCGCCGCCTGGCTGCCATCGGCCGCATCGATGCGTACCGCAAGGCCCGCGAAAAGCCTCGGGCGCGCGGCTCAGACCGGCATGTTCATCACGGACTCGTAGGCCTGGACCAGCTTGTTGCGAACCTGGACCGTGGCCTGGAAGGAAATCGACGCCTTGCTCATCGCCACCATCGTTTCTTCCAGGCTGACCGTCGGGTCGCCCGACTGGAACGCGCGCTGGGCGCCGGTGGACGCGACCTGCTGCTGGCTGACCGCCTTGAGGGCGGACTCGAGCGAATCGACAAAGTCGAAGCCCCCCGGCTTGGCGGCGCCGGCCGCTTGCGGCGAGCGCGCCGCGCTGACGGCCTGGGCAAGAGCGGAATTGATCGGTGCGATGTCCATGCGAATCCCCGCGGCAAAGGCTCTGCCGCCATTGAGACGCCCACAGTAAGACCGCCGCGCCGCGCTCGTTGAGCCGAACAGACAGGGAATCCGGGCCCATTTCCCGCGCCCGGCCGGTGCGTTCGGGCGCCACTCCCGGCGCCGGCCCGCTTGAGGTGAGCTGCAATTGACTCGCTTATCGCGGCTTAGCCGGGCTCAAGTTCGCCGAATAATCGCCGTCACGTGCCGGAATCCGTCCGCCGCCGCATCCGAACAAACCCCAGCATGGACCCATCCAACGCCCTGCCCGCGCCGGCTCACCCGGCTGTTGCCGCTCTGGCTCGCCTCTCGCCCAAGGTGAAGGCGGCGCTCGCGCTCGGCAGCGCCGGCCTGCTGGCGATCATGGCGGCGACTTGGCTGTGGTCGTCCAGCCCCAACGACAAGATTCTTTTCACCAATCTGTCGGACCGCGACGGCGGGGCGATCATCGCCCAGCTCGCGCAGATGAACATTCCCTACCGCCACGCCGACGGCGGCACCCTGCTGGTGCCGGCCGACAAGGTGCACGAAGCGCGGCTCAAGCTCGCCAGCGCCGGCCTGCCCAAGGGTTCGCTGGTCGGCTTCGAGCTGATGGAGAACCAGAAGTTCGGCGTCACCCAGTTCCAGGAGCAGGTCAATTACCAGCGCGGGCTCGAAGGCGAGCTGGCGCGATCGATCCAGACCCTGGCCTCGGTCGAATCGGCCCGCATCCACCTCGCCCTGCCCAAGCAATCGGGCTTTCTGCGCGACAAGCAGCCGCCCACCGCCTCGGTGGTCTTGCAGCTCCACGCCGGCCGTGCGCTCGACCGCGCCCAGGTCGCCGGCATCGTTCACCTGGTGAGCTCGAGCGTGCCCGAGCTCAACCCCAAGAACGTCTCGGTGGTCGACCAGCACGGCAGCCTGCTGTCGGCCGCCGGGGGAAACAGCGCAGGCCTGGACGCCGCCCAGCTCGACTACGTGGCGCAGATCGAAGCGGCCACCATCCGCCGCATCCACGACATCCTCGAGCCCATCGTCGGGCGCGCCAATGTGCGCGCCCAGGTCACCGCCGATGTCGATTTCTCGCAGTCCGAACGGATGGCCGAGAGCTACAAGCCCAACCAGGGCGCCGACGCCAGCGCCGCAGTGCGATCGACCCAGAGCTCGGAGAGCACCCAGCCTGGCGCCAACTCGCCCGCCGGCGTGCCCGGCGCCCTCTCGAACCAGCCGTCCGCCGCCCCCACCGCACCGATCAACGGCCCGGCCGCCAATCTCAACCCCACCAATGGCGCGGGCACAAGCGCAGGCTCGAGCCGGCGCGAAGCGGTCACCAATTTCGAGATCGACAAGAATGTCGTCCACACCCGCACCGGCAGCGGCCAGTTAAAGCGCCTGTCGGCCGCGGTGGTGGTCAATCACCGCCGGCTCACCGCCGCCGACGGCAGCGTCAGCGCCACGCCGCTCGCCGAGCAGGAAATGCAAAACCTGCAAGCCCTGGTACGCGAGGCGATGGGCTTTAACGCGCAACGCGGCGATTCCCTCAACGTGGTCAACGCCCCCTTCGATCAGGCCGGCGCGCGGCTCGCCGCCGATCGGCCGCTGTGGCAGCAGCCCGAAGCGATCGCGCTCGGCAAGGAAGTCGGCAAGGCGCTGATCTTCCTGCTGCTCGCCCTGATCGTGGTGTTCGGCATCCTGCGCCCCGCGCTGCGCTCGGCCGCCATACGCAAAACCGAAACCCTGGCGCTGGAAGACGGCACATCCCCCAGCCCGGCGCTCGAAGCCGAAGCGTTCGAGGCGCTGCCCGTGCCAACCGAAGCCGAGATGCGACCCAGCCAGCTTGACCAGGTGCGCCGGATCGCCCGCGACGACCCCGCCACCGTGGCCAACGTGGTGCGCGCCTGGGTCAACAAGAGCGACTCGAGTTAAGGAGCCCAGCTGATGGCAAGCGACGACGCCGGCCTCGAACAAGCCGCCATCCTGCTGATGACCGTGGGCGAGGAAGAAGCCGCCGAGGTCTTCAAGTTCCTCACGCCCAAGGAAGTGCAGAAGCTCGGCGAGGCGATGGCGCGCATGAAGACGGTCTCGCGTGACCGCATCGACGAGGTGCTCGAGCGTTTTCTCTCGACCACCGAAGAACAGTATTCCCTGGTCGGCGACACCGACGCCTATGTGAGCCAGGTCTTGCGGCGCGCGCTCGGCGACGACAAGGCCGAGATGCTGCTCGACCGCATTCTGCAGGGGCGCGACATCTCGGGCATCGAGTCGCTCAAGTGGATGGACTCGGGCTCGATCGGCGAACTGCTGCGCAACGAACACCCGCAGATCGTTGCCTCGATCCTGGTCCACCTCGAACGCGAGCAATCGGCCGACGTCCTGCGCGCCTTTCCCGAGCGCATGCGCAACGACGTGCTGCTGCGCATCGCCACGCTCGACGGCATCCAGCCGCAGGCGCTGGCCGAACTCAACGAAGTGCTCTCGAAGGTGCTCGCGGGCGGCGAGAAACTCAAGAAAGCCACCCTCGGCGGCACCCGCGCCACGGCCGAGATTCTCAACTTCCTGGGCTCGGCCCACGAGCAAGGCGTGGTCGACGCGATCCGCGAACACGACTCCGATCTGGCGCAGAAGATCCTCGACCAGATGTTCACCTTCGACAACCTGGGCGATCTCGACGACCGCGCGGTGCAACTCCTGCTGCGCGAAGTGCAGAGCGAGTCGCTGATCGTGGCTTTGAAGGGCGCCGACGAGAAGCTGCGCGAGAAGGTGTTCAAGAACATGTCGAACCGCGCCGCCGAAATGCTGCGCGAAGACCTCGAGGCCAAGGGGCCGGTACGCGTCTCCGAAGTCGAAGGCGAGCAGCGCGAGATCCTCAAGATCGCCCGCCGCCTGGCCGAGGAAGGCCAGATCAGCCTGGGCGGCAACAGCGATGACGACTATGTCTGATCGCCACACTCCGCTTGGCGCCACTGACATCGGAGCGAACTGACCATGGGCGCGCACGACAATCCCTTGCGCAGCAAGCTCTCGGCCGGCTTCATTCCGAAGGAAAAGCTTGGTCAGGCCACTTCGTGGGAATTCGAGTCGCTGGTGGCGACCGACCCCAATACCCGCTCGGCCGAGCGGCTGCTGACCGATCGCGAACAGCGCGCCTACGACCGTGGCCACGCCGACGGCGTGGCGCAGACCGCCCGCCTGGCGCAGGAAGAAGCGGCCCGCGCCCGGGCCAACCACACCGCGCAGATCGACAAGGTCCTGGCCGACCTGCGGACGCGCTTTGCCGAGCTTGAAACCACGGGGGCCGACCAGGTGCTCGATCTCGCGATCGAGATCGCGCGGCACGTGGTCCGCCACGACATCGCCAGCGGCCGCGACGCTCTGCTGCCCGTGGTGCGCGAAGCCGTCGCCGCCGTGATCGACCAGCAGACCCAGCCGCGGGTCCGGCTCAACCCGGCCGACTTTGATCTGATCGCCGCCGACCTCGACACCGACCACCGCCTGCGCCACTGCCAGTTCCTGCCCGATGCCCAGATCAGCCGCGGCGGCTGCCGGATCGAAACCGCCAGCTCCGAGGTCGACGCCAGCATCGAGACCCGCTGGAGCCAGGCGCTCGCCGCGCTCGGCATCAGCGATCCCTGGCGCGAAACCGGCGCCGAGCCCGCCCCCGACACCGCAGCGCCCCGCTGATGCAAGCCGCGCCCTTTTCCCGCTTTCTGTCGCAAGCCCAGGTGCTGGCCGCCGCGGCGCAGCCGCTCGCGATGCGCGGCAAGCTCACCCGCGTGGCCGGGCTGGTGATGGAAGCGGTGGGACTCAAATTGCCGGTGGGCGCGCAAGTGGTCGTGATCCAGAACGAGAGCCTGCAAGTCGATGCCGAGGTGGTGGGGTTTCACGGCGAGCGCCTGTTCCTGATGCCCACCGTCGAGCCCTTTGGCCTGACCCCCGGCGCGGTGGTCGCGCCGGCCGCGGCGCCCGGCCTGCGACCGCGGCTGACCCGCAACAATCACCCCTGGCGCCGCGCCGAAGACCGCACCCGCCACCTGCCAATGGGCGAGGCCTTGCTCGGCCGCGTGGTCGACCCCAACGGCCACGCGCTGGATGCCTGGGGGCCGCTCGAAGCCGCTGGCCGCACGCTGTCGTGGCAGCCGATCGTTTCGCGCCCGATCAACGCGATGGGGCGCGACCCGGTGCGCCAGCCGCTCGATGTTGGCGTGCGGGCGATCAATGCCTTGCTCACCGTCGGCCGCGGCCAGCGCATGGGCCTGTTCGCCGGCTCGGGCGTGGGCAAGAGCGTGCTGCTGGGCATGATGGCGCGCTACACCACGGCCGACGTGATCGTGGTGGGGCTGATCGGCGAGCGCGGCCGCGAGGTCAAGGAATTCATCGAAGAGATCCTGGGCGAGGCCGGGCTCGAGCGCGCCGTGGTGGTCGCCGCCCCGGCCGACACCCCGCCGCTCCTGCGCATGCAGGGCGCGGCGTATGCCACCGCGATCGCCGAGCATTTCCGCGACCAGGGCCGCCACGTCCTGCTCCTGCTGGATTCGCTCACCCGCTACGCGATGGCGGCGCGCGAAATCGCCCTGGCCATCGGCGAGCCGCCCGCCACCAAGGGCTATCCGCCCTCGGTCTTTGCCAAGCTGCCGGCCCTGGTCGAGCGCGCCGGCAACGGCGCCGCCGGTGGCGGCTCGATCACCGCCTTCTACACCGTGCTCACCGAAGGCGACGACCCGCAAGACCCGGTAGCCGATTCGGCGCGCGCCATTCTCGACGGCCACGTGGTGCTCTCGCGCCGGCTGGCCGAAGCCGGCCACTACCCGGCGATCGACATCGAAGCCTCGATCTCGCGCGTGATGACCTCGGTGGTCGACGAAGAACAGATCGAGTCCGCGCGCCGCTTCAAGTCGCTGTGGTCGCGCCACGCGCGCTCGAGCGACCTGCTGGCGGTGGGCGCCTACGTCGCCGGCAACGACGCCGTGCTCGACCAGGCGATCGCCCTCCACCCGCAGATGGAAGCCTTTTTGCAGCAGCCGATGAGCGAGGTGGCCAGCCTGACCGAAGCCGCCGCCGGCCTGGCGCAGATCGTTCAGGCGCCGCGCCGCTTCGGAGGCCTGGCATGAGCTCACCCAGCTCCCTGCCGCTGCTGATCGAACTGGCCACTGGCCAGCGCGACCAGGCCGCCACCCGCTACGCCCGCGCGCTCCAGCAGGCGGGCCAGATCGACCGCCAGCTCGGCACCTTGCGCCACTACGCCGGCGATTACGTGCGCAAGGGCCACCAGCAGCGCATCAGCGGCATCGACGCCGCCGCGCACGCCAATCAGAGTGCCTTCGTCGGCCGGATCGACCAGGTGGTCGAGCAGCAAGTGGCCGAACTCGAACGGGTACGCGCCCTGGCCGAAGCCGAACGCCAGCAGATGCTGGCACTCGAACGCAAGCTCAAGAGTCTCGAAACCCTGGCCACACGCCAGGCCGAATTGCTGCGCGCAGCCACCGGGCGCCGCGAGCAAAAGCAGATGGACGAGATGGCGGCGCAAGTCCTGCGCCGCCGCGAGGAACCCTGATGGATGTCAAAAACGCCTTCCCGACGACCGCCCCGCGCGGCAGCGAGCCTGCGGCGCGCCCATCCGGCACCGGCAACGCCACGTTCGAGCGGGTGATGAGCCAGGCGCGCAACAGCGCTGCCGCACCTAACGCCGTCAAGACCGGCGCCCCCGCGCCCAAGCCGCGGCCGGATCGCCCCGCCATCGACACGCCCGCCAGGACCGACGCCCGCCCCCCCCGGCGCGAAGCGCTCGCCCAACCCGCGAGCAGCACCGAATCGAAGCCCGCTGCCCGTGGCCCGGCCAGCGACCAGCCGGCCAGCGTGGACGGCGAAGTCCGCCACGGCGCCGACGAAGCCGCCCAGACCGAAGACACCCTCGCCGCGGCGGTGGCCGACGACAGCACCCTCGGCCTGGCGGCCCTCCCCGCGCCCGAGCCGACTCCGCTCACGCCGCTGCCGGCGGCGACCTCGCCCGCCGCCCAGCAGATCGCGCTGATCGCTCAGGCCCTGGGCCTTCAGGCCGAAGCGGCTAGCGCTTCCGCCGCCCCGCCCGCCGCCAACGCCACCGCCGCCACCGCCCACACCGCCGCGATGGCCGTGGCGCCAACGGCGATCGATGCCACGGCTACGGCCACGCTCGCCACCGAATTGGCCGCCCTGGCGCAGACCGCCAGCGGCGACGAAGCAATCGCCGACGGACGTCCAGCCACGCCCGCCGCCCCCACGTCGGTCAGCACCGCGACCGCGGCCGCCGCACCGATGCCTCCTGGCGCCAACCCGGCCCCGTCCGCCGCGCCCGCACTGCCCGCGCTGCCCGCCGCGCCGCTGCCCAGCAGCCCGGGCCAGCCCGCGTTTGCGGGCGAATTCGGCAACCGCGTCATGCTGATGGCGCACGGCCAGGTGAAGTCGGCGCAGATCGCGCTGAACCCGGGCGAGCTCGGCCCGGTCGAGGTACGGCTGGAGTTGCGCGGCCAGGAAGCGAGCCTGGTGATGAGCGCCGCCCACCCCGCCACTCGCGCCGCGCTCGAAGACGCGCTGCCGCGGCTGCGCGAGATGTTCGCCGCCCAGGGGCTGGAGCTGGCCGACGCCCAGGTCGGCGCCGACTCGCGTGGCGAGTCGAACCCCTCGGGCGAGGGCCGACCGCGACGCGGCGGCTCTGAGGCCGCCGCGAACGCCGTGGCCAGCCCCCCGGCGGCCAGCCTCCAGGCGCACGGCCTGATCGACACCTTCGCGTAGGGCGTCGGGACGCGGGCTTTTTCCTCACCTTATTGCGCGATCGTTCCCACTCAAGTCGGCCGACAATCAACCGACTTGGTGGGGACTCCTTTTCTCCCGACTCAAGCTTCCACGCAGGAACATCGATGGCCAAGAATCCGAGCCGCGCGGCCGACGCCCCCGTCGCCACGGGCGCTCCGCAGTCCGGCAACTCCAAGAAACTCGTGCTGATCATCGGTGCGCTCGTGATCGTGCTGCTCGCGGGCGGCGGCGGCGCGCTGTGGTACGTGCTGGACGCGCGCGCGCCAGCCAACGCCGAAGCCCAAGCCAAACGCGCCCCCAAGACACCGGTGTTTGTCGAGCTCGACGCCCTCACGGTCAACCTGCGCGACCGCGAGTCCGAGCGCTTCCTGCAGACCAAGGTCGTGCTCGAGATGCGCGACGCGCCCGCCGCCGAAGCGCTCAAGGCCCGCATGCCCGCGGTGCGCAACGAAATGCTGCTGCTGCTCTCAGGCAAGACGCCCGACGACGCCCTGACCCGCGAGGGCAAGGAAAAGCTGGCGGCCGACCTGATCGCCGCGGCCGCGCGGCCACTCGCCGGCACCCCCGCCGAAGGCGGGATCGAGAAGCTCTTGTTCTCGCACCTGATCGTCCAGTAAGGACCGCGATGGCCGAGCACTTTCTGTCACAGGACGAAGTCGACGCGCTGCTCGAAGGCGTGACCGGCGAGTCGCAGAAGCTCGAACAGCAGGAGCCCGCCACCGGCGTCCGCGACTACGACCTCGGCAGCCAGGAGCGCATCGTGCGCGGGCGCATGCCCACGCTCGAGGTGGTCAACGAGCGCTTTGCCCGCAACCTGCGGGTCGGCCTTTTCAACTTCATGCGCCGCTCGCCCGAGATCTCGGTCGGGCCGGTGCGGGTGATCAAGTATTCGGCCTTCCTGCGCGACATCGCGGTGCCGACCAACATCAACGTGATCTCGGTGGCGCCGCTGCGCGGCTCGGGTCTGGTGATCTTCGATCCCAACCTGGTCTTCACCGTGATCGACAGCCTGTTTGGCGGCAACGGGCGCTTCCACACCCGGATCGAGGGGCGCGATTTCTCGCCCACCGAGAGCCGCATCATCCAGCGCATGCTCGAGCTCACCCTGGCCGAATACGCCAAGGCCTGGAGCGGACTGTTCAAGTTCAAGTTCGCCCATCTGCGCTCGGAGATGCACACCCAGTTCGCCAATATCGCAACGCCCTCGGAGATCGTGGTCGCCACCACCTTCAACATCGAGATCGGCGACGGCGGCGGCGAGGCGCATATCTGCATTCCGTATTCCTCGCTCGAACCGATCCGCGACATCTTGTATTCCTCGCTGCAAGGCGACGCGGTCGAGCACGACCACCGCTGGGTGCGGCTGCTGTCGCAGCAGGTGCAGTCGGCCGATGTGCAGCTGACGGCGGAACTGGCCACCACCCGCGCCACCGTGGGCGACCTGCTGCGGCTGCGGGCGGGCGACTTCATCGAGCTGCCGCTCAAGCAGTCGATCCAGGCCAAGGTCGATGGCGTGCCGGTGATGGACTGCCACTACGGCATCGTCAACGGCCGCTACGCGCTGCGCATCGACCAGCTTCTCAAGCATTCGAGCTCGGGCGAGAGCCCGGGCACCGATTCCAACCCGTAAGCCCTGCCCATGAACACCACCAACGACCGCATTGACGACGATTGGGCGAGCGCGCTCGCCGAGCAGACCAGCGTCGAGAACGCCAAGCCGGCCAATATCTTTCAGAGCTTCGCTCCCACCGGATCGCCCGCGGGCGAAGGCGGCGACCTCGACCTGATCCTCGACATTCCGGTCACGCTCACGGTCGAGCTCGGCCGCACCAAGATCCCGATCAAACACATCATGCAGCTCGCCCAGGGCTCGGTGATCGAGCTCGACGCCTTAGCCGGCGAGCCGATGGACGTGCTGGTCAACGGCTGTCTGATCGCCCAGGGCGAGGTGGTGGTGGTCAACGAGAAATTCGGCATCCGCCTGACCGACATCGTCACCCCCAGCGAGCGCATGCGCCGCCTGCACAAGTGATGTCGCGTCCGACCTGGGTCCGCGCCGCGGCGCTGGCGGCCTTGAGCAT
>JAVVWR010000066.1:8892-15383 GCA_036652035.1 Burkholderiaceae bacterium | reverse complement strand
TGAGCCCGCCGCCCGCCTCCGCCCCGGTGATCTGATCGAACGAGACCGCCGCCGCCGCCGTACTCACCAGAAGGGCCGCCGCCAGCGCGGCACGTAGAGATCGAGTCAGTGTCATGGTGGCTCTCCGTCAAGCAAAGATGACAAGGAAAATTTCAGACTAGCAGCGAATCGCACGTCCGCTCCATTTCCCATCGCAGCGGCGCGCCCGGCATTCGATCGACACGAAGCGGCAACCCTAGACGGCAAGAGCGAAATGACACAAGACAAGCACCGGCGACTTCGATCCGCGCGATCGGAGACACCGAGGGATAGACCGGCTTACTTGAGGTATCGGGCACCTCTACTCTGAATTCGAGCTCTTGCCTTGACATCGGACCCATGCCCGCGTCGTTTCCTTCTCCATTCGACCTCAATTTCCAAACCACCTGGATTGGCGCCTGCGCTCCCCTGCGACCGACTCTGCCCTGGATCGCGCCCCGGCTACCTACCGTTTTGTTCGAACTGATCCAGCGACTGGGCAGCAGCAGCCGGGTCAAGGCTGGCGAATTTTTGTTCGGCGACGACGACCCCGTCGATCAACTGATCTATGTCCATCGTGGGCTGATTGGCCGGGCCGTGCGCGACCCCAGCACCCAGCTCACGATGGCACTGGCCTTCAGCCCGCCCGGACGCATGGCCGCCGGCACCTTGAATTTCTTCTCCGGCATTCCTTGCGTCGGCAAGTATTTCGCCTTCGAGGCCAGTGAAATCATCCGCTGCCCACAAGCCGTATGCCGCGCAATCGTGTACCGCAACCCCGAACTGCTGCGCTGCTTCGCCATCCATGCAGAGCAGTTCGCCATGTCAAACCGGCTCACCGGTTCAGCTCACATCCTGCTGCCGGTGAAAAAACGCCTGCCTCTGTTGTTTCTGGCCTGGGCCAGCGCTTTTGGTCAACTGAGCAAACGCAGCGATACGGACGGCCTCTGGATTCAGATGCCGATACCGGCGATACGCTCCAACCTGGCCCGGCTGATCAACTCCAGCCTGATCACGATCGATCGCCAACTAGCCGACTGGCGCAGCACCGGTCTTTTCCTGCGCGAGCACAACACCTTATGGCTGCGTCCGGTGCTGGTCGAGGAATCGCTCGACTGGTTGTGCCGACTCGACGAAACAGCCCGTCACGCTCAACGCCCGGTTGCGCTTAAGGCCTTGCTCTCGCAGAACGAGAGTCCCCGCGCGCGGCCTCAAAGTCTGTGAACGCTTCAATCCCTGCGCCGCAGCGTCATCACGACGCCACGGCCTCGGGGCATGAACGCAACCGTTCAGAGAACCTTAAAGCCGAAACTGTGACACTGCGCGCAGAAATCCTCGGTTGGCCCGTGCTGGACGTGACAGTAAGTGCACTCGAGTTGATCGTTGTAGTGCGGCGAAACGTGAGGATTGGTGGGCTTAGCCTTGGCTGTTTTAGCAACCAGAGACGTGGTTGCATGACAGACCGCGCATTGCTTGAGGGTCGGCGTCTGGCGTTCAGCACCGTCACCATGGCAAGCACTGCACGCCACGTTGAGCTGGGCGTGACGCTCAGCCCCGTTGAGTTTGGGCTCGGCCGCCGCCGCGCAGCCCACCGCCAAAACCAAGGCAGCAAGTCGACACCCGCGAGCCATTGTTTGCAAAATCATGGGCACTCTCATGACACCGGGAACACCGAAAGGCACCGAGATCACCGGGCGACGCAGTGCGTCGCCCGGCAGGCTGCTTAGGACCAGGCTATTTCCTTAACGGCGTTCTGACCGGCGATACGGCCAAAGGCCAGGCAATCGACCGTGGCAACACTGCCCAAACGCACCGCACCGTGGACGCCACCGGCCGCCTCGCCTGCGGCATAGAGACCGGGGATCGGCTGATCGGTGCTCACATCCAACGCCTGGGCCTTGGTGTTGATCGCAATCCCTCCCATGCAGTGGTGAACCTTGGGCGACAGGCGAACCACATAGAACGGCCCCTGTCCGATCGGCTTGGCCTCTTTGCTGAGGTAGCGGCCAAACTCCTCGTCCTTACCTTGCTGGATGTAGCGGTTCAAGTGATCCACTGTCTTGCGTAAGGCTGGCAATGGAATCTTGTACGCCGCAGCAACCTCATCGAGGTTGGCATAGCGCTTCGCCACACCCGCATCCACGATCTTCTGCAGTGCGCCTGGCCGGTTAGCCTCCAAGAGATCGCCACCACCGGCATCGCAGATCGCCAAGCACTGGTCGCCCTTGTTTAAGCGATCGACGACGGCATCAGCCCGCACCTTGCGATTGGCCAATTCGTTGACAAAACGCTTGCCGCTGCTGCACTCGACCCACAAGCCAAATTGCGCGGCATTCCCCGCAAACGAAGGCGCCAAGCCCATGCCTTTTTCGTCCGGGCTGGTCCAAGGGCCGACCTGGATCCAGTCGGCCTGGATGATGTTGCAACCGATCCGCGCCGATTCACGCCAAGCTTCGCTGGTAGCACCAGGCTGATTGGTAGTACCGAACTTGGCAGAGAGCTTCGGATCATGCAGAGCGCGGTAAGCCACGTCGGCACCAAAGCCGCCGTGCGCCAGAATGACCGCCTTGTTGGCACGAATCATCTTGACCTTGCCGCTGGTGGCATTGGGAAAGCGATAGCCCTCGCGCACCTGCACCCCTTTCACCCGACCATCGGCATCACGAATGATCCGCTCCATGAACACCGTGCAGCGCGGCTCGACACCGAGCTCCTTGAGCTTGAGAAGTTGCTGATTGACGATGCCTGAACCGCTGCTGTTATGCGTAAATAGATGACGCGGCACTGCATGCCCCCCCTCCTGTCCCACGCGCCCTTCGCGGTATTTCACGCCCAGTTCATTGATAGTCCATTCGTAAGTGCTCACGGCGCTCGCGGTTAGCACTTTGACCAATTCCGGATGCGACAGACCCTGGCCTTCGCGGAAAATGTCGGCTGCCATCACCTCAGGCGAATCGACAATGCCTTTTTCTTTCTGTACCGCAGAACCCGGCACCGCGATGATCCCGCCGTTGATGATCGAGTTACCCCCCGGCGTGCGCATCTTTTCCAGCACGATCACGTTGGCGCCAGCCTTCTTGGCTTCGATCGCAGCGGCCAGCCCGGCAAAACCGCTGCCAATCACGACCACATCAGCCGTCTCGTCCCACTTGGCCGGCATCGGCTCGATCGGCTTGGCCTGAGCCGGGCCGAGAGCCATCGCGCCAAAGGCAGCGCCAGTCCCCAGGCTGGCCTTGCGCAGAAATCCGCGGCGCGAACCATCGTCGAGTCGATCAGTCTTTTCCTTGGACATGAGTTTTCTCCTGTTGTTGTCGTTCCGACGGAAATCGCGTTTCGAGGCGCGCACCGTTCAAGAACACAGGCTAAAACTCAAGATCCAAGACCGACATACGCTGCAGATAGAGGTTCTTTTAGAACTAACCCTCGATTCCGTGCGACGACAAAGACAAGCCAGGCTCAGCCCGCCACCCCTGCCGCATGCGCCTGCTGGTCGGCGTGGTAGCTCGATCGCACCAGAGCGCCGCTGGCGCAATGGCTAAAGCCCATCTTGGCGGCCTCGTCCTCGAACCTCTTGAAGGTGTCGGGGTGGACGTAGCGCCGCACTGGCAAATGATGGCCGGTGGGTGCGAGGTATTGGCCGATCGTGAGCATGTCGACCCCGTGCGCGCGCAGGTCGCGCATCACCGCGAGGATTTCCTCGTCGGTCTCGCCCAGGCCAACCATCAGGCCGCTCTTGGTCGGCACGCCGGGAACGCGGCGCTTGAAATCCTGCAGGAGCTTGAGCGAATGCGCGTAGTCGGCGCCCGGTCGCGCTTCCTTGTAGAGCCGCGGCACGGTCTCGAGGTTGTGGTTCATCACGTCGGGCGCGCCGGTCTCGAAGATCGCCAGCGCCTTGTCGAGCCGGCCACGGAAGTCGGGCACCAGGACTTCGATCTGGGTGCGCGGCGACGCCGCCCGCACCGCCGTGATGCAATCGACAAAGTGCTGCGCGCCGCCGTCACGCAGGTCGTCGCGATCGACGCTGGTGACGACCACGTAGCGCAGCTTGAGCGCGGCAATGGTTTCGGCGAGCTTGGCGGGTTCGTCAGCGTCAAGCGGATCGGGGCGGCCGTGGCCGACATCGCAGAAAGGGCAGCGGCGGGTGCACTTGTCACCCATGATCATGAAGGTCGCCGTGCCCTTGCCGAAACACTCACCGATGTTGGGGCAGCTCGCCTCCTCGCACACCGTGACCAGCTTCTGGCTGCGCAGGATGCCCTTGACCTCGTGGAAGCGACTTGAGCTTGACGCCGCCTTGACGCGCAGCCATTCGGGCTTCTTGAGCACCTCGGCCGGCACCACCTTGATCGGAATGCGCGCGGTCTTGGCCTCGCCCTTTTGCTTGGCGGTGGCGTCGTAGGCGGCGGGATCGGTGTCGTGGGGGGAGGTCATCGCGGTCATGCCAGATTGGAGACCGCCGATTTTACCGGGCTGGCGTCGGAGGCCCGCGACCGCTCCTGCGCCACGCCCGGACGGGACGATTTCAGGCCCAGCGCAGCATCGCTTCGATCAGCGCGCCAGCGGTCAGCAAAATGCCAAACAGCAGCTCGAGCTTGACGGTCGAAAACAGCAAGGCATTGAACTCGGCGCCCTGGCTGCGCGGAAGCGCACGCGCCAGAGCCAGCGCGGCCGGCAGCACGGCGAGCACGATCAAGAGCGGCAGGCGGCCGTTGTCGCTCACCGCCACCAGACCGACCAGAATGAAAGGCAGCACCATCATCGCGGCGTAGACCCGCTCGAAACCGCGCTCGCCCAGGGTGACCGCCAGCGTGCGGCGACCGATCTCGGCGTCGTGCGCGCGGTCGCGGTAGTTGTTGACCGCGAGCACGGCCGCGGCCAACAGACCGAGCGCGGCACCCGAGAGCATCGCCATCGAGGAGATCGAGCCCACCTGCAGGTAATAGGTACCGCCCACGGCCACCAGACCGAAGAAGACCAGCACCGCCAGTTCGCCCAGCGGGGTATAGGCGATCGGCTTGGGGCCGCCCATGTAGAGATAGGCCGCGGCGATCGAGCCCAGGCCCATCGCCAGGATCGGCCAGCCGCCCAGCCAGATCAGGGGCAGGCCGGCGGCCATCGCCGCGATCACGGCGAACACCATCGCCACCCGCACCTGGGTCACCGTCAACCAGCCATGCGAGGTTGCGCGCGGCAAGCCGTTGCGGTTGCTGCGCTCGGCGCGGCGGGTGGTGTAGCCGACATCGTTCTGGAGATTGGTGATCACCTGCATCAGCACCGAACCGGCGAGCGTGAGCAGGGCGATGACAAGGTCGAAGCGGCCGGTTTCCGCCAGCGCGATCGAGGTGCCGACCAGCACCGGCGTGACGGCGATCCAGAACGTCTTGGGGCGCAAGGCCACCAGCCAGGCCGCAGGCGAGCCCGGCGTGACGTTCAGCGCGGAGGGAGGAGGAGCAATCGAGTTCACTGTGACAAATGGGATCCGAGTCGTTCCGCGAGCGTGGCCGCTACCGCGGTTGCCGTTGCAGGGAGGCCGAGAGCAGCCATGTCAATGGTGCGCAGTCCTGCGTAACCGCAAGGGTTGATGCGCGAATAGGGTTCGAGGTCCATCGCCACGTTGAGCGAAACCCCGTGATAGCTGCAACCGCGGCTGACCTTGATGCCCAGCGCAGCGATCTTGGCCAGGCCTTCGAAGTCGCCCGCGCCACCCGGCCAGGGCACGTAGACCCCGGGAGCGCCCGCCACCCGGCGCGCGTCGGCACCATAGTGGCCCAGGGTCTGGATCGTGGCCTGCTCGATCCGGAACACCAGCTCCTTCACGTAGATGCCAAGCCGGCGCAGATCGATCAGCGGATAGGCCACCACCTGGCCGGGGCCGTGATAGGTGACCTGGCCGCCGCGGTCGGTCGGCACCACCGGGATCTCGCCCGGCAGCAGCAGGTGATCGGGCTTGCCCGCCTGCCCCAGCGTAAAGACCGGGGCGTGCTCGACCAGCCAGATCTCGTCCGGCGTGGCGGGGCCGCGGGTAGCGGTGAACTCGCGCATCGCCTCCCAGGTAGCGAGGTAATCGACCCGCCCCAGCGGGCGGATGATCGGAGCGGCGGTGACGGCAGCGGCGTTCAAGGCTTAGAGCACGAGCTTGACCATCGGGTGGCTGGTCAAGGCGCGGTAGAGCGCGTCGAGCTGCTCGCGCGAGGTCGCGTTGACGGTGGCCGTGACCGACAGGTAGTTGCCGTCTTTGGAAGCGCGCATCTCGAGCGTGGCGGGCTCGAAGTCGGGGGCGTGTTCAAGCACGAGTTCGGAGATCGCCTGCGCGAAATCGTCGTGGCGCTTACCCATGATCTTGAGCGGGAAGCTCATCGGGAACTGCATCACCGATGGCTCTGCGCCCTCGGCCGCAGTCGGTTCAGGCGCGGGCGCGGGCTCGGGCGCATCGAAGTCGCGCAGGGTCGCGGCACGCGCCTTCCACTGGGCGG
>JAVVWR010000066.1:0-8792 GCA_036652035.1 Burkholderiaceae bacterium | reverse complement strand
GGCTCGGGCGCATCGAAGTCGCGCAGGGTCGCGGCACGCGCCTTCCACTGGGCGGCGTCGGCCTTCTTGGCGGCGGCGAACCACTCGAGCATCCGGCCCAAGACCGGACCAGGCTGGCCGCGGCCGACGGGCTGGCCATCGAGCAAGGTCACCGGCATCACTTCGCGGCCCGACGATGACAACCACACTTCGTCGGCCGCCCGCAATTCGGCGTCGGTGATCGGGCGCAGTTCAAGCCGCGCACCATGGGCGTTGGCGATGGCTATCACGGCGTCGAGGGTGATGCCGGGCAGAACCAGGTGATTCTTGACGGGAGCGACGATCACGCCGTCCTTGACGATCAAGACGTTGGAAGCCGACGCCTCGGACACATGACCGTCGCGCAGAAGAATCGTCTCGGCCGCGTCATGCTCGACCGCGTACTGCTTCATCAGCACATTGCCCAGCAGCGAGACGCTCTTGATGTCGCAGTGCTGCCAGCGCTCGTCGGCATGGGTCACGGCGCTCACGCCATCGCTCAGCGCAGCGGCGGCAATCTCGGGCCAGGGCTGGGCCACGGCGAACACGGTGGGCGCAACCCCGACCGGAAAGGCGTGATCACGCTTGGCCACGCCGCGGGTGACCTGGATATAGATCACGGTCCGCGGCCACGGCACCGAGGCGATCAGCTTTTGCGTCAGCGCCAGCCAGCGCTCGACGGTGAAGGGGTTGTCGATTGCAACCTTGGCGAGCGAGCGCTCGAGCCGCTCGAAATGCTCGCGGGCCCGGAAAGGCGCGCGCACACCATCGACCGTATCGACCGGCACCACCTCATAGACTCCGTCGCCGAAGATGAAACCGCGATCGAGCACCGGCAACTTCGCGTCGGCGAGCCGCACCCACTCACCGTTCAAGTAACAAGGAGCGTCCTGCCATTCCATCGTCATTTCCTCAGCATCAGTCGGATTGCATCGTACGCGCGGCCAAAAAAGCCGGCGGGACCCACATTCTGCAACGCCACCAGCGGCACCTCGGCCACCACCCGGTCGCCGAGAGTGACTTTGAGGACACCGACCCGCTCGCCCGCCCGCAACGGCGCTACCAAGGGATCGACCCGCTCGATCGTGCTCTTGAGCGCGCTCGCACCCAGGCGCTGCAACTCGCCGCGCGGAACCGTGACGTAGACGTCGCGGCCAAAGCCAATCTTGACGGTCGAGCGATCCCCCTTCCAGACCTCGGGCGTCGCGATTTCCTGGTTGCCCTGATACAGCCGCAGGGTGTCGAACGCCGACCAGCCGTAGTTGAGCAGAGTCAGAGCATCCTGCGAGCGCTCGGATTCGCTGGCCGAACCCAGAACCACCGCGATCAGTCGGCGCTTGAACGCCATCTCGCCCGTGCCCTGATCGCGCACGGCGGTGGCGACAATGCACCAGCCGGCGCCGGAATGCTGACCGGTCTTGAGACCATCGACAGATTTGTCCGCCCACAGCAAGCGATTGCGGTTGGCCTGGGTGATGCCGCCATAAGTCATCTCGCGCACGGCAAACACCGCCGAGGGCTCGGGAAAATCGAGCAACAGGCGGTCGGCCAAGCGCGCCAGATCGGCCGCGCTGGAATAGTGCTGCGGGTCGGACAGACCCGTAGGGTTGGAAAAATGGGTGTGCTTGAGACCGAGCCGGCGCGCCTCGTCGTTCATGCGGGCGACAAAGGCCGGCACGCTGCCGGCCACATGCTCGGCCAGGGCCACCGCCGCGTCGTTGCCCGACACCACCGCCAGACCCTTGACCAGTTCGGCCACCGTGACCGGCTTGCCGGGCTCGATGAACATGCGCGCACCGCCCTTGCCCGACGCAGCAAAGGCTGCGGGCGAGACTTTGACCCCATCAGTGGCGGCAATGCGTTTTTCGGCCAGCGCGGTAAAGACGATGTAGGCCGTCATCAGCTTGGTAAGCGAGGCCGGCTCCAGCGGTTTGTCGGCGTCGCGCGCAGCCAGGGTGACCCCGCTGGCGGCGTCGAGCAGAATCCAGGCCCGCGCTCCCAGGTTGGGCTGGGCGTTCGTCACCCCCGCGATCAAGAGGGCGGCGACAAAGACAAAACAGCGGGACAAGGCGGAAAGTGACATTGGCAATTCACAAGGCTCGGGCCGCGGACAGCGCGGCGAACCGATAAAGATACGCCCGACCGCTTGCGCTTGACCCTTCGGGCTTGCGCTCAGAGATCAGGGCTTACCCGCCTCAAGGCGCGCAGATAATCCTGCCCGGCCGGCACCCCATTCATGGCCGACACCAGACGCTCGGCGTCCCGCAGCCGTTCGCGGAATTCCTCGGCCGAACCGGCCGACTCGATTCGAAGCGCCAACGAATCGGCGTCAGGACCGAGTCGCTCGAACAACTCGCGCACGGCGCGGCGCTTGGCTTCGCGCAGCGCGAGCGCGGGGTCAAGCCACGGCACTGGCGCTTCCAGCGCGCCATTGATGGTCGGCACCTCGAGCGCATCGGCCCCAGCAGCGGCTGCATCCGCCACCTCAACGATCAAGGCGTACGACAGCAGCAAGGCGATGGTCGCGTCGAAAGTTTCGGCCGGCACCAGGCGGGCCAGCTCGTCGGCGCCGCGTTGGCCATCAGCCAGGATGAGAAGCCGCCGCTGCATCATGCTCAGCCGCGTGCTGCGGGTAGCGACTTCAGCCTGTCCGGCAGCTGTCTTGGCGTAGATGGGAGCGTCACTCATGGCATCGATCGCAGCGAGTCGGGCCAGAGCTGGGCCGGAGCCGCGTCGGAACCTCGCGGCTAGGGGCGGGCATCGGTAGCGTACAGATTGTCCTCGCCGCGCAGATTCAGCATCACCAGACGTTTTAATGGCGTCAGGCGGCGATGGAAGAAATGGTCGGCGCCCGGCATGACAATCACCGGCAGCTCCTGCGGGCGGGCCCAATCGAACACGTCGGCGAGAGCAATCGTTTCGTCGAGCTCGCCATGGATCACGATCGTTGCCGGGTCCACCCGCGGCATCGCCCATTTGCCGGCCGCCGATCCCACCAGCACCAGGCGCTGCGGCGCTCGCACCTGAGCCGCCTGCGCGGCGACAAAGCTGCCAAAGGAAAAACCGGCGTACGCCACCGGCAGCCCGGCCGGCAGCCGCGCACGCACCGGCTCAAGCGTCGGCACGGTCTCGACCACGCGTAGAAAATCCCTGGTTTCGCCGCGGCCGTCGTCGTGTCCGCCCTCGGTCTGGCCGACCCCGCGGAAATTCTTGCGGACCGCCACCCAGCCCAGCGCCATAAACGCCCGCGCCAGCGTGGTGACCACCTTGTTGTCCATGGTCCCGCCGTAGAGCGGGTGAGGATGGGCGATAAAAGCGATGCCGCGCGGCGCGTCCACCGGCCAGTCGAGCGCGAGCTCGATCCGGCCAACCTCCCCGTCGAGGAACAGGCGTTCGGTCTGTGGCGTCATCAGATTTTCAGACGGGCCACCGGGCGGCCATGGATCAGATGTTCATCGACGATTTCGTCGATATCGCTCTGGTCCACATAGGTGTACCAGACGCCCTCGGGGTAGACGACCAGACACGGCCCTTCGCTGCAGCGATCGAGGCAACCGGCCTTGTTGACGCGAATCGCGCCAGCGCCATTCAACTTGGCTTGTTTGATGCGCTGCTTGGCGTGGGCGTGCATCTCGACCGCGCCACTGGCGGCACAGCACTGCGAACCGTCGTCACGCTGGTTGGTGCAGAAGAAGACGTGGTGCTTGAAGTAGCTCATGAGCGGCGCGCGCAGGCGCGAGGGTCGGTGTCAGGGCGGAGAACCATTATAGGGAGCGCGAAAGCGGGCGCCGCACCACGCTCGCCCAGGCCAGCCATAGCGCCGCCGCGTAGGGCCAGGCGGTCGAGAGCCAATGCGCGACCGCGTAGAAATGGGTGGTGCGGCCGGGTCGCCACGCCTGCAGGGTCACGGCGTAGTAGGGATTCTCGGGCACAGCATTGACCGCCCCCACCAGCACCAGCATCGCCAGCAGGCCGAGTCGCGGCAACCAGCGGGTCGGCCCGAAAGCGGCAGCGGCCAGCGCCAGGCCACCCAGCACCAGCCCGCCGATGGCGCCCGGCGTCAGCCAGATCAGAGCCCGATCGGCGCCGAACTGCTCACCCGCGGCCAAGGTTCTCACCACCAGTGCGGCCAACACCACGCCGACCAGAAGCGGCAGTCGCGGGGCGGCGGGCCGCATCGCCGAAGCGGTGAGCAAACCGGCGGCGAGCACAGCCGACGTCACGATCACGGCCTCGGCCAGGACGTATTCGGCCGGACCGAAGCGAGTCAGCTGAAGGCTCTCGAGCCGCCCCCCCAAGGCGCTGACCAAAGCCTGCGCGGAATCGAGCCAATGACCATTGGCAAACAACATCGGCTCGGGGTAGATCTGCGCCAGAGGCCACAAGCCGACCAGCAGCAACGCGGCCTGGGCATTGGGCTCGAACCAACGGGCGCGCAGTTGCGCCAGACGCCCGCGATCGATCAGCGGGCTGGCGATCGGCAGGGCCATCAGGGCGCCCAGCAGCGCGCCGGCGGTATTGGCGCACCAGTCGAGGTTGGACGGCACCCGCGCCGGCAACCAGGTCTGCGCCGACTCGACCGCACCCGACAACAGCGCCCCGGCGAGCAGAGCAAGGATCAAGGCCGCGGCGCCTCGCACGCGCGGGTGCAGCGCCAGCACCACCAGGAAACCCAGCGGCAGATAGCCGATCACATTGACCGAGACATCAAAGACAGTGAAATAGCGCGGCCACGGCGCATCGGCCCAGGCCCACGGCGCGACGCCGAGATCGCGCCAGCCCGCCCAGGGCGTCAGGCTGGCGAAAACGATCAGGATCGCGCAGGCGAGACCGAGCAGGCGCACCGTTCGCGAGGAACGCGGCGGCCAGGACTTGATGGCGACCCGAGGTTTCATGGCCGCCATTGTGCACACCCGCCGTCGCCCGCCCCGGCTGTTAGAGTCGGGACTTAAGGAAGATTTGACCGTGGAACCGCCCGCCTTCATCGATCCCGCCGCCGTCGCCAGGCAATTGGCTCTCCGCGGCCGGGACTGCCGCGTTGAATTCGTCGCCAGCACCGGCTCGACCAACAGCGACCTCGTCGCCCGCTGCCGCACCGCGCGCCCCTTGCGCCCCGTGCTGCGGGCGACCGCGCATCAGAGCGCTGGCCGTGGCCGGCTGGGCCGGCCCTGGCTGGCCGCGCCAGGCTCCGCCCTGCTGTTTTCGATCGCGGTTCCGCTCGACGCTCCACCCGCGGCGGTGCCGGCCGTGACACTGGCTTGCGGCGTGGCGCTGGCCGAGGCCTGCCGCGAGCGCGGCGTGGCGGTGGCGATCAAATGGCCCAACGACGTGTGGCTCGACGGCCGCAAGCTCGCCGGCGTCCTGTCCGAGCTGGCGGTCGACGACCACGGCGGCCGCAGCCTGATTGTTGGCGTGGGGATCAATCTCGCGCTCGATGCCGCCACCCGCGCCGAGATCGATGCTCCAGCCGCCGCCCTGGCCGACGCGCTGCCCGGCCAGCCGGTCGCGGGCGACTGGCTGGCGGCTTTCGCCGCCGCCCTGCTCGCCGCGATCGATCAATACCTCAAGACCGGACTCGCGCCCTTTGCCGCGCGCTGGGCCGGGCTCGATGCCATGAAGGATTGCAAGGTGCTGGTTCGCCTGGGCGACGCCGTCATCGCGCGCGGGATCGCCCGCGGAATCGACGCTCACGGCCGGCTGTTGATCGACGACGCCGGCACCCTCACCGCCATCAGCGCCGGCGACGTTTCCCTGCGAGCGGCCGGATGAACGCGATGTTGATCGACATCGGCAACACCGCTCTCAAGTGGGCCTGGGCCGATTCCCCGGCCGCACCGCAGACCGTGGTCCATGTCGGACTGGCCGACCTCCGGCCGGCGCTGCGCGAACGCTGGGCCGGTTTGGCGCCGCACCGGGTGCTGGCTTGCAGCGTGGCCTCCGACCTGGTGGTCCACGCCGTGGCCGACGCCCTGGCCGGCTGCCGCATCGAATGGCAACGCGCCCAGGCGCGCTTTGAAGGCCCGTTCACCTTGGTCAACGGCTACCGCGAGCCGCTCGCGCTTGGCACCGACCGCTGGCACGCCGCCATTGGCGCGGCCAGCCTGCATCCGGGTGAAGCCCTGCTGGTGGTTCATGTCGGCACCGCCACCACGGTCGACAGCGTGGTGCCGGAACCGGATGGAAGCCTGCGCTTTGCCGGCGGCCGCATCGCGCCCGGGCCGGTGCTGATGCGCGACAGCCTGGCCCGCGGCACGGCTAGATTGCCCCACGCGAGCGGCGTGCGGGTCGACTTCCCCGACAACACCATGGACGCGATCAGCACCGGCGTGCTCGACGCCCAGGCCGGCCTGGTCGAGCGCGCCGCCCGCGCCATGCGCGCCGCCGGGCACCCGCCGCGCCTCTTGCTCGCGGGCGGCGCGGCGCAGGAAATCGCGCCGCTGCTCTTGCCCGAATTCGAGCGCGCCGAGGTCGAACATAACCTGGTGCTGCGCGGCCTGGCCCTGCGCGCCGAGCACAGTTTGAAGAAACCATGAGAAGCCTGTTCCTCTTTCTGCTCGCCGCCTGCCTCGCCGTTTTTGCCTGGCAACAAGGCTATTTCGGCGAACTGCCTGCTCCCGGCCGCGAACCGGAACGGCTGGCGCGGCAGATCGCTCCCGATTCCCTCCGTCTGCTCGATGCGGCCCAGGTCGCCCAGATCAAACACGAGCCGCCACCCGCCCCTGTCGATTCCGCAGCGCCACCGCCAGCCTGTCTGGTGTTTGGCGACTTTGAAGGCGGCGATTTGAACCGGGTGCGCGACGCCCTGGCGGCGCTGACGCTGGGCGACAAACTCAGCACCACGACGGTCGATGGTGCCGGCTGGTACATGGTCTATCTGCCACCGGCAAAAAACCGCGCGGAAGCCGAGCGCCGCGCCGAGGAATTGCGCGCGCAAGGCGTGCGCGACGTGGCGGTGATCGGCGATGGGTCGCCCTACCGCAACGGTCTGGTGCTGGGTTCATTCCGCGACCCCAACGCCGCCAAGGAGCACGCGGCCGCACTCGAGAAGCGCGGCATCAAGGGCGCGCGCGCGCCGGATCGCCCCTCCAGCCGCAGCACCGCCACACGCTTCACCTTGCACGATCTCGACGCCGACAGCGTGGCGCGGATCAAGGCCTTGGCGCCGGACTTCCCGCAGCAAAAGATCACGGCCTGCCCGACCCAGACCGCGGCCCGTTAAACCCCAGCGGCCTCAGTCAGAACCGAGCTCGGCCAGCCGGCGGACGATCGCCGCGCGCAACGCCGGCAGGCGCTCGCTGCGCGCCGCCAGACGAGCCGGATCGGAGTCGCGCTGACGCGCGCCCCACACCGGCTGCGGAAAATGCGCGTCGTCGGCAAAGCGCGGAATCACGTGCCAGTGCAGGTGCGGCACCATGTTGCCGAAGGCCGCCAGATTGATCTTGACGGGCGCGAGCACCTCGCGCTGAGCCAGCTCGACCGCATTGACCACGGCCATCACACGCGCCCGCTGCGCCGGCGCGAGATCGCTCATCTCCGCCAGGTGCGAGTTCCAGATCACGCGAGCAAAGCCCGGGTAGTCGGCCTCGGCGATCAGCACCACGCGCAAGTCGGCCTCGCGATACAGCACGTCACCGCCGTCACCCCGGCACAGTTCACAGTCTTGATGGAAGTTCATGACGCAATTATCGCCATGCCTAACGCAGCAGCGTCACGGCGAGCCCGCTGGCGGCGAGCACGGTCACGGCCAGCAGCGCCATCACCAATCGCCGCCGCAGGATCTCGATGCGGCGGATCAGCGCCGAGTTCTGGTCGGCGAGCCGGGTGATCAATTCCGACGATTCGAGCATCTGCTGGCGCAAGGCGAGCGTGTTGGCTTCGAGCTGGGCAATGCGAGCCTCGAACGCGGCGAGCGGCGATTCGGGATCGACCGCGCTCGCGGGTGAGGCGGACGCGGGCGCGGGCGCGGGTTCGGGGGCCGCGCCGACCTTGTTGCGCGCCGCCCCCCACAGTTTCTGGGCGCCATCGGCAATCGCCGGTGCGTTGCTGATCACATCGCCCCACGGGACGCTCTTGAGGACGGTCATCCAACCGATCGCCATCGATTCTCTCCTGCAGTCGCGGCGTCGATCGACGCACGCGCCAAAAAATGAAAACGGCGGGCTTGGCCCGCCGTTGGCAAAAGCAGCTGCGCTGCCCGGGTTTGCGCTTTACACCAGCACGCGTTCGATCCCGCCCTGGTTGGCGCGGGCCACGTAGTCGGCCATCCAATTCTCGCCGATCCGATGGCGCGCCATCTCGACCACGATGTAATCGGCCGAAGTGTCGCTGTCGTCGTCGTAGCGCGACAGGCCTTGCAGGCAGCTCGGACAGGACGTGAGCACCTTGACCTGGCCGCCAAAACCGTCGGCGCGCAATTGGCCGGCGGTCTTTTCCATTTCTTCCTGCTTGCGAAAGCGCACCTGGGTCGCGATGTCAGGCCGGCTCACCGCAAAGGTGCCGCTCTCGCCGCAACAGCGCTCGCTCTTGACCACCTGGGCGCCGTCGGCGGTGGCCACCAGCGCATTGACGGTCTTAAGCGCATCGCCATTCTTGAGCGGCGAATGGCAGGGGTCGTGGTACATGTAGCGGGTGCCTTCGGCGCCCTCGATCTTGACGCCCTTCTCCAGCAGATATTCGTGGATGTCGACGATGCGGCAGCCAGGGAAGATCTCTTCGAACTTGTAGGTCTCGAGTTGATCGAAGCAGGTGCCGCAGCTCACCACCACGGTCTTGAT
>JAVVWR010000065.1:1746-15585 GCA_036652035.1 Burkholderiaceae bacterium | reverse complement strand
CGCCGATGATCCCGGCGCCCACGACAACGACGTGCATGTCTTGTTCTTTAGAACGGATAACCGCGGATTGTAGCTGCGCCGCCCTCGGAAAAGCGTTCGATTCCAGAATGAAACGCTTGAAGAAATTGCGATTGGCGTCGATCCCGAAACCACGGGTGCAAGCCTCTCGCCCATTTGAAGCGGCCAGCAAAGCGCAATAGAGTCCGT
Organism: Burkholderiaceae bacterium; assembly: GCA_036652035.1. Classification (GTDB taxonomy): domain Bacteria; phylum Pseudomonadota; class Gammaproteobacteria; order Burkholderiales; family Burkholderiaceae_F; genus JAEZVV01. The sequence continues at coordinate 15,378 of JAVVWR010000065.1, read as the reverse complement.
GTCGATATCTGGACCAAGCTGCGATTACCGTGCTTGGGCCATGCGCTACTCTGCACTGGCGTGCCGAAGGGCTTGATCGAAAGGACTCGAATGCAAGCGAATTCCTCTCTCAAACTTGACGGCTGGCAGTTCTGGATCGACCGCGGTGGCACTTTCACCGACATTGTGGCGCGCCGCCCCGATGGACGCCTGCTGACGCACAAGCTGCTGTCAGACAAGCCCGAGCAGTACCGCGACGCCGCGATTGCCGGCATGCGCGCCTTGCTGGGCGTGGCCGTGGGCGCTCCACTGCCGACAGCCGCGATCGGCGTGGTGAAGATGGGAACCACGGTGGCGACCAATGCGCTGCTCGAGCGCAAGGGCGAGCCCACGGTGCTCGCGGTCACTCGGGGTTTTCGCGATGCGCTCCGAATCGCCTATCAGAATCGGCCGCAACTCTTTGATCGCAATATCGTCCTGCCCGAGCTGCTCTACCCATGGGTGATCGAAGTTGACGAGCGCGTCGGCGCCGATGGCACGGTTGTCTGCGCGCTCGAGCGCGAACGTTTGAGCTCGGATCTTGCCGCGGCGCATGCCGCCGGCTTTCGGTCGATCGCGGTGGTGCTGATGCATGGCTGGCGGTTTACCGAGCATGAAACCGCCGTGGCCGCTCTGGCGCGCGCCGCGGGCTTTACCCAGGTCTCGGTCTCGCACCGGGTCAGCCCGCTGATGAAGTTCGTCGCTCGCGGCGACACCACGGTGGTCGACGCCTATCTCTCGCCGATTCTGCGGCGCTACGTCGATCAGGTGGCGGGCGAGTTGCCGGGCACGCGCCTGCTTTTCATGCAGAGCTCGGGCGGCCTGACCGATGCTCATCGCTTCGAGGGCAAGGACGCGATCCTCTCGGGCCCGGCCGGCGGCATCGTCGGCATGGTGCGCATCAGCCGGATGGCGGGCTTTGACCGCGTGATCGGTTTCGACATGGGTGGCACCTCAACCGATGTCAGCCACTTCGCCGGGCAGAGCGTGGCCGATTGCGAGCGCGCCTTCGAGACCCAGGTCGCGGGCGTGCGGATGCGTGCGCCGATGATGAGTCTCCACACCGTGGCCGCAGGCGGCGGGTCGATCCTGCATTTCGATGGCGCCCGCCTGCGGGTGGGGCCGGACTCGGCCGGCGCCAATCCGGGCCCGGCCTCGTACCGTCGCGGCGGACCGCTCGCGGTGACCGACGCCAATGTGATGCTGGGCAAGATTCAGCCGGGCTTTTTCCCGCGCGTGTTTGGCGCTGCCGCCGATGAACCGCTCGACGCAGCCGTGGTGCACGAGCGTTTTGCTGCGCTCGCCGCCGAGATCTCAGCTGCCACGGGTATTGCGCGCAGTGCCGAATCGGTGGCCGAGGGCTTTATCGACATTGCGGTCGCCAACATGGCCGAGGCGATCAAGCGGATCTCGGTGGTGCGCGGGCACGATGTGACTCAATACACGCTCGTCACTTTTGGCGGTGCCGGTGGCCAGCACGCCTGCCGGGTCGCCGACGCGCTTGGCATGACGACAGTCTTGGCTCACCCGCTCGCGGGCGTGCTGTCGGCCTATGGCATGGGGCTCGCGGACCAGACCGCGATGCGCAGTCGCAGCCTTGAGCTTGCTCTGTCGGCGGCCAATCAGCCCGCGATCACCGCGGAGCTCGATCGCTTGGCGCAGGAAGCGTCAAGCGAGCTGGTCGATCAAGGGATCGCCGCCGCCCGGATCACGGTCTTGCGCCGGGTCCATCTGCGCTACCAGGGCACGGATTCGGCGCTGGTGGTGGCGGCGGGTTCGGTGGCGGCAATGCAGGCGAGCTTTGAAGCCGATTACCTCAAGCGCTACTCCTTCCTGATGGCGGGCCGCTCGCTGGTGGTCGAAGCGGTGTCGGTCGAGGCCGTGGGTCGCGGCGACGCCGCCGACGAGGCCGCAGTGAGCGCGGTCCCGCGCGCGGGTGAACTCGCCCCCGCGGCGCGGGTTCCAATGTTCTGCGAGGGTCGCTGGCACGACACCCCGGTCTTTGTTCGCGCCGACACCCGCCCGGGTGACGTGATGCGCGGGCCGGCGATCATCAGCGAAGCCACCGCCACCACCGTGCTTGAACCTGGCTGGCAGGCGGCCGTGACGGCGCTCGATCACCTGGTTCTCACCCGCGTCGAGGCGCGCGCCCGGCGCCGGGCGATCGGCACCGAGGCCGACCCGGTGATGCTCGAGATCTTCAACAACCTGTTCATGTCGATTGCCGAGCAGATGGGGCTGCGTCTGCAGGCCACGGCCTACTCGGTCAATATCAAGGAGCGCCTCGATTTCTCCTGCGCGCTGTTTGACGCCGCTGGCCATCTGATTGCCAACGCGCCGCACATGCCGGTTCACCTCGGCTCGATGAGCGAATCGATCAAGACTGTGATGCGCGAGAACGCCGGCCGCATGGTGCCCGGCGACGCTTACGTGATCAACGACCCGTATCACGGCGGCACCCATTTGCCCGATGTCACTGTGATCACCCCGGTGTTCGATCGCGCTGGCGGCGAGATCCTTTTTTATGTCGGCAGCCGGGGGCACCACGCCGATATCGGCGGGATCACGCCGGGATCGATGCCGCCGTTCTCCGTCAGCCTGGACGAGGAGGGGGTTCGGTTCATCAACTTCCAGCTCCTCGCCGGCCAGGGGCCAAAGCAGCCAGCGCGGTGGCGAGAGGCCGAACTGAGAGAAGTGCTGGCCAGCGGCGCCCACCCGGCGCGCAACCCCGATCAGAATGTCGCCGACCTGCGCGCCCAGGTCGCCGCCAACGAAAAGGGCCGCGAAGAACTGCTGGCCATGGTCGAGGCTTTTGGGCTCGACGTGGTTCAGGCCTATATGCGCCACGTTCAGGACAACGCCGAGGAAAGCGTTCGCCGCGTGATCGGGGTGCTCAAGAACGGGGCCTTCGAGCTGCCGCTCGACAACGGCGCCGTGATCCGGGTGGCGATCACGGTCGATCGCGCCGCGCGCTCGGCCAAGGTCGATTTCACTGGCACTTCGAATCAGCTCCCCAACAATTTCAACGCGCCACAAGCGGTGTGCGTAGCGGCGGTGCTCTATGTTTTCCGAACTTTGGTCGAGGACGCGATCCCGCTCAACTCCGGCTGCTTGAAGCCGATCGAGATCGTGATTCCGCGCGGCTCGATGCTCAATCCCGAATATCCGAGCGCGGTGGTGGCGGGCAATGTCGAAACCAGCATGGCGATCACCAATGCGCTCTACGGCGCGCTCGGGGTGCTCGCCGCGTCGCAGACGACGATGAACAACTTCACCTTCGGCAACGAGCGTCATCAGTATTACGAAACGATCTCGGGCGGCGCCGGCGCCGGCGTGGTCGATCTTGCCGCCGGCGCTCAGAGCCTGGAAGGTTTTGACGGCGCGAGCGTGGTCCAGACCCATATGACCAACTCCCGCCTGACCGACCCCGAGGTGCTCGAGTTCCGTTTTCCCGTTCGGCTCGAGAGCTATGAGATTCGCGCGGGTTCCGGTGGCGCCGGTCGCTGGCACGGCGGCAACGGCGGCACTCGGCGCTTGCGATTTCTCGAACCCATGACGGCGTCGATTCTCGCCAATGCCCGAGTGGTGCCGCCTTTCGGGCTCGCCGGCGGACAGCCCGGCGCGCCCGGCCGCAACTGGGTCGAGCGCGCCGATGGTCGCCGCGAGATGCTCGGCCATCTGGGTTCGACCGCCATGGCGCCGGGCGATGTGTTCGTGATCGAAACCCCCGGCGGCGGCGGTTTTGGCCGCAAGGGGTGAGGCGAGGCCGGGGCAGGGTTGCTCCGATGCCGCTGCATGTCGAGCCCGGGCTCAGGTTGGCGCAAGCGATGCCGATATAGACTCAGTAGAAGTCCTGGATTTACACGGTATGAACACCCCCGATCTTCAAGTCCTGCTCGACCCTGCCGCGCCGCGGGCCTTGTCTTCCTTGTCCATCTGCTATTCGCCCTTGATCGATCGCGGACGAAAAGCGATGGGCACCCGCCTGACCATGTTGTCGTTGCGGCCACAGGACCGGCCGCGCCTGGGCGACATGTTGACCGAGCTCAACGAGATCTGGCCCGAGGCCAGCGCTCCGGTGCTGGTCGCTCCGCTCGATGCCGTATTCGACGCCAGCCTGCTCGAGTGGAAATCGCCCCACAACGCGCTGCTTGAAGTGCCGTGCGCCGCGCTCAGCGATCCGGCCACGCAGCAACTGCTGCAGCAGGCGCGGCGCGCGGGCTTGCGCATGGTCTTGCGGGGGCGCTCGGAAGTGCCCTTGCCGCCGGCGCTGGTCGAGTGCTTCGAGTATTCCTTGATCCACATCGCTGACGATCGCCGGGTGACCTCGAGCGGCCAGATGCTGCCGGTGCCCACCGGCATCACGCGGCGGGTGCCCTACATCATCAGCGGCGTGCAGACCGTGGCCGACGTTGACGCCTGCTACGAGCGCGGCGCGGCCGCCAGCGTCGGCTGGCCGCTCGAAGACATCACCCAGGTTCAGCCGCGGGCGCTCCAGCCCGGTCAAGCGGTGGTCCTGCGCTTGCTGCGCCTGGTGCGCGATGACGCTGACATCAACGACATCGACGCCGCCCTCAAGCAAGACCCGGCGCTGGCCTTCAAGCTGCTGCGGCTGGTGAACTCGGCCGCGTTTGGCTTGTCAGTGCAGATCACGAGTTTCCAGCACGCGGTGATGATGCTGGGTTACAAGAAAATGATGCGTTGGCTGTCCTTGCTGATGACCACGGCGAGCAAGGATGCCAATACCGCGCCGCTGGTTCACGCCTCGATCCGCCGCGGACTCTTTCTTGAATATGTCGCGGGTGACGATGCCGACAACGAAACCCGCGACGAACTCTTCATCACCGGCGCCTTTTCGCTGCTCGACCGCATTACCGGCGCGACTTTCCCTCAACTCTTCGAGCTGATCGCGCTCTCCGACAACGTGACCGACGCGATCTGCGAGCACGAAGGTCCGCACGGCCCCTACCTGGGGCTGATCGAGGCGATCGAGCGAGGCGACCCGATCGCAATCCGGCGCGCCACCGAAGCGCTGGCGCTGCCCGTCAGCGACTGCAACCGCGCCTTGCTGCGTGCTCTGGCTGCCGCGCAATCGCTCGACGGCGAGATCTGATGGCGGGGCGGCGCAGCCCGGGGCAAACGCGCGGACGGCGGCGCTGCCCGCGCCTCGTATAATCGCAGCCTGCCTTTCACCCCGACGCGCGGTGTCCGCCGGCCTGCGCTTCCCGCCCCATGACCTCACACGGTTCGATGTTCGCGCTCGACGCTTCCCGAGCGCTGTCCGACTTTCGCGCAGCTCGCCTTCTGGCTCGCATTCAAGCGATTGACCCCGCCGCGATAGCGGTCGGCGCGCGTTACATCCATTTTGTTCATGCCTCGCGCGAGCTTGCCGCCAGCGAGCAGGCGCGCCTGGCCGCCTTGCTCGACTACGGCGATGCGGCCACCGACGAGGGGGATGGCGCACGCTTTCTGGTCGTGCCGCGTCTGGGGACGATTTCCCCCTGGGCCAGCAAGGCCACCGATATCGCGCACAACTGCGGCCTTGACGCGGTCTTACGCCTCGAGCGCGGAACCCGCTTTGCCGTCAGCTTCAAGCGGGGCCTGCTCGGCGCTTACAAGCCTTCGGCCGAGACGCTCGAGGCGATCGCCGCGGTCTTGCACGACCGCATGACCGAAAGCCTGGTGCCGGTCGATATCGAACCGGCGCGCTTGTTTGCCGAGCTGCCGGGCAAGCCGCTGCAGACTGTCGCCCTGATGGCCGAAGGGCGCGCTGCGCTGGCTCGCGCCAACGGCGAGATGGGCTTGGCGCTATCGGATGACGAGATCGATTACCTGGTCGAGGCCTTTGGCCGCGCCGGCCGCGATCCGACCGACGTCGAACTGATGATGTTCGCCCAGGCCAACTCCGAGCACTGCCGTCACAAGATCTTCAACGCCAGCTGGACCATCGACGGCACGCCGCGCGATGCGACGCTCTTTGGCATGATCCGCGACACCCACAAGGCGGCGCCGCAAGGCACCATCGTCGCGTACAACGACAACGCCGCGGTGCTGGAAGGCCAGGCCGTGAGCCGCCTTTATCCGCGCTCGGTGGGCGGTGATGTCGGCACTGAATTTACGGCGCAGACCGAAGTCACCCACACCGTCTTCAAGGTCGAGACTCACAACCACCCGACCGCGATCTCGCCTTTCCCCGGCGCCTCGACTGGCGCGGGCGGCGAGATCCGCGACGAAGGTGCCACCGGCCGCGGCGCCAAGCCCAAGGCCGGCCTGGCCGGTTTTTCGGTCTCGAACCTGCGCATCCCCGGCGCCCAACAGCGCTGGGAGAACGATTCCGACGTCACCGCGGGGCGCACCGCCGCCCAGCCATACGGCTACCCGAGCCGGATCGCGGATGCGCTGGCGATCATGATCGAAGGCCCCTTGGGCGCGGCGGCGTTCAACAACGAATTCGGCCGCCCCAACATCCTGGGGTACTTCCGCACCTTCGAAGCCAACGTCGCCGGCAAGCGCTACGGCTATCACAAGCCGATCATGATCGCGGGCGGCATCGGCAATATCCGCGACGACCAGACCCAGAAGGCGGCGCTGCCGCCGGGCACGCTGCTGGTGGCCCTGGGCGGGCCCGGCATGCGGATCGGCGTCGGTGGCGGCGCGGCCTCGTCGATGGACGCAGGCGCCAACACTGAAGCGCTTGACTTCGCCTCGGTCCAACGCGGCAACCCCGAGATGGAGCGCCGCGCGCAAGAGGTCATCGACCGCTGCTGGGCCGCGGGCGAGGCCAACCCCATTCTCGCGATCCACGACGTGGGCGCGGGCGGGCTGTCCAACGCGATGCCGGAACTGGCCGACCTGTCAGGCCGTGGCGCTCGCATGGACTTGAGCAAGATTCCGGTCGAAGAAAGCGGCATGAGCCCGCTCGAGATCTGGTGCAACGAATCGCAGGAGCGGTATGCGGTGGCGCTCGACCCGGCGCGCTTCGATCAATTCGACGCGATGGCCAAGCGCGAGCGCTGCATTTACGCGGTGATCGGCGCCATCTCCGAAGACGGTGAACTGGTCGTCGCTCGCGGCGACGCGGAAACGCCGGCGGTCGATATGCCGATGGAAGTGCTGCTCGGCAAGACCCCGCGCATGCACCGCGACGTCAAGCGCGTTGCTCAGTCGCTGCCCAAGTTTGAAACCGCCGGGCTCGATCTCGAGACCTGCGCGCTCGACGTTCTGCGCCACCCGACCGTGGCCAACAAGAGTTTTCTCATCACCATCGGCGACCGCTCGGTCGGCGGCCTGATCTGCCGCGACCCGATGGTCGGCCCCTGGCAGGTGCCGGTGGCCGACTGCGCGGTCACCGCTTTGTCGTTCGAAGGCTATGCCGGCGAAGCGATGGCGATGGGCGAGCGCACGCCGCTCGCGATCATCGACTCGGCCGCCGCCAGCCGGATGGCGATTGGCGAGGCGCTGACCAACATCGCCGCGGCCGACATCGACCTCGAACGGGTCAAGCTCTCGGCCAACTGGATGGCCGCCTGCGGTGTGGCGGGCGAAGACGCCAAGCTGTTTGACGCGGTTCAGGCCGCTTCCGAGCTGTGCCAGGCGATCGGCATCAGCGTTCCGGTGGGCAAGGATTCCCTGTCGATGAAGACGGGTTGGAGCGACGCGGGGCAGGACAAGACGGTCTCCGCGCCGGTGTCCTTGATCGCCTCGGCCGCCGGTCCGGTCGCCGACATTCGCGCGTCGCTTACGCCGCAGTTGCTCACCGACCGCGAGACCTTGCTGGTCCTGGTTGACCTGGGCCACGGCAAGAACCGCATGGGCACCTCGATCCTGGCTCAAGTCACCCAGCAGATCGGCAACGACGCGCCCGACCTCGACCAGCCGCAAGCCCTGGCCGATTTCATCACCACCTTGCGCGACCTGGCTCGCGCCGGCGACGTTCTGGCCTACCACGACCGCTCCGACGGCGGCCTGTTCGCGACGCTCACTGAGATGGCTTTTGCCGGCCACTGCGGTCTGACCGTCAACCTCGACGTCCTGGCGATGGACGCGGTGGCGCAAGACGCGGGTGACTTCAAGATCCGCCCCGAGCAGGTGGCGGTGCGCCGTCACGAGCTGATTCTGAAGGCGCTCTTCTCCGAGGAACTGGGCGCCGTGCTGCAGATTCCGGCCGAGCGCAAGACCGAGGTGATGGACGCCTTGCGCGCCGTGGGCCTGGGTTCGATCAGCCACATCATCGGCAAGCCCAGCAAGTCCAATGAACGCGACCTGGTCGAGTTCTGGTGCGACGCCAAGCCGCAGTTCAGCAAGGCCCGCGCCGAGCTGCAACAGATCTGGAGCGAAGTCTCGTGGCAGATCGCGCGCCTGCGCGACAACCCCGAATGCGCCGACGCCGAGTTCGCTCGCGCCAGCGCGACCGACGACCGTGGTCTGGGTATGGCGCTCACGTTCGACGCGAGCGAGGACGTGGCCGCGCCCTTTATCGCCAGCGGCGTTCGGCCGCGGATCGCCATCCTGCGCGAGCAGGGCGTCAACAGCCAGACCGAGATGGCCGCGGCCTTTACTCGCGCCGGCTTTACCGCGATCGACGTCCACATGACCGACTTGATCGCCGGCCGCGCCGACCTGTCGCAGTTCCAGGGTCTGGCCGCGTGCGGCGGCTTTAGCTACGGCGACGTGCTGGGCGCGGGCGGCGGCTGGGCCAAGACGATTCTTCACAACCCCAAGCTCGCGGCGATGTTCGCAGCCTTCTTCGGCCGCAACGACAGCTTCGCTCTGGGCGTGTGCAACGGCTGCCAGATGATGAGCCAGCTCCACGCCATGATCCCGGGCGCGCAGCACTGGCCGCGCTTTGAGCGCAACCGCTCCGAGCAGTTCGAAGGCCGTCTGGTCCAGGTGCGGGTGGACGAATCGCCCTCGATCTTCCTCGCGGGCATGGCGGGCAGCACGATGCCGATCGTCAACGCTCACGGCGAGGGCAGGGCGGTGTTCCGCTCGGCCGAGGACGCGGCTCGCGCCCTGGTTGCGGTGCGCTACGTCGATAGCCACGGCCAGCCGACCTCGGTCTACCCGTTCAACCCGAACGGTTCGCCCGAAGGCATCACCGGCCTGACCACGGCCGATGGGCGCTTTACCATCCTGATGCCGCATCCCGAACGCGTGCATCGCACGGTGGAGTACTCGTGGCAGCCGCCGGGCCTGGGCGAGGACAGCCCGTGGATGCGGATGTTCCGCAACGCGCGCCGCTGGGTCGCCTGAGCTGTCAGTGGGTTCGGTCGGAAAGGGACGCCACGGTGGCGTCCCTTTTTTTATCAGAAGTCGTACTTCAGCTTCACGCTGCCGCTGACGCCTTGCCGCGTCCCCACATAGGCCTGCAATCCCAGATCCATCGTCAAGGGCAGGCCGGTGGACGGCGTCAGTCTCAGACCCAACTCGCCCAGGCCGCTCGTGCCTTCCAGGCTGGGGGCTTCGATCGCAACACCGTTGGTGGTGGCTCGTGCCAGGCCGTCGAACTCGTGTTCGACCGCCAGCCCCGCATAGGAGTGGACCGAGGCGGTCAGCGCGTAATCAAAGCGTCCACCCAGGCGCACCCGCTGCGAGTCCACCGCATCAAAGTACAGCGCTTCGCCGGTGGACAGGGTGAGTGCATCGCCGCCTTGCCGCGTCCAGAAATACTGGCCATACCCATCCAGCCGCGCGCGCTCGCTCAGCGCCCACACATAGCCGGCGCCCAGATGCAGGCTGGAATAAAGGCTGGCGCTGTCGTAGCTGGCGCTGCGTCCGGCGGCGTCGCGCAGATCTCCGTTGGCGTACTCGTTGTTCAAGCGGCCCATCCGCGCGCTGCCTTCGGCGTAAAAATGCCCGGGCCCATCGGCGTGAAAATCCATCCGCGCCAACAGCCCCGCGCCTGCCGCGCGCATCTCGCCATCGCCCACGACGGCAGCGGCATGGCTGAAGCTGTTGTAGGTGTCGTAGCCGCCGTTGCCATACTCGAAAAACACACCCGCGCTCAGGCGTCCGGGGGCCAGATCGGTCCCCAGGGCCAGCCCCGTCAGCAGGTTGAAACTGTTCAGGTCCAGATGCGAGCCGGTGTCATAGCGCATCGAACCGCCGCCCAGAGTGGCAAAAACGGCGGTTTGGCTAGCACGATCACCCACCGCTGCCTGGGCGGCCGAAATGCCCGCTCCGGCGACCTGGTCGGCGCCTTGGAGTGCTAAGGCCATGCCACCCAGAAAGCCTTCAGAGAGCGCTTTGGCCTGTTTTTTGGCGCTGCCCTGCTTGACCTCCACTCTTAACTGGTGCGGGGTCGTGGCCACATCGGTCTGGGCGGTGATGTCGTGCACCACGGTCGAGCCCACCGCGATCACCCCGAGGCCCTTGCCCAGGTGCTCGGCCGTCAGGGTTTTATCCGCAGCCACCTCCAGCAGGATCAGCGTCGTGCCTGCCGCCAGCGCGGTGCCGCCGACCAAGCCAATGTTGTAGGTGCTGTGGCTGATATCGGCATCACCGCTGACTTGGAGCAGGGGCTGGGTCGGGTTGAGCGATGAAATGAAGTGCAGATCAGAGCCCACGGCGGAAAGATCGCCGGCATAGCTCGCGCTCTGGCCATTGGCCCCCTGGACGATCAGTTGTTTGCCGTTCAGGGAATGGGCCTTGCTCGTGTTGTCAAAAGTCGCGCCGCCATACAGGGTCAGGCCGGATGAGGCGCTCAGATCCTGTGCCCCCAGCGCCAGGGTGCCGCCCATGACCGTGGTCATGCCGGTATAGGTGTTGGTGCCCGAGAGGGTCAGGGTGCCTGCGCCGGTCTTGCTCAGGCCGCCGCTGCCGGTGAGCGTGCGGCTCAGGGTCTGGCTTTCGCCCGTGTTCAATTCAAAAGTGCCGCCGCCTGCGCCCAGGGTGATCGCGGTCGTGGTGTAGGCGCGATCGATGAGGCCGCTCCAGTTGCCGGCGTTGAGGGTGCCACCGTTGAGGCTCAGCGCTCCGATCACCAACGCCTGGTTCGCATCCTGCAGCTGGCCGCTGCCCCTGAGTTCGAGCACGCCCACCTCGGCCACACCGCCGTTGCGGCCGGTGACAACGACGTCGTGGCTGCCTCTCATCTGCACCGTGCCGATCTGGACATCGGCCGGCACGCCGCCGGAGGATTGGCCCATCGTGCCGTCCAAGGTCAAGCCGGTGGTTTGATCGACCACGAGCGTGTCCACCACAAAGCTGAAGAGGTCGGGACTGTAGCCATCGTGAATGCTATGACTCGTCACCAGGCTGAGGGTGGGTGCGCTCAGGCTCTTGGCCGTGAACTGGATGCGACCGGGGTCGCCACCCATAGACATAGCGCCATCACTACCAAAGGCCCCGACCTGCAGCGTGAGCGGCCCCGTCACGGCAACGTGAGCGGCGGTCAGAGCCAGCGTGACGCCGCCGCCGACGTTGGAGGCACCGTCACCACTGAGGAGGCTGATCGTGCCCACCTGGATGGCGGCGCTGGTCAGGCTCGCCTGTCCTCCCGCGCCGCCGCCGATGCTGCTGGCAGCGACGTCGTTGCCGGCGTCGCCGCCGCTCAGGCTGATCTCGTTCACCCGAGTGGCGGTGCTGGTCACGCTCGCATGGCCTCCCGCACCGCCCGCGCCGCCTTCGCCGTACGGGCCGATGCCGCCGCCCTGGCCGCCGCTTCCTGCCTTGACCGTAATGCGGTTCACCGTGATCTGGGTGTCATCCACGTGGCTGTCGGCTCCCGCGGCGCCGTTGCCACTGGAGTAAGCATCGCCTGCGGTGGCGCCTCCGCCTCCGCCCCCGGCCTCGCCTCCAGCCCCTCCCGCCGCCCCAGATGATCCGTTCCCGCCGGGATTGTTCGGGCCTCGACCACCGCCACCGCCGCCGCCATCAGTACCACCATGACCGCCAGCCCCACCCGTCAAGGCGCTCGATCCACCTGCCGCACCCCCAGCACCCCCAGTTCCTCCTCCATTTCCACCGCCGCCCCCGCCACCCCCACCGCCGTAAGCCTCGATCGAAGACGAGGTCTGGGCCGCCGTCGGTAGCCAGGCGGCGGCCACGGCCAGGCAGATTGCCAGACGCATTGGCCGTAAGCCTCCCGTCCAGTTGGCCGAGGTCAGCGGATTGAAATTCAGAAGCATGGGATTTTTCACAAAGGGTTTCTGGCGGAACGGCCAGAAGAGGCCGACCGGCGCTGACCGGCGGCCAGGATGCAGGGTAAAGGCGCAGGCATGAGAGGCGCTTGACTCCGCGCAACGCTGGGGGCTCATGGGATGTCTTGCGCTGCCGGGGCGGATCGTTTTTGCGCTGCGCGAGCACCACACCCTTGGGTCGGGCCGGTCCCGGAGGATCGGTCTCGCCGACTCCCGGCGGCTTTTGTCGGTCAGCGCGCTATGCACGCCGACCTTGCGTGGCAAGTCACCAATGGCGGGGGCACGGAACTCGGCTGCTGCGATTTCTCAGACACGCGCTCCTGAAGACCCCGCCGCTGCCCAGCCCGTGTTTGAAGACGTGTCGCGCCCTGGCGATAGCGTCATGCGGTGGCGTCAATGAAATGACGCAATCAGACGATGTCATGGCGGCGTGAGCGACGGGTTTGTGCTTTGACTCAATCGGCCGCCCGCGGGTGGCTGCGACTATCCAATTTTGAAAGGAGTGGCGCCGATGTCTCTCGAACTCTGGCTCGCGTTTATGGCCACCAGCACAGTATTGGCAATTTCGCCGGGTCCCGACAATCTGTTCGTCCTGATGCAATCGGCGGTCTACGGGCGCAGCGCTGGGCTGTGGGTGACGCTGGGCCTGTGCACCGGGCTCGTGTTTCATACGCTGGCGGTGGTGTTGGGCGTGGCGGTGATTTTCCAGACGTCGGCTCTGGCCTTTACCGCGCTCAAGCTGGCCGGCGCAGCGTACCTGGTGTGGCTGGCGTGGCAGGCATGGAACGCACCGGTCACTGCTGGCGAGAAGCCCGGCACGGCACCGGACGAGCCGCGCATCGCGCCGAGCCGTTTGTGGCAGCGTGGCGTGCTGATGAACCTGAGCAATCCCAAGGTCGTGATCTTCTTTCTCGCGTTGTTCCCACAATTCATCAATGCCAAGGCGGCGGTCACGCCGCAGATGCTGGTGATGGGGGCCAGTTTCATCGGCGTGACCCTGCTGGTTTTCGGTGCGATTGCCTGGGCGGCAGGCAGCCTGCGCCAACACATCGCCCGGCCTGCGGTTCAGCGCGGGCTCAACCGCGGCGCCGCCGCTGTCTTTACCGCGCTCGCTCTGCGGTTGGCGCTGGCCGAGCGTTGATCGGCGCGGGTTTGCTCGCGGTCGCCCGCGAGCGAGTTCGACCTGAATCAAGAGCGGCGCGGTCAGCAAGAAAATTTTTATAAACGGCCAGTGCCGTTTGATCTGCTCGCAAGTTTCGATTTCTAGATTGCTGGTGTGCACCCCGGTGCAGTACTTCCAATCAACAAGGGGAAATCGAATGAGCAATCGAATGAGCAATGAGCGAGTCGACGGTTCCGGTTCGCGCCGGAATTTCCTGCAGCTTGGGCGTGGCCAGCGGCGGTGCGCTGCTGGCGAGCGGCATGGCCACGGCGGCTACGCCCGCGGCCCGCGCCAAGATTCAGTGGGACGAGA
>JAVVWR010000065.1:0-1646 GCA_036652035.1 Burkholderiaceae bacterium | reverse complement strand
GCGTACCGCCCGGCCACACGCACAAGAATGAGTCGCGACGATTATGGCGTGAGCGCCAGTGGCGAACCGCTGGCGCCAAGCCTGCGAAGGAGCCCGGAGCTTGACCTGGGACTAAAGATCGTTCGCCCGGCCGTGCCAAAGGCGGGGCCGAAGTGAGCAGGCTAACCGTCCCCGGGATTGGGTCGGCTCAAGACGCCGGGCGCAGGCTAGGGCAAGGTGGGTTCGAGATGAATCCGGGGCTGTGGGCCGATCGCCAACAGCCGATCAGTGCTTTTCTCAAGCGGACAGCGCGCCCGAGGCGGCTGATAAGACCATGACACTGAGCATCGTTTTGCAGTTCCTGGTGGTATTGGCAGCGATCTGGATGGGGGCGCGATTTAGCGGGATCGGCCTCGGGTTGTGGGGTGCGGTCGGGCTTCTGGTGTTGATGCTCGGCTTTGGCGTGACGCCGACCTCGCCGCCGGTGGACGTGATCCTCATCATCCTGGCGGTCATCATGGCCGCCTCGGTGATGGATGCCGCGGGCGGCATTGACTTTCTGGTGCGAGTGGCCGAGGGCATCATCCGCGCCAATCCCAAGAACGTCACCGTAGTCGCGCCACTGACCACCTGGACTTTTTCGTTTCTCGCCGGCACCGGTCACATCATCTATCCGCTGCTGCCGGTGATCTATGAGGTGGCCCACAGCGGCGGCATCCGCCCAGAACGGCCGATGGCAGTGGCAACGATCGCCTCGCAGCAGTCGATCACCGCGTCTCCGGTGTCGGCCGCGACCGCGGCGCTACTCGGGCTCTTTACCGCACAGGGCTTTACTGATTGGGGTCTGGCTCAGATCCTGATGATCTGCGTGCCCTCGACCCTGATCGGTGTCATCGTCGCCGGCCTGGTCTCGATGCACATCGGCAAAGAGCTGGCCGATGATCCCCAATACCAAGCCCGGGTCAAGGCGGGCCTGGTTCCGGCCGCGGCTGACCTGAGCGATCGAGCCCCGTTGCTGCCCAAGGCCAAGGCCTCCGCCACCATCTTTCTCGCCGGGGTGGCACTGGTGGTACTGATGGGTTTCCTGCCGGCGCTGCGCACGCTGCCGGGCAACAAAGACCCCTTGAGCATGGCGGTGGTGCTCGAAGTCTTCATGATGGCCATCGCGGCGGTGATGCTGTGGGTGACCCGGGTCGACGTCAATGATGTCGTCAAGACCTCGACCAGCCGTGCCGGCCTGGTGGCGGTGATCGGCATCTTCGGTCTGGCCTGGCTGGGCGACAGTTTCATCAACGCCCACAAGGACGTGATCATCGGCGCGGTGGGCGAGATCGCCCGCGCCAATCCCTGGACTTTCGCGCCAGTGCTCTTTTTTGTGTCGGTGCTGCTGTATTCACAGGCCGCCACCACCCGCGCCCTGATGCCGCTGGGCATTGCACTGGGAATCGGGCCGCAATACCTGATCGCGATGTTCCCGTCGGTCAACGGCTATTTCTTCATTCCCACCTACGGTTCGTTGATCGCGGCGATCAACTTCGACCTGTCGGGAACCACTCGGATCGGCCGATACGTTCTCAACCACTCCTTCATGATCCCGGGCGTGGTCGCCTCGACTGTGGCGGTAGGCACCGGCCTTCTGATTGCCTCGCTCATGTGAAGCGGGCGTG
>JAVVWR010000064.1:0-15874 GCA_036652035.1 Burkholderiaceae bacterium | reverse complement strand
CCTGGGTGCGTGGGCCGTGTTTTTCGTAGGGCGGGCTTGGCCCGCCGTGATTTCCAATTCATCGTGACTGCGTTCTCGTGTAACGCGGTTGGGTGGCCTGTAACTGACTGACTCTGGCTTGTCCATGAACCCATCGATCTTCAAGGCTTATGACATCCGCGGCATTGTCGAGACCGCGCTCACTCCCACGGCGGTTCGCCTGATCGGGCAGGCACTGGGCTCGGAAGCGGCCGAGCAAGGCATTGCGGCGCTCTGCATTGGCCGTGACGGTCGGCTCTCGGGCCCCTTGCTGCGCGACGCGCTCGAAGACGGCATTGCCAGCACCGGAACCGCGGTGATCGACGTCGGCATGGTGCCAACGCCGGTTCTTTACTTCTCCACGGTTCACCTGGGCACGGGGTCGGGGGTCGAGATCACGGGCAGCCACAACCCGCCCGAGTACAACGGGCTCAAGCTGATGATGGGCGGCGCCACCCTGCACGGCGATGGCATCCAGGCCTTGCGCGCCCGCATCGAAGAAGGCCGGCTGGTGCAAGGCGCGGCGCGCGGCGAGGTGCGAATGGCCGATGTGCTGCCCGCGTATCTCGAGGCCATTGTCGGCGACGTCAAGCTCGCGCGTCCGATGAAGATTGCGATCGACTGCGGCAATGGCGTGGCCGGTCCCACCGCCGTGCAGCTGTACCGCGCGCTGGGCTGCGAAGTGGTCGAACTCTTTACCGACATCGACGGCACCTTCCCCAACCATCACCCCGACCCGGCGCATCCGGAGAACCTCGAGGATCTGGCGCGCGCGCTGCGCCAGACCGATGCCGAGATCGGCCTCGCGTTCGATGGCGACGGCGATCGCCTGGGCGTGGTCACCAAGGACGGTCAGATCATCTTCCCCGACCGCCAGATCATGCTGTTTGCTCAAGACATCCTGGCCGCGAATCCCGGGGGCGAGATCATCTTCGACGTCAAGTGCACGCGAGCACTTGCGCCCTGGGTGCGGGCGCACGGCGGCAAGCCCACGATGTGGCGCACCGGCCACTCGCTGATCAAGGCCAAGCTGAAGGAATCGGCTGCGCCGTTTGCGGGAGAGATGAGCGGCCACCTGTTCTTCAATGACCGCTGGCCCGGCTTTGACGACGGTCTTTACGCGGGTGCTCGCCTGTTGGAAATCCTGTCTCGCAGCACCGACCCGTCGGCCGTTCTCAAGGCCTTGCCGACCGCGGTCAATACCCCCGAGCTGCAGATCAAGACCGCCGAAGGCGAGAACTTCGCCCTGGTTGAGCGCCTGCGCAGCGCCGCGAAATTCGATGGCGCGAGCGAAGTCATCACCATCGACGGCGTTCGCGCCGAGTGGCCCGACGGCTTCGGCCTGGCGCGGCCCTCGAACACCACGCCGGTTGTTGTTCTGCGCTTCGAGGGCGACACGCCCGAGGCGCTGGAGCGGATCCAGGCCGCTTTCCGCGCCGCGATCCTGGCGATCGCGCCCGATGTGAAACTTCCTTTCTGAGTCGGCATGAATCCGCTTGAATCCCTGGTCGCGCGTACGCGCATCACGCCCCAGCCGCTGTCGCATGCCGCCGGCGCGCCGGCCTTGCTGGCGGCCTGCGGGCTCACGCTCGACATCGGCCGCCAGCGCGTCACGCCGGATGATCTGGGTCTGTTGCACGACATCGCCACGGCTGCCGGCGTGATGCCGGCCCACGCCGCGATGATGGCCGGTGACCTGGTCAATGCGAGCGAGGCTCGCCCGGCCCTGCACACGCTGTTGCGCGCCGAGTCGCATGAGCACGCCGGGATGTCCGACGTGCTTGCGACCAAGGCGCGCATGGCCGAATTCGCCGAGGCCGTTCGCGTGGGCGATTGGCGCGGCGCGACGGGAGAGTCGATCACCGACGTGATCAATATCGGAATCGGCGGGTCGGACGCCGGCCCGCGGCTGGTGGTGAGCGCCTTGTCGGGTTCGCGCACCGGACCCAAGGTGCACTTCGTCAGCAATGTCGACGGCAGTGCCTTGGCGCGGTTGCTGCCGCAGCTCGATGCGCGCCGCACGCTGGCGATTGTTTCGAGCAAGAGCTTTTCGACCCGCGAGACCTTGCTCAACGCGCGTGCGGTGCAGGCCTGGTTTGCGGCGGCGGGGATCGGTGCGACCGGCCTGGCGCAGCACATGGTCACGGTGTCAGCTCGTCCCGACGCGGCACGCATTCTTGGCCTGCCGGCCGATCGCAATTTCCCGCTGTGGGACTGGGTGGGTGGGCGCTTTTCGCTGTGGAGCGCGATCGGCCTGCCGGTGATGCTGGGTTTCGGCCCGGCCGTGTTCGATGAACTGCTGGCGGGCGCGCGGGTGATGGATCAACACTCGCTCGAGACCCGCCTGGGCGCCAATCTGCCGGCCAACCTGGCGATGCTCGCGGCCTGGAACGCGATCGCGCTCAAGGCGCCGATGCACTGCCTGCTGCCCTACGACGACCGGCTCGGCCCCATGATCCCGTGGCTGCAACAGCTCGAGATGGAAAGCCTGGGCAAGAGCCGCCGCACCGACGGCAAGATGGCGCTCTACCCCACGGGTCAGGCGGTGTGGGGCGGTGTTGGCACCGATGCCCAGCACACCTTTTTTCAGTGGCTGCGGCAGGGCACGGGCCGCACCAGCGTCGACATTCTGTGGGCCGAGCAGCACGAGCACGATTACCCCGAGCATCACGCCAGCCTGCTGGCCAACGCCCGTGCCCAGGCCGACGCGCTGGTGTCGCCCGACGCCGATTCGCAAGCCGTCAATGCGGTGAGCACGATCGTGATCGACCGGTTGACGCCGACGCGCCTGGGAGCCTTGCTCGCGCTCTACGAGCACAAGACCACCATGCTCGCCACCATTCTTGGCATCAACGCTTTTGATCAGCCCGGGGTGGAGCTTGGCAAGCAGCTGGCGCGCAAGCTCGAGGGTCTTTGAGTGGCGCGGCGATGATTCTGATTACCGGCGGCGCGGGCTTCATCGGCTCCAATTTCGCCACGGCGTGGCTGGCGCTTGATGGTGAGCCGGTGGCCGTGCTCGACAAGCTCGGCTATGCCGGCAATCTCGCCAACTTGGCCGGGCTGAGCGAGCGCAGCGATTGCTCGTTCCACCCGCTCGATATCGTGGCGCGCGATGAAGTCCTGGCCTTGATGCACCGTCTGCGGCCGCGTGCCATCGTTCATTTCGCCGCCGAGAGCCACGTCGATCGCAGCATCCTGGGGCCGGACGATTTCATCCGCAGCAACATCGATGGCAGCTTCGCGCTGCTGGAGGCCAGCCGCGCGTACTGGGAGCGGCTCGATGATGCCCGCCGCGACGAGTTCCGCTGGGTGCACATTTCGACCGACGAGGTCTATGGCGCCTTGGCGCCGGGCGAGCCGCCGGTTACCGAGACCCGGGCATATGCGCCCAACAGCCCTTATGCCGCGAGCAAGGCGGCCAGCGACCATCTGGTGCGGGCGTGGCATCGCACCTACGGCTTGCCCACCGTGACGCTCAACTGCAGCAACAACTACGGTCCGCGCCAGTTCCCGGAGAAGCTGATTCCGCTGCTGATCCTGCGTGCGCTCGAAGGGAAGTCCTTGCCGCTGTATGGCGATGGCGAGCAGGTGCGCGATTGGTTGTTCGTCGCCGACCATTGCGCGGCGATCCGCGCGGTGCTGGCGCGCGGCCGGGTGGGCGAGGTCTATCACGTCGGCGGCGGCTGCGAGCTCACTAATCGTGAGGTGGCCGAGACGGTGTGTGCCGTGCTTGACGAGCTCCACCCCAAGGCGGCTGGGCGCTACGCCGATCAGATCGAGTTCGTCGCCGACCGCCCCGGTCACGATCGCCGTTACGCCGTCGATTCCAGCAAGATCGAGCGCGAACTCGGCTGGGTTCGCGCCGAGACTTTTGCCAGCGGTCTGCGCAAGACGGTGCAGTGGTATCTCGATCACCCCGGCTGGGTGGCCGATGTGCGCAGCGGTGCTTACCGCGAGTGGATCGCCCTGAACTACGGTCAAGGCCGCGGCGGCGTCAAACCACGATGACGATTTTTCTTTTCGGCGGCCAGGGCAAGCTGGGGTGGGAACTGCGGCGCGCCCTGGCCCCTCTGGGCGAGGTCATCGCACCGGGCCGCGGCGAGGCGGATGGCGCGTGGGGCGATCTGGCCCGACCCCAGGCCTTGGCGGCGATGGTGCGAGCGCTGCGGCCACGCTGGGTCGTCAATGCGGCCGCCTATACCGCGGTTGATCGGGCCGAGTCCGAGCCGGAACAGGCGTGCCTCGTCAACGTCACGGCGGTGGCGGCCATGGCCCAAGCCGCGGCGGATGCGGGTTCGACCCTGGTGCATTACTCGACCGATTACGTGTTCGACGGCAGCGCTGGCGCGCCGTACGACGAGGATGCCATTCCTGCTCCGATCAACGTCTATGGCCGCAGCAAGCTGGCGGGCGAGGCGGCGATCCGTGCCCGCGGCTGCCGCCATCTGATTCTTCGCACCGGCGGGGTCTACGCGGCGCGCGGCGAGAGCTTTGTTCGCAGCGTGCTGCGCCTGGCAGCGGTTCGAGATTCGATCGAGGTGGTGGCCGATCAACTCGGCGCCCCCACCGGCGCGGAGTTGATCGCCGATGTCACTGCGCACGCGGTTCGTGCGCTGGCGCAGCGGCCGGCGCTGGGCGGCACGTATCACTTGAGCGCGGCGGGAGCGGTGTCGCGCTGCGATCTGGCGCGCTTTGTGGTGGCCACGGCGCTGGCGCAGGGCGCGGCCTTGCGTTTGACGCCGCCGGCGATCACGCCGATAGCCTCGGCAGCGTATCCGGCGCCGGCCGCCCGACCGCTCGATGCGCGGCTTGACTCGCGCCGCCTGGAAGCGGCGTTCGATCTCGTTCTGCCTCCGTGGCAGGCCGGCGTCGAGCGCGTGATTGCCGAGTGGATCGAGTCCGGCGTGGTGCCGCGAAAAGGGGTGGCATGAAACGCAAAGGCATCGTGCTGGCCGGTGGCAGCGGAACCCGGCTGCATCCGGCAACGCTGGCGATCAGCAAGCAGTTGCTGCCGGTCTACGACAAGCCGATGGTCTATTACCCGCTCAGCACGCTGATGCTGGCGGGGATCCGCGACATTCTCTTGATCAGCACGCCGCAGGACACGCCACGTTTTCAGCAGCTTCTGGGCGATGGCCACCAATGGGGGCTGGCGATCGACTATTGCGTTCAGCCTCGTCCCGCGGGGCTGGCGCAGGCTTTCATCCTTGGGCGCGATTTTCTTGGTGGCGCTCCCAGTGCGATGGTGCTGGGCGACAACCTGTTCTACGGCCATGACTTCGCGCCGAGGCTGCGAGCGGTCAGTGAGCGGGTCTGTGGCGCCACGGTGTTTGCCTACCATGTGCATGACCCCGAGCGTTACGGCGTGGTCGAGTTCGACGGTCAGGGCCGGGCCGTGAGCATCGAGGAAAAACCGGCTCAAGCCAAAAGTTCCTACGCGGTCACCGGGCTCTACTTCTATGACGCCGAGGTTTGCGACATCGCGGCGAGCCTCGTGCCCAGCCCGCGTGGCGAGCTTGAGATCACCGATATCAACCGGCACTACCTGGAGCGGGGGCGCTTGAGCGTCGAGCGGCTCGGGCGCGGTCATGCGTGGCTCGATACCGGGACTCACGACAGTCTGCTCGACGCCAGCCAGTTCATTGCAACCCTCGAGCGACGCCAGGGTCTGAAAGTCGCTTGCCCGGAGGAAATCGCCTTCCGTCATGGCTGGATCGACGCCGCCCAGCTTGAACGGCTGGCCGTGCCGATGCAGCAGAGCTCTTATGGTCAATACCTTCTTCGCCTGCTGCGCGAGCGCGCTGATTGAGGGCTTGCGCGCGGATGCGAGCCGAATGAGGCAGGCATTGGATCGGGGCGTGCAAAACTGCGGGGTCTTTCTACTGTTGCTATCGGCATGCGAATCCTGATCGTCAAGACTTCCTCGATGGGAGACATCGTGCATGCGCTGCCGATGGTCTCCGACATTGCCCGCGCCCGGCCGGATGCCGTGATCGACTGGGTGTGCGAAGAAAGTTTCGCCGCCCTGCCGCGCATGAGCACGCATGTGCGAGAAGTGCGCCGCGTGGCGCTGCGGCGCTGGCGCAAGCAGCTGTTGAGTTGCTCGACCTGGCGTGAGCTCGATACCGCTCGCGGGGAGTTGAGGGCCGCTCGATACGATCTGGTGATCGACTGCCAGGGTCTTCTCAAGAGCGCGCTCGTGTCGCGCTGGGCGGGCGCGCCGGTGGCGGGTTTTGCGACCGGATCTGCGCGCGAGCGGATCGCGCCGTGGTTCTATCAGCGCAGCTTTTCCATTGCTTACGAACTGCCGGCCTTGCAGCGCTGCCGCGAACTGGCGGCGCAGGCGCTGGGGTACGAGCTGGCCGGGCCGCCACGCTTTGACCTCAAGGCCAGGGCGACACCCGCGCGGGTGTGCGAAGGGGACTCCGCGGTCTTGCTCGTCAATGCCAGCCGAGCCACCAAGCTGTGGCCCGAGGAACGCTGGGTGGAGCTGGGGCGATGGCTCGCCGCGCAGGGAATGCGCAGCCTGTTGTACTGGGGCTCGCCCGCGGAAGGTGAACGGGCGCGGCGGATCGCCGCCCAGATCGATGGCGCCGTGGTCGCGCCGCGCGCGGGGCTCGATGCCATTGCGGCGAGCCTGAGCGGGGCGCGATTGGTGGTGGGCCTTGATACCGGCTTGACCCACCTGGGCGCGGCGCTGGGTCGCCCTTGCGTGGGAATTTTCTGTGACTACCCGCTCGAGCGGGTCGCTCTGGTGGGCGATGGCCCGGTGGCAAGCCTGGGCGGCGTCAATGTTCAACCGCTGACCGCCGAGGTGATCGCGGCTTGCGAGCGCGTGCTGGCATGAGTCGCGCCCGCTTCTTCTACACGGTCTTGGTTGGTCTGATCGCACCTTTGGCGGCGCTCTACTTGCTGTGGCGCTCGCGCAGGCAGCCCGATTACCGCCGCCATTGGGGCGAGCGCTTTGGCTGGGCGCGGTATCCGCGCTTTGATCGGCCGCTGATCTGGCTGCATGCGGTGTCGGTCGGTGAGACTCGTGCCGCGCAGCCGCTGGTGGCGGCGCTGCTGAGCGCCTGGCCCGATCACCACATTTTGCTCACCCACATGACGCCAACCGGGCGCGAGACCGGCGCGGCAATCGTCAAGTCGTATCCCGGTCAAGTCAGCCAGTGCTATCTGCCGTACGACTTGCCGTTTGCGGTTCGGCGCTTTCTGCGGGCTGTTTCGCCGCGAGTCGGGATCGTGATGGAAACCGAGGTCTGGCCCAACCTGCTGGCGATTGCGCGGCAACAGGGCGTGCCGATGGTGCTCGCCAACGCGCGCTTGTCCGAGAAGTCGCTCGCCAAGGCGCTGCGAACGCCGCACTTGATGCGCGAAGCGGCGCAGAACTTTTCGCTGGTGCTGGCGCAGACCGCTGGCGATGCCGAACGCTTGATCGCCTCAGGCGCGAGCGCGGTCGAGGTGCTTGGCAACGTCAAATTTGATTTCACCCCTGACGCCGCGCAACTCGAGCGCGGCCATGCGTGGCGCAAGGCGATCGCCCGGCCGGTCTGGCTGTTTGCCAGCACTCGCGAGGGCGAGGAAGCGCTGATTCTCGCCGCGCTCCAAAGAAAAATGGAGTCTGACCCCGATTTATCAGCCTCCGATGTGAGTCATATAAAAACGGGGTCAGACTCCATTTTTTGGGGCGCGAGGCCGCTGTTTTTGATCGTGCCGCGTCATCCGCAGCGTTTTGATGAGGTGGCCGATCTTCTCGCTGGTAGCGGCTGGCCCGTGCTGCGCCGCTCGCAACTCGGCGATTGGCCGGATGCGCTTATGACGCAACGTGGGCCGATTCTGGTGTTGGGTGATTCGATGGGGGAAATGGCTTTGTATTACGCGCTGGCCGATGTCGCTCTGATGGGAGGCAGCTTGTTGCCCTATGGCTCGCACAATGTGATCGAGCCGGCGGCGATCGGTACGCCGCTGGTGTTGGGGCCGAGCGTCTACAACTTTGCCCAGGCCGCCGCCGACGCGATGGCCGCTGGTGCCGCGGTTCAGGTGGCGGATGCTGGCGCCGGCCTGGCCGCGATGGCGGCGATTGGCGCTGACGCAGCGAAGCGTCGGCTCATGAGCGAGGCGGGGCGCTCGTTTGCTGCGGCCCACCGTGGTGCCACGGCGCGTACTGTCGCTCGCATAGCATCGTTGCTGCCAACGCCGTCGCGACTGTCGTGAAACTGATAGCCACCGCTCTTGCCGAGGTCAAGCTGATCGAGCCGACGGTCTTGGCCGACGAACGCGGGTTTTTCTTCGAGAGCTACAACCAGGCGAAGTTCGATGCCGCGCTCGGGCGCGAGATCCGCTTCGTTCAGGACAATCATTCGCGCTCGGTGCGAGGTGTCTTGCGTGGCCTGCATTACCAATTGCCGCCGCATCCGCAAGGCAAGCTGGTGCGGGTGGTGGTGGGTGAGGTGTTCGATGTGGCGGTCGATATCCGCCGCTCTTCGCCGACCTTCGGGCAGTGGGTTGGCGCCGTGTTGTCAGCCGAGAACCAGCGTCAGCTGTGGGTGCCGCCAGGTTTCGCCCACGGTTTTGTCACGCTTTCTGATTCCGCCGAGTTCCTCTACAAGACCACCGATGTCTGGTTCAAGGATCTCGAGCGCTCGATCGCCTGGAACGACCCGGCGATCGGCATCGAATGGCCGCTAGCTAAGGCGCCGACGCTATCGCCGAAGGACGCCGCCGCCGATTGGCTGAGCCAGGCCGACTGCTTCGAGTGAAGCCGGCTCGGCCGGCTCCACTCGAGTCGCTTACTGCAGCAAGGCGTTGACCGCCGTCAGGTCGGTGTCGGCAAGCGAGGCGGTGGTGGCCTTGAGCTTGAGGCCCGACAGCAGCACGCTGTAGCGCGCCTGTTTGAGATCGCGCTGGGTGGCGTAGAGCTGGGTGGTCGCATTCAAGACGTCGAGCAGAATGCGCACCCCCACCTGGTAGCCGAGCTGGGTCGATTCGAGCTGGGTCTTGGCCGAGACTTCGGCCGACTCCAGCGCGTTCACCTGCGACAGACCGTAGCTCACGCCGGTGAAGGAATCGCGCGCCAGGTTGGCGGCCGAGCGGCGCGCCAGATCAAGGTCGGCGCGGGCCTTGTCGTCGAGCGCCAGCATCTCTCGCACCCGGCTCTGGGTCAGGCCGCCGGAGTAGATCGGCAGGTTGACCTGAAAGCCCCAGTTGGTGCCGCGATTGTTGTAGACGTCGGTCAAGGCCTGCGCGGTGCGGCTGCCGTCGGTGCGGCTGCCGTTGTAGCCCGCCACGAAGTCGAGCGTGGGCTTGTGGCCGTCCTTGGCCTTTTGTACTTCGCGGTTGGCGATTTCGGTGCCGGCGCGGGCGATCTGGACGCTGAAGTTGGTGTCTTCGGCCGACCTCACCCAGGGCGTCAGCTCGGCCGGCTGCGGGCCGGGCAGGTTGGGGCGGTCGCGCAGCGGCGAGAGCGAGCCGGGTTCGCGGCCGATCAGGCTTTGCAGCTGGCTGCGAGCGACCAGCAACTGGCCCAATGCCACTTGTTCCTGCGCATTGATCTGGTCGTAACGCGCCTGCGCTTCGTTGGTGTCGATGATGGTCTTGGTGCCGACCTCGAACTCGCGCTTGGCCTGAGCCAGCTGTTCGAGTGTCGCTTTCTTGGCCGCTTCCAGGTAGAGCAGTTGGTCGCGCGCGGCGAGTACGCCGAAGTAGGCTGTCGCCGTGCGCAGCACCAGGTCCTGGCGGGTGGCGGCGAGTTGGGTCTCGCTCTGGAACACGAAGAGCTTGCTCTGCTCATAGGTCTCCCAGTTCTGCGGCCGGTAGATCGGCGCCACCAGTTGCAGGCCGCCGTTGTAGCTGCCGTAACTTTCCTGGCCGCCGCCGAGGGCGCGCGGAAAGTCGAGGTCGGACAGGGTCCGGGTTGCCGCGGCTGTCAGACCCAGCTGCGGCAGCAGCGCGGCGCGCGCCTGCGGCGTCTTTTCGATGTTGGCCTGGGCCTGGTAGCGGGCCGAGGCGAAGCTCGCGTCATTGGCCAGGGCTTCGCGCCAGATCGTCAGCAGATTGTCGGTGATGCCCGCGGCCTGGGCTTGAAGCGCCGCTTGCGCGGCCGCGGTGCGAGCCTCTTCGGCGGGAGCGGTGGTACTGCCGGCGGTGGGGTTGCCCTGCGCGCCAGCGGGCAGCGCCGCGGTCGCCAGCGCGAGCGCCGCCAGTGTGGCAGCAACAGCCGGGCGCAGGCGCAGCGGACGGTAGCCTTGAGTCATTGCATATCTCCCTTCTAAATCAGTACGTGGACATGTTCAGATCGACCGAGCGGGCCCAGGCATCGACGCCACCGGTCAGGTTGTAGACCTGGCTCCAGCCCTGTCGCGCGAGCCACATCGCGACCTGGGCGCTGCGGCCGCCGTGGTGGCAGATGCACACCACGGCGTGGTCAGGATCGAACTCAGGCAGGCGCGCGGGCAAGGCCTGCATCGGCACCAGGGTTGAGCCTTCGATTCGGCACAGTGCGGTTTCCCATGGCTCGCGGATGTCGAGCAGCAGCGGCGGCGGCCGCGTGGAGTCCGCCAGCCAGTGCGCCAGCTCGGTGGCAGTGATCGATTGCATGGGCTTAGAACTTGAAGCGGGTGGGCATCACGGCGTTGGTCAGCGGTTTGGCCCAGGTTTCGAACATCGCCACGTGTTTGAACTGGGTGTCGGTCACGCGGGTCACGAGCATGGCGCTCATGACCGGGCCGTCGCCGACGATGGCGGCGAGCCGGCCTCCGACCTTGAGTTGCGCCAGCAGCTCATCGGGCAGCAGCGGCAGCGAGGCGGAGATCAAAATCACGTCGTAGGGCGCGCGAGCGATCCAGCCGCGAGAGCCGTCGCCGAGTTCGACGCGGGCGTTGTGAATGCCGTTGTGCTGCAGGTTGGCAGCGGCAAAGCGCGCCAAGGCCGGATTGATCTCGACCGTGGTGACGTGTTGCGCCTTGTGCGCCAGCAAGGCCGCCATATAACCCGAGCCCGCACCGATCTCGAGCGCCGAGTCGTACGGGCCGAGCTTGAGCTCCTGCAGCAGGCGGGCCTCGGTCTTGGGCTCGAGCAGGGTTTCGCCGCTGTCAATGCCGTCGATCCGCAGCGGCAGCCGGGTATCAACAAAGGCGAGTTCGCGCATGCCTGCGGGCATGTAGTCCTCGCGCCGAACCAGGCGCAAGAGTTCAAGCACCGACGAATCGAGCACGTCCCACGGGCGAATCTGTTGCTCGACCATGTTGAAGCGCGCGCGTTCAAATTCAAAAGGGGCGTTCATTGCGGACTGCTCGATGAATAGCGGAAACGAGACGGCAGTTTATCAGCGGCCCCGGGCTTTCCCGGGCGTGAGGCATGGCGATTTCTGCACTTATGTCACATTGGGTGACACTGGTTACGTCGGTGCGAGCGCGGCTTGCACCATGCCGATCGCGGTGGCGAGATAGGACTCGGTGTCGATGATCTGCGCGCTGCACGGGCCGAATGAGGTTTGCCACAGCGAGAGCATGACCAGCGGTGCGGCCATCACCCGCACGAAGGTCGGGACATCCACCGGGCGAAACTCGCCGCGCGCGATGCCGCGCTCGATCGCCACCGCCAGCAAGGCATGCCAGGGCTCGATCACTTCCTCCAGGAAGAAGCGGGCGATCTCCGGGAAATTGCCGCTCTCGGCCATCATCAGCTTGCTGATGCCGCTGGCGGGCGTGGCGCCGAAGTTCTCCCACCAGGTGGTGATCAGGCTGGCGATCAGGGTGCGGGCCGGGCCGTCGAAGGCATCGACTTCGTCGCGTGCCTGGGTGATGCGGGCAACGATGTTCTGCCGCACCACTTCCTTGAAGAGCTCTTCCTTGTTGGCGAAGTAGAGGTAGAGCGTGCCCTTGGAGACGCCGGCGCGGGTGGCCACGTCGTCCAGGCGCGTGCCGGCGAATCCCTTTTCGACAAACAGGTCAAGGGCCGCCGCCAGCAGCTCGGCCGGACGGGCCTCTTTGCGTCGTTCCCAGCGCGGCCGGGCCGGGGTTGGCGTGATCGCGCGGCTCATCGGGTTTCGGAGGCAAGAAGTGCAGGTCCGCGAGGGAGGTCGGACGGCCCGGTGTTTCGGGAGGAGGGAGGAGGACCCACCGAACTGACCCGGTGGACTCCCCCGCGCCCTGCGGAAGCTTACTGACTGACTGGTTAGTAATATAGGCGGGCCCTGAATGAGGGTCAACTACGATGTCGTGCCCTGAGCTCGCATCCTTCTGACCGGGATCTCCTTGATGAACTCACCTTTTCGCACTCTGACCATCGCCGGTGTCGATCCTTCGGGCGGCGCCGGGGTTCTGGCCGACGTCAAGGCCATGAGCGCGTTGGGCACCTATGCCTGCGCCGTGATTGCCGCCTTGACCGCGCAGAACACGCGAGCGGTGACTGGCATCCTGCCGGTGCCGCCAGCCTTTGTGGCGCAGCAGATCGACACCTTGTTCGAGGATGTGAGGATCGACGCGGTCAAGATCGGCATGTTGGGTGAGGCCGCCGTGATCGAGTCCGTGGCCGAGCGCCTCGCGCACTGGCAGCCGGCGCACCTGGTGCTCGACCCCGTGATGGTCGCCAAGAGCGGCGACGCCCTGCTCCAAGTTGAAGCGGTCGAAGCTTTGAGAGAGCGCCTGCTGCCGCTGGCGACCGTGATCACGCCCAACCTGCCCGAAGCCGCTGTGCTGTTGGGCGAGCCTGTGATCGAGCGGGCGCAGGACATGCCGCAGGCGGCGGCCCGGCTGTGGCGCCTGATGGGCTGCCGCGGCTGGGTCTATTTGAAGGGCGGCCATTTGCCGGGGGGCGAGGCGATCGATGTTTTGTTCAACGGTGCCGATGCGATCGAGCTGCGCGCTCCGCGAATTGCTACTCGCAACACGCACGGCACTGGCTGCACCTTGTCGGCCGCTTTGGCAGCCTGGCTGCCGCAGTGTCCCGACGTGCCGACCGCGGCCCGCCGCGCCAAGCGTTATCTGTCGGAGGCGATCGCTCACGCCGATGAACTGGAGGTGGGAAGCGGTCACGGACCGGTCCACCATTTTCATGCGCTTTGGGGGTAACGCCTAAAATTCGCGGAAAGCGGCGGGTTCGATTTGACCGTCGCCGCGTGAGTTGAGATAATTCTTCTCTCGGCGGATTAGCTCAGTCGGTTAGAGCAGCGGAATCATAATCCGTTTGTCCGGGGTTCGAATCCCTGATCCGCCACCAAATTCCCTCTCGATGCGCCTCTGCCTCAATTCCCTGATGGCGGCGTTTCTCCTGGCAGCCAGTCTCCTGACTGGCGCGGCCAACGCCCAGACCCGCACCATCCCAGTCGCTGCCCTGACGGGCAAATTGACCGTGCTTGATCACCGCACGGTTCGCGTCGAGCCGGCCGAAGCGCGCTTGACCCGGATCTTCATTCCCAACGATTTTGTCGATCGCCGGCTTGCGCCCGGGGCTCGCGTGTTCAACGAAGCGAATCGGTCGATTACGTCGAACAGCCTGCCGCCCGAGTCGCTCGCGAGCTATCAGCTCGACGCCCAGGGCCAGGTCCGCACCGTCTGGGTACTCACGCCAGTCGAAACCGCTCAGTACAAAGCGCGGCCCAAACCCAAAGAGTAAGCCGCTGTCGCGCAGCGGATAACGCGGGCCGCACTTCGTGCGATGCCGGCGTTTTGATGCAGTTGCTTTCTTCCCTTTCATTGATTCGCCACCGGATCTACACCGTGACCGCGAAAAAACTCTATATCCGCACTTTCGGCTGCCAGATGAACGAGTACGACTCGGACAAGATGGCCGACGTCCTCAACGCCGCCGAAGGTTTCATCCCGACCGACACGCCCGAAGACGCTGACGTCATTCTCTTTAACACCTGCTCGGTGCGAGAGAAGGCGCAGGAAAAAGTCTTCTCCGACCTTGGTCGCGTCAAGCACCTGAAGGCGCTCAATCCGAATCTGGTGATCGGCGTCGGCGGTTGCGTTGCCAGCCAGGAAGGTGCGGCGATCGTCGCCCGCGCGCCCTATGTGGACGTGGTCTTCGGTCCGCAGACCCTGCACCGCCTGCCCGCGCTGATCGAGGCGCGCCGCAGCCAGGGCCGCGCGCAGGTCGACATCAGCTTTCCCGAGATCGAAAAGTTCGACCACCTGCCGCCGCCGCGGGTCGAAGGTGCGAGCGCCTTTGTCTCGATCATGGAAGGCTGCAGCAAGTACTGCTCGTACTGCGTGGTGCCTTACACCCGGGGCGAAGAGATCTCGCGTCCCTTCGAGGATGTGTTGGTCGAAGTGGCCGACCTCGCCGCCCACGGCGTCAAGGAAGTCACCCTGCTGGGTCAGAACGTCAACGCCTACATCGGCAAGATGGAAGACGGCCAGAGCGCCGACTTCGCCCTGCTGCTCGACTACGTGGCCGAGATTCCCGGCATTGAACGGATCCGCTACACCACCTCGCACCCGAAAGAGTTCACCCAGCGCCTGATCGACGCGTACGCCAAGATCCCGCAGCTGGTGAGCCACGTTCACCTGCCGGTGCAGGCCGGCTCCGATCGCGTTCTTGCCGCCATGAAGCGCGGCTACACGGTGCTCGAATACAAGTCGATCATCCGCCGCCTGCGCGCGGCGCGCCCCGACATCTGCATCGCCACCGACTTCATCGTCGGCTTCCCGGGCGAGACCCAGGACGACTTCGACAAGACCATGAAGCTGATCGAGGACGTGGGCTTCGATGCGAGCTTTTCCTTCATCTACAGCAAGCGCCCCGGCACGCCCGCGGCCGACCTCGAAGACGACACCCCGCACGAGCTCAAGCTCGCTCGCCTGCAGCAGTTGCAGGCGGCGATCGAGGCCAATGCCGCCAAGGTCTCGCAGGCGATGGTCGGCACGGTGCAGAAGATCCTGGTCGAAGGCGTGGCGCGCCGCGGCGAGGGCATGATGATGGGGCGCACCGAGAACAACCGGATCGTCAACTTTGTCGGCCCCGAGCGGCTCGCCGGCCAGATGATCGATGTGACTATCACCGAAGCCTTCCCGCATTCCCTGCGGGCCGAGGTCTTGGTGCGTGAAAGTGAAGTGGCCTGATGTCTCGCAAACCCAGTTCGTCGGCAAAAAAGGTTCTCAGCTTCTCGGCGGATGCGCACAACACCGAGCTCGCGGCGCTGACCGGCCCGCTCGATGGCAATCTGCGCCAGATCGAGAATGAGCTCGACGTGAGCATCGCTCGCCGCGGCCATCTGTTCCGGGTCGAAGGCAGCCAGGACGCGGCGCAAGCCGCGGTCGCCGTGCTCGAGCAATTGCTCACGCAAGTGCAGGCCACCGGCAAGCCCTTGTCGGTCGACGACATCCAGCTTCACTTCGTCGATCGCCGCGTTCGTCCGGACTTCGAGTTCGGTGCCGCGGGTGAAGTCCTGCCCGAGCTGCACACCAAGCGGCGCGACCTGCAAGGCCGCAACCCGCACCAGCGCGAATACATCCAGGCCATCCTCGATCACGACATCTCGTTCGGGATCGGGCCGGCCGGCACCGGCAAGACCTATCTCGCGGTCGCCGCGGCGGTCGATGCGCTTGAGCGCGACGCGGTCTCGCGCATCGTTCTGACCCGTCCCGCGGTCGAGGCGGGCGAGCGCCTGGGTTTTCTGCCGGGCGATCTGTCGCAGAAGATCGACCCCTATCTGCGCCCGCTCTACGACGCCTTGTTCGATCTCCTGGGCTTTGACAAGACCCAGCGCCTGATCGAGCGCCAGACCATCGAGATCGCGCCGCTCGCCTATATGCGCGGGCGCACGCTCAACTCGGCTTTTGTCATCCTCGACGAGGCGCAGAACACCACGCCCGAGCAGATGAAGATGTTCCTCACCCGCATCGGCTTTGGT
>JAVVWR010000063.1:0-16214 GCA_036652035.1 Burkholderiaceae bacterium | reverse complement strand
AACTTCCATGGGGGCGGTGCCGGATGACGGGGTGCCGTCGCGGGCCCGGGCTAGCGATTCCGGGGCAGCGCGCGCTGCCGCCGGAACCTAGCGCCGCTCTTCCGTCAGCGCCAGCAAGTGGCCGTCGGGATCGCGGAAGAAAGCCATCCACACCTCATGGTCCGGCATCCGGGCCACGAGGTGCGGCGAGCGTTCGAAATACACGCCACGCGCAACGAGCCGCCCCACCGCCGCGTCGATCGCCTCGACCCGGAAATAAAGGCATGCGTCGTCGCGTTTTTGCTGGACCTCATGTCCCCCTTCGAGCAGCAGGCGCACGCCCGACATGTCGAAGAAAGCCAGATCGCCGAAGCGAAACAAGGCCGTCAGGCCGAGAACATCGCGATAAAAAGTCTCGGCCCGATCGACATCGGACACGTGCAACGCCACCTGGGCGAGCGGCGCGTGTCCGAGCACGGCATCACACTTCGTCGTCATCGGCAAAGCGCGGCGCCGCGGCTTCGCCAGTGACTGCCACCACCGCCACGGGCTCGGGCACGGCATCGACCACCGCCTCATCCGCCACCGCAACGGCAGCCACGACGGCCACCGGCGCCACGGCAGGTTCGGCACGCTCGCGCGGCGCGGGTTGCGGGCGAACGATCTGGGCCAGTTCGATCACCTTGCGCAGCGCGTCGTTGACGGCAGCCGAATCGACGAACACCTTG
Organism: Burkholderiaceae bacterium; assembly: GCA_036652035.1. Classification (GTDB taxonomy): domain Bacteria; phylum Pseudomonadota; class Gammaproteobacteria; order Burkholderiales; family Burkholderiaceae_F; genus JAEZVV01. The sequence goes on along the minus strand of JAVVWR010000063.1, from coordinate 15,507 downwards.
GCCACATCCGGGTCAAGCGAGATCAGCGCGGGACGGCCCGGGCGCTCGGCCCGCTCGTAGGGGTTGCCAAACCGCTGCTCGGTCGCCGCGCGCGCGCGCGGGCCACTGCGAAAGCCGCCATCGGGACGCTCGCTCGAGCGCTCGTTCGAACGCTCGCTGTAACGGTCGCCGTAAGGCTTGCGATCACCGTAGGGCTTGGACTCGCCATAGGGTTTGCGCTCGCCGTAGGGCTTGCGCTCATCGAACACGCGGCGCTCACCCTCGGGCTTGCGATCGCCGTAGGCGCGGTTTTCTCCGTAGGGCTTGCGATCGCCATACGGCTTGCTGTCGCCATAAGGCTTGCGATCGCCGTAGGGCTTGGATTCGCCATACGGTTTGCGATCGCCGTAAGGCTTGTTTTCACCATAAGGCTTGCGGTCACCGTAAGGCTTGGCCTCGCCATAAGGCTTGCGCTCGCCGTACGGCTTGTTTTCACCGTAAGGCTTGCGGTCGCCGTAGGGTTTGGCATCGCCGTAAGGCTTGCGATCGCCAAAAGGCTTGGCTTCGCCATACGGTTTGCGATCGCCGTAGGGCTTGGCTTCCCCGTAGGGCTTGCGGTCGCCGAAGCTTCTTTTCTCACCGAATGACTTGTTCTGGAAGGGCTTCGGGCCCCGGGGCTTGTTTTCCATCGACATTCCTTTGCGACCCAATGGCCGCGAAGCGAGCACTTTACCGCGCACCCATAAAAAGGGCGCCGGCGGGGGAACCCGCGGCGCCCTGAGGCTGACTGGCGTGGCCGATCGAGGGAATTGATCGGCGCAACTTATGCGGCTTTCTGCCCCGGTGCGCTGGCGCGCAGTTCGCGACGCAGGATCTTGCCGACGTTGGTCTTGGGCAGATCGGTGCGGAACTCGATGTACTTGGGCTTCTTGTAGCCGGTCAGGTGTTCCTTGCAGTAGTCAGCCAGGTCCTTCTCGGTCAAGGCCGGATCCTTCTTGACCACAAACAGCTTGACCGCCTCGCCCGCGTAGTCGTCGGGAACACCAACCACGGCGCACTCCAGCACGCCGGGGTGTTCGGCGACCACGCCTTCGATCTCGTTCGGGTACACGTTAAAACCCGAGACCAGGATCATGTCCTTCTTGCGGTCAACGATCTTGGTGTAGCCGTCCTGGTCCATGATGCCCACGTCGCCGCTGCGGAAAAAACCGTCGGGCGTCATCACCTTGGCGGTTTCGTCCGGCCGGTTCCAGTAACCCGCCATCACCTGCGGCCCGCGGATCGCGATTTCGCCCACGGCGGCGGGAGGCAGTTGCTTGCCGTCGTCGTCGAGAATCGCGATTTCAGTCGAGGGCACCGGCAAACCGATGGTGCCGGTGAAGCGATCGGTATCGACCCGGTTGGCGGTGGCGATCGGCGAGGTTTCCGACAAACCATAGCCCTCGCAGATCGGGCAGCCGGTGGCGGCGAGCCAGCGCTTGGCCACCGCTTCCTGAACCGCCATGCCGCCACCGGCGGCGAGGATCAGGCGCGAGAAGTCGAGACGCTTGAAATCCTCGTTGTTGAGCAGGGCGTTGAACAGCGTGTTGACCGCCGGCAGAACGTGGAACTTGTACTTCTGCAGTTCCTTGACGAAGCCAGGAATATCACGCGGGTTGGGAATCAGAACGCAGGAGCCGCCAATCCGCATCGACATCATGGCGCAGACCGTGAGCGCGAAGATGTGATAGAGCGGCAGCGCGGTGATGGTGATCGGATGCTCGCCGTCTTTGAGCTTGGCCAGCGCGGGCTGATACCAGGCCTCGGCCTGCAACACGTTGGCAATGATGTTCCGGTGCAGCAAGGTTGCGCCCTTGGATACGCCGGTGGTGCCGCCGGTGTATTGCAGGAAGGCAACGTCGTCGGCATTGACCGCCACGGGCTGGGCCGAGAGCTTGACCGCGTCGGCCATCATCGCGTTCCAGCGGATCGCCTGGGGCAGCGCGTACTCGGGCACCATCTTCTTCACATGGCGCACGACGAAATTGACCAGCAAACCCTTGGCAAAACCCAGCATGTCACCCATCGAGGTCACGACCACGGTCTTGGTCGGCACCTTGGCGATCACCTGCTGCAGCGTGGTCGCGAAGTTCTCGAGGATGAAGATCGCGTCCGCGCCCGAGTCCTTCAACTGGTGCTCAAGCTCGCGCGGGGTGTAGAGCGGATTGACGTTGACCACCGTGCAGCCGGCGCGCAGCACGCCGGCCAGCACCACCGGGTACTGCAGCACGTTGGGCATCATGATGGCGACGCGTTGGCCGCGCTTGAAACCCTGAGCCTGGAGCCAGGCCGCCACCGCGTTCGATTGCTCGTCGAGCTGACGGTAGGTGAGGGTCGCGCCCATGCAGCTGTACGCGGGCAGATCGCGATACTTCTTGAACGCTTCTTCGAGCAACTGGACCAGCGACGTGTACTGGCTGACGTCAATCTCAGCCGGAACGCCCTTCGGATAGTTCTTTAGCCAGTAGCGCGCGTCCATCTTTCCGTCTCCTTGCGTGACTTTCCATGGCGGCCAACGGCGCGCCGATTGTTGATATCGATCATAGCCGCGCCGACCAACGGTGCATCCACCTAGACGCAGGAACCTGCGCTGCAGCGCAACATCGCGTATCCGTGAGGCAACGCCCGAGCGTCTCCCAGCCATTGCCACGATCGACCGCTGCCCGCGCCACACGAAGCGGCAGCGCCTTGCCGGCCCCGCCAGGAACACGCCGGCGCCCGACCGGCAAGCCGTTCGACCGGGACGCGGCGGATGACACAACTCAAGCTCATGCCGGCATCGTGCCGGGGCCGCGCGGCAGGCGAGTGAAGCGTGACCGCGATCAAGCCGCCGCGCCTCTGACTGAAGACAATGAAATCAATTCCATTTCTTCAACAGAGCAGTGAGAACAGCATGAAACTGCCGCTTCAAATCAACTTCCACGGCATCGACCATTCCCCCGCACTGGAAGCCGCCATCGCAGAAAAATCCGCCGGCCTCGGCCGCTTTGATTCTTCTCTTATCAGCTGTCGCGTCACTGTCGAGCAGGAGGGCCGCCACCAACACCAGGGGCGCGAAGTAGCGATTCGGATCGACCTGAGCGTTCCCGGCCACGAGCTCGTCGTCACCCGCAAGCACGAAGACGCTTTCGCCGCCACCAACGAAGCCTTTGACGCGGCGCGCCGTGTCGTCAAGGAAGACGCGGCGCAGCGCCGCAACGTCGTCAAACAGCGTGCCGAGGTGAACGACCTCTAAGCCCGCCACCACCGATGCAGCGCCCTTCGCCGGGCGCTGTCATTTCGGCCTTGACGCCTCAGACCTTGGCCACCTCGACCAGACAGTCGTAGAAGGTCGGCGCGCGGCCAATGTCAGTGAGCTGCTGGCTCGTCACTTCGTTGACGTTTTTGCCGTCGCGGCCGAGCTTTTTCCACCAGATCGACAAGGCCACCACCACGCCCGGCCGCGCCCGCCCGGAGACTCGGGCGCGCAGCTCGAACTCGCCGCGCGCATTGAAGATTCGCACCACGTCGCCGCTGGCGATGCCGCGCGCGGCGGCATCGGCCGGGTGGATCTCCAGATGCGGCTCGCCCTCGGTGGCACGCAGGCTGGTGAGATTGACGAAGCTGGAATTGAGAAAGTGGCGCGCCGGCGGCGAGATGATCGCCAAGGGATAGCGCGCCGCGAGTTCCGGGTTGCTGGTCGGACTTTCATAGGGCGCCAGGTAATCGGGCAGCGGGTCGAGCCCGAGCCGACCCACCGCAGCAGAGACGAACTCGCACCGGCCTGAGGGCGTGGGAAAACCGCCATCGGCAAACGGCGCGTAGACCGCCGGCAGGGCCAGCCGCTGCCAACCCACCTGCTTGAGTCGCTCCCAATCGAAATCCGCCGTCGCCCCTTCGCGCTTGAAGGCGCGAGCCGCGATCTGCTCGTCGGTCTCGGCAAAGCACGGCTCGTCAAAACCCATCGCCGCCGCCAGGCGACGAAAGATCTCGGTATTGGGCAGCGCCTCGCCCAAGGGTTCGATCGCCGGGTTGTTGGCCAGTACATACAGATGGCCATAGCTCGCATGCACATCCACATGTTCGAGCTGGCTGGTCGCGGGCAACAGGTAGTCGGCGGTGTCGGCGGTATCGGTCTGGAACTGCTCGATCACGACGGTGAACAAATCCTCGCGCGCAAAGCCCGCCGCCACCTGGCTTGAGTCCGGCGCCACCGCCACCGGGTTGCTGTTGTAGACCACCAGCGCGTCGATGCGCGGATCGGCCGCGGCAAGCGCCGCGCCGATCGTGCTCATGTTCACCGTGCGCGGCGTGCGGCCGGCCAGAAGCTCGGGGCACTGCAGCGCGGCGCTGTCCTTGGGATACATCCCGCTGGTCGACAGCAGCACGCCCCCCGCGGCGTCGCGCCAGTGACCGGTGAGCGCCGGCAGCGCCGCCACCAGCCGCACCGCATTGCCCCCGCCGCGGGCGCGCTGCATGCCGTAGTTGAGGCGGATCACCGCCGGCCGCGTATGCCACCAGTCGTTCGCGAGCTGCTCGACCTCGGCCGCGCCAATGCCGCAGAGCTGCGCCACGCGCTCGGGTGGATAGTCCTGGGCGCGCGCCGCCAGTAGGTCAAAGCCCAGCGTGTGACGCTCGATGTAATCGCGGTCGAGCCAGCCTTCTCGCACCAGAACGTGGATCAAGCCCAGCGCCAAGGCGCCGTCGGTGCCGGGCAGCAAGGCGATGTGCTGGTGGCATTTTTCCGCCGTGAGCGAGCGGTACGGGTCGATCGCGATCAGCTTGGCGCCGCGCCGCTTGGCCTCCTGGGCGAAGGTCCACAAGTGAAGGTTGGAAGCGATCGCGTTGGCGCCCCAGAACACGATCAGCTTGGCATCGGCAAACGATTCCATCGTCGGGCCGGTGCGGGTGCCCAGCACGTGGGTGAGCGCCTCGGCGCCAGCGGTGGCGCAGATGGTGCGGTCGAGCTGGCTCGCGCCGAGCTTGTTGAAAAAGCGCGCGGCCATCGATTCGCCCTGCACCAGGCCCATGGTGCCGGCGTAGGAATACGGCAGGATGCGCTGCGGGTCGATCGCCGCGATCGCCTGCAAGCGCGCAGCGATATCGGACAAAGCCTCGTCCCAGCTCACGCGCTCGAACCGCCCTTCGCCTTTTTTGCCCACCCGCTTCATCGGATGCAACAGGCGCTGCGGGTGATAGACGCGCTCGATGTAGCGGCTGACCTTCGTGCACAAAGCGCCAGCGGTGGTCGGGTGATCGGGGTCGCCCGTGACCTTGACCGCCACCCGGCGGCCACTCTCGTCGCGCCTGACGTGGACGCGCATCGCGCAGGTGTCGGGGCAGTCGTGCGGGCAGGCCGCGCGCACAAATTCGAGCGCTGCGTCGAAGGGAAGCGGGAGGTCGGCGGATGAGCTCATCGGCGGATGGATCTCGAGGGTGAAAACCATTCTAGTGCGCGCTTTTTGCCGCTTCGTTAGGATGGAGGATTGCCGCACCCCATTGACAGCCTATGCAACTCATCGACCGAATCACCCAATTTCACGACGAGATTCGCGCCATTCGCCGCGATCTTCACGCCCACCCCGAGCTGCGCTTTGAAGAAAAACGCACCGCCGACATCGTGGCCGAGAAGCTCGATGCCTGGGGCGTCGAAGTCCACCGCGGGCTCGGCGGCACGGGGGTGGTCGGGGTGATTCGCAACGGTGAGAGCCCGCGCGCCATCGGCCTGCGCGCCGACATGGACGCGCTGCCAATCCAAGAGCTCAACCAGTTCGCTCACGCCTCGCGCCACCCCGGCAAGATGCACGCCTGCGGCCACGACGGCCATACCGCGATGCTGCTGGCCGCCGCCAAATACCTGGCCGAAGTCCGCCCCTTTGACGGCACCGTCGTGCTGATCTTCCAGCCCGCCGAAGAAGGCGGCGCCGGCGCGCAGAAAATGATCGAGGACGGCTTGTTCGAGCGCTTCCCGGTCGATGCCGTGTTCGGCATGCACAACTGGCCCGGGATTCCGGTCGGCCATTTCGGCCTGACCGCGGGCCCGATGATGGCCTCGAGCAACGAGTTCGAGATCCGCGTCAGCGGCAAGGGCGCCCATGCCGCGATGCCACACCTGGGCGTTGACCCGGTGTTCGTCGCGATCCAGATCGCGCAGGCCTTGCAAGGCATCGTCACGCGAATGAAGAAGCCGATCGATTCGGCCGTGCTCTCGATCACCCAGATCCACGCCGGCGAAACCAGCAACGTGATCCCCGAGACCGCGGTGCTATCGGGCACGGTGCGCACCTTCTCCGACACCGTGACCGCGCTGTTCGAGGAAAAGATGCGCCACATCGCCACCCTCACCGCGCAGGCGCACGGCGCGCATGCCGAACTCGAATTCATCTGGAACTATCCGCCCACCGTCAACCACGCCGCTGAAGCCGGTTTCGCGGGCGATGTGATCGAGAGCCTGGTCGGCGCCGAGCGCCTCAACCGCGCGCAGGAACCGACCATGGGCGCGGAGGATTTCTCCTTCATGCTCAAGGCCCGCCCCGGCGCCTACATCTTCATCGGCAACGGCGAAGGCGGCCACCGCGACGGTGGCCATGGACTGGGGCCGTGCATGCTGCACAACCCCTCGTACGACTTCAACGACGACCTGATCCCGATCGGCGCGAGCTTCTTCGCGCGTCTGGTCGAACGCTTTCTCGCGCGTTGACTGTCTGCCTCGCGGTGGCACCGTGGCGCCGTGGCGCCGCCGCGACCAATCCCTGCGATTGGAAAACCGCCTCGATGCCTGGACGAGCCTCCTGAGCGAGGCCTCGCCAGCCTGAGCGCCCGCTTGTGCGCAAGCCAAGAAGTCGCGCCGCGGCCGAGTGGCAGGACTTTGCCATCGGCGCACGCTACAGCAACCACGGCTCCGTGCCCGGCATCGACGCCGACATCAAGAAGGCGATCGTCAACACCCGCTACGCCAACGGCTGGAAGTACGGCGGCAACGTCTTCAACATCGACATGCTCCAGTCGGACAAAAACGCCCCGCCGCCGGCCCCGGCTCGCCGTCGGGCGCGACCGAGTTCTACGCGGTCTACCGCGCCCACCCCCGGCACCCGGCAGAGCACGCCGATGATCGCGATGGAATTCCATCTCTGATCCTCAGCGAGCCGCTCAGGCCATCGCCCGCAACCACGCCAGCAAGTCCGCCTGCGGGCCAGTGGGCGGCAAGGGCTGAGGCGACAGCAGAAAGTAGCGCGAGCCGTCCTCGATGAAACCGAGCGGCGCCGCCAGCACGCCGCTATCCAGATCGTCGCGCACCAGATGCCAAGGGCCGATGGCTACGCCCAGGCCAGCCACGGCCGCCTGCAAGCTGAAATAGAAGTGGTCGAAGCTCTGCCCCGGCGCTTCGGGTGCGGGCTGGCCTGCAGCAGTGGCCCATTCCTGCCAGGCGCCCGGCCGCGTACGCGAGTGCAGACGCGTCGCGCCTGGCCGCAACACGGCAGCGCCTTTCTTCGTGCTCAAGCAGGTGGCCACCTTGTCCGGGCGGCAGACGGGGCCAATCTTCTCAGCGAACAGAGGCTCGGCGTGGAAGCTCTCAGGCCAGGGAAAGTCGTCGCGGCGGATGGCCAGGTCGATGCCGCCGGCAAAGGAGAACGGCCCGCCGCCAGCGACCAGATGCACGTCGATCCCCGGATGCTGGGCCTGAAAGTCCGGCCAGCGCGGGATCAGCCAGCGCATCAGCAAGGTCGGCTCGCACGACAGCACCCAGCGCCGTTCCCGGCGGGCCGTGGCGCGCAGTTCGCCTACCGCCTTGCGCATCAGTTGCAGGCCGTCACTCACGGCCAGCGCTAGCGTGCGGCCGTCATCGGTCAGAAATACGCGCCGGCTGCGCCGCTCGAACAGCGCCACGCCGAGTTCGTCTTCGAGCAGGCGCACGGCGCGGCTGACGGCGCCGTGAGTGAGGTGCAACTCGGTGGCCGCCCGGCTGAAGTTCTCCAGGCGGGCCGCCGCTTCAAAGCAGCGCAGCGCCAGCAGCGAGGGCAGGCGTCCATCCGAGGATGGTGAACCAGACTCACAGTTATTGTCAGAAAGCATCGTTATTCATCGGCGATTGATGTCGATAGCATCCTGCAGATTCGTTATCGATCTACAAGACTTCCATGACCGAATTGATAGCTGTCATCACAATAACCTTGCTGGCCGTCATCAGTCCCGGGCCGGACTTTGCCATGGTCACGCGCAACAGCCTGATGCTGTCGCGCCGCGCCGGCGTACTGACGGCCCTGGGCATCGGCCTTGGCGTGCTGGTGCATGTCACCTACACCCTCGTCGGCGTGGGTTTGCTGATCCAGCAGTCGCTCTGGCTGTTCAACGCCATCAAGCTGGTCGGTGCGGCCTATCTGGTCTATCTCGGCGTGAAGATGTTGCGCGCCAAGCCCGTCGGCGCACTGGCCGATGGGCCTGGCTCACCGCTGTCGGATGGCGCTGCGATGCGAACAGGCTTCCTGACCAATGCGCTGAACCCCAAAACCACGATCTTCATCGTCAGCCTGTTCATGCAGGTGGTGCGACCTGACACGCCACTGGCGGTGCAGATCGGCTATGGAGCTTTCATCTCGGTGGCACACATGGCCTGGTTCAGCCTGGTTGCCTTGTGCTTCTCGGCCGGGGCCGTGCGCGATCGGCTACTGGCCGTGCGCCACTGGATCGACCGGGCCTTCGGCGGTCTGTTGGTTGGCTTCGGCGTTCTGCTGGCGCTGGCGCGCGAGACTCGCTGACCGCGCGAAGCATCATCTCGGCGGCAACAAGAGCCCGAGACAGCGTCTTAAGAATCCACGATGCCCTGCTTTGCGCAGGGCGTGGGGCGGTCGTGCTGCCGTGGCATCTCGTGTCTGCCCGCCGCAGCCTCAAAGGCTGATCAACAAAACACTTGCATCCGCCAACCGACTCACTGACGAGCCTCCTCGGCTTGTCCCGACCGCCCACTTCCTATTTCAGTCGATATTGCTCACGCAATCGACGCGCGCGAAACACCAGCGCCGAGGCGGCCGTCAGCAGAGCGACCACCCCCAGGATCGCCGCCATCCGCAGCCAGGGCTGGTCCCAGGACATCCGTTCCGCGGCCAGGCTCGCCAGCGTGCGCAGCCACTCGAGCGCGCCGAGGAGCAGAGCGATCTGCACCGCCCGCGCCGCCCAGGCTCGCGGCACCAGCAGCAGAAAGGCCACGGCAATCGACAGAGCGGCCAGCGGCATCACGCTGGCGCGATAGAAATGCGCCGCCAGCACCAGCAGCGACAGAACCGGGGCAATCAACCAGAGCACGTTGTTCTCCTTGAGCGATCGGTCCAGCATCGCGGCGCCGGTTCGCGGCCACCTTGACCGGCGTCATCACCACCCATCGGTATTAGGCCGCCGCCCACCCGCGGGGGTAGAGGCCTTCCCGCACCCGCGCCAGCCTTCGCCTTGATGTGCGCCGCGCCGCCCTCACCTCTGCACCACTCTCGGCGAATCCCCCGCCTGGCTCGCTAGACTTCGTTCACCCACGGTGCTTTGGCCCGCCCTCACAGGTTTCCCGCATGGCTTCCCACGATTCCAAGGCGATCCGCATCCGCGGCGCCCGCCAGAACAATCTGCGCAACCTCGACCTCGATCTGCCCACCGGCGAGCTCACCGTGGTGACGGGCGTGTCGGGTTCGGGCAAGAGCTCGCTCGTGTTCGACACGCTCTACGCCGAGGGCCAGCGCCGCTACGTCGAGACCTTCAGCCCCTACGCGCGGCAGTTCCTCGATCGCATGGACCGGCCGCAGGTCGATCGCATCGACGGCGTACCGCCCGCGATTGCGATCGACCAGACCAATCCGGTGCGCACCTCGCGCTCGACGGTCGGCACCATGACCGAGCTCAACGATCACTTGAAGCTCTTGTTTGCCCGCGCCGCCCACCTGCACTGCCGCGGCTGCGGCAAGCCGGTGGTGCGCGACACGCCGGCGGGCATCTTCACCGCGCTCAGCCAGCGCGCAGCAAAGGCGGGCGATCCGCGCCTGGTGCTTACCTTCGCCGTGACGGTGCCCAAGAACTTCAGCGAGGACGAGATCCGCACCCACCTCGAAGCGCAGGGCTATACCAAGGTTCACGGCAAGCGCCAGGCGGACGGCTCACCACGGCTCGACGTGGTGAGCGACCGTTTCCGCCTTGGCAAGGTCGATCAGGCGCGCGCGGTCGACGCGATCGAACGCGCGCTGCGACTGGGCGCGGGCAAGCTCGATGTCCATGTGCTGGCCGACGACGGCAGCGACGCCGCGGTGTGGAAGTTCAGCGAAGGCCTGCACTGCGCCGACTGCGACATCGGCTACGAAACGCCGCACCCCTCGACCTTCAGCTTCAACTCGCCCCTGGGCGCCTGCGAGACCTGCCGCGGCTTTGGCCGCGTGATCGGGGTGGACTATGGCCTGGTGATCCCCGACGAGACCAAGACCCTCGCCGAGGGCGCGGTCAAACCCTGGCAGACCAAGAGCTTCGAGGAATGCCAGACCGAGCTCATCAAGTACGCCCGCCGCGACCATGTGGCGATGGACGTTCCCTTCAAGGACCTGCCGCCCGAACACCAGCGCTGGGTGCTCGAGGGCGAACCCGGCTGGAAGGGCAAGTGGCAGACCCAGTGGTATGGCGTATCGCACTTCTTCGAGTGGCTCGAGAGCAAGGCCTACAAGATGCACATCCGAGTGCTCTTGTCGCGCTACCGCAGCTACACCGAATGCCCCACCTGCGCCGGCGCGCGCTTGAAGCCCGAAGCCTTGCTGTGGCGCGTCGGCACGCAGGCCGACGCCGATGCGGCGCTCGCTCCCGGAGCGATGGATGAATTGGGGGAATTGGGGTCAGACTCCCTTTTCCCAGCGACGCAGCTCGTGCTTCGAAAAACGGGGTCAGACTCGAATTTCGCTCGAGCGAGCGAGCCGGGTGAGGCGCCATGCTTGCGAAATCCGAATCCGACCCCGGGTTCCTCGGCGAGCGCCGCACTGGGATCGCTCAACAGCGCCAGTGCCACCACGCTCATCGATGGCGCCATTAAGCCAGCCGCGGCCACCGACATCACGGCGCCGCGCTATGCGCGCTACCGCCCGGTCGAGGTGCGCTGGTCGCGCGAGCAATTGGACGCCATGCCCGGCCTGGCGATCCACGACCTGATGCTCCTGCCGATCGAGCGCATCAAGCTCTTCTTCGACCGCATCACCCTGCCCGCTCCGCTCGACGAAGCGAGCGAGATGCTGCTCGATGAGCTGCGCGCCCGCCTCAAGTTTCTGGTGGACGTGGGGCTGGGCTACCTCACGCTCGACCGCCAGAGCCGAACGCTCTCGGGCGGCGAGGTGCAGCGGATCAACCTGACCACCGCGCTGGGCACTTCGCTCGTCAACACCTTGTTCGTGCTTGACGAGCCCAGCATCGGCCTGCACCCGCGCGACATGGACCGCGTCACCCGCGTGATGCACCGCCTGCGCGATGCCGGCAACACCTTGGTCGTGGTCGAGCACGACCCGCAGGTGATGCTCGCCGCCGACCGCGTGATCGACATGGGCCCGGGCCCGGGCGAGCGCGGCGGCCGAATCGTCTTCAACGGCTCTCCCGCCGAACTGAAACGAGCCGACACGCTCACCGGCCGCTACCTGGCGGGTGCGATCCGCATGGACAAGCCCTTCCGCGAACCGGTGAGCGACAAGACGCCGAAGATCGTGGTCCAGGGCGCGCGCCAGCACAACCTGAAGAACCTCGACATCGAACTGCCCTTGAAGCGCCTGGTCGGCATCACCGGCGTGTCGGGCTCGGGCAAATCCACCCTGATCCAGGACGTGATGGTCCCCGCGCTCGCCAAGGCCAAGGGCAAGGCAACCGAAACGCCGGGCGCGCACGACGCGGTGTTCGGCGCCGACTGGATCGACGACGTGGCGTTTGTTGATCAATCGCCGATCGGCAAGACCACGCGCTCGAACCCGGCGAGCTACGTCGGCGCCTTCGACTCGATCCGCAAGCTCTTTGCCAAGGCCGATCTTGCCAAGGAGCGCGGCTACACCGCCGGCACCTTCAGCTTCAACTCGGGCGACGGCCGCTGCCCCACCTGCGGCGGCAACGGTTTCGAACACGTCGAGATGCAATTCCTCTCCGACGTCTACCTGCGCTGCCCCGATTGCGACGGCCAGCGCTACCGCCCCGAAACGCTGGAAGTCACGATCACCCGCGACGGCCGCGCGCTCAACATCGCGCAGGTGCTAGCCCTTACCGTCAGCGAAGCGGTGAATTTCTTTGCCGCCGACCGCGAAGTGGTGCGCGCCCTGACACCGATCGCGGAGGTCGGTCTCGAATACGTCAAGCTCGGCCAGCCCGTGCCCACGCTCTCGGGCGGCGAGGCGCAGCGTTTGAAGCTCGCCGGGTTCCTGGCCCAAGCCGCCACTGGCAAGCCGCCGACCCGCGGCACGCTCTTTCTGTTCGACGAGCCCACCACCGGCCTGCATTTCGACGACGTGGCCAAGCTCATGCACGCGCTGCGCAAGCTGATCGCCACTGGCCATTCGGTGGTGGTGATCGAGCACAACCTCGACGTGATCGACGGCGCCGACTGGCTGATCGACCTCGGCCCCGAGGGCGGCGACGCGGGCGGCGATCTGGTGGGCGTGGGAACGCCCGACGAGCTGATCGCCAACCCCGCCTCCCACACCGGGCGCGCGCTGGCGAGCTACCGCGCCCATCTGGAAAATCGAGAAAATCGAGAAAATCGGGGTCAGACACCAATTTCTTCGACGCCACCCAAAACGATCGAAAAATCGACACTGACCCCATTTTTTGTGGAAGAGCCGCGGCCGGATGACGGCGTTCCGCTGCAGACCCAGATCGCGGCGCGGCGGGCGGCGGCGCGCAATTCGATCGAGGTGGTGCACGCGCGCGAACACAACCTCAAGAACATCGACGTCGAGATCCCGCGCGACGAGTTCACCGTGATCACCGGCGTCTCGGGCAGCGGCAAGAGCACGCTCGCCTTCGACATCATCTTCAACGAGGGCCAGCGGCGTTATCTGGAATCGCTCAACGCCTACGCGCGCTCGATCGTCCAGCCCGCCGGCCGGCCGGATGTGGATGCGATCTACGGCATTCCGCCCACCGTGGCGATCGAGCAGCGCACCTCGCGCGGCGGACGCAAGTCAACCGTGGCGACGCTCACCGAGGTCTATCACTTCCTGCGCCTGCTCTATGTGAAGCTTGGCGTGCAGCACTGCCCCGATTGCGGCGTGGCGGTGACGCCGCAGAGCTTTGACGTGATCGTCGCCAATGTGATGAAGGAATTGCGCGGCCAGCATGTGGGCGTACTCGCACCCCTGGTGGTCAACCGCAAGGGCGTCTACACCGATCTCGCCAAGTGGGCGCACGGCAAGGGCCACACCCACCTGCGGGTCGATGGCGCCTTTCTGCCAACGGCCAAGTTCCCGCGCATCGAGCGCTTCAAGGAACACACGATCGAGCTGCCGGTGGGCGACATCCAGGTCGAGCCCGAGAACGAAGCCCGCCTGCGCGCCCTGCTGCAAGAGGCGCTGGGCCACGGTCACGGCGTGGTGACTCTGGTCTGGCCGCTGGGCGACCTGCAGGCGGCGATCGCCCGCGGCGAGGCCACGCCCCAGCTCAGCCAGAAGAGCTGGTCCACCAAGCGCGCGTGTTCGAGCTGCGGCACCAGCTTCCCCGAGCCCGACCCGCGGCTCTTCTCGTACAACTCCAAGCACGGCTGGTGCGAGGCCTGCTTTGGCACGGGCTTAAAGCTCAGCGGCTTCGATGCCGAGCAGACCGGCGAAGAGATTCAATGGAACGCCTGGTTCGAAGGTGCGACCGAACCCTGCGATGCCTGCCACGGCCTGCGGCTCAACCCCATCGCTCTGGCGGTGAAGTTTGCCAACCGCTCGATTGCCGAACTCGCTCAGCTGCCGGTCGATGAGGCTCGAGAGTTCTTCAAGACCGTTTCGCTCTCCGGCCGCGAAGCCGAAATCGCCCGCGACGCGCTCGCCGAAATCACTTCGCGGCTCGAGTTCCTGGAGGAAGTGGGCCTGGGCTACCTCGCGCTCGACCGCGCCGCGCCCACGCTATCGGGCGGCGAAGCGCAGCGGATTCGGCTCGCGGCCCAGCTCGGCTCGAACCTGCAAGGCGTGTGCTACGTGCTCGACGAGCCCACCATCGGCCTGCACCCGCGCGACAACCGCATCCTGCTCGACGCGCTCGCCAAGCTCAGCGCCAAGGGCAATACGCTGGTGGTGGTCGAGCACGACGAGGACACCATCCGCAAGGCCGGCCATGTGATCGACATCGGCCCCGCCGCCGGCGTGCGCGGCGGCCGCGTGATCGCTCAAGGCACGGTGGCCGACATCATGGCGGCGCCAGAGTCGCTCACCGGCCGCTATCTGCGAGCGCCCCTGTTGCACTCGCAGGACACACACCGCGCGGTCAATGACCAGACCGATTTCATCGAGGTCATCGACGCCAAGCAGCACAACCTTGACCAGCCGCTTGCCGCCTTCCCGCTCGAGCGCCTGTCGGTGGTCACGGGCGTGTCGGGCTCGGGCAAATCGACGCTGGCGCGCGACGTCCTGCTCGGCAACCTGCAGCGGGTGCTGGGCGCCAAGGGCTTTGACGGCACGTGGTCGGGGTGCTCCAACATCGAAGGCTGGGGCCGCGTTGACCGCGTGCTCGAAGTCGACCAGACCCCGATCGGCAAGACCCCGCGCTCCTGCCCCGCCACCTACGTGGGCTTCTGGAATTCGATCCGCAATCTGTTTGCCGAAACGGTCGAAGCGCGCACCCGCGGCTACAGCGCGAGCCGCTTCAGTTTCAACACCAAGGGCGGCCGCTGCGAGGCCTGCGAAGGCCAGGGCATCCGCACCATCGAGATGAGTTTCCTGCCCGACGTCAAGGTTGGCTGCGACGTCTGCGGCGGCGCGCGCTTCAACGAGGAAACGCTGGCGGTGAAGTGGAAGGGCAAGAGCATCGGCGATGTGCTGAAGATGGAGATCGACGACGCGGTCGAGTTCTTCGCCGCCCAGACCAACATCTCGCACCCGCTCAAGCTGTTGCAGGACGTGGGCCTGGGCTATCTGACGCTGGGCCAGCCCTCACCCACGCTCTCGGGCGGCGAGGCGCAGCGCATCAAGCTCGTGACCGAACTCTCCAAGGTGCGCGACGACGTGACCCGCCGCGGCCAGAAGCCGCCCAAGACCTTCTACGTGCTCGACGAGCCGACCGTGGGCCTGCACATGGCCGACGTGGAAAAGCTGGTCAAGGTCTTGCACCGTCTGGTCGATGGCGGCAACACCGTGGTGGTGATCGAACACAACCTCGATGTGATTGCGGAAGCCGACTGGATTCTCGACCTCGGGCCCGAGGGCGGCTCAGGCGGCGGGCGCGTGGTGGCGACAGGAGCGCCCGCCGCAATCATCGCGGCGGGGACGCATACGGGAGTCGCCTTGAAGGAGTTCTTGAAGGGGCATTGAGCTTGGTGCCGCGGCG
>JAVVWR010000062.1:0-16916 GCA_036652035.1 Burkholderiaceae bacterium | reverse complement strand
CCCACGCGCAAGTCCGCGTGAATCACACCCTCGTTTTCAGTCAGCCCCACGCTCACTTCACCGTCGGCGGCGAGCGTTTCTTCCCGCACGAGCTTGAGCTGCCCCGCCGCGGCACTGGTATCGCCCACGGTCATGGCAATGCGAACGGCCGCGCCGTCGGCGCTATCGACCCAGGGGTGGTCGGGAATCGCAAAGCGCAGCGCCAGCGGCGGCGTGGCTTCGAGGTGGCGCGCCACCACGCGGCGGTTGAAGGTCTGGCGCAGGCTGTTGGTGGTGATGAAGCCAAAGCGGCGCAGCTTGGCCGCGCGGGTGAGTTCGGCGGCGTGCTCCCACCAGTACATCACCAAGTCCGCGCTCTCGGGTACGGTCGGCCAGGCGCCGCGCAGGGCTTCGACATAGCCATCGCCCAAGGCGCCGCGCAGGGTGGCCGCGCCAATGAAAGGCGGGTTGCCGACCACGAAATCGGCCGCGGGCCACTCGGCCGGGCGCGGATTGAGGTAGTGCTCGACCACGCGTTGCGCGCTCTCGTCCGGCACGGGCTCGCCGGTCACCGGATGCGCCCGGGTGGTGAGGCCGTCCCAGCGGGTGAGGATCTGGCCCGACTCGTCGGTGGCGGGCTCGACGTCGTCCCAGGCGAGCACGGCGTCGCGGTTTTCAATGTTGTGAAAGTCCCTCAAGACCGGCAGCGGCGGCTGGACGTTGCCGCGCACGCGGTAATGCCATTGCAGGTAGCCGATCCATAAAACCATTTCTGCAATCGCGGCGGCACGCGGGTTGAGCTCGATCCCGAGCAACTGATGCGGATCGACGCTGGCGCCTTCGAGGTCGAGCCGGCCGCGGGTGTCGCCCAATTCGTCGAGCGCGTTGAGCACTTCACCTTCGAGGCGCTTCAAGTGTTCGAGCGTGACGTACAGAAAATTGGCGCTGCCGCAGGCGGGGTCGAGCACGCGCACGTGGGTGAGCTGGTGCAGGAAACCGCGCACGGTGTCGGCGGCGGCTTCGAGCTTGCCTTCCTGCGCCAGCACCAGGGCGGCGGCATGGGCATTGGCCCAGTCGGCGCGCAGGGGTTCGATCACGGTCGGCAGAACCAGCCGCTCGACATAGGCGCGCGGGGTGTAGTGCGCGCCCAGGGCGTGGCGCTCGGCAGGGTCGAGCGCGCGTTCGAGCAGGGTGCCGAAGATCGCGGGTTCGACCTCGCGCCAGTCGGAGCGGGCGGCGGCGATGAGCTGTGCGATTTCCTCGTCGCGCAACTCCAGCGCGCGGCGGTCCTTGAAGAACTTGCCGTTGAAACGCAGGACGTCTTCAGCGAGCGCGGCGGAAAAGCCACCGGTGTCCATCGCCGTCCACAGCTCTTCCATCATGCGGGCGAGCACGGCGGGGCGGGCGCGGTGGGTTTCGAGCAGATGGCCAAAGCTGCGGCGGGGCAGCAGGCCGATGTCTTCGGCAAACAGGCTAAAGAGACAGCGGCTCAGAAAATCGGCCACCCACTGCGGCGGATGGCGGGTCTCCAGCGCGCGGGCGACGCGGGCGAGCTTTTCGGCCAGCGCCCGGGTGACGCGCGCCGAGCGTTTGGCGGGGTCGAGGCTGGCGGGGTCGAGCCAGACCGCGCGCAGGCGTTCGCGCACCTCGGCACGGGCGAGGTCTTCGAGCCGCAGCCGGTGGCTGCGCGGGTCGGGGTAAGGCGTGTAGGTGGCGCCACTGCGGCTGAATTCGGCGTAGAGCTCGATCACCCGGCCCACATCCACCACCAGCAGAAAAGGCGGGCGGCCCTCCACGGCGGGCAACGCGCGGGCGTATTGCTCGGCCTGGCTGCGGGCGCGCAGAAGCGCGTCGTCGAAACCCTTGCCTTCGGCGCTGCGCAGCTTCTTGGCTTCGAGCACGAAAGCGCCGCGGCGATAGCAATCGATGCGCCCGGCCGAGCTGCTGCCGTCGCCGTGAGCAAAGGTGACGGGGCGTTCGAACTGGTAGTCCTGCTCGACCGTCGGATGCGGCCGGGGAAGATCAAGCAGTTCGCAGAGTTCGCTCACAAAACTCTGGGCGGTGGCGAGCTCGGTGGCGCCGGGCAATTGCGGCACAGCGCGCCAGCGTTCGATAAAAGCCGCCGCGGCGGCATCGGGAGAGGGGGTAGCCATGCGCCGAGTCTATCGGCGGGCGCCCCGCAAAACTTGTGACATCGCAAGCGGCTCTGTCCGGACGGGTGCGCCGCAAAGGCCCACGGCACCCGGACTGTCTGGGCGCGGGGCCGTGACCGGCTCTGCGCGGGCGCAGCCCGCGCCACGAAAGCCAAACCTCGCCCGGGTAGCGCGGGCTGCGCCCGCGGATCCCGACGTGACGAAAACCGACGCGGGCGGAGCCCGCTACGCCCGCGGATCCCTTTGTGGCGCAAGACCGACGCGGGCACAGCCCGCGCTACGAAAGCCAAACCCGCCCGAGTAGCGCGGGCTCGGCCCGCGGCCACGAAATCCAAACCCGCCCGAGTAACGCGAGTTCGACCCGCGGCGGGCCGCCACACCGTAAATCCGCTAGCCTTGCGGCCCTTGCCTTTGGCCTTGCGGCCTCAAGAACTTATGGAACCGACTCTGCCCCGTGTGGGCGAGCCCAGGATCGCGCCCGCGCTGGCGCGGCTGCCAAGTGTTGACCGCCTGTTGTTGCGCCCCGAGTGGCAGGCCGCCATCGCCACTCACGGCCACGCGCTGGCCAAACAAGCGGTGCAGGCCGCGATCGCGGCCGCGCGTCTGGCCGCCAAGGCCGGCGCCGCGATTGCCAACGACGACGCGATCGCCGCCGCCGCCACCACGCGGCTGGACGCCTGGCTCGCGCCGCGCCTGAAGACTGTCTTCAACCTGAGCGGCACGGTGATCCACACCAACCTCGGCCGCGCCCTGCTCGCCGAGGAGGCGATCGCCGCGGTCGCCACCGCGATGCGCGCTCCGGTGGCGCTCGAGTTCGACCTCGACGGTGGCCGCCGCGGCGACCGCGACGAGGTGGTGGCCGAGCTGCTGCGCGGACTCACCGGCGCCCCCGCCGCCACCGTGGTCAACAACGGCGCGGCCGCGGTACTGCTGACGCTGACGGCGCTGGCCGCGCGCAAAGAGGTGCTGATCTCGCGCGGCGAACTGATCGAGATCGGCGGCGCCTTTCGCATCCCCGACATCATGAAAACGGCGGGCTGCAAGCTGGTCGAGGTCGGCACGACCAATCGCACCCACGCCGCCGATTTCGAGTCCGCGATCGGCCCGCGCAGCGGCCTGGTGATGAAGGTTCACGCCTCGAACTACGCGATCACGGGCTTTACCGCGGCCGTGGCCGAGACCGAACTCGCGCGCATCGCGCATGAGAACCAGCTGCCCCTGGTGGTCGACCTGGGGGCGGGCGCCCTGGTCGATCTTTCCCAGTGGGGCTTGCCGCGCGAGCCGCTGCCGCAGGATTCGATCGCCGCCGGCGCCGACCTGGTGATCTTCTCGGGCGACAAGCTCCTGGGCGGCCCGCAGGCCGGAATCATCGTGGGCCGCGCCGATCTGATCGAGCGCATCAAGCGCCATCCCTTGAAGCGCGCTCTGCGCGTCTCCAAGCTCACGCTCGCCGCGCTTGAGGCCACGCTGCGGATTGTCGCCAGCGCGCACCGTCTGCCCGAGCGCCTGCCGACGCTGGCCCTGCTCAGCCGCCCCCCGGCCGCGATCCGTGCCAGCGCCGAAGGCGTCTGGCCGGCCCTGGCCGCCTTTGTCGGGCCGCGTTTCACCGTGAGCCTGGCTGACTGCGCGAGCCAGATCGGCTCGGGCGCGCAGCCGGTCGAGCGGCTCGCCTCGGTGGCGCTGCGAATCGCGCCCGTCGCGCCCGGACGCGGCGGGCTGCCCGCGCTGGAAACCCGGCTGCGGCGCCGGCCGGTTCCGGTGATCGGCCGGATTCACGACGGCGCGCTGTGGCTCGACGCCCGCTGCCTGACCGACGAAGCCGGCTTTATCGCCAATCTGGCAGCGCCATGCTGATCGGCACCGCCGGCCACATCGACCACGGCAAGACCCGCCTGGTGCAGCGGCTGACCGGCCGCAACACCGACCGCTTGCCCGAGGAGCAGCGCCGCGGCATCAGCATCGAGCTGGGCTACGCCTACCGCGCGCTGGCCACGGGAGAGGTGATCGGCTTGGTCGATGTGCCGGGGCATGAACGCTTTGTCCGCACCATGCTGGCGGGCGCGGGCGGAATCGACTTCGCCCTGCTGGTGGTCGCCGCCGACGACGGCGTGATGCCGCAGACCGTCGAGCACTTCGAGATCCTGCGCCTGCTGGGCATCGACCGTGGAGCGGTGGCGATCACCAAGATCGACCTCGCCGGCGCGGACCTGATCGCGGCCACCCGCGCCGGCCTGGCCCGGCTCGTCGCCGCCAGCCCCGCCGCCGACTGGCCGGTGTTCGAGGTCTCCAGCGCGAGCGGCGCGGGCCTGGGCGCTCTCGAAGAACACCTGATCGCCGCCGCCCACGCTCATGCGGCGCGCCAGGAGCCCGGCGGATTTCGCCTGGCGGTTGACCGCGTGTTCACGCTCGCCGGCATGGGCACCGTGGTGACGGGCCGCGTGCATTCGGGCCGGGTGAGCGTGGGCGATGAGGTTCAAATCGCGCCGCGCGGCCTGCGCACGCGGGTGCGCAGCCTCCACGCGCAAGACCGCGCCGCGCCGGCAGGGCACGCCGGCGAGCGCTGCGCGCTCAACCTGGTGGGCGTGGCGCGCGACCAGGTCAAGCGCGGCGACTGGGTTCAGACGGGCGAACTGGCCAACACCAGCGAGCGCTTTGACGCCCGCCTCGAACTCTCGCCCCACGCGCCCAGGCCGCTCGCCCATGGGAGCCCGGTTCATCTTCACATCGGCACCCGCGATCTGCTGGCGCGTGTCGCGGTGCTCGATGCCGGCTCGATCGAACCCGGCGGCTCGGCGCTGGTTGCCGTGCAGGCCGTGCTGCCCCTCGCCGTCTGCCGCGGCGACCGCTTCATCCTGCGCGATGCCGCCGGCTGCCGCACCTTGGGCGGCGGTGTCGTGATCGATACCGCGCCGCCCACCCGCGGCCGGCGCAAGCCCGAGCGGCTCGCCCTGCTCAAGGCCTTGAGCCAGCCCGACCGCGAAGCCGCGCTCGCCGCATGGCTGGCTCACGAACCGGTGGCTATCGAGCGGCTCGCCCATGCCTGGAACCTGGGTGCGGCCGACATCGACGCCTTGCTCGCCACGCTGGGGGCCAGACGGGTGGCGGCCATCGCGTTTTCAAACGGGCACTGGCAGCGCCTGCAAGAACGGACGCTCGACGCGGTGACCGCGCTGCACGAACGCGAGCCCGAGATGCCTGGGCTGGAGCAGAACCGGCTGCGGCGGATCGTTGCGCCGTCCCTGCCCACGGCGGCCATGACGGTCATGACCGACGAGCTGCTGGCGGCCGGCCGGCTCGAGCGGCGCGGCGCCTTTCTCGCCAGCCCGCAGCACCGGGCGGAGCTCGCCCACGCGCAGCGGCTCTTGTGGGAGAGGACCGAACCGCTGCTGGCGGCCACGCCCTGGGCGCCGCCGCGGGTGAGAGACATCGCCCGCGCGCTGGGCGAACCCGAGTCCGCTGTGCGCACCCTGCTCCAGCAAGTCACGCGGATCGGCGCGACCAGCCGGGTCGCTCACGACCATTTCTTTCTGACCCGCGCGGTGGCCGAGATGGCGGAGATCGCCAGCGCGATCGCGAGCGAGACCGGCGCGGTGCGAGCGGCCGATTTCCGCGACCGTATCGGCGGCGGCCGCAAGCTCGCGATCCAGGTCCTGGAGTTTTTCGACCGGGTTGCTTTCACCCGTCGGGTCGGCGACGACCATCGCCTGCGGCGCAGCAACCCCTGGGCCGAAACCCAGGGCGTGGATCGTTAGGCGCGAGGCCGCCCGAGCCGTCGCCGAGCGGTCGCCGATCTGAGCACCGCCACGGAACTCTCACGGCTGCGCGGGTAAAGACCCCGCTATCGTCCAAGGCACTCTTGGGAGATGACGATGCGCCCTGATCGCTGGTTCGGTTTGGCCGCACTGGTCTTGGCCGGGGTTTTTGACACGAGTCTGGCGCAGGACGACGTCCCGTCGATCCTTCCCGGTCAGCGCCAGTATTCGCCCTATCCGCAACAGACCTTCCCCAATCGCGTCTACTTCGGCGACACCCACGTGCACACGTCGTATTCGACCGACGCCGGGATGATCGGCAACAAACTCGGTCCGGACGAGGCCTACCGTTTCGCTCGCGGCGAGACCGTCACCTCGAGCACCGGCCTGCCGGTCCGGCTGCCGCGGCCACTCGACTTTCTGGTGGTAGCCGACCATGCCGAAGGCCTGGGCGTGGCGCCGATGATCGCCGAGTCCAATCCGGAACTGCTCAAGGACCCGCTCGGCAAGACGATCCACGATCGGGTCAAGGCGGGCGATCCGATCGGGGCGTACAACGCCTGGCGCGGCGCCCGCACGGCCGGCACCAACACCCTCGAATCCAATCAGGCGATGCTGCGCCCGTCGTGGCAGCGAATCACCGCAGCGGCGGAAAAGTACAACGAGCCGGGGCGTTTCACCGCCTTCATCGGCTATGAGTGGACCTCGGACCCGAGCGGCAACAACCTCCACCGCAACCTCGTCTTTCGCGACGGCAAGCGCCATGCCGACCAGATTCTTCCGCTCTCGTCGGCCGACTCGAAAGATCCCGAGCAACTGTGGGAGTGGATGGCCGCCTACGAGAAGAAGACCGGCGGGCGGCTGTTGGCGATTCCGCACAACGGCAACCTCTCGAACGGCCTGATGTTCGACGACGTGACGCTCACCTCGAAAAAGCCAATCGATCGCGACTACGCCGAGCGCCGCATGCGCTGGGAGCCGATCTACGAAATCACGCAGATGAAGGGCGATGGCGAGACCCACCCTCTGCTGGCGAGCCGCGACGAATTCGCCAACTTCGAGCGCTGGGACCGGGGTTCGTTCGGCCCGCAACCCAAGACCCGCGCCATGCTGCCGCGCGAATACGCGCGCGAAGCGCTCAAGCGCGGGCTCGCCTACGACGCCCAGCTCGGCGCCAACCCCTTCAAATTCGGCGTGATCGGATCGACCGACGCCCACACCTCGCTGTCGACCACGCAAGAGGACAACTACTTTGGCAAGGTGGTGGCGCTCGAGCCCTCGAACGATCCGGTCCGCTTCGATGAGGTCATCACTGGCCGCGGCGGCCCGCCGGGAACACAGATGTTCGCGCGGGAAATTTCGGCCGCCGGGCTCGCCGCGGTCTGGGCTCGTGACAACACGCGCGAGGCGCTGTGGGACGCGATGGCGCGCAAGGAGGTCTACGCCACCACCGGCACGCGACTGGTGGTTCGGGTCTTTGGCGGCTACGACTTCATGCCCAAGGACCTCGAGCGCTCCGACTTCGCCGCCAACGGCTATGCCAAGGGGGTGCCGATGGGGGGCGAACTCCCATCGGCTCCCGCGGGCCAGGCGCCCGGCTTCTTGGTCGTCGCCCGGCGCGACGCCGACGGCGCCAACCTCGACCGCTTGCAGATGGTCAAGGGCTGGCTCGACGCCAGGGGCGTGCCGCAAGAAACGGTGATTGATCTGGCCTGGTCAGGGCCGCGCAAGCCCGGCAAGAACGGCAAGCTCGCTCCCGTGGGCAACACCGTCAACGTCAGGGAGGCGAGCTACACCAACTCGATCGGCGCGCCCTATCTGGCCGTCTACTGGAAGGACCCGGCCTTCGACCCCAGGCAGCGCGCCTTCTACTACGTGCGCGCGATCGAAATTCCCACGCCGCGCTGGACCACGTTCGACGCCAAGTTCTTCAAGCTCGCCCTGCCCAAGGACGTTCCAGCCTCGATCCAGGAACGTGCCTACACCTCGCCGATCTGGTACTCGCCCTAGGCGAGCGACACCCGCGTTGACGGAGCCCCCATGCCAAGCATCCGACGCTTCCTATCCGCCGCCTCATGGTCGCCTCCATGCCAGGCCGCTCTCCTCACGGCGACCCTGCTGGCAGCCAGCCCCAGCGCGCGGGCGGGCGAGGGCGGCACTTCGCATGTCCTGCCCGGGGCCAATGCGACGCTGATGGATGTGATTCCAACGGTGCCGGGTGCGTTCTTCAAGCCGATGTACCTCCACTACAGCGGCGACGCCACGGCGCGCGTACCAACGGCCGCCGGGATCACATCGAACCTCAACGCCACCGCCAACACGCTGGTGGTGGGTGGCGGCTACACCTTCGAGCCCACCGTGTTCGGCGGCGCGCACTACACCGTCGGCGCCTTCCTGCCCTACACCTCGCTCAATGTCTCAGGCAACGTGCAGACACCGCGCAGCCCGGTGGCACGCAGCAACAAGGTGTCGGGCCTGGGCGACATGACGCTGGTGCCCGCCATGCTGGCCTGGAAGGAGGGTGACTGGCAGATCGACGCCCTGCTGCCGATCTACGCTCCCACCGGCAGTTACCAAAAGGGCCGCCTTGGCAACCCCGGGCTCAACTACTGGACCTTCGACCCCATGATCGGAATGGTCTACAGCAACAAAAAATCCGGCTTCAATGCCTTGCTGCACCTGGGGTACGGCATCAACACCGAGAACTCCGACACCTCGTACAAGAGCGGATCGATCCTCCATCTCGACGGCGCGTTGCAGCAGATCATTCCGGTGAAATCTGGCTTCCTGACGGTGGGCGCCGAAGGCTTTTACTTTGACCAGGTCACCGGCGACAGCGGTGCCGGCGCCTCGCTCGGCGCCTTCAAGGGCCGCACCGCCGGGCTCGGCCCGGTACTGGGGTTCATCCAGCCGATCGGCAAGCAATCGCTCGCGCTGGAGCTCAAATGGCTGGCCGAGCTCGACACCCGCAATCGAATGAAAGGCGACTACCTCTGGTTGAAGGCGGTCTACAAATTCTGATCAAAGAGATCGCATCGAAGGAGGGCGCGATGACACCCCGTACCACTCTCAAACGCCGCTACGCCGCGCTGGTCGGATCAACAGCGGTCATTGTTCTTGGCGCGCTGGTCGCCGCCGAGCACGCGCCCGCTCAAGCGCCGACCGCCGCCGAGGCCGAGCCCACCGTCAAGGGCTTGATCGACGACGATTACAAAGGCCAGTCGGGCACGACCGGCAAGCCGGCCGGGGAAACCTCGAAAAAATTCTCGCCCTATGCAGGACGGACCCATCCGACCCGGGTCTACTTCGGCGACACCCATCACCACACCGCCAACTCGGGCGACGCCTTTGCCAACGGCAATCGCCTCACGCCCGAGCAGGCCTACCGCTTCGCGCGCGGCGAGGAGGTGGTGTCATCAACCGGGATTCCCGCCAAGCTGGCCCGGCCGCTCGACTTCCTGGTCATTGCCGACCACGCCGAAGGGCTGGGCTTGATGCAGGAGGTCTACGCCGGCAACCCGGCTTTTGTCTCCGACCCCACGCTGGCACGCTGGGGCTCGATGATGAAGGCCGGCGGCCAGCAGGCCGGCGACGCCTCCAACCAGATCGTCTCGGCCCAGGCGCAGGGCACGCTGCCGGCACCAATCAAGGACCCCAAGGTGGTCGGGCCGATCATGAAGTCGGTCTGGCAGAAGTACACCGACACCGCCGACCGCTTCAACGAGCCCGGGCGATTCACCGCCATGATCGGCTACGAGTGGACCTCGGTTCCGGGCGGCAACAATCTTCACCGCAACGTGTTGTTTCGCGACGGCAAGGACAAGGCGGCCCAGATCTTTCCCTTCTCGGCCTGGCAGAGCGAAGACCCGGAAAAGCTGTGGGAATGGATGGCGAAATACGAGCAAAAGACCGGCGGCAAGCTGCTGGCGATTGCGCACAACGCCAACCTGAGCAACGGCCGCATGTTCGAAGTGGTCGATTTCGCCGGCAAGCCGCTGTCGCGCGACTACGCCGAGCGCCGTTCACGCTGGGAGCCGCTGCAGGAAATCATCCAGACCAAGGGCAATAGCGAGACCCATCCGTTGCTCTCGCCCAACGACG
The DNA here is from genome assembly GCA_036652035.1 of Burkholderiaceae bacterium. Lineage (GTDB taxonomy): Bacteria > Pseudomonadota > Gammaproteobacteria > Burkholderiales > Burkholderiaceae_F > JAEZVV01. The sequence goes on along the minus strand of JAVVWR010000062.1, from coordinate 6,931 downwards.
AGTTCGCGGGCGACCTCGGCGTGGCCGGCTGGGAGTACGGCAATCTGACGCTCGAAGGCGAGCCGCTGTCGCCCGCGATGATGCCGACCAACTACACCCGTAGCGGACTGATGCGCGGCCTCGAGCAAGAGGGCAAGCTCGGCGTCAACCCCTTCAAGTTCGGCGTGGTTGGCAGCACCGACGTTCACAACTCGCTCACCGCCATCGACGAAGACAATTTCTTCGGCAAGCTGCCCAACCAGGAGCCTGCGCCGAACCGCTGGGAACACGCCTCGAAGCAGGGCTTCGGCAAGACCCGCTACACCTGGCATTACATGGCCGCCGGCTACGCCGCCGTATGGGCTACCGACAACACCCGCGCCGCGCTGTGGGACGCGATGAAGCGCAAGGAAACCTATGGCACCTCGGGTACGCGCATGACGGTGCGCTTCTTTGGCGGCTGGGATTTCAAACCCGACGATGCCCGCTCGCGCTACCTGGCCGAAGCCGGCTACGCCAAGGGCGTTCCCATGGGCGGCGATCTGGCCACCGCACCCGCTGGCATGGCGCCGAGCTTTCTGGTCGCGGCCTTGCGGGATCCGATCGGCGCCAACCTCGATCGAGTCCAGATCGTCAAAGGCTGGGTCGATGCCAGCGGCCGTGCGCAGGAGAGGATCTACGACGTGGTGTGGGCGGGCGCGCGCAAGCCCGGCAAGAACGGCAAGCTGCCGCCGGTGGGCGACACGGTCGATGTGGCGCGGGCCACCTGGAGCAACACGATCGGCGCACCCGAGCTCGCCACGGTCTGGCGCGACCCCGACTTCAAGCCTTCGCAACGGGCCTTCTACTACGCGCGGGTGATCGAAATTCCAACTCCGCGCTGGACCGCTTACGACCAGCTTCGCTTCGGCATCAAGATGGCGCCCGAGGTGCCCATGAAACAGCAGGAACGCGCCTGGACTTCGCCGATCTGGTATTCGCCCAAAGGGTGAATCAGACCGACAGCCCCTGACTTTTCCGCACCGGGATGCCGCATGCACCGACTCCAATCGCTTCTGAAAGAGCCTCTCGTCCATTTCCTGATCCTGGGGGCCTTGCTGGCCCTGATCGACTCGCATCTGCGCCCGAACGCGGCCACGCCGCCGAGCGAGATCGTCGTCACCGAAGCGCAAGTGCGCAGCCTCGGCCAGAACTTTCAGCGGGTGTGGATGCGCCCGCCCACGCCCGAAGAAATCGAGGGGCTGATCGCCTCTCACATCCGCGAGGAAGTGCTGGTCCGGGAAGCGCTCGCGCTCGGACTCGACCGTGATGACGCCATGATCCGCCGCCGCTTGCAGCAGAAAATGGAGTTCATCGCCGAGGCAGCCAACATCGAGCCATCGGACGCTGAACTCGCGGCCTATCTCAACCAACACGCGGCCGATTTCGCCGTCGAGCCACGCCTGACTCTGACCCAGATCTACCTCGACCCCAGTCGGCGGCCCGCTTCGATCGACGCCGAGGTCGGCCGGCTCTTGGCCACACTCAATACGCAGCGCGGGGACACCGAAGCCGCGGCCATCGGCGACCGTCTGTTGCTGCTGGAGCCGCGCTACGAAGGCGTTTCGAAATCCGAACTGGAGCGCATCTTTGGCACCCAGTTCGCCGAGCAAGCGGTCGAGCAACCGCTTGGCCGCTGGGTCGGGCCGCTGAAATCGGGGTTCGGCGTCCACCTCGTTCGGCTCGAATCGATCGAGCGCGAACAGCAGCCAGCGCTGGAACACGTGCGGCCTCTGGTCGAGCGCGAATGGCAGAACCGGCAGCGCCAGGAACTTTCTCAAGCCGTCTTCGAGCGTCTGCAAACGAAGTACTCGATCACGGTCAAGCGCAGCGGAGCCACGCCCTCGTGAACGCCATCGGCCGCCTGATCTTGGCCGTGGCGCTGGCGATCACTGCGGCCCTGCTCGCGCCGCGCCTGGCCGCGCACGAACTTCAGCCGGCCTTTCTCGATCTGAGAGAAGGCACGCCGGGAACTTACGCGCTGAGCTGGAAGCTGCCCTCGATCGGTCGCTCGGACCGCCGGATGCCGATTGCGCCGGTCTTCCCCGCGTCCTGCCGCCTGCTAGGCGAGGCGCGCTCGAGCCGCGCCGACACCGCCTGGATCGACACCGCGACGCTCGAGTGCCCCAACGGCCTGGCTGGACAAATCCTTGCCGTCGATGGGCTTTCGGCCTTTGCCACCGATGTGCTGGTGCGGGTGCAACACCACAGCGGTCGGGTCGAGACTCACGTGCTCAAGCCACTCCAGCCGTCGGTAACGCTGCAACCGACCGCCAGCACGGAGCACGGCGCCGGGGTCTATTTCCGCCTCGGGGTCGAACACATCCTGACCGGCTTTGACCATCTGCTCTTTGTGTTGGGGCTCCTGCTCATCGTTCGCGACCGCTGGATGCTGATCAAAACCGTGAGCGCGTTCACGCTCGCTCACAGCATCACGCTGGCGGCGGCCACCGTGGGCCAGGTAGCGATTTCGCCAGCGCTGATCGAGGCCCTGATCGCCCTATCCATTCTCTTTCTGGCGCTCGAAATCGTGCGCCGCTGGCGCGGCGGCACCAGCTTCACGATCCGCCACCCCTGGGCCGTGGCTTTTGCCTTCGGGCTCTTGCATGGGCTGGGGTTCGCCAGCGGGCTGCTTGAGCTCGGCATCCCCAAGGACGAGATTCCGCTCGCCTTGTTGCTCTTTAACTTGGGAGTGGAAGCCGGCCAGCTTGGATTTGTGGCCGTGATCCTCGCGCTGGAATCGGCGTTCCACCGGCTATGCCGGCAATGGCCCGCTCAGTGGCCCGCTCAGTGGCTCGTCCTTTTGCAGCGCCTGCCGGGCTATTGGGTCGGCTCGCTCGGCGCCTTCTGGGCCATCCAGCGTATCGCCATGCTATTCAAGGGCGTCGTTTGAGGCGGGCGGACGGATGCCAGTACTGGAACTCGTCTTCGTGCACCTCGATGTCGAGTTCCAGCACGCGCGCCTGCAGCCGCTCCTGGGCATCGGTCACGGCCTGGTTGTAGACGCTGGGGCCGATTTCCTTGAGGAAAAATTCGAGCAGGCCGCGCGCGGCCAGGCTGCCGATGCGCTCGTCACGCTCGTCGAGAAAATAGCGTTCGATCGAAACGATCGCCGCGGCGCGAACTTCTTTTGTCAGTTCAATGCTCATGATTTTGGTGTCCGATCCATCGGGCCGATACCGGCTTGCGCGTCAAGCTCGTCGCGGGCGGAGCCCGCGGCGACAAAGGGGTGAGGTTGGGAGTCGCGCGGGCTTCAGTCTGGGCGGCGAAACCGCCTCGACATGACCAAGAAGCCGAGCGTGATCGCCACGCATGAGTCAGCCACGCCGTTTTACTTGCGCCGCGCGATCAGGTCGGAGAAATGGTCGATGCGTTCGGCCTGATAGGCGTGGAAGGGGTTGTGGCGCAGACGCAGCAAGGCGCCGGAGGGCACGGCCAACGCGCCGCGTTCGCCCTGCACCTCGATCCGGCCAAGATAGGGCAAGGTGCTGATCTCCGGCCGCAGAGCGCCATACACCGGATCGGCCGGGCTAAAGGGCAGAGCCACGTGCGACAGCGAAAAAACGCCCGACGGCCAGGCCAGCCCCGTGGAGCGAACCTCTTTCTCACGCTGCCCGGCGCGGCGCCGAAGTTCATTGATCTTGCCGCTCTCGGCCGATTCGTTGGCGAGCGCGGTCAAGGTAAACGCAAGCGGATCGCCGGCGAGCAGGTTCTCGCGAATCTCGAGCGCGCCCGGCTTGTAGAACGGGCGGGCGTCGGCGTGACGATTGATGTCGTAGAGCACCAGCTCATGGCCATCGGACGCCAGACGGGCGAGCAGTTTTCGCACCACCGCGGGGGTCGATACGGTGGCGTCGGCCACTGACTGGAACGCAAGAATGGTCGGCATGCCCGCCACCGGAGCGCCCTTGCCGATTGAACCCAGCTGAGCCTGGATGCGCTGGGTCAGCCGGTAGACCTGATCGCCCGCGTTGACGGTGAAGCTGTTGAACTTGTAGGGGTCGTACTCGGGTTCGACGTCGGTCCATTCGAGTTCCGGAATACCCAGCCAGTGCGCCACCCGCGCCTGCCACACGGCGTACTTGGCCGCCGGCGAGACCTCGATCGCGGGCGAGAAGAGCACCAGACCGGCAGCCGCGGGCAGATCCTCGCCCTGCAGACGGGCGAGCGAATACTCGAGCGCAAGCGCGGCACCGGTCGAATAGCCGGCGAGCAGGATCGGCTTGTCACCCACCGATTGCTTCAAATGGCGCGCCGCGACGCGGACCGCTTCCGCCCAGTCCTGCCAGCTCACGTCACGCAGGCCCGATGGCAGAGCGCCGTGGCCGGGCAGGCGCAGCGCCACCACGGTCCAGCCCGCGGCGTTCATCTGCTCGGCCAAACCGCGCAGGCTGTAGGGCGAGTCGGACAGACCGTGGATCAGGAGAATGCCGCCGCGCGGATTCTTGGCCGGCAGCTCGAAGCTGCGGTTCCAGTCGAACGCCTCTTTGGTGGGATCGGCCAAGGCCCCGGCGGTATAGCGCGAGGCGATCTGCCCTTCGCCCGCCTGCGGGCGGGCATAGATCTTCTGCTTGAGTTCGGCAAAGACCGCGTCTTCCTTGGCGAGCCACTGCACCCAGGTGCGCGTGCCGTCGCCGGCGCGGAACTCCTGCTGGAGCTCGAGGCTGTGCCAGCGCGAGAGCGTTGGCAGGCCACTGACATAAAAACCGTAGGCCACCAGGCCGGCGACCACCACGCCAAACAGCGCATAGCCAAGAGCAAAAACGAGATGTCGGGCGAACTTCATGCGGTCCTGTGGGTCGGGTCGATCGGGGTTGATGCGCATGCCGCAACGCTCGAATCAGGGTGCGAGGCGTCGGCGCGGAACAACGAAGTGTTCAGGGTTTTCTTCAGTCGGCCAGCGAGCCGATAAAATGAACGGATGAGACAGTACGAAGATTTCATGCGCCATGTCTACGAACACGGCGTCACCAAGACCGATCGCACCGGCACCGGCACGCGCTCGGTCTTCGGCCACCAGATGCGCTTCAATCTGGCCGAGGGCTTTCCTCTGGTCACGACCAAGAAACTGCACCTGCGCTCGATCATCCACGAACTGCTGTGGTTCCTCAAAGGCGACTCCAATGTCGCTTACCTGCGCGACAACAAGGTCACGATCTGGGACGAATGGGCGCGCGCCGACGGCGAACTTGGGCCCGTCTACGGCGTGCAGTGGCGATCATGGCCCACGCCCGAGGGCGGCCACATCGACCAGATCACGCAAGTGCTCGACCAGATCAAGAACAACCCGGATTCGCGCCGCCTGATCGTCTCGGCCTGGAACGTCTCCGATCTGCCGCAGATGGCGCTGCCGCCCTGCCACCTGCTGTTCCAGTTCTACGTGGCCGAGGGCAAGCTCAGCTGCCAGCTCTACCAGCGCAGCTGCGACATCTTCCTCGGCGTGCCCTTCAACATCGCCAGCTACGCCTTGCTTACCCACATGGTGGCGCAGCAGTGCGACCTGGAGGTGGGCGACTTCGTCTGGACCGGTGGCGACTGCCACATCTATTCGAATCACTTCGATCAGGTCCAAGAGCAGCTCGCGCGCGAGGCGCGCGCCTACCCCAAGCTCGTGATTGCGCGGCGGCCGCCCAGCCTGTTCGACTACGTGTTTGAAGATTTCGCCATCGAAGGCTACGACCCGCACCCGCACATCAAGGCGCCGGTGGCGGTCTAGGGAAGGCATCGCATGCGGCTGGTGATCGTCGGCAACTCGGGCAGCGGCAAGACCACGCTGGCACGTCAGCTCGCGGCGCGATTCAACTCGCTGCGGCTCGAACTCGACGAGATTTTCTGGGCCCCGGGCGAGATCGCCGAAGCGCGCGAGCCGGCTGCCGTGATCGCCGACCTCGAGGTTTTCCTGGCGCATCACCCCAGCTGGATCGTCGAAGGCTGTTACGGCGAAATGGCGGGCCGCGCCGCGGAGCGCGCCAACGCGCTGCTGCTGCTTGACCCCGGGCTTGAGGTCTGTCTCGCCAACACCGAAGCGCGCCCCTGGGAGCCCGAGAAATACGCCAGCGCCGCCGATCAGCAGCAACTGCTGCCGGCGCTGCGCGACTGGGTTCGCGCCTACTACCAGCGCGCCGACGCATGCTCGTGGGCCGCGCACCGCGCGCTGTTTGCGGCCTACCCCGGCCGCAAGCTTCATCTCCAATCGCTGGACGACGCGGCTGACCGGCTCGCGACCTGGCTCGCACAAGGACAGGCCGCATGAGCCAAGTCAGTCTGATCGTTGCGCGTGCGCGCAACGGCGTCATCGGGTATCAGGGCAGGATGCCCTGGCATCTGCCGGAAGACCTTGCGCACTTCAAGCGCACCACACTCGGCAAGCCCATCATCATGGGACGCAAGACCTGGGAGTCGATCGGCCGGCCACTGCCGGGCCGGCGCAATATCGTCGTCACCCGCAACCCCGCCTACCTGGCGCCGGGCGCGGAACTCGCCACCAGCCTGGCCGCGGCCTACGCGCGGGTGGCCGCGGAGCCTGAGGTGTTCGTGATCGGCGGCGGCGAGCTCTACGCCCAGGCCATGGCGAACGCGAGCCGCCTGTACCTGACCGAGATCGCTGCCGACTTCGACGGCGACGCGCACTTTCCCACCCCCGATCCCGCCCACTGGCACGAAACGGCGCGCGAGCATCACGCGTCAACCGCGAGCCGCCCCTGGTCGTTCGACTTCATCACCTACGAGCGCGCACCAGACGTCGCGTAGTTTTATGAAGTCCAGAGAGTTCTATCGATGTCAGCAGGGCATTTCCACGGCCATGGTCCGCACGACCATGAAATCGAGCACCCGGCTCAGTCCAGCAACCAGCACGGCAACCCGCACGGCGACAAGGACGGCTTCGCCGGTCGCGTTGCCACACTGACCGCGG
>JAVVWR010000061.1:6879-17285 GCA_036652035.1 Burkholderiaceae bacterium | reverse complement strand
ACCATCGCTTGGACGCTACGAGTCTTGCGCCCTCGTCATCGCGGAAGAGAATCCGAACCCGGGCGTGACTCTGATCGGCGGCGAAATCGAGCCGAGATTCAACTCAAACCGTGGGAGCTTGCTCGCAACCCTATCCGCATCGAGCGCTTGAATAGGGTCTAAGGGTAGAGTGCCGGCATGTCACTTCAACCTCGCTCCAATCAACCCAACCCCGGTGCCGCCTTGCTCGGCGCAGCGCTGGCGGTCGTGCTTTCCGTTCCCGTCGCAGCCCTGGTGGCCGCCCAGCTGGGCGATGACTACGACACCCGTGCCATGGTCTACAGCGGCTTCGTGCTGTGGGTGGTGGTGGGCGCCATCGTTGTCTTCATGCGCACACGCGAAGGCGAACAAGACGGCATGAACGCCGCTCGCGTGCTCAAGTGGACCGCATCGATCTGGCTCTGGCCGCTGATCGCCCTGCTGCCTCGATCCAAGACTCCTTCGCAATAAAAAAGGGCCGCTTGCGCGGCCCTCCTTTTTAAAACAGCGCGATCAAGCCGCTCGTTTCGCCTTCTCGTTCTCAATCTGCTTGGTGACGTACCACTGCTGCGCGATCGAGAGAATGTTGTTGGTCAGCCAGTACAGCACCAGACCCGACGCGAAGAAGAAGAACATCACACCGAAGATGAAGGGCATCACCGCCATCACCTTGGCCTGGACGGGATCCGGCGGGGTGGGGTTGAGCTTGTACTGGAACCACATGGTGGCCATCATCAGCACCGGCAGGATGAACCAGCCATCAGGCGCGGCCAGGTCGGTGACCCACAGCATCCACGGCGCGCCGCGCAGTTCGACCGAAGCCAGCAGTACCCAGTAGAGCGACAGGAAGACCGGGATCTGCAACAGGATCGGAAGGCAACCACCCACGGGATTGATCTTCTCGGTCTTGTAGAGCTCCATCATCGCCATGTTGAGCTTCTGCTTGTCCTCGCCATACTTCTCGCGCAGAGCAACCATGCGGGGACCAACTTCCTTCATGCGCGCCATCGACTTGTAGCCGGCAGCCGACAGCGGGAACAGCACCGCCTTGACCAACACGGTCAACAGAACGATCGCCCAGCCCCAGTTGCCGACAATGCTGTGCAGGAAGGACAGCAGCCAATAGATCGGCTTGGCAAGAAAGGTCAGCCAGCCGTAGTCGACCACCAGATCAAGACCGGGAGCGATGGCCTTCAGACGCGACTGATCCTGCGGGCCGACGTAGAGCTGAGCGTTGCTGGTGACGCTGGCGCCCGGAGCGATGCTGGCGAGCGGAACGATCGAACCGACTGCGAACAGGTTCTTATCGACCTCGCGCGTGTAGAGCTCGCGCTGAGTGCCTTCGGTTGGCACCCAGGCAGTCAGGAAGTAGTGCTGGATCATCGCGATCCAACCCTGGTCGGCCGACTTGGGATAGTCGACCTTGCCCTTGCTGATGTCGGAGAAGTCGATCTTCTGGAACTTTTTCTCTTCCGTGTAGATCGCCGAGCCGGTGTAGGTGTAATAGAGCGCGGACTCGCCATCGGGCTTGTTGCCGTCGCGCATCAACTGGTAGTACAGCGACGGCGTGACCGCGGCCTCACCAGTGTTGCCGACTTCGTGCGAGACCAGAACGTCGTAATGGCCGCGGGTAAAGGTATAGCTCTTGGTGAGCTTGAGACCACCCGCTTCCGATACGAACTTGACCGTCAGTTTGTCTTGGCCAGCTTCGAGCTTGCGCGGACCTTCGACCAGCGTGAACGGGCTGCGGTGGGTCGGGAAATTGCCGCCGACCAGACCCGTCTGCGCCACATAGACGCGGTTGGGTTCGACATCGAGCAGAACCACATCGCTACTGGCGACCGGCTTGCGGCCCAGGACCAAACCGATCAGGCCGGTCTGGGTCCAGTCGGGGGTGACGCGCTCCTGAACCAGCTGGGCGCGCGACATGACAGCACCCTCTGGATCGATCGAGACGCGCAGCAGGTCGGTGTCGATCACGACCGGATCGGCCTTCGGACCAGCCGCAAGCTGGCCCGGAACCGCGGCCGGGTTGACCGGGGCGGCACCCGCCTGACTGGCCGCCGGGATCGAACCGTCAGCCACCGGAATCGCTGCAGTAGTAGGGGTCGCGGCCTGTTGCTGAGTCACTTGCGGGCCGCCGAAAACCGAGGGGCGGCCGTTATGAAGTTGCCAGCGGTCCCACAGCATGAATAGCGACATGCCGAAGAAGACCCAGAGGATGGTGCGCTGAAAATCGCTTCCCATGACGGGTGTGCTCTCTAACGGGGTTCGGTGAAAAGGCGGGCGCGCTCGGCATTTCCGTTGCCGCCGGCGGGATGACACCAGCAACGCCAACGAAATTGCTCCGGCACCTGATCAAGGCCGCTACCACCGAACGGATGGCAACGACCCAGGCGGGCCAGCATCATCCAAGCACCACGCAAGGCGCCGTGGCGCTGGATCGCTTCCATGGAATAGGCCGAACATGTCGGCAGGAAGCGGCAGCCATGCCCCACCCAGGGGGACAGCAGAAACCGGTAGGCGCGAATCGCGCCTATCAGCAGACGGTCAAGCATCGGCGGCCGACGCATTCGAGGCCGCCATTCTTTCGAATTGGCGACCAAGATCGGACAACAAGGCATCCACATCGGCACGCAGCGATTGTTTCAACTCGGCCAGGCCGATATCCCGGCCTGCTCGCGGCAGCGAACTCTTGAGCCGCAGCGAGAGATCGATCGCCAACCCGTGCTGCGCGCACATAGCCTGCACTTGCGGCGCCGCATGACGGGCCGACTCGCGCAAAATGCGTTTGACCAGGATGCGATCCACCGATCGGCGAGCATTACGCTTACCGACGGTAAAGCCGAAACGAATGCCAGCCTCCGCTGGACGAGCAACGGCGTTCATCGAGAACCACCGTCGCGCCAGGCGAAGCGCCAAAGGTCCGCGCGCGGACAAAACCGCGGCGAACTCAGCCGGCTTGCGTAAACGGCGCCCTGAGGGCAGCCCGAACGCGCGATCGTGGACATGCGGCACGGCGCTATCAGCCGTGACCGCCGTCTTAGACGGTCAGGCTGTGACGGCCCTTGGCACGGCGAGCAGCGATCACGCGGCGGCCGCCCTTGGTCCGGCTGCGAACCAGAAAGCCATGGGTGCGCTTGCGCTTGACCTTGGAAGGTTGATAAGTACGTTTGGTGGACATGATGATTCCTCGGGCATGAAGCCGCTGAACAATCGCTGCAAGCGGCGCGATAGGCGCAACTAGCGCCGGTCAACCTGGATTCTTGAATCAGCCTCTCGCAACACTCTTAGCAGCTCGCGTCGGAAACCGAAGGAGCGCGTGCAAGTGTCGGATTTTTCGAAGCTTTCGCGACTCAAGAAAAGCCTGCTATTAGACGCGAGCGAGCCGCCGTCTGTCAAACCAGAAAACCCCGAGACCCGCCAAGGCTGCCAACACGGCCGATACAAGCGCAATCACCAACACGATGCGTCAGGGCGGCGTCGCAGGGCGCCGCCCAACAGCTGCGCGGCAATTGTCCACAGCTTATCCCACCCAACACTTGATGATTGTGAGCAAACACTTACAGAAAAATTCATGAAAATCGAGTGGCGAACGAATGGCGTCAAAAAATTAGATGGGGAAAGGCTGTGGATAACTTTCTGCGGGCGAGCTAAAATGATTGGCTTGATCGCGGCTCGTTAGCTCACTTAGGGAGGACCGCCGATCCCTCGGCGGGTGGCCACAGCCCCCCGGATACACGAACACTCCACGCGCGGAAGCCTTCCCGTATGCAGCACATTTGGCACGACTGCTCGCGCCTGCTTGAAAGCGAGCTGACCCCGCAACAGTTTTCCGCCTGGATCAAGCCGCTGAAAGCGATCGATTTTGACGAAGCCAGCTCCACGCTGACGATCAGCGCGCCCAATCGCCTCAAGCTCGAGACCATCCGCACCCAGTTTTCCGCCCAGATCGCCAACGCCGCCTCGCGTGTGCTGCAGCGTCAGGTCGCGGTCGTGCTCGAACTGGCCGCCGCCAAAGCCGCCGCGGCTCGCCCTGAAGCCGCGCCCAGCCTGGCCTCGCCAACCCAGCTCGCACTGCCCGTGATGGTGGCCGAGCCCCCGTCAGAAGCCACCGAACACGTCGAGCGCGCCCGCATCAACTCGCAGCTCACCTTTGACAACTTCGTCACCGGTAAGGCCAACCAGCTCGCCCGCGCCGCCGCGATGCAGGTGGCCGAGAACCCCGGCGGCTCGTACAACCCGCTGTTCCTGTACGGCGGCGTTGGCCTGGGCAAGACCCACCTGATCCATGCCGTGGGCAATGGAATCCTGGCGCGCAACCCCAACGCCCGCGTGCGCTACATCCACGCCGAGCAATACGTCAGCGATGTGGTGCGCGCCTATCAGCGCAAGGCCTTTGACGATTTCAAGCGCTATTACCACTCGCTCGACTTATTGCTAATCGACGATATTCAATTCTTTGGCGGCAAAGCTCGCACCCAGGAAGAGTTCTTCTACGCCTTCGAAGCGCTGGTAGCTGGCAAGAAGCAGATCATCATCACCAGCGATACCTACCCGAAAGAGCTCAAGGACATGGAGGATCGCCTCGTGTCCCGCTTTGCCTCGGGGCTCACGGTGGCGATCGAGCCGCCCGAGCTCGAGATGCGAGTGGCAATCCTGCTCAAGAAGGCCGAAGTCGAAGGCGCCGATCTCAAGGAAGACGTCGCCTTCTTCATCGCCAAGAATCTGCGCAGCAACGTGCGCGAGCTTGAAGGCGCGCTGCGCAAGGTGATTGCGTTCTCGTCCTTCCATGCCCGCCCGATCACGGTCGAGCTAGCCCGCGAAGCGCTGCGCGACATCCTGTCGGCCTCCACCGGCCAGATCACGGTTGAGCTGATTCAGAAGACCGTCGCCGACTACTACAAGATCAAGGTCGCCGACATGTATTCCAAGCGCCGGCCAAGCAATATCGCTGGCCCCCGCCAAATCGCGATGTACCTGGCCAAGGAACTGACGCAGAAGAGCCTGCCCGAGATCGGCGAACTCTTCGGTGGCCGCGATCACACCACGGTGCTCCACGCGGTAAGAAAGATCGGCGGCGAACGCAACAAGAATCCCGAGATGAATCACGCACTCCACGTTCTCGAGCAAACTCTCAAGGGCTGATGAATAAGTCTGTGGACAAGTCAATAGCAGCGCGAGTTGCCTGTGGACAATTTTCAGGCGTCATCAAGCGCGGTAAAAGTTATTCAACTCATCCACATTTTGTCCACAGGCCTCAAGGGCCTGCGTGCACAACGCTTATTTGTGCCTAGATTGTTGATTTAAAAGAATTTGTGCGACTTATCCACAAATTTTTCTCGAACTACTATTAACTACGATTACAAGGAAATACAGGAATGCAGCTCGTCAAAGGAAGTCGGGACGCGTTGTTGAAACCGCTGCAGGTGGTCAGCGGAATCGTGGAACGTCGTCAGACGCTTCCCATTCTTGCCAACATCCTCGTACGCAAGGATGGCGACAAGGTCAGCTTCACCGCCACCGACCTCGAGATCCAGATCCAGACCAAGGCTGACATCGGCGCCGGTCTGGATATCGCCGCCACCACCGTGGCCGCGCGCAAGCTGGTCGACATCCTGCGAGCTTTGCCGGAATCGGAAGTTCAGCTCTCGCTTGCCAGCAAGAAGATGACGGTTGCCAGCGGCAAGAGCCGCTTCCAGCTTCAAACCCTGCCAGCCGAAGAATTCCCCACCGTTTCAGTGGCCGACTTCACAGCCGACTTCGTTCTACCCGCAGCGCGCTTCAAGTACTTGCTGTCGATGGTCCATTTCGCGATGGCGCAGCAGGACATCCGCTACTACCTGAACGGCATGCTGATGGTGGTCGAGGGCAATACCGTGCGTGCCGTTGCCACTGATGGTCATCGTCTGGCCCTGTGCGAAGTCAGCAAGGAAGAGACTGCTCCTGGCAAGATCGAAGCGATCATTCCGCGCAAGACCATCATCGAACTGTTGCGTCTGCTGCCCGATAACGAGGAACCGCTGCGAGTGCAGATGGCGGCCAACCAAATCAAGCTGTCGTTTGGTGACATTGAGCTGATCTCCAAGCTGGTCGAAGGCAAGTTCCCCGACTACCAGCGCGTAGTGCCGGCCAACAACACCAAGCATTTCCTGATCGGCCGCGAAGAACTGATGCACGCCTTGCAGCGCGCCGCGATTCTCACGACTGACAAATTCAAGGGAGTACGCTGGGTTTTGAGCGACGGCAGCTTGAAGATCAATTCGACCAACGCCGATCAGGAAGAGGCGCAGGAAGAGTTGGAAATCAGCTATGTCGGCGACGGTCTCGACATCGGCTTTAACGTCACCTACCTGCTCGACGTTCTGGGCAATCTCAAGAACGATCAGATCAAGTTCGCGCTCGGCGATTCGCTGGGTTCGGCTCTGATCACCATGCCTGACTCCGAAGCTTTCAAATATGTCGTGATGCCGATGCGCATCTAAGCTTCGCCCGTCACACGCTGAACCCGGCGCCGGCACGTTTGCCGGCGCGTTTTGACTTTTGCGGTGCATAGGCTGTCTTCCCGCCGGTGTGCTGCGGCTGCGACACATGAACGAAAACGAATCGAGCCCCACTCCCGCAGACCCCGGCGCCATGGCTGATTACGGCGCCTCGAGCATCCAGATCCTCGAGGGCCTGGAAGCCGTTCGCAAGCGCCCCGGCATGTACATCGGCGATACCTCCGACGGCACCGGCCTGCACCACATGGTCTTCGAGGTGGTCGACAACTCGGTTGACGAAGCGCTCGCCGGCTATGCCGATGACATCGTCGTCACCATTCACACCGACAACTCGCTATCAGTGTCGGATAACGGCCGCGGCATTCCCACCGGCGTTAAGTTCGACGACAAGCACGAACCCAAGCGCAGCGCGGCCGAAATCGCGCTCACCGAACTACACGCCGGTGGCAAGTTCAACCAGAACAGCTACAAGGTCTCGGGCGGTCTGCACGGCGTGGGCGTGTCCTGCGTCAACGCGCTCTCGAAGTGGCTGCGCCTGACGGTGCGCCGCGACGGCAAGACGCACTTCATGGAATTTCACCTCGGCGTGCCGCAGAACCGCGTGCTCGAGACGGTCGCAACTCCCGCGGGCCCGGTCGAGATTTCGCCGATGCAGGTCACTGGCACCACCGACCGCCGTGGCACCGAAGTTCATTTCCTGCCGGATGTGGAAATCTTTGGCGTGGTCGACTTTCACTTCGACGTGCTCTCCAAGCGTTTGCGCGAACTCTCGTTTCTCAACAACGGCGTTCGCATCCGCTTGATCGATCAGCGCACCGGCAAGGAAGAAGACTTCGCCTTCGCCGGCGGCGTCAAAGGCTTTGTCGAGTTCATCAACAAGAACAAGACGGTTCTGCACCCCAACGTGTTCTACGCCAAGCAGGACTCGAGCGGTCACGGCGTGCCGATCAGCGTTGAAGTGTCGATGCAGTGGAACGACAGCTACAACGAAAGCCTGCTGGTCTACACCAACAACATTCCGCAGCGCGACGGCGGTACCCACGTCACCGGCCTGCGCGCCGCGATGACACGGGTCATCAACAACTACATCAAGACCAACGAGCTCGACAAAAAAGCCAAGGTCGAGACCAGCGGCGACGACATGCGCGAAGGCCTGACCTGCGTCTTGAGCGTCAAGGTTCCCGAGCCCAAGTTCAGCTCGCAGACCAAGGACAAACTGGTCTCGAGCGAGGTTCGCCCCGCTGTCGAGGAAGTGGTGGCCAAGGAACTCGAGACCTACCTGCTCGAGCGCCCCGCCGACGCCAAGATCATCTGCAGCAAGATCGTTGATGCCGCACGCGCGCGCGAAGCCGCTCGCAAGGCGCGTGAAATGACTCGCCGCAAAGGGGTATTGGACGGTGCCGGTCTGCCTGGCAAGCTCGCCGACTGCCAGGAAAAAGATCCCAGCAAGTGCGAGATCTACATCGTCGAGGGTGACTCCGCCGGCGGCTCGGCCAAGCAAGGCCGTGATCGCAAGTTCCAGGCGATTTTGCCGCTGCGCGGCAAGGTCTTGAACGTCGAGAAGGCGCGCTTCGACAAGCTGATCTCGAGCGAACAGATCGCCACTCTGATCACCGCGCTGGGAACCAGCATCGGGCCTGAGTTCAACCCCGACAAGCTGCGCTACCACCGCATCATCATCATGACCGACGCGGACGTCGACGGTGCCCACATTCGCACTCTGCTGCTGACGCTGCTGTATCGCCAGATGCCGCAACTGGTCGAGCGCGGTCATGTCTACATTGCCCAGCCGCCGCTCTACAAGGTCAAGCACGCCAAGGAAGAGCGCTACATCAAGGACGACACCGAGCTCGCCCACTTCCTGCTGCGCATCGCGCTCGACGGCGCCCGCCTCTATCCCAACGAGTCGGCGGTGACGCTGGGCTCGCCCATCACCGGCGACGCGCTGGCGGAACTCTCACGCCAGTACCTGCTGGCCGACGCCGTGATCCAGCGCCTCTCAAACGTGATCGACCGCGCGGCGCTGACCGCCATCGTCAGCGGCACCGAGATCGATCTGCGCGACGAAGCCGCGGCCGCCGCGAGTGCCGTCGCGCTCACTCACGCGATGGGCAACCCCTCGATCGAAGCCGTGGCGGTGTTCAACGAGAAGACCGAGCGTCATCGCCTGCTGGTGCAGCGTCAGCACCACGGCAATACCAAGACCTCGGTGATCGAAGCCGACTTTATCCAGAGCAGCGACTACGCCACCCTCATCGAAGCCGCTCGCACCTTCAAGGGTCTGATCGGCGCTGGCGCCAAGGTCACCCGCGGCGAGGGCGACAAGCTCAAGGAAGCCAAGGTCGAGGACTTCGGCGGCGTTCTGCGCTGGCTCAACGCCCAGGCCGAAGCCGGCATCGGCAAGCAGCGCTACAAGGGGCTGGGCGAAATGAACCCCGCCCAGCTGTGGGAGACCACCATGGACCCCACCGTGCGCCGCCTGCTCAAGGTGCAGATCGAAGACGCCATCGCTGCCGACGGCATCTTCACCACGCTGATGGGCGACGAGGTCGAACCGCGCCGCGCCTTCATCGAGGCCAATGCCTTGTACGCGGGGAACATCGACGTTTGATGCGCTTGTGACCGACCCGCACTGATCAGCGAAGAGGCCCGGAATTTCCGGGCCTCTTCCATTGGAGTCCTCCTCGATGCGCGGGTACCGCCATGCACTGGCAGTGAGCCAAGCGGTGCATCTTGCTGATGATGCGATGTCTGCGTCTGGATTGCGGGTTTTCCCTTTTCGATTGCCTATCGCATGTGGCAGCTAATAATTGCAACGGATCACCGAAACGTCATGCCCTACCCGATCGAAAACAAGCTCGTCATCGCCGTCTCCAGCCGCGCCCTGTTCGACCTCGAAGCCGCCAACGCGATCCACGAGACGCAAGGGGTCAAGGCTTACCGTTGCCATCAGATGGAGCGGCTCGATCAACCTCTCGCCAAAGGGGTGGCCTTTCCCTTCGTGCGACGGCTGCTGCGCTTGAACGAGCTCTATCCGCAAGAGCAGCCAGTCGAGGTGGTGGTTCTGTCGCGCAACAGCCCGGAGACTGGCCAGCGATTCTTCCGCTCCTGTCGCCACTACGGTCTGGCGATCACTCGCGGCGCGTTTCTGTCGGGGCAGTCGCCTTACGACTTCCTGTCGGCCTACAACGCCTCCTTGTTCCTCTCGGCCAACCGCGACGACGTGATCGCGGCCACGCAAGGCGGTCTTCCCGCCGGCTGGGTCTTGCCGACCCGCGCCGACGATGACGCCAACGATCACGAACTGCGCATCGCGTTCGACTTCGATGGGGTAGTCGCCGACGACGAGTCCGAACGCGTCTACGCGCACGGCCAACTCGAAGCCTTTCACGCGCACGAGCTTGCTCGCGCCGGCGCGCCGCATTCGCCCGGCCCGCTGCA
This sequence comes from Burkholderiaceae bacterium, assembly GCA_036652035.1. GTDB lineage: Bacteria > Pseudomonadota > Gammaproteobacteria > Burkholderiales > Burkholderiaceae_F > JAEZVV01. Next base: position 7,323 of record JAVVWR010000061.1, on the reverse strand, counting down.
AGAGCTCTTCTCCAAGATCGGTCGCTTTCAGCAGCTCGAGGCGCAACGTGCGAGCGAGCAGCCCGGCTATCGCGCCGCGCTTCGCATCTCGATCGTCACCGCCCGCAGCGCACCTGCCGAGGAACGTCTGGTCACCACGCTCAAGAACTGGGGCATGAGCGCGGCCGAGCTGTTTCTGATGGGCGGGATCGAGAAAAAACGCGTGCTGGAGGTCCTGCGGCCACACATCTTTTTCGACGACCAGCTCGGCCATCTCGAGCCCAGCTCGGCCACCGTGCCTTCGGTGCTCGTTCCCTTCGGCGTCAAGAACGAAAACACCAGCGGACAAGATCAGTAAGATTCAGCGCGCACCCGACAATCAAAGAAAGGAGGCGGCTCTTCGCGACCGCCTTGGCTTGTGGCACGACACCTCGATTCCATCGCCGCGGCGCCGCGGCCAGTCGC
>JAVVWR010000061.1:0-6779 GCA_036652035.1 Burkholderiaceae bacterium | reverse complement strand
CGTGATGACCGGGCTGATGATCTTCAATCTGCAGTCGGTCGCGCCCATGGTGCGAGAGGAAATTCTCGCCGCTCGGATTCCGCTGGGCCGCATCCTGATCAACCACCGGGTGCTGCGCGAAGTCACGAGCGAGGCCTACTTTCACATCGCCGCTGAGGATCCACTCGCCGCGCGCTTTGGTTTGGCCGAGCCGCGCGACGTGTATGGCCGGCTTGCCACGATCTTCTGCGACGGCGCTCCGGCGGTTGATCTGCTCGAGATCGTCCGTCCATGAAAACCGCAGCCCGCGGGCTGCGGTTTGCGTCATGGCCACGGCCAACTCGCAGCCGCATCTGGGATCCGCGGGCCGAGTCCGCGCTACGAAGCCAGCTCCGCCTTCGTGTCGGGTAACGCGGGCTATGCCCGCGACGACTCCCTTTACTTGCGCCGCATCAGCGTGCTCTTGCCGAACAAGCTCTCGATCAGGTCAACCGCCAGGATCGCGGTCTTGTTGCGAACGTCGAGCGCAGGATTGAGCTCCATCACGTCAAGGCTGGCCAGGCGACCGGTGTCGGCGATCATCTCCATGCACAGCTGAGCCTCGCGGTAGGTCGGGCCGCCGGGGATGGTGGTGCCCACACCCGGAGCGATCTCGGGGTCGAGGAAGTCGACGTCGAAGCTCACGTGCAAGTGGGTGTTGGCGTCGAGCGTGGCGAGCGCCAGTTCCATCGTGTGCCGCATGCCCATCTCGTCGATGTAGCGCATGTCGAACACCTCGAGGCCTACCTCGTGGACAAACTTCTTCTCGCCCGGGTCAACGCTGCGAATGCCGACCTGACGGATCCACTTGGGGCTGATCGCCGGCACTTCACCGCCGATCTCGATCAGCTCCTGCGGGCCGTGGCCGCACAGGCAGGCGACCGGCATGCCGTGAATATTGCCGCTGGGGGTAAGAACGCTGGTGTTGAAATCGGCGTGAGCATCGAGCCACAGGACGCGCAGCTTCTTGCCGGTTTCGCGGCAGTGGCGCGCGGCAGCGCTGATCGACCCCAGCCCCAGACAATGATCGCCACCGAGCAGGATCGGCAAGCGGCCTAGCTGCAGTTCGGTGTGAACGGCTTCGTGCACGGTGCGGTTCCACTCGATCACTTGATCGAGATGGCGGTAACCGTCGACTGGCGCCTGCCAGGGGTTGGCCGGCCCGCTCAGGTTGCCGCGGTCGATCACGTCCAGGCCGTGGCTCTCGAGCATCGGACCGATATTGGCCACGCGCAGGGCTTCCGGGCCCATGCTGGCGCCGCGCGCGCCGGCGCCAATGTCGGTGGGAGCACCAATGAGTGAAACGGGCTGGGACATGGCGAAATTCCGGAAGGTCAAGAAACGGCGGCGAGAATAACAGCGCCAGCGGCCCGGCAATCGAGGAAGCGCACCATGTTCTACCCGACCTCGGCGCGCATGCATCGGTCACACTGCGAGTCCGTCCTTCGGACGTTTTCCTCTTCCCCTTCAACCCGATCGCCCATGTCCGCCTACCCGCATCTGCTGCAACCGCTTGACCTCGGCTTCACCACGCTCAAGAACCGCGTTCTCATGGGATCGATGCACACCGGTCTGGAAGATGGCGACCAGTTCGACCAGCTCGCCGCGTATTTCGCCGAGCGCGCCCAGGGCGAGGTGGGCTTGATCGTCACCGGCGGCTTCGCTCCCAACCTGGCGGGCTGGGCCAAGCCCTTTGCCGGCACGCTCGCCACCCGCAGCAAGGCGGCGCGGCACAAGGTGGTGACCGACGCGGTGCACGCCGAGGGCGGCAAGATCGCGCTGCAGATCCTGCACACCGGGCGCTACGCGTATCACCCCTTCGGAGTGGCGCCCTCGCGCATCCGTTCGCCGATCTCGCCCTTCAAGCCCTGGGAGCTTTCGACCGCCGGAGTCGAGCGCCAGATCAAGGCCTTTGTCCGCTGCGCCGTGCTGGCGCGCGAGGCCGGCTACGACGGCGTCGAGATCATGGGCAGCGAGGGCTACTTCATCAACGAGTTCCTCACCACGCACACCAATCAGCGCAGCGATCAATGGGGCGGCAGCTACGAGAACCGCATGCGCCTGCCGGTCGAGATCGTGCGCCGCACGCGCGAGGCGGTGGGGCCCGACTTCATCCTGATCTATCGCCTGTCGATGATCGACCTGGTGCCCAACGGCAGCTCGTGGGACGAGGTGGTGCAGCTCGCTCACGCGATCGAGGCGGCGGGCGCCACCATCATCAACACCGGCATCGGCTGGCACGAGGCGCGCGTTCCCACCATCGCCACCAGCGTGCCGCGCGCGGCGTGGGCCTGGGTCACCAAGAAGATGATGGGCGAGGTCAAGATCCCGCTCATCACCAGCAACCGCATCAACACCCCCGAGGTGGCCGAACAGCTGCTTGCCGACGGCGTGGCCGACATGGTTTCACTGGCGCGCCCGCTGCTCGCCGACCCGCACTTCGTGAAGAAGGCCGCGCGCGGAACGCCGCAGGCGATCAACACCTGCATTGCCTGCAACCAGGCCTGCCTCGACCACGTCTTCGTCAACCAGCTCACCAGCTGCCTGGTCAATCCGCGCGCCTGCCATGAGACCGAACTGGTCTATCGCCCAGCTCTGGTCAAGCGCAAGTTCGCGGTGGTGGGCGCCGGCCCGGCCGGTATCTCGGCCGCCACCGTGCTCGCCGAGCGCGGGCATGAGGTGGATCTGTTCGACGCCGCGCCCGAGATCGGCGGTCAGCTCAACCTGGCGCGCCAGGTGCCAGGCAAGGAAGAGTTCGACGAGATGCTGCGTTACTTCCGCTACCGGGTCGATGCCACCGGCGTGAAGCTCCACCTCAATACCGCGGTCGACGCCGAGCGGCTCGCCGCCGGCGGCTACGCCGAAGTTCTGCTTGCCACCGGCGTCACTCCGCGCGCGGTGAAGATCTCCGGCAGCGACAGCTCCAAGGTGCTCAGCTACATCGACGTCTTGAAAGGCCGGGCCAAGGTCGGCCGGCGTGTGGCCATCATTGGCGCGGGCGGGATCGGCTTTGATGTCGCCGAGTTCCTGGTGCAGGACGGCCACTCGCCCACGCTCGACCTTCCCGCCTGGCTCGCCGAATGGGGCGTGGGCGACCCGGCCGACGCGCGCGGCGGCGTCACCGGCGTGGTGCCGAAAATCGACCCGCCAGCGCGCGAAGTCACCCTGCTCCAGCGCAGCGCCGGCAAGGTCGGCGCGCGCCTGGGCAAGACCACCGGCTGGATCCACCGCGCCACGCTCAAGATGAAGGCGGTGCAAATGATGGACGGGGTCAATTACGAGCGCATCGACGAGGCTGGACTGCACGTCAGCTTTGGCAAGGAGCGGCGCGACCCGACCCTGCTGGCGGTCGATCACATCGTTTTGTGCGCCGGCCAGGAACCGCTGCGCGAACTGGTCGAGCCGCTCGCCGCGCGCGGGATCAAGGCCCATCTGATCGGCGGCGCTTTCGAGGCGTCCGAGCTCGACGCCAAGCGGGCGATCGACCAGGCCTGCCGCCTCGCCGCCTCGCTCTGACCGCTCGCTCGGAGCGGCGTGCGCGGTTTCCCGCGTTCGCCGCTCTGGCAGCCGCGGGCTTGCCGTAAAATTCGCGTCACCCGTCATTGGGGAGTAGCCGCCCTGCCCCGCAGGGGTTTGCGTCAACACACTTGGTCCACCGACCATGGCGCAGACAGCCTCACCGCCTGGCAAGACCGATGACCGCGCAGCCACCGGAAGGGCCGGGGGAGTTGCGTGGTCATTCGTGTTCGATCCGGCCCGGAGACACCCCTTGGAAGCTTTCCTCGTATCCACCGGCATCGTTGCGCTCGGTGAGATCGGCGACAAGACCCAGCTGCTCGCGCTGCTGCTTGCCGCCAAGTTCCGCCGCCCCATCCCCATCATTCTTGGCATCCTGGTTGCCACCCTGGCCAACCATGCGCTCGCCGGCGTGGTCGGCGGCTGGATCGCTCAGGCCATGGGCCCCGAGATTCTGCGTTGGGTGATCGGTGGCTCCTTCCTGGCGATGGCGGTATGGATGCTGATTCCCGACAAGGCCGACGACGAGGCCGGCGGCAGCGCACGCTTTGGCGTCTTCATGACCACCGTGATCGCTTTTTTCCTCGCCGAGATGGGCGACAAGACCCAGATCGCCACCGTGGCGCTAGCAGCTCGTTACACCGATCTGATCGCCGTGGTTGGCGGAACAACGCTGGGCATGATGCTCGCCAACGTGCCCGCGGTTCTGCTCGGCGATGTCGCCGCCAAGAAAATCCCGATGCCGCTGGTGCATGGCATCGCCGCGCTGATCTTCGCGGTGCTGGGCGTACTCACCTTGGCTCAAGGCGACCGTCTTTTCTGAGGTTATTTAAACGATTTCTCCATTAGCGGTTTCGCTGATCCGACTTACCCCAGATCGGCGGTTCCGCCTGTGTCAGATCAATTCTCTCCTGGATCGCTCCGCGACGATCAAGACCCCCAGTGGCATGACGAAATGCCACTTTCGGATGATCCTGGAGAAAACATGACAGTGTTCGGCCGACCGCTTGCGCGGCGCGATTTTCTGAAGTTCTCTGCGCTCGGCTCCAGTGCCGTCGCTCTGCAATTCCCGCTGAACGCGACGGCACAGGCCGTGGCTGATGCCGTCAATGATGTTGAAGTGCGAACCTGGAGTTCATGCACCGTCAACTGCGGCAGCCGCTGCCCGCTGCGCGTGGTCAGCAAGAATGGTCAAGTGATCCGGATCGAGCCCGACAACACGGGCGTCGACGGCTGTGCCACGTCGGCCCTGGTTCCCCATGTTCGCGCCTGCGTGCGTGGTCGCTCGATGCGCCAGCGCCTCTACAGCGCCGAGCGACTGAAGTACCCGATGAAGCGCGTCGGCCAGCGCGGCGAGGGCAAGTTCGAGCGCATCAGCTGGGACGAAGCGCTCGACATCGTCGCCGCCAAACTCAAGGGAACGATCGAGAAATACGGCAACGACGCGGTCTATTACCAGTACGCCTCGGGCACGTATCAGCTGGTCTCGGGCAAGAACGCCAACCTGCGCCTGCTGCACCTGCTGGGGGGCTACCTCAATCAGTACGGCACCTACTCGAGCGCGCAGATCCGCGAGGGCATGCCCTACACCTACGGTGTCGGCGGCAACGGCAGCTACATGACCGAGGTGGCCAAGGCCAAGCTGTATGTGAGCTTCGGCAACAACCCGATGGTCACGCGCCAGTCCGGTGGCGGCAAGGCGTGGGAATTCCAGTGCAGCAAGGATGCAGGCAAGGTCCGCACCATCATCATCGATCCGATCTACACCGACTCGACGCTGGGCAAGGAAGACGAGTGGGTGGCGATCCGCCCGGGCACCGACGCCGCGCTGTGCGAGGCGATGGCCTACGTGATGATCACCGAGAACCTGGTCAACCAGAAGTTCCTCGACACGTATTGCGTCGGCTTTGATGCCAAGACCCTGCCCGCTGGCGCGCCCAAGAACGGCGACTACAAGAGCTACATCCTGGGCAAGGGCGCTGACAAGACTCCCAAGACTCCGGCCTGGGGCGCCAAGGTTTCGGGTGTTCCGGAAGCGACCATCGTGCGCCTGGCGCGTGAAATCGCGACCACCGCTCCCGTGTTCATCTCGCAGGGTTACGGCCCGCAGCGTCAGGCCAACGGCGAGCAGACCGTGCGCGCGATTGCGATGCTGCCGATTCTTACCGGCAACATCGGCCTGCCCGGCACCAACACCGGCGCGCGGGAAGGCGATGTCGGTCTGGGCGAAGTCGGCCTGCCGGCCGGCAAGAATCCGGTCAAGGCGAGCATTCCGTTCTTCCTGTGGACCGATGCCATTACCCGTGGCACCGAGATGACGGCCAAGCGCGACGGCGTTCGCGGCGTTGATCAGCTCAAGAACAACATCAAGTTCATGTGGTGCCATGCCACCAACACGCTGATCAACCAGCACTCGGATACCAACCGCACGCACAAGATCCTGCAGGACGAGAGCCAGTGCGAGTTCATTCTGGTGATCGAGAACCAGATGACGCCATCGGCGCGCTACGCCGACATCCTGCTGCCCGACCTGATGCAGCAGGAGACCACGGACTTCGCCGCCGACGGTTATGCCACCGGCACCAGCAACTTCCTCGTCGCCTTGCAGCAAGCGGTCAAGCCGCAATGGGAGCAACGCTCGTCGTACGAGATCTGCCGCGGCCTGGCCCAGCGCTTCGGCATCGAAGACAAGTACACCGAAGGCCGCACGCAAGAGCAGTGGGTCGAGTGGTGCTACGAAGAGACGCGCAAGAAACACTCCGAGCTGCCGCCCTTCGCCGAGTTCTGGAAGCAGGGCCTGGTAAAGATCCCGGGCAAGGGCAAGAACCCGATCGCTCTCAAGGCCTTCCGCGAAGATCCGGCCAAGAACGCGCTCAAGACCCCCTCGGGCAAGATCGAGATCTACTCCGAGCGCCTGGCCAAGATCGCGGCCGAGTGGGACCTGCCCAAGGGCGACGTGATCTCGCCGCTGCCGCAGTACGTCACCACCTTCGACAGCCACCTCGACCCGCTGGCCAAGAAGTACCCGCTGCAAGCCTTCGGCCTGCACGGCCATGGCCGTACGCACTCGACCTATCACAACATTCCGTGGCTGCGCGAGTTGCACCCCGACCAGTTGCTGATCAACCCGGTCGATGCGGCCAAGCGCGGCTTGAAGAACGGCGACAAGGTTCAGGTCTTCAATGACCGCGGCGTGGTCGAGCTGCCCGCCAAGGTCAGCCCGCGCATCATGCCGGGCGTGGTCA
>JAVVWR010000060.1:3035-17689 GCA_036652035.1 Burkholderiaceae bacterium | reverse complement strand
TGGCTCGACCTTCAAGGGCAACGACATCGAGCGCTTCTACCGCTACGGTCTGCTGGCCAACCCCGAACTGAAGATCTACAAGCCCTGGCTCGACCAGGCTTTCATCGACGAGCTGGGCGGCCGCGCCGAGATGTCGGCCTTCATGCAGCAGGCCGGTTTTGCCTACAAGATGTCGGCCGAGAAGGCGTACTCGACCGACTCGAACATGCTGGGCGCCACCCACGAGGCGAAGGACCTGGAGTTCCTCAACGCCGGCATGAAGATCGTCCAGCCGATCATGGGCGTGGCCTTCTGGCGCGACGATGTCGAAGTCAAGCGCGAAGAAGTCACGGTGCGCTTTGAAGAAGGCCGCCCAGTCGCCTTGAACGGGGTCGAGTACACCGACCTCGTCGAGCTGATGATGGAAGCCAACCGCATTGGCGGCCGTCACGGCCTGGGCATGAGCGACCAGATCGAGAACCGCATCATCGAGGCCAAGAGCCGCGGCATCTACGAGGCCCCGGGCCTGGCGCTGCTCTTTATCGCCTACGAGCGCCTGGTTACCGGCATCCACAACGAAGACACGATCGAGCAGTACCGCGACGGCGGCCGCCGCCTGGGCCGACTGCTCTACCAGGGCCGCTGGTTCGACCCGCAGGCGATCATGCTGCGCGAATCGGCGCAGCGCTGGGTGGCGCGCGCCATCACCGGCGAAGTGGCGATCGAGCTGCGCCGTGGCAACGATTACTCGCTGCTCGACACGCGATCGCCCAACCTGACCTACAAGCCCGAGCGCCTGAGCATGGAAAAGGTCGAGGGTGCGTTCTCGCCGGCGGACCGCATCGGCCAGCTCACCATGCGCAACCTCGACATCATCGACACGCGCGACAAGCTCGCCACCTACGCCAAGGTCGGTCTGCTGTCGGCGGGCCCCGATTCGGCTCTGCCGCTGCCGCCGCCCAAGGCCGAGTAAGCATCAAGCTGCATAAGCAAAGGGCCGCATCCTTGAGGGATGCGGCCCTTTCTTCATGCGCGGCCGATTACATGTTGGGGTAGTTGGGGCCGCCGCCGCCCTCGGGCACCACCCACACGATGTTCTGGGTCGGGTCCTTGATGTCGCAGCTCTTGCAGTGGACGCAGTTCTGCGCGTTGATCTGCAGGCGCTCGCCGCCGTCGTCGGTCTGCATGAACTCGTAGACCCCGGCCGGGCAGTAGCGCGCCTCGGGGCCGGCGAACTTGGCGAGGTTGACCGCCACCGGCACTGCCGAATTCTTGAGCGTCAGGTGCGCCGGCTGGTTTTCCTCGTGGTTGGTGGCCGAGAGAAAGACCGACGAGAGCTTGTCAAAGCTGATCTTGCCGTCGGGTTTGAGATAGTCGATTGGCGCGCACTCGGCCGCGGGCTTGAGCTTTTCAAAGTCGGCCTGCTTGCGGTGCAGGGTCCACGGCGCCTTGCCGCCAAAGACAATCTGGTCGATGCCGAACATCAGCCCGCCCAGCATCAGCCCCTTGTCAAGCCAGGGCTTGAAGTTGCGCGCGCGGTGCAACTCGTCGTGCAGCCAGCTCGCTTCGAAAGCGGCGGGGTACTCGAGCACCGCGTCATTGGCGCGGCCGGCGGCAAGCGCCAGCGCAACCGATTCACCGGCCAGCATGCCGCTCTTGATTGCGGCGTGCGAACCCTTGATGCGCGGCGCGTTGAGAAAGCCCGCGTCGCAGCCGATCAAGGCGCCGCCGGGGAAGGCGAGCTTGGGCAGGCTTTGCAGTCCGCTCGCGTTGATCGCTCGCGCGCCGTAGGAGATGCGCTTGCCGCCTTCCAGAAAGCTGCGGATCGCCGGGTGCTGCTTGTAGCGTTGGAACTCCTGGAAGGGCTCCAGATACGGATTGGTATAGCCCAGGCCCACGACCAGGCCGATGGCGACCTGATTGTTCTCCAGGTGGTAGACAAAGCCGCCGCCGTAGGTGTTGTTGTCGAGCGGGTAGCCGGCGCTGTGGACCACCAGGCCCGGCTGATGGCGGGCGGGGTCGATCTCCCACAGCTCCTTGATGCCGATGCCCCAGGTCTGCGGGTCGCGGCCTTCGTCAAGGCTGTACTTGGCGATCAGCTGCTTGCCCAGATGGCCGCGGGCGCCTTCGGCAAACAAGGTGTACTTGCCCAGCAGTTCCATCCCGGGCTGGAAGTTGTCGGTCGGCTGACCGTCCTTGCCCACGCCCAGGTTGCCGGTGGCCACGCCGCGCACGGCGCCTTGCTCGTCGTAGAGAATTTCCGCCGCGGCAAAGCCGGGGAAAAGGTCGACGCCCAAGGCCTCGGCCTGCTGGCCAAGCCAGCGCACCACGTTGCCCAGGCTGACGATGTAGCAGCCGTCGTTGTGCAAGGCCCCGGGGAGGAGGGCGTTGGGCATCTTCGAGGCGCCGTTCTCCTTGAGAAACAGGAAGCGATCCTCGGTGACCGGCGTGTTGAGCGGGGCGCCGCGTTCCTTCCAGTCGGGAAAGAGTTCGGTCAGTGCGATCGGGTCCATCACCGCGCCCGACAGGATGTGGGCGCCGATTTCCGAGCCTTTCTCCAGCACGCAGACGCTGATCTCGCCACCGGCCTCGACCGCCTTCTGCTTGAGGCGGATCGCGGCCGCCAGGCCCGCCGGGCCGCCTCCGACGATGACCACGTCGTATTCCATTGCTTCGCGCTGGACGTCTTGCATTCTTTTCTCGTGAGGGTTTGTCCGATGGATTGTCCGTGTGGCGATTAGAGGCTGCAATCCACTCGGTGATTTCCAGTGTGCGAAGATCACCAAATCAAGGGAGACAAGCCTCGATGCAGACCAACCTTACAGAAAAAGTGGCCCTCGTCACGGGTGCGAGCAGCGGCCTGGGCGCGCAATTCGCTCGGGTGCTGGCCGCCAATGGCGCGACCGTGGCGCTGGCCGCGCGCCGCATCGAGCGGCTCAAGGAATTGCGTGCCGAGATCGAAGCGGCGGGCGGGCAGGCGCACATCGTTCAGATGGACGTCGACGATGTCGGCGCGATCCGCGCTGCGGTCGAGCACGTCGAATCCGCGTGCGGCGCGATCGACATTCTGGTCAACAACGCCGGCATCTCAACCCAGGGGCGTTTGACCGACGCCACCCCAACCGACTTCGATCGGGTCTTCAACACCAATGTGCGCGGCGCTTTCTTTGTGGCGCAGGCGGTGGCCGCTCGCATGTTGCTGCACGTGAAATCGCGCCCGGAATTTCGCGGCCGGATCATCAACATCGCCTCGGTGGCGGGGCTGCGGGTGCTGCCGCAGATTGGTCTCTATTGCATGAGCAAGGCGGCGGTGGTGCAGATGACCCGCGCCCAGGCGCTCGAGTGGGGGCGTTACGGCATCAACGTCAACGCGATCTGCCCGGGCTATATCCGCACCGAGATCAACGACGAGCACTGGAGCACCGAGGCTGGCCAGAAGCTGGTCCAGAGGCTGCCGCGGCGCCGGGTGGGCGAGGCGGCCGACCTCGATGGTCTGCTGCTTCTGCTGGCTGCTGGCGAGAGCGGTTTTATCAACGGCGCGATCATCGCCGCCGACGACGGCCTGTCGGTGATGTAAGCCGCGCAGCGATCGGCCGCGAGCCGCCGGAGCCGGCGGCTTTCTTTTGAGCTTTGAATGCCAACGATATGAAGACTTTCACTTGCGAAATCCCGCTGCGCTGGGGCGACATGGATGCGATGGGGCATCTCAACAACGTTGTCTACTTCCGCCTGTTCGAAGAGGCGCGGGTCCAGTGGTTCAGCCAGTTCGGACTGACCACCTTGCCGGCGGGCACAGCGCCGATCCTCGCTCATGTCTCGTGCGACTTCGTGCGCGCCATGGTCTACCCCGGCAATGCGCGGGTCACGCAAGAGGTGGTCAAGCTCGGGCGCAGCAGCGTCGAGATGAAGCTCGCGATCGAGCGCAGCGACGAGCCGGGCGTGGTCTACGCCACCGGGCGCAGCGTGGTGGTTTGGTTTGATTACCAGGCCGGTCAGTCGGCCTCCTGGCCCGAGGCGGTACGGCAGATGCTTACGTAAAATCCCCAAGAAACAACCAACGGAGGAGACGCGGATGAACAAGCTGTATCCGTCGGCTGCCGCTGCGCTTGAGGGCGTGGTGGCGGACGGCCAGATGATTGCCGTGGGGGGCTTTGGCCTGTGCGGCATTCCGGAGGCGCTGATTGCGGCCTTGCGCGATTCGGGGGTGACGGGGCTGAGCTGCGTGAGCAACAACGCCGGGGTCGATGGCTTTGGACTGGGCTTGCTGCTGGCGACCCGCCAGATCCGCAAGATGATTTCCTCGTACGTGGGCGAGAACAAGGAATTCGAGCGGCAATACCTGGCGGGCGAGCTTGAGCTTGAATTCACTCCGCAGGGCACGCTGGCTGAGCGCATGCGCGCGGGCGGCGCCGGCATTCCGGCGTTTTTCACCAAGACCGGCGTCGGCACGATCGTGGCGCAAGGCAAGGAGCTGCGCGAGTTCGACGGCGTGAACTACGTGATGGAGCGCGGCATCCGCACCGACGTGTCGCTGGTCAAGGCCTGGAAGGCCGACCGCCAGGGCAATCTGGTGTTTCGCAAGACGGCGCGCAACTTCAATCCAATGGCGGCGATGTGCGGCCGGGTGACGATTGCCGAGGTGGAAGAGGTGGTCGAGGCGGGCGAGATCGATCCGGACCAGGTCCACACCCCTGGCATCTTTGTGCAGCGATTGGTGCTCAACGCCAATCCCGAGAAGCGCATCGAACAACGCACCGTGCGGAGCCAATGATGGCCTGGAGCCGAGAAGAGATGGCGCAGCGCGCCGCCGCCGAGCTGCGCGACGGTTTCTATGTGAACCTGGGGATTGGCCTGCCGACCCTGGTGGCCAATTTCATTCCGGCCGGCATCGACGTGATGCTGCAGTCGGAAAACGGACTGCTCGGAATCGGGCCCTTTCCGACCGAGGCCGAGGTCGACCCGGATCTGATCAACGCCGGCAAGCAGCTGGTGACGGCCGGGAAGGGCGCGAGCTTTTTCTCGAGCGCGGATTCATTCGCGATGATTCGCGGCGGCCACATCAACCTGGCGATCCTGGGCGCGATGCAGGTCTCCGAGCGCGGCGATCTGGCCAACTGGATGATTCCCGGCAAGCTCGTCAAAGGCATGGGCGGGGCGATGGATCTGGTCGCCGGGGTTTCCCGCGTGGTGGTGCTGATGGAGCATTGCGCCAAGAGCGGCGAGCACAAGATTCTGCAGCAATGCACCCTGCCGCTGACCGGGGTGGGTGTCGTCAACCGTATCATCTCGGATCTGGGCGTCTTCGACGTCACGGCCGATGGCCTCGCGGCGGTCGAGCTGGCGGCAGGCGTGACAGCCGAGGAAGTTCGTTTGAAGACCGGCTGCCACGTGCAGCTGTCGCATTGGTAATTTGTTTCGATCAAGCAAGGAGGCGTCCCGTGGGCAGCCATCATCACCATCATGGCGCGCAGGCCCTCGGGGCGCACGACCACGGCGACAGCCACTACAACCATCAATCCACGACCTCGGGCTCGCGTGCTCTGGCCATTGCGGTAGTGCTCACTGGCGGCTATGCGCTGGTCGAGCTGTTCGGTGGCCTGTGGGCCAACTCGCTTGCCCTGTTGGCCGATGCCGGCCATATGGCGACCGATTCGGCCGCTCTGCTGTTTGCTCTCGCGGCCAACTGGATCGCCCGCAGGCCGGTCTCCGAGCGGCATTCCTTTGGTCTGGCTCGCATCGAAGTCATTGCCGCTTTCGTCAATGCGATCGCCATGCTGGCGGTGGTGGCCTGGCTTTTCATTGAGGGCGTTGGCCGCATTCTTCACCCTGAAGAGGTCAAGGGCGGGATGGTGTTCACCGTCGCCGGGGTGGGGCTGGCGATCAACATCATCGTCGCCTGGACCCTCTCGCGCGAACAGGGCAACGTCAACACCCGCGCCGCGCTGATCCATGTGATGGGCGATCTTCTGGGCTCGGTCGCGGCGATCGCCGCTGGCGTGATCATCTATTTCGGCGGCCCGACCCTGATCGACCCGCTGCTCTCGATGCTGGTGGGCGGCCTGATCCTGCGCTCGACCATCGGCGTGCTGCGAGAGACCACCCAGGTTCTGCTCGATGGCGTGCCCGAAGGCGTTGACTACGCCAAGGTCGGCCGCACCCTGGCGGCGGTGCCCGGCATCGTGTCGGTTCATGACCTGCATGTCTGGTGCATGGTGCCGGGGCGGGCCGCCGTGTCGGCTCATGTTCTGGTCGACGACATCGAGCACTGGCCGGTGGTCTTGCACAACGCGCGCCGCGTCTTGAAGCAGGAATTCGGGATCGACCACATCACGCTCCAGCCTGAGTGGCTGCGGCGGAACGTGCTCAGGAGCGTGGTTCCGATCCAGCCGCAGATCTGAGCGGTCGGGGCGACAGGCGGCTCGCTTCGGGTGCGCCGCGCCGTGAGTGCGCTGACCTTCATCGATACTGACCTTGAGCCAAGCCGTCGGGCGGGGCGCAGGAGGGCGCGATGATGCGGATCATCTACGGCGTGGTCGCCGCTGGGGTGTTGGCGATCGGACTGTGGCTTGGCTACAAATGGGGCTCGGGCAATCTCGAGCAGGTGCGTGGCGAACTGGCTTCGGTGCGCGCGGCCGGGCAGGTCGCGCAAAAAGACCTCGACACCACCAAGCAGGCGCTGGCGACCCAGCTCGCTGGCGTGGCCAACGAGTACGAACAAAAAGCGGTGGCGATGCGGGCCGCTTACGAGCAGCAGAAGTCCAAGCTCGAAGCCAATGTGGCGAGCGCCAGTTCGCTCGCCGCCAAGGCGCAGGGCCAATTGCGAGCGACCGAGCTCGAGCGTCAGAAGGTGGCGGCTCAACTCGCCTCGGCCACGGGCGCTGCACGCGAACAACTCCAGCGCGAGCAATCTCAGCTCGATGCCCAGGCCGCCGCGCTCAAGCAGCGTGCCGAAGGCCTCGAATGCCTTGAGCGCACCGTTCCGGTCGATGAGGTGGTGCGAGTTCTCAATCAGGTTACGTTCTAGGAGATGCCATGAAGACTCGTCATCTGGCAGCCGTTGTCCTGGTGGTCGGTGTTTCGGCCTGTGCCACCAACGTTCCGGTGGTGACTGAAGTGCTCAAGTGCGAACCGGCAGAGGACATCGCCCGCCGCTGCGAGCTGCCCAAGCAGGTGCAGGAAGGCATCACCTATGGCGATCTGATCAAGCTGATGCAGGAGGATCGACAGGCGCTCGGGGTATGCGCTAATCGCCATGACGCGCTGGCCAAGGCAATTGCCGCGTGCAATCAGCAGATCGAATCGCACAATCAGCGGCTGCGCGGGATGAGCGAGGCCAATGCCAAGCCTTGAATCGATGCTGACGGATCGGTGAAAACGCGCGGTATGTGATGACGAGGTCAGCGTTCGAGGGGTTCTGGGGTGAATCTGGGATGCCGGAGGCGGCCGAGACCCGTATAATTCAGCTTTACCGGTAACGCCCGCGCAAGCGAGGCGCCAAACTGATGACGAAATACGTATTCGTTACCGGCGGCGTGGTGTCCTCTCTGGGCAAAGGTATCGCCGCCGCCTCTCTCGCAGCGATCCTCGAATCGCGCGGACTCAAAGTCACCCTCATCAAGCTCGATCCGTACATCAACGTCGATCCGGGCACGATGTCGCCGTTCCAGCACGGCGAGGTGTTCGTGACCGAAGACGGCGCGGAGACTGACCTCGACCTTGGCCACTACGAGCGATTCATTTCCTCGAAGATGCGCAAGGCGAACAACTTCACCGCCGGCCAGATCTACGAAACCGTGTTGCGCAAAGAGCGCCGCGGCGAGTACCTCGGCAAGACGGTGCAGGTGATTCCGCACATCACCAACGAGATCCAGGACTTCATCGAACGTGGCGCCAAGGCCGCGTGGGATGGCCAGACCGATGTCGCGATCGTCGAGATCGGCGGCACCGTGGGTGACATCGAATCGCTGCCCTTCATGGAAGCGGTGCGCCAGATGAGCCTGCGCCTGGGCCGTGGCAATTCCTGCTTCATTCATCTGACCCTGGTTCCGTTCATTGCCTCGGCGGGCGAACTCAAGACCAAGCCGACCCAGCACAGCGTTCAAAAGCTGCGCGAGATCGGGATCTACCCCGATGTTCTCCTGTGCCGCGCCGATCGTCCGGTTCCCGATGACGAACGCGCCAAGATCTCGATGTTCAGCAATGTGCCGCTGGACTCGGTGATTTCGGTGTGGGACGCCGACACCATCTACAAGGTGCCGGGGCTGTTGCACGCGCAAGGCCTGGACGCAATCGTCTGCGACAAGCTGAGGCTCGAGACTGGGCCTGCCGACCTGTCGGTCTGGACTCAGCTCGTCTACGCGCTCGAGCATCCCGAGCACGAGGTCAAGATCGGCATGATCGGCAAGTACGTCGACCTCGCCGATTCGTACAAGTCGCTCAACGAAGCTCTGACTCACGCCGGTCTGCACACCCGCACCCGCGTTAAGACCGAGTTCATCGACGCCGAAGAGATCGAGGCCAAGGGCACGTCCATGCTGGCCGAGCTCGACGCGATCCTGGTGCCGGGTGGCTTTGGCAAGCGCGGCACCGAGGGCAAGATCAAGGCGATCGAATATGCCCGCACCCACGACGTGCCTTACCTCGGCATCTGCCTGGGCATGCAGCTGGCGACGATCGAGTTCGCCCGCCACGTCTGCGGCTTGAAGGACGCGAGCTCGACCGAGTTCGATCCCGAGACCGAAAACCCGGTCGTCGCTCTGATCACCGAGTGGCAGGACCGCACCGGCAAGGTCGAGACCCGCACCGAAAACTCCGACCTTGGCGGCACCATGCGCCTGGGTTCGCAGAAGGTTCCCGTACTGCCCGGCACGCTGGCGCACCAGATCTACGGCGACACGGTCAACGAACGCCACCGCCACCGTTACGAAGTCAACAATGCCTATGTGTCGGGGTTCGAGGCCAAGGGCATGAAGATTTCGGCGCGCACGCCCTCGGAGAACCTGCCCGAGATGATGGAGCTGCCGGGTCACCGCTTCTTCTTTGGCGTTCAGTTCCACCCCGAGTTCACCTCCACCCCGCGTGATGGCCACCCGCTGTTCACCGCGTACGTGAAGGCAGCCGTGGCGCACCACGAGGGCCTGGCCCAGGCGGTCCAATGAAACTCTGCGGATTTGAAATCGGTCTCGACCAGCCGTTCTTCCTGCTCGCCGGTCCGTGCGTGATCGAGAGCGAAGCAATGGCGCTCGACACCGCCGGCAAGCTGAAAGAGATCACGAGCGAGCTCGGGATCCCCTTCATCTACAAGTCGAGCTATGACAAGGCCAACCGCAGCTCGGGAACGAGCTTTCGCGGCCTGGGCATTGACGAAGGTCTGCGCATCCTCTCCGAGGTGAAAAAGCAGATCGGCGTGCCGGTGGTGACCGACGTCCACACCGAAGCCGAGATCCCGACGGTCGCGAGCGTGGTCGACGTGCTCCAGACCCCGGCCTTCCTGTGCCGTCAGACCGATTTCATCCGCGCCTGCGCGGTCAGCGGCAAGCCCGTCAACATCAAGAAGGGCCAGTTCCTCGCGCCGCATGACATGAAGAATGTCATCGACAAGGCGCGCGAGGCCGCCCGCGAGGCGGGCCTGCCGACCGACAACTTCATGGCCTGCGAGCGCGGCGTGAGCTTCGGCTACAACAACCTGGTCTCGGACATGCGCAGCCTGGCGATCATGCGAGAGACCGGCGCGCCGGTCGTCTTCGACGCCACCCACTCGGTGCAGTTGCCGGGCGGGCAGGGCACCTCCAGCGGTGGCCAGCGTGAGTTCGTTCCGGTTCTGGCGCGCGCGGCCGTGGCCACGGGCATCTCGGGGCTCTTCATGGAGACCCATCCGAATCCGCGTGAAGCCAAGAGCGACGGTCCCAACGCCGTGCCGCTTGATCGCATGAAGGAACTGCTCTTTACCCTGGTCGAACTCGACCGAGCGGTGAAACGGGTCGGTTTCCTGGAATCAGACTTCCGCTAGTATTCACCAAGAAAAAATGGCCGCCTGAGGGCGGCCTTTCTGCACCCCAAGCAAGGACAGGAAATGAGTGCCATCGTCGACATCATCGGCCGCGAGATTCTGGATTCGCGCGGCAACCCCACCGTCGAGTGCGACGTTCTGCTGGAATCCGGCGTCATGGGCCGGGCCGCAGTGCCGAGCGGCGCCTCGACCGGTTCGCGCGAAGCGATCGAGCTGCGCGACGGTGACAAGAGCCGCTACCTGGGCAAAGGCGTGCTGACGGCGGTCGAGAACATCAATACCGAGATCTCGGAAGCGATCCTCGGCCTCGAAGCCAATGAGCAGGCCTTTCTTGACCGCACCCTGATCGAGCTCGACGGCACCGAGAACAAGAGCCGCTTGGGCGCCAACGCCATGCTGGCGGTGTCGATGGCGGTGGCGCGTGCCGCGGCCGAAGAGGCCGGTCTGCCGCTCTACCGCTACTTCGGTGGCTCGGGCCCGATGCAGATGCCGGTGCCGATGATGAACGTCATCAACGGTGGCGCGCACGCCAACAACAACCTGGACATCCAGGAATTCATGATCATCCCGGTGGGCGCGCCGACCTTCTCGGAGGCCGTGCGTTACGGCGCCGAAGTGTTCCACGCCTTGAAGAAGATCCTGCATGACCGCGGCATGAGCACGGCGGTGGGCGACGAGGGTGGTTTCGCCCCCAGCGTGGCTAACCACGAAGCGGCGATCCAGTTGATCCTCGAGGCGATCGACGCGGCCGGCTTTGAAGCGGGCAGCCAGATCGCTCTGGGTCTTGACTGCGCCGCGAGCGAATTCCACAAGGACGGCAAGTACGTCCTGGCCGGCGAAGGCCTTGCGCTGCATGCGGCGGAATGGACGTCGATGCTCGCGACCTGGGTCGACAAGTACCCGATCATCTCGATCGAAGACGCGATGGCCGAAGGCGACTGGGACGGCTGGGAGCATCTCACCAACGTTCTGGGCAAGAAGGTCCAGCTGGTGGGCGACGACTTGTTCGTCACCAACACCGCCATCCTCAAGGAAGGCATCCGCCGTGGCATCGGCAACTCGATCCTGATCAAGATCAACCAGATCGGCACTCTGACCGAGACCTTTGCCGCGATCGAAATGGCCAAGCGCGCCGGTTACACGGCGGTGGTCAGCCACCGTTCGGGCGAAACCGAGGACAGCACCATCGCCGACATTGCGGTGGGTACCAACGCCGGCCAGATCAAGACCGGGTCGCTCAGCCGCTCGGACCGCATTGCGAAGTACAACCAGCTGCTGCGGATCGAGGAAGACCTTGGTGACATCGCTATCTATCCCGGCCGCGACGCTTTCTACAACCTGCGTTAAATCGCGCGGGGTCTGCGCCGATGCGCGCGCTGGTAATTGCCCTGGCCGTGCTTGTCCTTGCCATCCAGTATCCGCTCTGGTTTGGCAAGGGCGGCTGGCTGCGCGTGCGAGAACTCGATCGCCAGGTTCTGGCGCAGCGCGCGGTCAATGCCGGGCTGGCTGCCCGCAACGCCGAACTGGCGGCCGAAGTCGCCAGCTTGCGCGAAGGCCGCGAGGCGATTGAAGAGCGCGCACGCGGCGAACTCAACATGGTGCGCGACGATGAAGTCTTGTTCCGCTTCAGTGCCGCCGCACCGGCCACTCCCGCCGCTGCTGCTGCTGCTGCGCCTTAGCGGTGCAAGACGCCGGCCCGCTCGGGCTGGTATGTGACCTCAAGAATGCGCACCGTGATCGACTTTCCGTCGGGTGCGGGCCATTCGATTCGCTGCCCCACCGACAGCCCGAGTAAAGCCGCACCGACCGGTGCCAGCACCGAGATGCGTTGCACGCTGCCGTCGGCGTCGCGCGGGTAGACCAGTTCCATCTCGAAGCGCTTGTCGCCCGGCTCCATGGCGAAACTCACGCGCGAATTCATGCTCACTACATCCGGCGGCATCTCCGCGGGTTCCACCACATGCGCGCGATCGAGTTCGCTCTGCAGAGTGGCGATGGCCGCGGTGTTCTTGTTGGGCTGGCTGGCCAAGAGCTCGGACAGTCTTTCGTAGTCCAGGCTGGAAATTGTGATGCTGGGATGCTTGCCCATGGAAGTCTCCTCGACTGTCGTGTGCGGCGCGCGCGCCAAAAAGACAAACGCGTCAGTGACGCGTTGTTTCACTATGGTAGGTCTTGCCTGCCGAAAACGCGCCTAGGGTTGTCGCGCAGGTGGGCGGGCCTTGGAGCAGAGCATCGCGCTCAGCGTGGATACCAGCCCCAGCCTACGGCCCAGCCAGGTCGGCCCCAGTAGCCGGGGTAGCCGCCCCAGCCACCGTAACCGACGCCCAAGAACCCGTTCGAGATCGCCTGGTTGAACGCGCGCTCGTAGGCCTGTTGCGCCACCGCGCGTTCCTGGTCGGCAAGGATTTGCACATCAAGACGATCCAGCGCGGCCTTTTGCTGCGGGCTGAGGATCACGGGTGGCGCAAGCGCGGCTTGCGCTGCGCTCATGCGATCGATCTGGCCGAGCTGCCAGCCGGGCGCGGGTTCGCTGCTGGCGCAAGCGGCCAGCAGCAGACTGGTTAAGGCAGCAGCAGCGCGCATCGGCGGGCTCCAGGTGGCTGACAGGTCAGTGACGCAGTTCGGTATTGGGCAGGGCCGTGCTGCCGGCGGCAAAAAGCTGCTCGGCGTCGACCGCGTCGAATTCGTATTGGCGGTTGCAGAAGTCGCAGGTGACGTGCACCGCGCCGAGCTCGACGATGATCGAATCAACCTCGGCGCGGCCGAGCGACTGGAGCATGTTGCCGATCCGCTCACGCGAGCAGCTGCAGGCAAAACGCGGTGTCACCGGGTCGCTTGCCTGCGGATCTTCTTGCCAGAAAAGGCGCCGCATCACTTCGGCGGGGGAGAGCGCACTGAGCTCCTCGGGCTTGACGGTTTGAGCCAGGATTTGCAGCCGGTTCCAAGCGTCGGGGTCGGCGGCTTCGGCCGAGGTGCCGCCAGTTCCCGGCATCTTCTGCAGCAACATGCCGGCCGCAGCACGGTTGTCAGCCGTCAGCCACAGGCGGGTGTCGAGCTGCTCGCTCTGGCGCATATAGGCTTCGAGCACGGCGGCGATGCTCTCGCCCTCGAGCGAGACCACGCCCTGGTAGGGCTGCTGGCCGGGGAGGCGGTCCTTGGGGTCGAGCGTGATCGCGCAACGGCCCTTGCCGCTCGCGTTGATCAGCTCGGTCATGCTGGCGTCAGCGGCGATCGACACGTCGTCGCGCAACTTGGCGGTGGCGCGGATCGTCATGTCGGGATGAACCTCCACGACCATCAGCTTGACCGGGCCGTCGCCATGGACTTGCAGAATCAGCGCGCCGTTGAACTTGATCGTTGCCGCCAGCAGCGGCGCAGCAGCCACCATTTCGCCCAGCAAGCGGGTCACCGCAGGCGGGTAGGCGTGGTGCTCGGTCATCTCGCGCCAGGTATCGGCGAGGTTGACGATTTCGCCACGCACCGGCGCGGTCTTGAAAAGGAACTTGAGCAAGGTGTCGCTCATCAGGCAATCCTCCGGAGGGCGCTGCGGCAGGCGCGCGCGCGCTCGACGTAGTTGGCGGTGTTTAAGTGCATGCGGGCGATTGCGGCCTCGTCGAGGGTCCGGATCACCTTGCCGGGGCTGCCCACGACCAGGGAATTGTCCGGAATCTCCTTGCCTTCGGTGATCAAGGCGCCCGCTCCGATCAGACAGTTGCGGCCGATTTTGGCGCCGTTCAAGACCACGGCCTGGATTCCGATAAGGCTGCCGTCACCGATCGTGCAGCCGTGCAGCATCGCCTGGTGGCCGACGGTCACGTTGGCGCCGATGGTGAGCGGGCAGCCGGGGTCGGTGTGCAGGACACAGTTTTCCTGAACGTTCGAGTTTTCGCCGACCTCGATCCATTCGTTGTCGCCGCGGATCGTCACGCCGGGCCAGATGTTGGCGCCAGCGGCGAGCCTGACGTGACCGATGATCGCGGCGGATTCAAACACCCAGGCCGTGTCGTGGACCTCGGGAACGCGGTCACCGAGTTGATAAATCGCCATTCAATCTCCTCCGGAGCAGGGCTTTGCGCGCGCCTACAATCGATCCTGATTCTACGCGTTGACCCATGCCCGAACTCCGCTTTGCCGCGCTGGCGGCGCTTCAGATCGCCAACCCCGAGACCAAGTGCGAGGCGGTGCATGCGCTGGCTGCTGCCGCGCCCGAGCTCGATCCGCAAGCCTTGATCGCCGAGCCCGCCGGTTTGCCGGGGCGGCCCGCGCGGCCGCGGCTGGTTCCGCCCAAGGAGGTGCCGATGCGCTCGCCCGCCACGCCCGAAGGGCGGGTGGCCTTGCTCCATTCGATTGCCCACATCGAATTCAATGCGATCAACCTCGCGCTGGACGCGATCTGGCGTTTCTCGGGTTTGCCGGCCGACTACTACCACGACTGGCTGCGCGTCGCCGACGAGGAGGCTCAACACTTCGAACTGCTCGCCGCGCGCCTGGCCGCGCATGGCGCCGTCTATGGCGATTGCAACGGCCACGACGGTTTGTGGACCATGGTGTGCGCCACGGCCGGCGACGCTCTGGCGCGGATGGCCCTGGTGCCGCGCACGCTCGAGGCCCGTGGGCTCGATGCTTCGCCCGCGGTCAAGGCCAAGCTGGTCGCCGCGCGCGATTT
>JAVVWR010000060.1:0-2935 GCA_036652035.1 Burkholderiaceae bacterium | reverse complement strand
GTGGGCTCGATGCTTCGCCCGCGGTCAAGGCCAAGCTGGTCGCCGCGCGCGATTTCGAATCCGCTGCGGCGCTCGATGTGATCCTGCGCGACGAGATCGGCCATGTTGCGGTGGGAAACCGGTGGTTTCGTACCCTGTGCGCGGCGCGTGGGCTCGATCCTGTGCCGACCTATCGCGACCTGGTGACGCAATACGCCGCGCCGCGCCCGCGTGGCCCTTTTAATCTCGAAGCGCGTCGCGCGGCCGGCTTTGACGAGGCGGACATCGACGCCTTGCTCGAGGCGCGACTGTTAGCATCGCCCCCGACGTAAGCCGGTCGGCGCAAATTTGGCGCCGACCGTGGCATCAGAAAGGGAAGCAGTGTTCAGCATCATCCGTGATCAGATTCGTACCTTGTTTCGAGTGCGCCGCCCCCGCGGGCTGCCATTTCCAGGCCCCCGCCCAGCACTGGGCGCCAAGGTCACCCGGCATGACGTGCGCATGACCGTCCAGGCCGGCATGAGCGATGAGCTCTGGCGCTGGCTCACCGACCGTGGCTGGCGCCAGGTCACCGTGCACCATGACCGCCGCGCTTACCGCGATATTCCGGCCTCGATGGTCACGTGTCTGATCGATGCCAGCCCCGAGGGGCGCGGGCAAGCCTTGCGCGACGCTGTCGCTGCCGCCGTCACCCGTCCCGGCGTGCGCGAAGGCTGACGGCTTGATCGCGCTTGCGTGGCCCGGCTGGTGGCAGCGCGCGGATGGCCCGGCCAAGGCCCCCGCCTTGGCGACGAAAGAGATCATTCAATGACAGACCTCCATGTCGGCGCGCCGTTGCGGGTCGCGCTGATCGGCCGCGGCGGTATCGGGCGCGTGCTGATTCGTGAACTGCAGGCACGCGCCAACCAAGGCGTGTTGCTGGTTGGCGTGTTGGCTCGCCGTCAGGTCGAGGGCGATCGCGAGCTTCAGGTCAGAAGTCTGAGCGAGCTCCTCAATCGAAAGCCCGATCTCGTGGTCGAGGCGGCTGGCCATGAGGCGGTGCGGGTCTACGGCGCCGACATCTTGCGCGCGGGACACGACCTTCTGCTCGCCTCGGTGGGCGCCTTGGCCGACGACGCTTTGCGCCAGGAACTCGAACAATCGGCTCGGGCTGGCGGCAGCCAGCTCGTACTGCCTTCGGGTGGCTTGGCGGGACTCGACTATCTACAGGCCGCGCAGCTCGCCGGCCTTGATGCGGTTTGCCTGCGCTCGCGCAAGCCGCCGCAAGCCTGGAGCGGCACGCTGGCCGAAACCCGGCTCGATCTGTCCGCCGTGCGTGAGGCGACGGTTTTTTTCAACGGCAGCGCGCGCCAGGCCGCTCGCGACTTTCCCAAGAACGCGAATGTGGCCGCCAGCCTGGCTCTCTGCACGTTGGGTCTGGACCGGACCCGGGTCGAACTCGTGGCCGATCCCAGCATCGACGGCAATGTGCATGAAGTGATGGCGAGCGGCGCGGCCGGCGAACTGCATCTGCGGCTTTGCAACGCCGCCTCGCCCGATAAGCCCAAGACGTCGCTGGTGACGGCGTTCAGCTTGCTGCACAACATCCTGGCGCGTCGCAGTTGCTTGAGTACTTGAGTGCTTGAGTACGTGAGGCGGCGCCAGCCGTGCTCCCGCTTGGCTCGCGGGCGCTTGCTCGATTTCGCGCTCGCGCAACATGCGTCGTTGGATTTTTCCCGTGGTGGTCATAGGCAGCTCGGCGACGAACTCGATCTCCTTGGGGTATTCATAAAGCGAGAGGCGCACGCTCACGTACGCCTGCAATTTGGCTGCGAGCCAGGCTGGGGCCGTGTGGCCGGCGGCAAGCACTACAACGGCTTTGACGATGTTGCCGCGCTTGGGGTCGGGCTTGGCAATCACCGCGGCATGGATGACCGCGGGGTGACCGATCAGGCCGTTCTCGATTTCGGCCGGGCCGATGCGGTAGCCCGAGCTCTTGAAAACGTCGTCGGCGCAGCCCTCAAGCCAGAGATGGCCATCGGCGTCGCAGCGGGCCAGATCGCCGGTGCGGCACCCGTCGCTACTGAACTTGCGCTCGCCCGCGGTCGGCGGCTTCCAGTAGCCGAGAAAGAGCAGCGGGTCGGGGTGGCCGTGAATGTCGCGTCGGTTGAGCGCGACTTCGCCCATGCTGCCGACGCGCCCCTGTTCGTCGATTAGCGCCATCCGGTGGCCGGGGTGGGGCCGGCCCATCGACCCGGCACGGGCGGGCCAGCAGCCAGCGCAATGGCCGACGATGTAGTTCATCTCGGTCTGGCCGAACATCTCGTTGATGGTGATTTCCAGACGGTTTTGCGCCCACGCGAAGACGGCCGCCTCCACCGGTTCGCCCGCGCTCATGATCGTTCGCAGCGTGGTCCTGGCCTGGGTCCCGGCCCAAACGGGCGATCGCATCATCTGCTTGAGCGCGGTGGGAAAGAGCAAGGTGTTGGTGACTCGCCAGCGATCGATCAGGCGGTGCGCGGCCTCGGGCAAGAAGCGGCCGCGGTAAGCCACGATCGGAAAGCCGAAGTAAAGCGTGGGCCGCAAGGTGTCCATCAGGCCGCCGGTCCAGGCCCAGCCGGCCGGGCTTCAGAACACGTCGCCCGTTTGCGGAAAACCGTTCTGCGAGGCGACACAGCCGGGCAGGTTGCCGATCAGGGCGCGGTGCGGGATCAAACCACCTTTGGCTGGGCCAGTGGTGCCGCTGGTGTGGATCAGCAGCGCGCTTTCGTCGGCATCGACCGTGGCATAGCGGCGTGACGAGCCCGCCAGCCATTCGCTCCAG
Source organism: Burkholderiaceae bacterium (assembly GCA_036652035.1). Taxonomy (GTDB): domain Bacteria; phylum Pseudomonadota; class Gammaproteobacteria; order Burkholderiales; family Burkholderiaceae_F; genus JAEZVV01. The sequence goes on along the minus strand of JAVVWR010000060.1, from coordinate 153 downwards.
CCGTGGGCGCCGCTCATGGCCGCGTCAATCGTGATCAGGTGGCTTCAGCTCCGGCAGGCCGTCACGCAGGGCGATCCGAGTGGGAGCCAGGCTGGCGTCGACGCCGGCCATAAGCTTCATCACGATCAGCCCGCCGCGGTGGCGCGGCTGATC
>JAVVWR010000059.1:0-18308 GCA_036652035.1 Burkholderiaceae bacterium | reverse complement strand
GCTAGGGGAGGACACCATGAACCGCACACTCATTGCCATCCTGGTGGCCAACGCCTTCGCGCTGCCGGCCCTCGCCCAGGACAAGTTCCAACTGATCGAAGGCTCGGTCGGCGTCGGTGGCCTCTACACGCAAGAGCGCAACACCAAGGACGCCGCCAAGCTTCATGAGTATCAAGACCTGAACAACGGCGCCGCCGGCTACTTTGACCTCCATGGTCGCAGCGACACCTACTGGCTCAAGGGCTACGGCGAGAACATCGGCCGCGACGACCTGTATGTCGACCTCAAGGGCGGCATGTACGACATGTTCAAGGCCAGGGTGTACTCGAACTGGCTGACCCACAACTTCGGTTTCGCGCCGGCCACCGGCTCGCGCTACCAGGGCGCGGGCACGGCCAACCAGACCGCCACCTTCGCTCCTCCTGTGGTGCCGCCGTTCTTTGCCAGTGACTACTCGTACAACCGCCGCGTCACCGGTGGCGAAGTCGAGTGGAAGACGACCTCGCCCTGGTATGTGCGGGCCGACGCCAATTCGGTCCAGTTCGACGGCAACAAGCTCTTTGCGGCCGCCCAGGGCACCAGCCCCGGCAACGGCTTCGTCGATCTGGCCGGTCCGGTCGATTACAAAACCGACAACCTGATGCTCGAAGGCGGTTACGCGGCCCGCGAGATGTTGTTCAACGTCGCTGTGTTGTGGAGCAAGTTCGATAACGCCAACACCAGCTTCAACTGGAACAACGGCTACTTCAGAAACGGGGTCGACACCACCTACAGCGCGCCGAACAACGACTTCTTCAAAGTCTCGGCCAACGGCGCGCTGCGCAAGCTGCCGCTCAACTCGCAGTTGTCGGGACGCTTCACGTACGCCACCTCCGAGAGCAATTTCGCGCTGGCGACCCAGGCCTTGAACGGCACCGGCGGTCAGATCACGGCCTCGAACCCGAACGTTCCCAACTTCAACGGCAAGGAAAAGAACACCACCGCCTCGCTGGCGTGGACGGCTTTGCCGGCCCGGGGCGTCGACACCAAGGCCTATTACAACTACTACGACCGCGCCAACGAATCGACTCATGTGGTGTTTTCGCCGCCGACCGTGGGCTTGCCAGGTGGGGGCAACCTCGCCTGCGGTGGTCAGCCTTGTACGGCCGAGTTCTACAGCGTGACGAAGAACAACTTCGGCGTCGAAGGCGCCTGGCGCTTCATGGCCGGCAACCGGATCGCGGGCGGCTGGGACTATCTGCACACCGATCAAGAGCGCCATGACTTCGACAAGGTCACTGACAACAAGCTGTGGGCCGAGTGGCGCAACAGCGCGATCGAGGACGTCAACCTTCGGCTGAAGTACCAGTACTCGTGGCGTCGTTCGGACTTCCTGCTCGCCAACGCCGGGGCCAACGCTCAGGACCCGAACTACCTGACGCGCTATGCCGTGGCTTTTGATTCGGCCGACCGCGATCAGAACCTGATCAAGGCGGTGATCGACTTCTCGCCCGTGCCCTTCGTTGACCTGTCCTTGGAAGGCATCTACAAGAACAACGACTACAAGACGACAGTTCTGGGCCGCACCAAGGACACGCGGCAGGAGATCTACGGTTCGATCGCCTTCGGCGCTCCGCAGTCGATTCGCACCTCGTTCTTCGGCGACTATGAAACGGTCAAGTACGACTCGTACCACCGCGCCATCAGCAATCTGACGGCCACCGGCGCCTACGATCCGAACGCATCGGCAACGTCGCAGAACTACAACTGGGCCTCGCAAAACACCGAGCACAACTGGCTGTTGGGTGCTGCGGTTGCCGTCCCGGTGACCGAGGCGTTGAAGCTCACCGGTTCGCTGATGTACACGAAGAACTCGGGCGGGGCTGACTTCCAGTCGCAGAACAACTTCGGCACCCCGATCCCCATCACCGCGTACGACAACTACAAGCAATCGAGCTTCAACCTGCGCGGCGATTGGCGGATCACCCGGTCCTTCGAGCTGACCGGTGGTTATGCCTACCAGAAGTACGACTACAGCGACTTCCAGTACAACAACTACCAGTTGCTCGCACCGCCAGCACCGAGTCCCGTCTCCACGACCACGAGCTATTTGAGTGGTGTGGGTGCGACCCCGCAGTACAGCGCCAACATCTTCTACGTGATTGGCAAGTACCGTTTCTGAACAAGACCTGCTTCATTTCGGACCGCGCCGTGTGCGCGGTCTTTTTTTCGATCCCTGTGTTTGCCTTGTCGGTGGCGCCATGCAGCCGATGGCGAGCACAGGGTTTGATCGGGGACGCTTTCGAGTGCTTTTTCTTGGCTGGAATTGATCCAGACCAAGAGATTCGGGGCTTGCCCTGCGGCGGCGAGTGTTCCCGCCGCCGTTACACTCCGCTGTCATTTCTTCCTGCGGTCTTACGCGTGCGCGCACCTCGCCGAACGGTTTTCCAGAATGCTTGAAGCAGTCGATCTCGAGTGCGTCCGAGGCGACCGCATTCTTTTTTCTCATCTTTCCTTTGCGGTTCGACCCGGCACCTTGCTGCGCATTGCCGGCCCCAATGGCACCGGCAAGACCAGCTTGTTGCGGCTTCTGGTTGGGCTGATGCAGCCAGCCGAGGGCGAGGTCCGCTGGAGCGGCCAGTCCATTGGCAAGCTCAAGGAAGACTACTGGCGCAAGCTGGTTTACATCGGCCACTTGAACGGGGTGAAGGACGAGCTCACCGTGCGCGAGAACCTGCTCGTCAACTGCGAGATGGCCGACAACGCGATTTCTCTCGAGCAGGCCGATCAGGCGGCGGCTCGCGTCGGCCTGCGTGGTTTCGAGGAACGCATGGCGCGCCATCTCTCGCAAGGTCAACGGCGGCGCGTCGCGCTCGCCCGGCTCTATGTCAGCGCTGCGGCGCCGCTGTGGATTCTCGATGAGCCGTTTACCGCGCTGGACGTCAAGGGCGTGGCCGAACTTGGCGAACTGATCGCCGGGCACGTTCGTGGCGGCGGCATCGTGGCTCTCACCACTCACCAGGAAGTGCCGATCGATGCGGGCTTCATCCAGCGCGTCGACCTGGGACCGGTGGCCCGTGCGGCGCTCGAAGAGGAGGGCGCGGCATGCTGAAATTGCTGGGCGCCGTGGTGCAGCGCGACCTTCTGCTGGCGATGCGGCAGAAGGCCGATGTTCTCAATACCCTGTTTTTCTTTGTCGTCGTGGTGACCCTGGTGCCGCTGGGCGTCGGCCCCGAGGCCAACCTGCTGCGCGCGATTGCGCCGGGCGTGGTCTGGGTCGCGGCCTTGCTCGCGGCCATGCTGTCCTTGCCACGGCTGTTTGCCAATGATCACGCCGATGGCACGCTCGAGCAGATGTTGCTGTCGGCCGAACCCTTGCCCTTGATCGTGCTGGGCAAGGCACTGGCGCACTGGATCGTCACCGGCCTGCCACTGACACTGGTGTCGTTGGTGTTTGGCGTCATGTTCGACATCGGCCCGGATATCACGGCCGTGATGGCGCTCTCGCTGCTTCTGGGAACGCCCGTGCTTTCCCTGATAGGCGCGGTTGGCGCTGCGTTAACCCTCGGGGTCCGTGGGGGGGGCGTGCTAACCTCGTTACTCGTTTTGCCTCTGTACATCCCGGTGCTGATCTTTGGCGCCGGGGCGGCAGAAGCGGCTGCGGCTGGCGTTGCCACCGCGGCGTATTTCCTGATTGTCGGCGCCATTCTTCTCTTCACGCTGGCTCTCACCCCCTGGGCGGTGGCAGCGGCTTTGAGAATTTCCGTGGAATGAAACCGATCTCCCTTTACGTCTTGCGGCCTGGTGCCGCCAGCTCAAGCATCAAGGCCTGACGCGATATGAACGCGCCCCGCTTTTCCATCTTCCGCTTGGCCTCGCCACAGGTGTTCTACCCGTTGGCGGGCAAGCTCATTCCCTGGTTCCTGCTGGCCGCGACCGCGCTGCTGGTCTACGGCTTGTACATCGGCTTTTGGATCGCGCCGACCGACGCGACTCAGGGCGAGTCGTACCGGATCATCTATATCCACGTCGCCGCGGCCTGGATGTCGATGTTCCTGTATGTGGTGATGGCGTTCTGGGCGGCGATCGGGCTGGCCTTCAACACCCGCCTGTCCTCGATGATGGCGAGCGCGATCGCTCCGACCGGCGCGATCATGGCCTTCATCGCCCTGTGGACCGGGGCCTTCTGGGGCCGGCCCACCTGGGGCGCTTACTGGGTGTGGGACGCGCGCCTGACCTCCGAGCTGATCCTGCTCTTTCTGTACCTGGGTTTCATCGCCCTGCAGGCCGCGATCGACGATCCGCGCCGCGCCGACCGCGCCGGTGCCGTGATCGCGCTGGTGGGCGTGGTCAACGTTCCGATCATCTATTTCTCGGTGCAGTGGTGGAACACCTTGCACCAGGGCGCTTCGGTGAGTCTCACCAAAGCTCCGGCGATGGCGACCATCATGCTCACCGGAATGCTGGTCATGGCGCTCGCCTTCTGGATGTACAGCATTGCCGCTTCTCTGGCACGACTGCGCTCGATCATCATTGAGCGTGAGCGTCGCTCCGACTGGGTGCGGGAACTGGCCTTGAAAGGAAAGCTCTGATGCAGTGGGGTAGCTTGGAAAACTTCCTGACGATGGGGGGCTATGGCTTCTACGTCTGGAGCGCCTACGGAATGACGGCTCTGATGATCGCTGTCGAAATCTGGCAACTGCGTTCGCGCCGGGCGCAAGTGGTGGCCGACCTGTCGCGCGAAGCGCGCGCACGCAAGAATTCGGAGAAAATGCGATGAAGGCTCGTCACAAACGATTGGCTCTGATCCTGGGGGGCGTGGCGGTAGTTGGCATCGCCGTGGCACTGGTGATGTCGGCCTTCCAGCAGAACCTGGTGTTTTTCTTTTCGCCGACGCAGGTCGCCGCCAAAGAAGCGCCCCAAGGGCGCGCTTTCCGCGTCGGCGGTCTGGTCGAGGATGGCAGTCTGACGCGCGAGGCCGATGGCCTGACGGTCCACTTCAAGGTCACCGACACGGCTCACACCGTTAATGTCGCCTACCGCGGCATCCTTCCCGACCTGTTCAAGGAAGGCAAGGGCGTCGTGGCACAAGGCAAGCTCGGCGAAGACGGCGTATTTCACGCCACCGAGGTGCTGGCCAAGCACGACGAAAACTACATGCCGCCGGAAGCTGCCCACGCCGTGGACCAGGCCGAGAAGGCGCAAAAAACGCTCAAGCTCCAGTAGCTTTCCGGAGACACCTCAATGATTCCTGAGATTGGACACTTCGCGCTCATCCTGGCGCTGCTGGTCGCCCTGCTGCAAGGCGTGCTACCGCTCGTGGGCGCGGCCCGTGGCGTGCAGCCCTGGATGGACATCGCGCGCCCGGCGGCGATCGCCCAGGCCCTCTTCGTGACGGTCGCCTTCTTCTGTCTGATGTGGTCGTTCTATGTGAGCGACTTCTCGGTGCTCAATGTCGCGAGCAACTCGAACTCGCTGCTGCCCTGGTATTACAAGTTGTCGGCCACCTGGGGCTCGCACGAAGGTTCGATCCTGCTGTGGATCGTGATGCTCGCCTGGTGGACCTTCGGCGTGGCGACCTTCTCGCGCCATTTGCCCGACGAGATGGTCGCCCGCGTGATCGGTGTGATGGGCCTGATCTCGGTCGGTCTGCTGCTCTTTACCCTGATGACGTCCGATCCTTTCACGCGCCTGTTCCCGCCGGCGCCCGAAGGCCGCGACCTCAATCCCTTGCTGCAAGACCCGGGCATGATCTTCCACCCGCCGCTGCTCTACATGGGCTACGTCGGCATGGCCGTGCCCTTTGCGTTCGCGATCGCCGCCTTGCTCGGCGGCCGGCTCGACGCGGCCTGGGCGCGCTGGACCCGTCCGTGGACCACGCTCGCCTGGGTCTTCCTGACTCTCGGTATCGCGCTCGGCTCCTGGTGGGCGTATTACGAACTGGGCTGGGGCGGCTGGTGGTTCTGGGACCCGGTTGAGAACGCCTCGTTCATGCCGTGGCTCACCGGCACCGCGCTGATGCACTCGCTTGCCGTGACCGAAAAGCGTGGCAGCTTCAAGATCTGGACCGTGCTGCTGGCGATCATGACTTTCTCGCTCTCGCTGCTGGGCACCTTCCTGGTTCGCTCGGGCGTGCTGACCTCGGTTCACGCGTTTGCGACCGACCCCGAGCGCGGCGTCTTCATCCTGGCGTTCCTGATCTTTGTGATCGGCTCATCGCTGTTGCTGTTTGCCTGGCGTGCGCCGAAGGTGGGATTGGGGGGCAGGTTCGCCACCGTCTCGCGTGAGTCGCTGATGCTGGTCAACAACGTCCTGCTCGTGGTGGCGATGGGCGCCGTGCTGCTCGGCACGCTCTACCCGCTGTTTCTCGACGCGCTCAACGCCGGCAAGATCTCGGTCGGCCCGCCGTACTTCGACGCGGTGTTCGCGCCGCTGATGGCGCCGCTGGTCTTTCTGATGGGCGTGGGGCCACTCGCGCGCTGGAAGGAAGCCAAGGTTCCCGACCTCGCCACGCGTCTGCTGTGGGCGCTGGGCGTGGCCGTGGTCACCGCTCTCATCGTGCCCTTCATCATGGGCCGCTGGAGTTTGTGGATCAGCCTGGGTCTGCTGCTCGCCTTCTGGGTGTTCACCTCGACCTTCGTGAACATCAAGGAACACACCCGCAACATCCGTGGTTCGATCGTCGCCAAGCTCGGCGCCCAATCGCGCGCTTTCTGGGGTATGACGCTGGCGCACCTGGGCATCGGCATCTTCATCGTCGGCGTGACGATGGTGAAGGCCTATCAGACCGAGCGCGACGTTCGCATGTTCGTGGGCGACGTGGTCAGCGTGGGCGGGTACACCTTTAAGTTCATGGGCATCAGCGAAGCGAAGGGCGCGAACTACGTGGCCGCGCGCGGCACTTTCGAGCTGAGCAAGGACGGCAAGCTCCTGCGCGAACTGCACCCGGAAAAACGCAATTACTTCTCCAACCGTGCCATGCCCATGACCGAGGCGGCGATCGACTCGAGCATCATCGGCGACGTCTATGTGTCGCTCGGCGAGCCGACCGCCGACGGTGGCTGGATCGTTCGCGCCTACTACAAGCCCTTCGTGACCTGGATCTGGGGCGGTTGCCTGGTGATGGCGCTGGGCGGTTTGTTCGCTCTGTCGGACCGGCGCTATCGCTTTGCGCGCAAGCGCGAAGCGGCGGCTGGCACCGCCACGACGGCCAACGCGTAAGCGAGGAGATAAACAGCATGTGGCGTTTCCTCGTTCCGCTGGGAGTCTTCCTGGTTCTGGCGGGATTTCTTTTCGTCGGCCTTGGCCTTAATCCGCGCGAAGTGCCTTCGCCCCTCGTTGATAAGCCTGCGCCGGCGTTCCAGCTGGCGCAGCTCGAGCAGCCCGCCGAGACCTTCGACCAGAAGCAGATGCTCGGCAAGGTCTGGCTGCTTAACGTCTGGGCTTCGTGGTGCACGGCCTGCCGTCAGGAGCATCCGCTGCTGGTCGAGCTTGCCAAGCAGAAGATCGTTCCGATCATTGGACTGAACTACAAGGACGAGCCGGCTGCGGCCAAGCAGTGGCTCAAGCAATGGGGCGATCCCTACACCTTGTCGGCCAAGGACCGCGACGGCCGCGTCGGTATCGAATACGGCGTCTATGGCGTGCCCGAGACCTTCCTGATCGACAAAAAGGGCGTGATCCGCTTCAAGCAGATCGGCCCCATCACTCCGGACGTGTGGCAAAAGAAGATGCTTCCGCTGATCCGGGAGCTGGAAAAAGCATGAAGCGATTGTTTCTCGCCGCTCTCGTGGCGCTCTTGCCCTTGATGGCCGTGGCCGCACCGGCCGCCAGTGAAGGCGTGCCGACGGCGCTCGACCCGGTTGCCAACAAGCGCGCGGTTGCCATCTCCGAGCAGCTGCGCTGCCTGGTGTGTCAAAACCAGTCGATTGCCGAATCGAACGCCGAACTCGCGGTTGACCTCAAGAACCAGGTCAACGAGCAGATCAAGGCCGGCAAGTCCGACCAGCAGATCGTCGACTTCATGGTTGAGCGCTACGGCGATTTCGTTCTCTACAAACCGCCGTTCAAGGCCCAGACCGTGATTCTGTGGGTTGGCCCGGCGGTGTTGCTGATCGTGGGTCTGGGTGTGTTCTTCATGAATCTGCGCAGCCGTCGCCACCGCGTCGATGAGCGCCCCCTGACCGAGGCCGAACGTCGCGAAGCCGAGCGCCTGCTGGCCGGCACCTCCTCCAAGGAAAGCTCCAAGTGATCCCCTTCATCATGATTGCCACCGTGATGGTGGTCGTCGCGCTCGCGCTCATCGGTGTGCCGCTGATCCGTGGCCGCGCCCGTTCCGCCCACGCGGCGCGGCCGGAGATGAACCTGTCGATTTACCGCGATCAATTCACCGAGCTCGAAGCCGACCGTGCCCGTGGCGCGATTTCGGACGAGCAATACGTGGAGAACCGCGCCGAGCTCGAGCGCCGCGTGCTCGACGAAGGAACCGGGGACCGTGATCCTGGCGTGACCGCGCGCAGCAAGTCCGGCCTGTGGACGGCGATCGTGCTGGCGGGCGCCGTGCCCATCATTTCGGTCTTGCTCTATCTGAGCTGGGGCGACCTCGACGCGTTCTCGCCGCTGGGCCGCGCCCAAACCGCAGCGCAGGACGACGCTCATGGCGGCCTCTCGCCCGACGAGATGGGCGTGGCGGTGGACAAGCTCGCCGCGCGGCTCAAGAACGATCCGACCAACCTCGATGGTTGGCTCACCCTGGCTCGCTCGTATTACTCGATGGGTCGTTTCGACGACGCGGCGAAGGCCTTCGACCATGTGGTCAAGGCGGTCCCCGGCGAGGCCGATGTGCTGGCCGATTACGCTGACGCGCTGGCCATGGCGCAAGGCCGCAACATCGCCGGCAAGCCGATGGAACTCGTCAAGGAAGCGCTCAAGGCCAATCCGACCCAGTGGAAGGCGCTCGCCATGGCCGGCACCGACGCCTTCAACCGCAAGGATTACAAGGGTGCGGTCGAATACTGGGAGCGTCTGCGTGCGAGCCAACCGGCCGAGTCGCCGATTGCTCAGCAGCTCGCCGCCAGCATTCAGGAAGCGCGGCAATTGGGCGGAGTCACGACGCCGCCACTGGCCGCCGCGCCGATGCCCGCTCCCATGCCGGCGCCGATGCCAACCCCGGCCCCCGCAGCTGCCGCCAAGCCTGGCGCTCTGGCCACGGTCTCGGGCACAGTGGATCTTGCTGCCGACCTCAAGGCCAAGGCCAGTCCCAATGACGCGGTCTTCATCTTTGCCCGGCCGGCCGAAGGTTCACGCATGCCGGTCGCTCTCACCCAGGCCAAGGTCAAGGATCTGCCACTCCAGTTCACGCTCGACGATTCGATGGCCATGAGCCCGGACACCAGCCTGTCGCATTTCGAGAAAGTGGTCGTGGGTGCGCGCGTCTCCAAGGCCGGCGCTCCAATGCCGCGCTCGGGTGACCTCGAGGGTCTGAGTGCCCCTGTGGCGGTCGGCGCCAAGAGCGTGAGCATCTCGATCAATCGAACGATCCCGTAGAGGCCATAGCGGCACGGCCGCGAGTTGAGAAGACGATAAAGAGGGCGCTGCACGGCGCCCTCTTTGTTTTTTCGCATCGTCCGTCACCCGAATTTGGGTTTGATCTGGATCAAATGCACGAACGAGCCGGATCCGACGGGCGAGGAGCTGACTAGCCTTCTGGAAAACCATAGCCGCGACCGGCGGCAACCAGGAGGTGTCATGAGGCACTCATTGCAGTCGTATTTCGCGCGCAGTGTCGCTGCGCTCATCGTGGCTCTCAGTCCGAGCCTGGTTCTGAGCCAGACCCAAGCGGTCAATACCAGCACCTGTACAAGCTGCCACGCCAACATCGGCGAGTTCACGCGATCAGGGCAACACAAGAGTGTGTCGTGCACCGCCTGTCACGAGGGGCTCGACAAGCACCTTGCCAACGCCACCGTGCGCCCGGCAACCGACATGAACCCGGCCAAGTGCGGCTCCTGCCACCAGGCCCAGTTCACCTCGATGTACAAGGCGGATACCGACCACAAGGTCGCGCGCTTCGAAAAGAAGCTTGCCACCGGCCCCGCACCCAACCCGTTCTTTGACTGGGCACTCGGCCCGCACGGTTTCACGCGGGAGCACAACGTGCCGCGGGCCCACTCGTTTGCTGCGCTTGATCAGTTCGTGGTGGACCGCGCCTTTGGCGGGCGTTTTGTGCCCAAGGAAGGTTGGCTCTACACCGCTATCCCGGGTGGCAACTTCAAGGTCTGGGATGTCTTGCAAGACAACTACCCGGGCGATCCGGCCCAGAAGGTTTTCAAGGAGGGGACTGCCGCGGCGGCCAATGCCGTGTGCTGGACCTGCAAGTCAACCGACTTGATTCTCGAATGGGCGTATCTGGGCGATCCGGTGCCGGAGGCGACCTGGAGCCGCACGTCCAACGTGGTCAAGTTGGTCAAGGAAATCAATCACGCGGTCAACTGCAACTTCTGTCACGACCCGCACGCGGCCAAACCGCGGGTTGTCAGAGATGCGCTAATCCAGGCCGTGACTCGGAGCGATTTCCCGTCGCTGTATTCGGAAGACCCGAACCGCACGCCGGTTGAGGTGAAAAACGTGGGTCTGCGCGGTTTCAACCGCAAGATCGGCATGCTTCCCAAGTACGACGGCAAGCTGCAATGCGGTCAATGCCACGTCGAATACAACTGCAACCCCGGCATTGATCCCAAGACCGGGCAAGCGATCACCATGGCGGACCGGCGCACGAATGTATTTCCGTTCGTGGATGTCACGAAGATCGACGAGTTCTACTCCTTCATCAACTTCAAAGACTTCCGTCACACCACCTCGCAGGCGCTGCTCACCAAGATGCAGCACCCCGACACCGAGATCTATTGGAATTCCAAGCACGACAAGGCGGGAGTGCAGTGCGCCAACTGCCATATGCCCAAGATCACCGACGCCAAATCCGGCAAGACCTACACCAGCCACTGGGCTACTTCACCGAAGAACTACGTCAAGGAAACCTGCCTGACCTGCCACACCGACAAGTCCGAGAAGCAGATGAAAGACGTGATGGCTTCGATGCAGGCCCATTACCAAGGCAAGATCCGCGCGGCCGAGGGTTGGTTGCAGCAGTTGTTCATGAAGTTCAACGAAGCCAATCTGGTGGGAGTCGATGACGCCGCACTGAGTGAAGCGCGCAAACAGCATTCCATTGCGCACACCAACTGGGAGTGGTGGACGGCCGCCAATGGCGCCGCTTTTCATAACCTTGAGCAAGCGAAGACCTCGCTCGCCAAATCCATTTCCGCCTCCCAAGCCGGCATCAAGATTCTTGACGATGCCATGAAGGCCAAGCGTGCCGGCGCCCAGGTCGCCGAGAAGAAATAAACACGTGCAATGACGTGAAAGGGCAGGGCAACCTGCCCTTTTTAATTCGCGCGACCGCAGCGTTGCGTGCACCTGACACTCAATCGCTTTCCCTTACCTCGCCCTGTGTAGCTTGTGATACCTCTGGTGCATCGTCCTAGGGTTTTCATATTGATACCTATCAAGCGCCGTTCAGGCGCAGGAAAACCGCGCACCACGCAAGGTCTTGCGTCGATAGATTCCAGGCTTCCTTAACCCAAACTTAAATGAGGGGGCCTCATGACAAGTCGCTACTGGCGAGCCTTGTTGAAATCTGCCGCCACGCTCGCCGTGGCTATGGCACCTGCCTTCGCTCTGGCGCAAGCCACGGCCAACAAGGCGGCGCCTGCCAAGGCTGCGACGACCAAGGCGGTCGTCAACGAATCGACCTGCACCAGCTGCCACAGCAACATCGGCGACTTCCACAAGCAGGGCGCGCACAAGAAGGTGTCGTGCGCGAGCTGCCACGACGGCCTCGACAAGCACCTCGCGGATTCGAAGGCCCGTCCCGCCACCTCGATGGATTCGGCCAAGTGCGGTTCTTGCCACAAGAACCAGTTCGACTCGATGTACAAGATCAGCGAGCACCGCAAGCCGCGTGACTCGAAGAAGAACGCCAACGGCATGGCGCCCAACCCGTTCTTCGAGCAAGCCCTGGGCGCCCATGGCTTCACCAAGGAACACAACCTGCCGCGTGGTCACGCCTTTGGCGCGCTGGACCAGTACGTGGCTGACCGCACCTTTGGTGGTCGCTTTGAACCCAAGGAAGGCTGGCTCTACCTGTCCTCCAACGGTGGCAACATCAAGGTGTGGGATGTCATCAAGGACAACTACCCCGACAACAGCGACCAGAAGGCGTTCAAGCCGGGCACGGCTGCCGCGGCCAACCCGGTGTGCTGGACCTGCAAGTCGACCGACCTGATTCTCGAATGGGCCTACCTGGGCGACGCTGAGCCGAGCGCCAAGTGGAGCCGGACCTCGAAGGTGGTTGATCTGGTCAAGAACGTCAACCACTCGCTCAACTGCAACTTCTGCCACGACCCGCACTCGGCCAAGCCGCGCATCGTGCGCGACGCGCTGATTCAGGCGGTCACCCGCACCGACTTCCCGACGCTGTATTCGGAAGACCCGAAGCGGACCAAGATCGACGTCAAGGATCTGGGTCTGCGTGGTCACACCCGCAAGATCGCGATGCTCGAGAAGTACGACGGCAAGCTGCAATGCGGCCAGTGCCACGTCGAATACAACTGCAACCCGGGCACCGATCCGAAGACGGGCCAGCCGATCACCATGGCTGACAAGCGCACCAACCTGTTCCCGTTCGTTGGTATCGACAAGATCGACCAGTTCTACGAGCACGCCAGCTTCAAGGACTTCAAGCACCCCAAGACCGGCGCGCTGCTGACCAAGATGCAGCACCCGGACTCCGAGATCTACTGGGGTTCGAAGCATGACAAGGCCGGGGTCGATTGCGCCAACTGCCACATGCCCAAGGTCAAGGACAAGAAGACGGGCAAGACCTACACCTCGCACTGGGCGACCTCGCCGCGCGAATACGTGAAGGAAACCTGCCTGACTTGCCACACCGACAAGTCCGAAAAGCAGATGACCCGCACGATGGACGGCATGACCTCGCACTTCAACAGCAAGCTGCGTGAAGCCGAGCACCACATGAGCCAGCTTTTCGCGGCGTTCGACGCGGCGCAGGAAGCCGGTGTGGATGAAGCGGTTCTGGTTGAAGCCCGCAAGCAACACTCCATCGCCCATACCAACTGGGAATGGTGGACGGCGGCCAACGGTGCTGCGTTCCACAACCTTGACCAGGCCAAGACCTCGCTCGCGAAGTCGGTTGGCGCCTCGCAAGCTGGCATCAAGATGCTGAAGGACGGCATTGCCGCCAAGAAGAAGCTTGCTGTCGCGCCGGCGCCGGCTCCGGTCGTTGCCAAGAAATAAAGATCGGGTCACCCGACAGTGAGGAAAGCAAAGGGCGGGGGCAACCCCGCCCTTTGTGTTGCCAGCCGCGGTGGCTGGTGTTTGAAGCGAACGATAATTCCACCATGTTTTTCAGTCTGCTTCTTCGTGCTTCGACCGCCGCGACGGTGATCGCACTCGCTGGCCTCACGCCAGCGTTGGCGCAGGACGCCGCCGAACGCGCCCTCCGGGCTGCCGTGTGCAGTTCGGCCACGGGCTCGTTTGAGGGTGCCCCACGTCTGCTCGCCGGCCTGGGCGATTATTCGCTGCCGCTGGCCGGGCAAAGCCCGATCGTCCAGCGCTGGTTTGACCAAGGCCTGGTGCTGGCCTGGGGTTTCAACTTCGCCGCGGCCGAGGCTTCGATGCAAGAGGCAGCGCGGCTTGCTCCCGATTGCGCGATGTGCTGGTGGGGCGTGGCCTATGTGCCCGGCCCCAGCGTCAACCATGACCTGAGCGAGCCCGAGCGCGTGCGCGCGCATGAGGCGATCGAGCGCGCGCACGCGCTCGCGCTCGTGTCCTGGACCAGGGCCAGTCCGCGCGAGCGGCAGTTGATTGCGGCGCTGCGATTGCGCCACGCCCAGCCGGAACAAACCGAGCGCGGACCGCAGGAGCGCGCCTATGGTTTGGCGCTGGCGCGGCTGGTCGCAGCGCACCCGCGCGACGCCGATCTCTTGACCCTGGCGGCCGAAGCGCAGATGGCGCCGCGCGGCCGGGAGTACTGGAGCCGCAACGGTGCCCCGCAGCCCTGGACGCCGCCGATCCTGAGCCTGCTGGAACGCGCGCTCGCCGTCGCGCCGCAGCACCCGGGCGCCAATCATCTCTACATCCACGCGCTCGAAGACGCGCCGCCAAGGCAGGTCGAGCGCGCCCTGACCGCGGCGCAGCGGCTGGCACGGATCGCACCTGGCGTCGGTCACTTGGTGCATATGCCCGCGCACGTGTATTTCCGGCTCGGGCGTTTTGACGAAGCGGTCCGCGCCAACCAGGCCGCGCTCGAGGCTGATCGCCAGCAGTTCGCCAATGGCGCAGCGTCGCTGGCTTACGAAACCGGCTACGGCGACCACAACCATCACTTTCTGTGGGCCGCGGCCATGATGGCCGGGCGCGCTCAGCTCGCCCAGGAGCAGGCCCTGATTCTGGCGGCGGGCGCGGCTCGCCACCCCCGCGGTAGCGCCGATCATTTGCGCGCGCTGCCGATCTACACCGCGATCCGGTTCGGCGAGTGGGCCGCTTTGCTGACGCTCACGCGCCCCCAGCCCCACAGCGCCTATACCGACGGCGTGTGGCATGTCGCGCGCGGCCTGGCGCGGGTGCGCAGCGGTGCGCTCGATGCCGCCGCCATCGAACTTGCCGCGGTCGAGCGCAATCTTGAAGTCACCGCGCGCAAGCAGGCCCGCTTCAAGAACACGCATGAGCTGGATGTGATGTTGCGGATCGCGCGCGACCTGCTCGCCGCCGAGCTCGCGGCCGCTCGGGGCGATTACGCCAGCGCCATTGCCAGCGCCACGGCAGCCGTCGCAGCCGAAGACGGGCTTGATTTCGACGAGCCGCCGGCCTGGCACATGCCCGCTCGCCACAGCCTGGGCGCGATACTGTTGGCCGCCGGCCGGCCCGTTGAGGCGGTCGCGGTCTATCGCCTCGACCTGAGGCTCCACCCCGATAACGGCTGGTCCCTGCGCGGACTGGCCAATGCTTACGCACAGAGCGGCGACTTGCGCGCCGCGCGCAAGGCCGAATCCGCTTTCACGCGGGTTTGGCAGAGCGCGGATCGCTCGATCTCGGCTTCTCGACTTTGACTGGATTTTCCATGCCCAACACGCTCGTCTTCTGGCTTCTGATCCTTGGTCTCTTGGCCGCCGCTTTGGCACTTCTGCTGCCGGGTCTGCTGCGTCGTTCGCCGCCGGCGCCGAGTGTCAGTCGGGCCGAGGTCAATGCCGAGGTCTACCGCAACCAGATCGCCGACCTCGATCGCGACCTCGCCGATGGCAGCCTCGACCCGGCCCATCACGCCGCCGCGCGCGAGGAGCTGCAGCGCCGCCTGCTCGCCGACAACGCCAACGCCATCTCGCCCATCCCAGCCAAGGCGGCCGCGCCGCGCTGGGTCGCGGCGGCGCTGGCGCTTGGTTTGCCAGCGGCGGCGCTCGGCCTTTACTTCGTGGTCGGCTCGCCGGCGTCGGTTCAGCTCGATGCCGCGCAGCCCGTCGGCGGTTTGCTCGCCGGCCAGCCGGCCGAAGGCGATGCGCTGCCTATGCGCCCGAGCTTCGAACAGCTCCAGCAGCATCTTGAGCGCCAGCCTAACGACGGTCGGGCGCAGATCATGCTGGCGCGGATGCTGGCCGATCGCGGGGATTGGACGGGGGCTGCCGCCACGTATGAAAAAGCCATGAAGGCCTCGCGCAAGGTCGCTGGCGACCCCGGTGTCCTGGTCGAATACGCCGATGTGCTTGGGATGGAGCAGGGGGGGCAACTCGCTGGCAAGCCCGAAGAGTTGATCGGCCGTGCGCTCATGATCAACGCCCGCCATCCGCGCGCGCTCGAGATGGCGGGCAGCCTCGCCTACGAGAAGGGCCAGTACAAAGACGCGGCAAGCTACTGGGAAGAACTCTTGTCGCAACTGCAGCCGGGCACGCCCATGCACACGGAACTCGCGACGGCGATCGAACGCTGCCGCGCCAAGGCGCAGGAACGCCCGGCGTCTTAATCCCGCGCGGAATCCCCGGCCGGCGCGGCTGACGGCACCGGTCCGTCAAGCAGCCGGGCGGCGCGGGAACTCTCGGTCGTCGCCCGGAAATAACCCACGACCGAAGCCACCGAGCGGTGCCCGGTCATGGCCATGGTTTCGGCGATCGGCACTGCCTGCTGCGCCGCCTCGGTCACAAAACCCGAGCGCAGCGAGTGCGCGGCAAAGTCGCCTTCAAGCCCGGCCAGAGCGCAGCGTTTTTTGACGATATCGCGCACCGCCGCGCCCGACAGGCTGGCACCGACGGCGCCGCCGCGGTTGATGCGGCGAAAGATCGGTCCCTCCTTGATCCCCGCCGCCAGCAGCCAGTCGCCCAGAGCGATGGCCGCTCGCCCTTGGATCGGCTTGGCATTGTCGGCGCGCTCGAGACCCGCCTGGTTGGTCTTGGAGTGCCGCAGCGTGTAGACAAAACTCTCAGCCCCGGTGCGACGCAGGTTGGCCAGACTGGCGCCCGCCACCTCGGTGCGCCGCCGCCCGCCGCTGGCCCAGGCAAACAGAAGCAGAGCGCGGTCGCGCCGTCCCGCCAGGCTGCAATCGCAGGTCGCCAGGATCGCCTCGAAAGGCTCGCGCGTCAGCGCGTCTTTCTGGCGTGGCGCCACGCCGCGCTTGGCGTAAGCCCGCCGCGTCGCCGTGAGCAGCTCGCGCACGGCGGCGTCCTGGCAGGGGTTGGGCAGGGCGCGCAGTTGATGCAGGCGGGAGAGCACCGCAATCCGGTGCCGTAGCGTCGCCAACGACGGCGCGCCGGGCTGGGACTTGGCGCCAGCGGCGAGCAGGGCGGTTTCGACCGACGCCGGCATTTCGGTCATCAATCCCTCGCTCGTGGCGCGCGCCGCGTGGTCCACCACGAACTGCACCACCGCCGCTGGAGCCACCGGCAAATCCAGCGGTCGGCCGTAGCGCAGACCAAACCAGCACTCCCAATACCGCAAGGCCGTCGCGTAGCTGCGCCGGGTGTTTTCCGACGCGCCTTCAGCCAGCAATTCGCGCGCGGCTTGGGCTGCGCCTTCGTGAAGGAGATCAGGCGCGGGAAAGACAGCAGAGATCGCGAGATTTCCCTTGGTTTGCATTGTTTGCTCGAGAGGAATCATATTTATGTATGAAATATAATGTTGTTCATATGGTGTGTAACGCAGACGTTGCGTTACTTCCGGTAAGCAACGATTATCGCAAGTAAATGACGTGCGCGCAGCGTGCGTTACGCAGGAGAGGGCTTATGGCGCGTGGAATCAGTGAAACCGACGTTTGGCAGGCCGCCGATGCGCTGCTGCTGGAAGGCGCCCGGCCAACCATCGAACGGGTGCGGCAAAAAATGGGGCGCGGCTCGCCCAACACCGTCAGCCCGTTTCTCGACACCTGGTTCCGCTCGCTCGGTCGCCGGATCGCCGATCCGGGTGCTTTCAGTGCGCCACCCTCATTGCCCGACGCGATCTCGCAAGCCGCCGAGCATTTCTGGGGCGTGGCTCTGGCCGAAGCTCGGCGCGACGGCGCAGCCGAGATCGCCGCCGCGCAAGAGGCCGCCGCGCGCCTGGTGAGCGACGCGCAAGCGGCGCAAGCCACCGCCCGGCTCGCGGCCGAGCAGTCCGCGGCGGACGCGCAGCGTTTGCAGATCGCGCTCGACCAGGCCAATCACGCACTGACCAAGGCCAAGGTCGTTACGGCCGAGCAGGCGGCGCGTCTGGGGGCGCTGCAGGATCAAGCAGGCGAGCTGCAACAGCGGCTGACCGCTGCCAATGCCGAGCGCGCTGCCGAACTCGAACAGGCGGCCCAGCGCTTGGCTCTGAGCGAAGAGCGCAGCGCCGCCACCGAACGCCGCGCGGCGCTGGAAATCGATCGCGAACGTCAGTTGCGCGCCAAGCTCGAACGCAGCAACGAGCAGGCCGAAGAGAAGCACGCCGAGAGCCTCGCGCAACAACGGAATCAGCTGGACGCCCGCGCGGCCGAGGCGCTGCGCCTGCAAGAGGCTGTAACCGACGTGGCGCGCGAACGAAATGCTCTTCAGCGCGAGCTTGGCGAACTGCGCACGCAGGCAGCGGTACTGCTCACCGAGCGCGACCAGGCGGTGGCTGAAGCAATGCGCGCACAGGAAGGCGGACGTTCGCTCAAGCTGGCCATCGCCGAACTTGAAACGCGGCGACCTGTGGCGTTTTCCGGGCGACGCCGCCCACGCCTTAAGCCGATCGGCTGAGGCACGGCCAAC
>JAVVWR010000058.1:18092-19225 GCA_036652035.1 Burkholderiaceae bacterium | reverse complement strand
ATATCGGCAGTCTCGGGGCACACCGGGCGGGCGCATTCGCGCGTGGCGTCGATGCAGCCGCCGTCGGCGTAGATGCCGCGCCCGTCGCGCAGACGAATCATGCGTTCGAGAATGCGCCGGGTTTCAGCGGGGTGCGCGAGCGATTCCTGCACGCAGGCCTCGACCCGGTCTTCGTCCATGCCCAGTTCTCCATCGCTTCCGGCCGGTTCAACGCCATGCCGCCAGTGATAGATCTCCAGGCACTTGCGGGTCAGCGTGTAGGGCTGATTGGCGTGCCAGAAGTTCGAGAACAACCCGCCGCCCAGATAGAAGACCCAGGAGCCTTCGTAGCCGGCGATGTCGGCCGAGCGTTCGTCGGGGTTGCGAAACCACAGCCGATCGCCGGGGATGTAGTAGCCCGCGGGCAGCGGGGCTTGGAGCGAACCGACTTCGTTGAGAAAGACCTCGTGGAACTGCCCGGACATGATCGCTTCGGTTTCCCATTGTTTTTGCAAGCGGGCATACAAGGCGGGGTTGTGTTCTGAAAGCTCCTGGGCGATGGCAAGCAACAAGATGTATTCGGTCGCCCGGTAGCAGGAGAAAGCGAACTTCTGTTCGGGGTTCTCGGGCTGAGTGGCCTTGCGCAGTGCGTCGATGAGCGATTTGCCGGGGCGGACGGTGAAGCCGCGCTCGTTGTCGTAGGCCCAGTAGTCCCACGGGCGCTCGGCGGCACCGGTGGCAAAGGCCAGCTGGGTTTTGCTGGCGGCATCCACGATGTGGGCGCGAACGCGCAGGGCGGCTTCGAATTCGGCCAGGCTGGGGTAGTCGTAGCGCACGGGTGAGCCGAGCAGGGCGGCAAGAATCTCGCGCGGGAGCGATGGCGTGCCGCTCAGGCGCTCGGCCAGGGCGATCGTTTCAAAGCGCGGCATCAGGGCGTTGGCGGCCGGTGGCGTCAGCGCGGCCTCAAGGGCGCCGCCGGCGAGCCGGTGGACCTGCGTCCACTGCAACAGGCCGAGCTGCTCGAGCAGGGCCAGGAAGCGGTCGCCCTCGGCGGGGGTGGTGCGTTCAAGCCGGATGCCGGCGATTTTGGGGGACTGGTCACAGGCCAGATGCGTGAGGAACTCTCTATGCATGTCTTGTTTTCCGTGTTCGCC
>JAVVWR010000058.1:0-17992 GCA_036652035.1 Burkholderiaceae bacterium | reverse complement strand
CACAGGCCAGATGCGTGAGGAACTCTCTATGCATGTCTTGTTTTCCGTGTTCGCCACGATCCTACCTTCGTAACTCCCAGGAAGCGGGATCGATCGAAAAGTCAGCGTCGATCTCTGATTTAAGCCAAGCAAAGTCGGTCGCGTGCGTCTGCCATCGTGCCGTCGTTTCGGTCTTCGTGGGTCTCAAGAACCGGGCCGGCCGTATCAAAGCAAAGCGTTGGATTGAGGATTGGTGCCCGTCGCAGCCCGGCGCGCTTTAGTCGCGGCTGGCCCTGGCCTTGAGCGCGTCGATGTAGCGGCCGCTCATCTCTTCCGCTCCCAGTGGCGCGGCGGCGCGCTGGGCTTCCCACACCACCCGGCTCAAGGCCTCCATCACGTCGTGCATGGCGTCGTGCTCATTGCCGTGGCGGGCGGCGAGCTGAAGGTAGGCGGCGCGGATGCCGTGCGGCTGGTCGACCTGCACCTGCTCGGCGATCGCCAGGTGCATGGAGAGGTGCAGGAAGGGATTGGTGCGGCCGTCCTCGACCGCGTAATTGCGGGCGAGCGCAGCCTCGAGATCGGCAAGCTCCTCGTGGTAGTCGGGGTGGGCGGCGATGGCGTCGGCCGCCATCGCTTCGAGCGGGGTGAGAACGCCGCCCGCGCGGTGCTTGCGCCAGGTCTCGCAGAAAAAGCGGCGAACGTCGTCAACGGAGGGGTTGAACATCAGGGTTCCAATACCTTGGTCTTGAACTCGCACAGCGCCTTGATCGGGCAGCGCCAGCACTCGGGCTTGCGCGCCTTGCACACGTAGCGGCCGTGCAGGATCAGCCAATGGTGGGCGTTGTGCAGAAATTCGGGCGGGGTGAACTTGAGCAGCTTTTGCTCGACTTCGTCGACCGTCTTGCCGGGCGCGAGGCCGGTGCGGTTGGCGACACGGAAGATGTGCGTGTCGACGGCGATCGTCGGTTCGCCAAAGGCGATGTTGAGCACCACGTTGGCGGTCTTGCGGCCCACGCCCGGCAGGGCTTCGAGCGCGGCGCGGTCGTGCGGCACCGCGCCGCCGTGCTGGTCGCGGATGATTTCCGAGAGCCGGGCGACGTTCTTGGCCTTGTTGCGGAAGAGGCCGATCGTCTGCAGGTAGGGGATCAGCCCATCGGCGCCCAGCGCGGCGATGGCCGCCGGGGTGTTGGCAACGGGAAAGAGCTTGCGGGTGGCAAGGTTGACGCTCTTGTCGGTGGCCTGGGCCGAGAGCGTCACCGCCACCAGCAACTCAAACGGCGACCGGTATTCGAGCTCGCTCTTGGGATGGGGGTCGATCTGGCGCAGGCGGTCGTAGATCTCGAAGCGCTTCTCTGAATTCATGCGAGCGTCACTGCGGCGGGTTCTGGCGGCGGGCGCGGGCGCGTGCGATCGCGGCCTGGATCACCGATTGCTTGTGAACGGTGCCGGGATCGGCGCCAAGGCTTGGCGATGCGGTTGTCACCGCGAGCGCCGGAGCGCTCAGGCGCGCATCGTGTTCGGCCTTGTCGCGCGCCAGCCTGAGCTGGCGGGCTTCGAAGCGGGCGCGGGCGAGCTTGGCGTCGTCCGCAGTCCAGTCGCGGCCGGCGTCTTGCATGGCGATGCAGTCCATCGGGCAGGGCGCAATGCACAGCTCGCAGCCGGTGCACCAGGACGCGATCACCGAATGCATGCGTTTGCTCGCGCCGACGATGGCATCGACTGGGCAGGCGCGGATGCACAGGGTGCAGCCAATGCACAGGCTCTCGTCGATCACGGCCACGGTGAGCGGGGCTTCGACGCCGCATTGCGCATCGAGCGGCAAGACGGGCTGGGCGGTCAGGGCGGCAAGTTTGGCGATGCCGGCGGCGCCGCCCGGCGGGCAGCGGTTGATCGCGGCGGCGCCCGCGGCAATGGCCTCGGCGTAAGGGCGGCAGCCGGGGTAGCCGCACTGGGTGCACTGGGTCTGCGGCAGCAGGGCGTCGATGGCGTCGGCCGTGGGGGGAAAGACAGTCATGGGTGAATTATCGCGCCCCGGCCGCAGCGGCGCCCGCGGGCCGGGGGCTTCAGGCGTTGGCGCGGATGAACTCGGCAATCTGCGGGGCGATCAGCTCGCGCCAGCGGCGCCCGCTGAAGATGCCGTAGTGGCCCACGCCTGGCGCGGTGAAGTGCCGCTGGCGCTCGGCCGGGATGTTCCTGCACAAGCCGGCAGCGGCCTGGGTCTGGCCACTGCCGGAGATGTCGTCGAGCTCGCCTTCGATCGTGAAGAGCGCGGTGCGCTTGATGGCCTCGGGCGCGACGCGCTCGCCGCGGACGGTCCAGGTGCCTAAGGGCAGGCGGTGCTCCTGGAACACGATCTTGATGGTGTCGAGGTAGTACTCGGCGGGCAGGTCGAGCACGGCGTTGTATTCGTCGTAGAACCAACGGTGCGAATTGATGTCTTCCTGGTCGCCCTTGACCAGGTCGAGGTAGTAATCCCAGTGCGAATTCAGGTGGCGGTCGGGGTTCATCGCCACGAAGCCGGCATGCTGCAGAAAGCCGGGGTAGACCCGGCGCAGATAGCCCGGGTAGCTCGGCGGCACCTTGAAGATGACGCTGTTCTCGAACCATTCAAAAGGCTTGCGGATCGCCAGCGCATTGACCTCGGTCGGGCTTTTGCGGGTGTCGATCGGGCCGCCCATCATCGTCATCGAGCGCGGTGCCTTGGGGTCGCCGCGCGAGGCCATCAGCGATACGGCGGCGAGCACCGGCACGGTCGGCTGGCAGACCGAAATCAGATGAACCTCGGGGCCGAGGCGCTGGACAAACTCGATCACATACTCGACGTAGTCATCGAGATGGAAGGGGCCGGCGGAGACGGGCACCTGACGCGCGTCGATCCAGTCGGTGACCCACACTTCGTGATTGGGAAGTAGCGCACGCACCGTGTCGCGCAGCAAGGTGGCGTGGTGGCCCGAGAGCGGCGCGACCAGCAAGACCTTGGGGTCGGGAGCGCGGTTGGCCAGGGCGGCTGGCCAGTCGCGGCGGAAATGAATCAGCTGGCAGAAGGGTTTGTCGATCACCCGTTCTTCGGTGATCGGTACCTCGGCGCCTTCCACCGTGGTGGTGGCGAGCCCCCAGGCCGGCTTGGAGTAGGTCTTTCCCAGCCGGTGCAGCAGTTCGTAGCTCGCCGCCACGCGGCTTGAAACCGGGGTGTAGGCGAGCGGGCTGTAGGGATGGGAAAACAGCGCCGAGCTTGCCTGCGCCCAGGCCGCCATCGGGTTGAGGAAGCTGCGTTGCAGTTCGTGCAGGTGGTAGAGCACAGGGGGCGTCTCCGCAAGAGGCAGCTCACGCTGCACCGCAATAATCGATCGATTATGCGGTGTCGACCTGTGGGCGGCAATGCCTGTTCCGGTCTCGCTCGCGTACTACCGCACTACCAATAGTTCTCGACCACCAGATTGCCGGGGTTGCCGCGCCGCGGCGACTGGAAGCCGCGCTTGGCCAGCGTGGCGCGGGTGGCTTTGACCATCTCGGGGTTGCCGCAAATCATCACCCGCGAGTGTTCCGGGGCAAGCGTGCAGCCGGCGGCCTGTTCGAGCGCGCCGGACTCGATCGCCCGCGGAATGCGTTCGGCCAGCCAGTCGCCCGGATCGCGGGTGACGACGGGAACGTAGGTCAGGCGCTTGCCCGGTGCGCCACCCCAGCGCGGATCGCTGCCGATGTCGGCAATCAGGTCGCGGTAGGCCAGTTCGGCCGCGGTGCGCACCGAGTGGACGAGGATCACCCGCTCCCATTGCGCCCAGGTGGCGGGGTCACGGGCGATCGACAGATAAGGCGAGAGACCGGTGCCGGTGGCGAGCAACCAGAGCTCGCGCCCGGCGGAAAGCGGGTCAAGAAAGCGGTCAACCGTGAGAAAACCGTAGGGGACCCGCTCGACCTCAACTTCGTCGCCGACCTGCATCGCCGCGATCCGCGACGAAAACTCGCCGCCGGGAATGACGATCAGATAGAACTCGAGAAAATCCTCATCCGGCCCCGAGACCATCGAATACGCCCGCGAAACCGACTTGACGCCGTCTTCGGCGCTGGCCTCAGGCACGCGCAAGCTCAGCCGGGCGAACTGGCCAGGGGCAAAGCGGTAATCGGGGCTGCGACTAAGCCGGAACGAGATCAACCCGGGCGACCAGCGGTGGACCCAGGTAATTCGTTCGGTGGTGGATTTCTCGCTCATGCCTTGCGGATTCGGAAAGCGCGCTCGCGGGCTGTGCGCCGCGCGAACGGAACCGGTTTAGCGCTCGAGCAGATGCTTCTTGATGCGCACGTCCTTCCACTCGTCCGCGTCGGGGGCGTGGGGCTTCATGCGAGTGATCGACGGCCAGGTGCGGGCCAGTTCGACGTTGAGCGGGGTGTAGTCGCGCTGATCGGCCGGGACATCTTCTTCCGCGTAGATCGCGTTGACCGGGCACTCGGGGATGCAGACGGCGCAGTCGATGCATTCGTCCGGGTCAATCACGAGGAAGTTCGGGCCCTCGCGGAAGCAGTCCACCGGGCAGACGTCTACGCAGTCGGTGTACTTGCACTTGATGCAGGGCTCAGTGACGACGTGCGTCATCCTTTTCTCCGTATTCGGGGCGCGCAGGCGCGGGGCAAAATCAAGTTCGCTATTCTAGCGGACCCCTTAGTGGGCTCGTTTTCACCCTCCCTCTTCTTCCTGGGGATTTTCTCGATGATCAGCCGTCGCGACTTACTGGCCGCCTCCACCCTCGCCACCCTGATTCCTGCCGTCCGTGCCCAGGCGGGCGCGCCGATCCGGATTGGCGAGATCAACAGCTACTCGACGATTCCCCAGTTCACCGTGCCCTATCGCATGGGTTGGCAATTGGCGGTCGAAGAGATCAACGCTGCCGGCGGCCTGCTGGGCCGCAAGGTTGACGTGATCTCGCGCGACGACAACGGCAAGCCCGAGGACGCGATCCGCCTGGCCTCGGAGCTGGTCAGCAACGAGAAAGTGCACCTGCTCGCCGGCACCTTTCTCTCGAACGTGGGATTGGCGGTGGCCGATTTCGCCGCCCGCAACAAAGTGTTGTTTGTGGCCGCCGAGCCGCTCTCCGACGCTCTGGTGTGGGAGAAGGGCAATCGCCATACCTTCCGCCTGCGGCCCTCGACCTATATGCAAAGCGCCATGCTGGTCGAGGAAGCGGCCAAGCTGCCCGCCAAGCGCTGGGCGATCATCGCCCCCAATTACGAGTACGGCCAGTCGGCGGTGGCGAGCTTCAAGGCCTTGTTGAAGGCCAGGCGGCCGGACGTGGAGTTTGTCGCCGAGCAATGGCCGGCGCTGGGCAAGCTCGAGGCGGGCTCGACTGTGCAGGCGATTGTCGCCGCGCGCCCCGACGCGATTTTCAACGTGAGCTTTGGCGCGGATCTCGCCAAGCTGGTACGCGAAGGCAACCAGCGCGGACTTTTCCCCCGGGTTCCGGTGGTCAGCCTGCTGTCTGGTGAGCCCGAGTATCTCGACGTGCTCAAGGACGAAACCCCGCGCGGCTGGATCGTCACCGGTTACCCCTGGGACCAGATTGCCACGCCCGAACACGTGAAGTTCTTCAACGCGTATTACAAGCGCTGGCGCGAGAACCCGAAGATGGGCTCGGTGGTGGGCTACGCCACGTTCGCGGCGATCTTTGCCGCCATTCTCAAGGCCAAGTCGACCGATACCGACCTGCTCATCGCCGCCATGCGCGGCCTGAACTTTGCCACGCCCTTCGGCCCGGCGCTGTTTCGCGCGCAGGACCAGCAATCGACCATGGGCGCCTACGTCGGCAGGCTGGAAGTCCGCGGCGGCAAGGGAACGATGGTCGATTGGCGTTACGCCGACGGCAAGAACTTCCTGCCACCCGACGCCGAAGTGGCCCGCCGCCGCCCGGCCGAGTCGGCCCGGTAAGCGCGCTCCCGGTGCTCCCAGGGGCGCGGATCGGCGCCGGCCACATGGCTGCGCCGATCCGCAACCTGCCGTGCTCAACCAAGGTTTGTTGTGGATTTGATTCTTGCTCAATGGATGACCGGGCTCGCCCACGCGAGCACGCTGTTTCTGGTCGCTTCCGGCCTGACCCTGATCTTCGGTGTCACGCGGGTGGTCAACTTCGCCCACGGGTCGCTCTACATGCTGGGCGCCTACCTGGGCTACACGCTGGCAAGCCTGGCGCCGGCCACGGTGGCGGGTTTTTTTGGTGCCTTGCTCGCCGCGGCGCTGGTGGTGGCGGCGATCGGCGTGGTGATCGAGACGACCGTGTTGCGTCGGGTCTACGGCTCGCCCGAGATTTTCCAGCTGCTCGCCACCTGGGGCGTGGTCCTGGTGGTGCAGGACCTGGCGCTTTCGATCTGGGGGCCGCAGGAATTGTTCGCGCCGCGCGCGCCCGGATTCAAGGGCGCGGTCGAGATCGCCGGCGCCTATGTGCCGAGCTACACCTTGTTACTGATGGCGGTCGGGCCCCTGGTAGCTCTGGCGCTGACCTGGCTGATGCAGCGCACCCGCTGGGGCGTGACGGTGCGCGCCTGCACCCAGGACCGGGAGATGGCGGGGGCGCTCGGAATCAACGAGCCGCTCGTTTTTACCAGCGTGTTCGCCCTGGGGGCGGGACTTGCCGGCCTGGCGGGTGCGCTGCAGATCCCGCGCGAGACCGTCAATCTGCAGATGGACTTGACGATCGTGGTCGAGGCCTTTGTGGTGGTGGTGGTGGGCGGGCTGGGTTCGATCGCGGGCGCTTTCTGGGCCGCGCTGGGTATTGGCATCCTGCATGCGCTGGGCACCTGGTGGCTGCCGCAATCGACCCTGGTGCTGGTGTTCGTGGCGATGGGAGCGGTTCTGGTCCTGCGCCCCTATGGCTTGCTGGGTCGGCCCGAAGTGCTCCAGCACGCTGGCAGCGCGGCAGCGCCCCTGCCGTTTGGCCCCACCAGCGGCTTGCAGCGCGGCCTGATGGCGGTGCTGGCGCTGATGGCCGCGGTGGCGCCTGCGGTCCTGGGCGATTACGCCCAGGTGCTCGCAACCGAATTCGCGATCGCCGCGCTGCTGGCCGCAAGCCTGCATGTCTTCATGAGCCATGCCGGGATCGTCTCCTTTGGTCATGCTGCGTTCTTCGGTGCCGGTGCTTACGCCGCAGCCTTGCTCTTTAAACACGGCGGCGCGAGTTTTGCCGCCAACCTGCTGGCCGCTCCGCTGCTCGCGGCCGCGCTGGCGGTGGCGGCGGGTCTCGTGATCCTGCGCGCGAGCGGCGTTTACGCCGCCATGCTGAGCTTGGCGCTGGCGCAAATCCTGTGGTCGGGCGCGGTGCAGTGGGTGGGCCTGACGGGCGGCGATAACGGCATCCTGGGGGTGTGGCCACCGTTTGAATCCAAGCTGGTCTATTACTGGCTGACTCTGGCGATCGTGCTCGGATCGCTCTTTGTCTTGCGTCGGCTCGCCTTGTCGCCCGCGGGTTTCGCGGTGCGCGCCGGTCGTGATGCGCCCGAGCGGGCCGCGGCCATCGGCATCGACAGCCGTCGTCTGCGCTTGGCGGCCTTTGTCGCCGGCGGCCTGTTCGCCGGGCTTGCGGGCGTGCTGCAGGCCTATTTCAAAGGCTCGGTGTTTCCGACCACGCTGGCGATCCCGGTGTCGGTCGATGCCTTGGTGATGGTGCTGTTGGGCGGTCTCAATACCTTGTCCGGTCCGGTGGTCGGCGCCGTGGTCTACCAGGGCCTCTTGACCGAGGTGGTGCGGCTGACCGAGCACTGGCGGCTGTTGCTGGGCCTGTCGATCATCGCGATGGTGGTGCTCTTCCCGCAGGGCCTGGTGGGTTGGTGGCGGCGGCGGCAGTGGGGCGGGAATGAGTCTTAAGGTTCAAGGTCTGGTCAAGGCTTTTGGCGGCGTGCGCGCAGTCGATGGCCTGGATTTCGCGATTGACGCGGGCGGCGTGGTCGCCTTGATCGGGCCCAATGGCGCAGGGAAAAGCACGCTCTTTGCTCTGCTGGCGGGCCAGTTGCGGCCGGACGCGGGCACGGTCGAATTCGACGGGGTCGATCTCACCCGACTCGAGGTGCTGGATCGAATGCGGGCGGGCGTTGGTCGCACCTTTCAGGTGGCGCAGGTCTTTGTCTCGATGACCGTGTTGCAGAACGCCCAGCTGGCCGTGCTGGCTGCGCGTGGCGAGGTGCACGATCCGCTGCGGGTCTTGTGGTGCTTGCGCCAGTCCGAGGCGCAGGCCTTGCTTTCTGAGGTCGGCCTGCAAGGGCAGGGCGAGCGGCCGGCGTCCGAGCTGGCGTATGGCGACCTCAAGCGGCTCGAATTCGCTCTGGCGCTGGCGGCGCAACCGCGGCTCTTGCTGATGGACGAACCTACCGCCGGCATGGCGCCCGCCGAGCGCCTGGCCTTGATGGCGATGGTCGCGGGCCTGGCGCGTGCGCGCGGTACCACGGTCCTGTTTACCGAACACAGCATGGATGTGGTTTTCGGCCACGCCGAACGGGTGCTGGTGATGTCGCGCGGACGCCTGATCGCCGACGGCAGCCCCGATCAGGTGCGCGCTGACCGCCAAGTGCGTGCGGTCTACCTGGGGGAGGGGCAATGAGTGCGGTGTTGGAAATGCGCGGCGTCAACGCCTGGTATGGCGCGGCGCAAGTGGTGTTCGGCGCGTCGCTGTCGATCGCCCAGGGCGAGGTGCTGGCCTTGATCGGCCGCAACGGCGCGGGCAAGAGCTCGCTCGTCAAAAGCGCGATCGGGCTGATGCCGCGCGCTACGGGCGTGGTGCGGCTCGCCGGGCGGGACGTGAGCGCGCAGCCTGCGTTTCGCCGCGCCCGTGCCGGCCTGGGTTATGTGCCCGAGGAGCGGCGCCTCTTCACCGAGCTGACGGTGGCCGAGAACCTGCGGCTGGTGGCCCGCCCCGGCCCGTTTGATCAGGCCGCCTTGCTCGAGCTTTTTCCCAACCTGGCCGAAATGCTCGATCGCCCGGCGGCGCAGATGAGCGGGGGCGAGCAGCAGATGCTGGCGGTGGCGCGCACGCTCGCGGCCAACCCCGCGGTGGTCCTGCTCGACGAGCCCTCGGAAGGCATTGCGCCGATCGTGGTGGCGCGCATGCGTGCGGCGGTGTTGGCGATGAAGGCGAGCGGGGTGGCGATTCTTCTGGCCGAGCAGAACCTGGGTTTTGTGGCGGCCTGCGCCGATCGGGCGATTCTGATCGAACAAGGTCATCGGGTGGCCGAGGTCGGACCGGCCGAGCTGGCGCAGCCCAGCGCGGCGGTGCGCCGCGCACTCGGTCTTTGAACGCGAAGCGGCCACGGCCTCGCCTACAATCGAAATCGAACGGGCCTTGCCTGGGCCCTGCGACTTTCCGCCCATGATCATTCATTCGCTGCTCGATACCGACCTTTACAAGTTCACGATGATGCAGGTCGTCCTGCACCAGTTTCCCGGTGCCCAGGTCGAATACCGCTTCAAGTGCCGTAACCCCGGCGTCGATTTCAGGCCTTTCGTCGACGAAATCCGTGAGGAGGTTGAACACCTCTGCACGCTGCGCTTTACCGAGGACGAACTCGACTACCTGCGGGCGCTGCGTTTCATCAAGAGCGACTTTGTCGATTTCCTGGAGCTGTTTCATCTCAACTCCAAGCACATCGAGATCAAGCCCAGCGCCAAGGGCAATGGCGAACTCGACATCGTCATCCAGGGGCCGTGGCTGCACACCATCCTCTTTGAAATTCCGGTTCTGGCGATCGTCAACGAGATCTACTTCCGCCGCACCCAGCCGCAGGCCGACCTCGAACAAGGCCGCAGCCGCCTGCGCCAGAAGATGGGGCTGCTGCTGGAGCAATCACACTCGCCCGACCTTCACATCGCCGATTACGGCACCCGGCGGCGTTTTTCCCGCGTGTGGCAGACCGAGGTCCTGGCCACGCTCAAGGAAGAGCTCGGCCCGATGCTCGCCGGCACCAGCAACGTCATGTTCGCCAAGGAGCAGGGCCTGATTCCGTTGGGAACCATGGCGCATGAATACCTTCAGGCCTGCCAGGCGCTGGGGCCGCGGCTGCGGGATTCGCAGATCTTCGGCTTCGAGATGTGGGCCAAGGAATACCGTGGCGACCTCGGCATTGCCTTGTCGGACGTGTATGGGATCGACGCCTTCCTGCGCGACTTCGACCTCTATTTCTGCAAGCTCTTCGACGGCGCCCGGCACGACTCCGGCGACCCGGTTGCCTGGGGCGAGCGCCTGATCGCCCACTACGAAGCCAATCGCGTTGACCCACGCACCAAGACCCTGGTGTTCTCCGATTCGCTCACCTTCCCCAAGGTGATCGAGCTGTATCAGCGCTTTTCCGGGCGGGCGCGGGTGGCGTTTGGCGTTGGCACCAATCTCACCAACGACCTTGGCTACACACCGCTGCAGATCGTGATCAAGATGGTGCGCGCCAACGGCCAGCCGGTGGCCAAGCTGTCGGACTCGCCGGAAAAGAACATGTGCGAGGACAAGGCCTACCTGGCGTATCTGCGTCAGGTCTTCGAGATCAGTGGCAACCCGTGAGCTAGCTAGAGTCGGCGGCATGAACCCGTCCCTGTCGCACCGCGCGTCTTGGCACCGGCAATGCGTTCGTGGTTCCGGCCGACGCCCACTTCGGCGCGCCCTGATACAGTGAATTCATGAGTCTCGATACCGCGCGAGCCCGCGCTGCGATTTTTGATCGCATCCGTCTCAATCAAGGGCGCGACGCCAATGCCGCCAGCGGCGAGCGCCAGGCCGCAGCCGATTACCTGGCGTCTCATGCCTGTGGCCCGCGTCCGGCGATCGACAGGGATCGGGTCGATCGCTTTCGCGCGATGAGCGAGCGAATGGCGAGCACGGTCCAGACCGTGGCCCGGGTCGCCGACGCGCCGGCGGCCGTGGCGGCGTACCTGGCCGCGCACGGCTTGCCCGCTCGCGCAGTGGTGTGGCCGGCGTTAGCCAGCCTGGGCTGGCACGCGGCCGGTATCGAGGCCGAGGCGCGGGCGCCGCACGTCGATGAATCGCAGGGGCGCGACGCGGTCGGCATCACGGGGGTTTTTTGCGCGCTGGCCGAGACCGGCACCCTGGTGCTGCTGTCGGGGCCGGATTCACCGGCCTCGACGCATTTGCTGCCCGAGACCCATGTGGCGGTGGTGCCGGCTTCTCGCGTGGTGGCCAGCATGGAAGACGCTTTTGCTCTGATGCGCAGCGAGCGTGGCGGTTTGCCGCGCGCGGTCAACATGGTCTCGGGGCCGTCACGCACGGGCGATATCGAGCAGACCATCGTGCTCGGCGCGCACGGGCCTTACCGCGTTCACATTCTGATTGCGGCGGCCGAGTAGGGCTCATGGCGACTGTCGAAGAAACCGCGGTGCAGCGCACGAGACATGGCCGCGGAACCGCGCCGGCGAGCCGGATCCTGGGGGGGCTGGCGGCTGTGTTGCCGGGTCTGGCGCAGGCGGCGGAAATCAACGGCGCCGAGCTGGGGCTGGCCTGGGCGGTGCCGTTTGCGGGAATTTTGCTGTGCATTGCGCTGATGCCTTTGCTCGCGCTGCAGGTCTGGCACCACCACTACGGCAAGATCGTCGTGGCCTGGGCGCTCGCCGCCGTCTTGCCGATGGCGGTGCTCTACGGCACGGGCGCGGCCACGGCCGTGGTGGCTCACATCCTGCTCGCCGATTACCTGCCCTTCATCATCTTTGTCGGTACGCTTTATGTGGTGGCGGGCGGCATTCATATCCGTGGCAATTTCATCGGCACGCCGGCGGTCAACACCGGTCTGCTGGGGCTGGGTGCGGTTCTTGCCAACGTCATGGGCACCACGGGCGCGTCGATGCTCCTGATCCGGCCGCTGATCCGGGCCAATGGTCATCGCCGCTATCAGACCCATACCTTCATTTTTTTCATCTTCATCGTCGCCAACATTGCCGGGTCTCTCACACCCTTGGGTGACCCGCCGCTGTTTCTCGGCTTTCTGAAGGGGGTCGATTTCTTCTGGACGACCCGACACATGGCGGCGCCCATGGGCGTGGCCGTGGGGATTTTGCTGGCGCTGTATTTCGTGATCGATCTGATCCTGCACCGGCGCGAAAAGCGGCGCGGCTTTCTGCTCGATCCCAGGCCGGCCACCGCCGCCAGGTTTGGGATCGAGGGCGGAATCAACTTCGTGCTGCTCGCGCTCTTGATCGGCGCGGTGCTGATGTCGGGTCTGTGGCGGCCGGGCATCGAGTTCACCGTGTTTGGCGTGGACTTTGGCTTGCAGAACCTGAGCCGGGATCTTGCCTTCCTGGTCATCGCCGCGCTTTCGCTTGCCTTGACGCCGGCGGCCGCTCGCACCGGCAACCAGTTCAGCTGGGGCCCGATTTTCGAAGTGGCCAAGCTTTTCTTCGGCATCTTCGTCACGATGGTTCCGGTGCTCGCGATGCTCAAGGCCGGTGCCGATGGCGCGTTCGCGCCGCTGGTGGCGTGGGTGACCGGTGCCGATGGCGGCCCCAACCACGCGATGTATTTCTGGCTGACCGGTGCGCTCTCGTCCTTTCTCGACAACGCGCCGACCTACCTTGCCTTCTTCAACCTGGCAGGTGGCGATGCCTCGGTGCTGATGGGGGCGGGTGCGACCACGCTGATGGCGATCTCGGCCGGCGCGGTCTTCATGGGCGCCAACAGCTACATCGGCAATGCACCCAACTTCATGGTGGTGGCGATCGTGCAGGACCGTGGCCTCAAGATGCCGAGTTTTTTCGGTTACATGGCCTGGTCGAGCGCGATCCTGATTCCGCTCTTTGTCGTAATCACTTTTATCTTCTTCCGCTGAGGCTGGAAATGCGGCCGGCGCCGTCGTCCAAGCCGATGGCGTGGGAGAATCCGCGCTCGCGCCCCCTACGGCTTTCTCGAGGCTTAGCCATGTCCGACATTCATATCGTCCGCAGTCACCACCTTTCCTTGTCCGAGGCGAAGAAGGCCGTGCAGGAAGCCGCTGGCGATCTGGCGGCGGAATACGATCTCGAGTCCGAGTGGAAGGGCAATACGCTTCACTTCTCGCGCAGCGGCGTCGACGGCACCATGACGGTGAGCGCGGGCGAGGTCGAGCTGGACGTGACACTGGGCTTTTTGCTGCGGGCGTTTAGCGCGAGCTTCGAGAGCCATATCGAGCGGCATCTGAGCCAGCACCTGAGCGAGCACGCCAAACTCGCGAAAGCGGCCAAAAAGACATCGACGCCCAAAGCCTGAGGCGGCTGGGACACATGTTGAAAGGGGCGCAGTCGCGCCCCTTTCAACATTCCGCGCAAGGACTCGATCAGCCCTTGAGCTCTTCGATCAGGTCGATGTAATTCTGCATCGCCGCTTCCTGGCTGGTGCCCGCGAGCGTCTTCCAGGCGTCCCACTTGGCGCGACCCACCATGTCGGTAAAGCCGGGGCGGTCGCCCTCGACGTCACCGGCGCTGGCCTGCTTAAACAGCGCGTACATGCGCAACAGAGTCATGTTGTCGGGACGCTCCGACAGATTCTTGGACTCGGCTACGGTTTGCTGGAACGTCGCTTGAAGATCGGCACTCACGGAATCGCCCTCCTGGGTCGTGTGCGCGCAACGGAAAGTTGCGCAAGCTCAACTATTATGCCGTCGAAGCGGACGCCTCGTTCCGTATCAAGGGAAGTCAGGATGCCTAAGCGTGAGCGTATGTCGCCGATCGATACTGCCTGGCTGCGAATGGATTCGCCGGGCAATCTGATGATGATCGTGGGCGTCTATCTCTTCGCGAGCGAGATCGATTTCGCGCGGCTCAAGTCCGTGATCGAACATCGCATGCTGGCCCACTTTCGCTTTCGCGCACGGGTGGTGAGTGACGCCGTGGCCAGCTGGTGGGAAGAAGATGAAGACTTCGACATCGATCAGCATCTGATCCGCATCGCGCTGCCAGGCAAGGGCACGCAACGCGACTTTCAGCGCCTGACCGGGCAGTTGGCGGGCGAAGCGCTCGACCCCAACCGGCCGCTGTGGCAGATGCACGTGGTCGATAACGTCGAGGGTGGACAGGCGATGATCGTGCGCATCCACCATTCGATCGCCGATGGCATCGCGCTGCTCGGCGTGATTCTCGATATGACCGCGACCGATCCGCTCGCCGACGACGACGCAGCGCCGCCGGCGCGGCTGCTTGACCCCGTCGCGGCCGACGAATCGGTTCATGGCTGGGACGCGTTGCTGCGCCCCTTCACCGATGCCACGGTCAAGGCGATCGACGTCACCGGGGGCGTCGCTTCCCGCGTTTTGCAGGCTTACGGCGCCGTGCTCGACGACCCCGACATGGTGGGCGAAGCCGCGGGCGAATACGCGCGAGTGGCGGCGCAACTCTCGAAGGACATCGCCGGCATCGCCTTGATGGAGCCCGACACTCCGACCAGCCTCAAGGGCAAGCCATCGGGCTCGAAGGTGGTGGCGTGGACCGACCCGATCGATCTCGAAGAGGTCAAGGCCGTGGGTTACGCCCTGGGCTGTTCGGTCAATGACGTCTTGCTTTCCTGCGTGGCGGGCGCCTTGCGCGCTTACCTGACCGAGCGCGGCGAGCCGGTCGAAGGTGCCGAGATGCGTGCCATGGTGCCGGTCAATCTGCGTGCGCCCAGCGATGGCAGCCTGGGCAACAAGTTCGGCCTGGTGCCGGTGCTCTTGCCGATCGGCATGGAGAACCCGATCGGGCGGGTGTTCGAGATCCGCGATCGCATGGGCGAACTCAAGCACGGTTACACCGCGGTGCTGGCGATGGGCCTGTTGGGCGTGATCGGCATGGCGCCGCGCAGCGTTCAGCGACAGATCTCCGACATGCTCGCCGCCAAGGCCTCGGCCGTGATGACCAACGTGCCGGGGCCGCACCAGCCGCTCTATCTGGCCGGCACCAAGCTCGAACGCGTGATGTTCTGGGTGCCGCAGTCGGGCTCGATCGGCATGGGCGTCTCGATCCTCTCCTACAACGGCGCAGTCCAGTTCGGTCTGGTGACCGACAAGAAGATCTGCCGCGAGCCGCAGCAGATCATCGATCGCTTCCGCCCCGAGTTTGAAAAACTCGTCAACGCCTTGTTGCTCCTGCCCTGGGGCGAGGCGGTCAGCCCGGTCGAGGCAGAGTCCTGGCTGTTTCCCGACGTGCCGGGCCCGGCGCCCAAGCGGCCGGCACGCCCGCACGTTGCGGCGCCCAGGCCGCCGGCGGAGGCGCTCCCGCCCGAGGCGGCCAAGCCCGCCGTTGGGCCCGGCCTTCGGCGGCGACCATCGGCTTTTTCGGCCGCGCGCCGGATTTAAGCCGCGGCGCGCGCCGCGGCACAACCGAACTCGGGTTGCGGTGTGGTGCGCCAGCGACAAAGAACTCACCTCGCTGGTGCAAGATGAGAATGGCAAGCCGCTGGGGAAATTCCGTTCGGTGGACTCCGCGGCTGCCGTGCTGAGGCGATGACCGTCGAGGCCGCCAGGCTGTCTTCCATCCGTTGCCGCTGCCAATCCCGTGCTTGAGATCGAAGTTGAGGGGGAGCCGTCGTGAGAAATTCATTCTTTCGTTGGTGGCGCGCATTCGGGTTCGCGCTGGTCTTCTTGGTGCCGGCCATCGCTGGCGCTCAAAGCGCAGACAAGCCGTTTAGCAAAGAGCAGCTGGACCAGATGCTGGCTCAGATCGCCTTGTACCCGGACCCCCTGCTGTCGCAGGTCCTGATGGCGGCCACCTATCCGGATCAATTCGTTGCGGCATCGGCATGGTCCAAGGCGCATCCCGATGCCAAGGGCGATGCGGCCGTGAAAAGTGTCGAGAAGGAGGGCTGGGATCCGTCAGTGGCTTCGCTGGTGGCCTTCCCCGAGGTCTTGATCACGCTTGGGGCTCAACCGGCCTACGTCAAAAATCTGGGCGACGCGTTTCTGGCCCAGCCCGATGCCGTGATGGATTCGATCCAGCGTCTGCGCCAGAGCGCGCAGAAGGCGGGCAATCTCAAGAGCAACGAGCAGATCAAGGTGGTGACTCAGGCGCCGGCTCCCGCGGCGGCGGCGGCTCAGCCCGCGCCCACGGTGATCGTGATCGAGCCGGCGCAGCCCAGCGTGGTCTATGTGCCGGCCTACAACCCGGCCTCGGTTTACGGGCCGTGGTGGTACCCGGCGTATCCGCCTTACTACTACCCGCCGCCGCCGGGCTACTGGTTCTCTCGCACGGTCGCCACCGGCATCGCTTTTGGCATCGGGATCGGCGTGACCAATGCCTTGTGGGGCGGTGTCAACTGGGGCCACAACGACGTCAACATCAACGTCAACCGCTACAACAACATCAACGTCAACAACCGGATCGACGTCAAGAACACCAACGCGACCTGGAAGCACAACCCCGGGAATCGCAAAGCGGACTACCGCGGCGGCGACGCCGCGCGGCAACAGTTCGATCGCGATTACCAATCGTCGAGCCGCGATCAATACCGCGGACGGGACGGTGGGGCGGACGCCAATCGCGATGCCAGCCGGGCGCGCGCCGAGCAATCGATGCAGGCGCGTGGCGTACCGGCCGACAAATCGTCGGCGAGCGACCGCGCTCGTTCGATAGAGCGCGATGCGGGCGCCGCGGGAGCTTCGTCGCGCGGTGATGCCGCACGCTCGTCGGCTCCGGCAGCCAAGACCGATCGGGATGCCGGGCGCGCCTCGGCGCCGGTGGCTAAGCCGGCCGATCGCGACGCTGGCCGCCCAGCCAGCCAGGGCACAGGTCGGGACAACGCGCTGACGGGTGCCAACAGCAATCAGGCCCGGGCGCAAGCCGATCGCGGTGCGGCCAGCCGGCAGGCTGCGGCACGGCCTGCGGCTGGCGGCGGGCACGCAGGAGGCGGTGGTGGCGGACGGCATCGGTGAAGAGGGAGCGACGCGACATGAATTCGATCACATACAAGCTCACGCTGGCCGCTGTGGCCGGAGCCTTGTCGGTTCTGGCGCCGACGACCCAGGCGCAAAAGGCTTATCCCTCGCCGACAGCGGCAGCCGATGCCCTGGTCGATGGCCTTGCCCGGCGCGATGGCGAGACGCTCAAGGCCGCACTCGGCGCGAACTATCGTCAGTACATCCCGACCGGTGGCATCGATGCGGACGATGCGGTGGAATTCCTGGCGGCCTGGGCTGCATCGCATCAGATCGTCGAGGTCGGTGCCAAGAAAGCGCTGCTGGCGGCCGGCACCCAGGGTTGGACCTTGCCGATTCCGATTGTCAAGACCGCGGCGGGCTGGCGCTTCGACCCGCAAGCGGGAGCGGACGAAATGCGCACTCGCCGGATCGGTCGCAACGAACTGGCGGTGATGCAGGTCTTGCTCGCCTACACCGACGCACAGGAGGAATACGCCGCGCGCGACCGCAACGGCGATGGCGTCAAGGAGTTCGCCACCCGTTTCTTGTCAACGCCCGGCCGGCACGATGGCCTGTACTGGACGACCGCGGCTGGCGAAGCCGAAAGCCCGATGGGCCGGCTGGTGGCCGAAGCCCGGCCAGGTCAGCCGTTCCATGGCTATCTCTATCGGATGCTGCTGGCACAGGGCAGGGATGCGCCGGGGGGGGGCAAGAGCTATTTGCGCAACGCTCACATGACCGAGGGGTATGCGTTGCTCGCCTGGCCAGCGCGCTATGGCGACACCGGGGTGATGAGCTTCATGGTGAGTCGCGCGGGGGCGGTCTACGAAAAGGATCTGGGTCCGCGCGGCGATGCCACGGCCAAGGCCATGACGAGCTTCAATCCGGACGCGAGCTGGAAGAAAGTCGATCTCAAATGATGTGATCGGCGACGCGGCGCCTAACCTGGCCGCGTCGCCCGCCGATTGGCCCCGACTTCGACGTCGCGCTGCGCAAGGCGGTGATATCAAATCGAGTGGCGAGTCCGCCCATGAAAAAAAGGCTGCGACAACGCAGCCTTGGGCGGGATGGACTTGGTCTCAGTCTTCGAGTTCGGCGCGGGCCAGTTCGATGTCGAGCTTTTCCATCGAGTCGCGCGCTTCGGTGGCCGCCGCTTCGCCGTAGAGTTCTTCGGCACGCGCCAGCG
>JAVVWR010000057.1:6680-20037 GCA_036652035.1 Burkholderiaceae bacterium | reverse complement strand
CTGAAGGCCGTCTCCGCCCGCATCATGGCCATGCTGGGGGAGTTGGCGGAATGAGCGGCATCGCCCTCTATACCGCCAGCAGCGGCGTGGTCGAGGTGCGGGTCGAGGGCCGTGATGTCTGGCTGCGCCAGGAGCAGATCGCCGCATTGTTCGGTCGTGACCGCACCGTCATTGGCCGCCATATCCGCAACGTGTTTACCGACGGGGAGCTTGAGGCGGCTTCAGTCTGTGCAAATTTTGCACAGACTGCGGCCGATGGAAAAACCTATCAGGTCGAGCACCATAACCTCGACCTCATCATCTCGGTCGGCTACCGCGTCAAGTCACCCGAGGGCGTGCGCTTTCGGCAATGGGCCACGCGCCTGCTGCGGGAGCATCTCACGCGGGGATACACGCTGAACCGCCAGCGGCTCGAAGCCAATGCGCAGGAACTCGAGGCCGCGCTGCGCCTCATTCGCCACGCCGCCCGCTTGCCCGTGCTCAGTACTGAGGAAGGGCGCGGCCTGGTCGATGTTGTCAGCCGTTACGCGCAGACCTTTGCCCTGTTGCAACGCTACGACGAAGGCCTGCTCACCGAGCCCCCGACCCGCGCCGGAGGCACCCTGCCTACGGCCCATGAGGCGCGTGCCGCACTGGCCAATCTCAAATCCAGCTTGATGGCGCGGGGCGAGGCAAGCGAGCTGTTTGCCCGCGAACGCGCCGACGCGCTGTCCGCCTTGCTCGGCAATCTTGAACAAACCGCCTTCGGCGAGCCGGTCTATCCCAGCATCGAAGCCAAGGCCGCGCACCTGCTGTATTTCGTCATCAAGAATCATCCGTTTGCCGACGGCAACAAACGCAGCGCAGCCTTTCTGTTCGTGGACTTTCTCAACCGCAATCAGCGCCTGCTCGACACCCGGGGCGAGCCGGTGCTCAACGACATGGGTTTGGCCGCGCTATGCCTGCTGGTCGCCGAATCGGCCCCTGCGCAGAAGGACACCCTGATCCGGCTGGTGATGAACATGCTGGTCGATGGCGAGGGAACGGAATGAGTTTGCCGAAGTACGCGGAGTACAAGGACAGCGGGGTGGATTGGCTTGGCGAAATTCCATCGCATTGGGCTAAATCCAAAATACGCCGCCTCGCAATGCTGGGCATGGGGCAAACAATCTTGCGCGAAATGCTGGAGGATGGCCCGTGTGAAGGAGCATTTCCTGTTTACTCTGCATCCGAAGGCGGGGAACCGTTTGGCTACTTTAAAAATCCTTCGGTCCGCCTGAAAAATGGTGACTTGATTATTGGAGCGCGCGGCTCGATTGGGATGACTCGCATCGTAATGAACGACGCCACGTGCACCCAAACAACCATTTGGGCAAAACTTGCAATCCAGGAGGCGCAACCACCATTCATTTATTGGACCTTCGTCGGCGGCAGAGAGGGACTTTTCCCGTTCGACAAGACTGCGATTCCGATGCTCACCGTCGAACAGGTGGCGTCAGGGTATCTACCTTTTCCACCAGTTAGTGAGCAAACATCAATAGCCGCCTTTCTCGACCGCGAAACCGCCAAAATCGACGCGCTGATTGCTGAGCAGGAAAAACTCATCGCCCTGCTGGCCGAGAAGCGCCAGGCCACCATCTCCCACGCCGTCACCCGCGGCCTCAACCCCGACGCGGCCATGAAGGACTCCGGCGTGGAGTGGCTGGCGCAGGTGCCGGCGCATTGGCAAGTCCAACGACTTAAAGTCGTTAGCCAGTTCATAACCAGTGGTCCGCGTGGCTGGTCGGAGCAAATCGCTGAGTTCGGGAGTTTGTTCATTCAAAGCGGCGACCTCAACGACTCAATGGGCGTTGAATTCGCCTCTGCCAAGCGCGTTCCCGTAGATGGCGGCGCCGAAGCGGAGCGGACGCGCCTGCAATCAGGAGATGTTCTGGTGTGTATCACGGGGGCGAAGACCGGCAACGTGGCCGTGTGCGAAAGCGTCCCTGAACCGGCCTATGTGAATCAGCACCTTTGCCTGATTCGTCCTAGTGCGAAAGTGCTTCCAACGTTTCTGGGCGCGTCGCTCAAGAGCACTCTCGGACGCACGCAATTCGAACTCTCACAGTACGGCCTAAAGCAGGGCCTGAGTCTTGAGAACGTGCGAGAGGTGATTCTTGCGATACCTCCGATTCCCGAACAGCGCGAACTCATCGACTGGGTGAATGACGTTGCCGCCCAAGTCGATTCAACAAGAATGGCGGCGGAGCAGGCTGTTGCGCTGCTCAAAGAGCGTCGCGCCGCCCTCATAGCCGCCGCCGTCACCGGCCAAATCGACGTACGAAATGCCGCCCAACAAGATGCGTAAATACACTGACTTGGTGGTTGGAAATAAATTTCCTCACATTCTCTACAGAACGGACCCGCCCGAGGAGTACGTCAGCCCGCGAATCACCATCAAAGGGGGAGTGCCCCATGTGTATGCAAACAAGAAGCACATGCCGCTTGAACTCTTTCTTCAAAGGCTGGCCAGCGACGAGACCAATTTTCGGGTGTCCGCGTATCGGTCGAGCGGAGCAACGACAACGGTTTCCTTTCAAGACGCGGACCGCCTCAGCTACTCAGCAGAGCTTCGGTCCGTGCTTCGAACGTTGCATACGAAGAAGGGACGAGGCGCTACCTCAACTCCCGGAGCGCCAGGTGACGTGTCCGCACCTGCAGCGACATCGCGTGCGACAAAGCTGACGCTTGATGAACTGGAGCGGAGGCTTGAACGCCAGCGAAGAACCGGAGAAGCAGGAGAGAAGGTCGCCTATCGCTACGAATGCGATCGACTCCGAGCGCTGGGTTGCGCGGCCCCGGAAGCCGCCGTCACCAGTCTCACAAGCTCCGATGTCTCCGCCGGATACGACCTGCTGTCGAAATTCGGCGGAGAGACGCGTTGCATCGAGGTTAAGTCGTCCACTTGGCGCGAGGACTCTTTCTTCATTTCCGAGAGCGAACGCAGCACTTTGGAGAGACTTGGCGGCTGCGGCCATCTCTATCTTGTGCTCGTCAATGAAGAAGACCCAGGCAAGTCGAAGGTCATCATGGAGATTCGTGAGCCATTTGGCGTCGATGGATTGGTGGAACTATCGCCGGTCGCATACAGCGCAAAGCTCTGTGTTCCGGACAAGACGGCGTAGGCAACACGAGGATTCAAG
The DNA here is from genome assembly GCA_036652035.1 of Burkholderiaceae bacterium. Taxonomy (GTDB): domain Bacteria; phylum Pseudomonadota; class Gammaproteobacteria; order Burkholderiales; family Burkholderiaceae_F; genus JAEZVV01. The sequence goes on along the minus strand of JAVVWR010000057.1, from coordinate 16,876 downwards.
CTCAAGACACCGGAACGAATTCGACCAAGGTACCTGTCATCACAGGCGAACTCGACACCTGTAACTTCGAACGACATAGACAACTTCCGTGGCTCACACACTTACCGCCCAAGAGCAATCGCTCGCCAAGATTTTCAGCGACGACTACGTGTTCACCATCCCTGGCTACCAGCGCCCTTACTCGTGGGGCACTGACCAGGCGCAGGAACTACTGGACGATTTGCTCGGGGCGTTGGCAGATGCGCCTTCGTCCTTGAACGACGCCGCACCGTATTTTCTCGGGAGCATCGTCCTCATCAAGTCACCGGCGGTTGCCGACGCAACGGTGGTGGACGGACAGCAACGGTTGACCACTCTCACGCTGCTGCTGGCGGCCATCCGCGCCGCGGTAGAAAGCCCCGAGCTGCAGAAGGACATCACTGGTTGCATTTACGAGCGCGGCAGTCTTGTGAAAGGCACCCAGGCCCGCTACCGCCTGTCGTTGCGCGAACGCGACCGTGGCTTCTTTCGCGAACACGTCCAACACGAGGATGGCCTGGAGAAGCTTTGCTGCATCAATACCCCGCTGCCTGATGCGCAAAGCCGCTTGAAGGCGAACGCGCAAGTCTTCCTGGACCGACTGACAGCGCTCGGCCAGGAAAGTCTGACCCGGCTCGTCCAGTTCATCATCACCCGCTGCTTCTTGGTGACGGTGGCCACGCCAGACTTGGATTCGGCGTACCGCATCTTCGGTGTGCTCAACAGCCGAGGGCTAGACCTCAGCGCCACTGACATCCTCAAGGCCGAACTCATCGGGGGCGTTTCGGAAAAACTGCGCGATACGTACACGCAGAAATGGGAAAACAAGGAAGAAGACCTCGGCCGCGAAGCCTTCGGCGACCTGTTCAGTCACATTCGCATGGTCTACCGAAAGAGCAAGCCGAAAGGAACTTTGCTCAAAGAGTTCAAAGAGCATGTCGAACCCTCCCGCCGGCCGCAGGCATTCATTGACGAAGTCTTGCTGCCGATGGCGGATGCATTCGATGAGCTCGACGAGGCCAACTACGCTAGCCAACGCCATGCCGAACACGTCAACGAGCACCTTCGCTGGCTCAATCGATTGGAGTTCAAGGACTGGGTTCCGCCCGCCCTGGTCTTCTTTGTTCGCTTCCGCAACCAACCGGAAGCCATGCTTGACTTCTTCCGGGACCTGGAGCGCCTGGCGTTTTCAATGCTCATTCGTAAGAGCGGCGTGAACGAGCGCATTGAACGCTTCTCCGCTCTGACCGCAGCCATTGAGAAGCACGCGGACCTGTTTTCCGAGGACTCTCCCCTGCAACTGTCCGCGGAAGAGCAATACGCGACTTATGAGGTGTTGAGCGGGCCGCTGTACGCAACGCACTCATCGCGAGCGCTGGCGGTGATTCTGCTGCGGCTCGACCGCCTGCTTTCCGATGCCAGCGCAACTTACGCGCACGAGGTGGTGACCGTCGAACACGTGTTGCCGCAGCAACCTGCCCCACGTAGCGAGTGGCAGACCTGGGTGCCCGACGTTCAGGACCACCAGCAATGGGTGCACCGGATTGGCAACCTGACCTTGCTGAGCCGAAAGAAGAACAGTGCTGCCAGCAATTACGAGTTCGACCGCAAGAAGGCCGCTTATTTTACGAAGGGTGGCATCTCTTCGTTCGCGCTGACCACGCAAGTGCTCCAGCACGCGAATTGGACCGTTGACGTGATGCGCGACCGTCAGGAAGCCATGCTCCGCAAGCTTGAGAGCCACTGGCGGCTGGAGAACCGGCGCGCTCGGCAAGACCTGGCTCAAGAGCTGCTGGCGAAGCTTGCCCAGCTCAGTGGCCCCACCGAGTTCGAGCTGACGAGCTCGAAACACGGGTTGACGGCGGTTGCGCGCGAGAACGGCGAAGAGTTTGTTGTGCTCGCGGGGTCGCGGGCAAAACTCGACTGGACTGGACTTCCAGGCACTTACCAATCGTTACGTGAGTCCCTGACTAGCTCTGGGGCGCTTACCGTCTCGGACGACGGAAAGCATCTGAACTTCACAAGAGACGTTCCTTTCACTAGCCCAAGTGCGGCCTCGTCAGTTGTCTTCGCCCGGTCTGACAATGGCCAAACGAGTTGGCGATTGAAGGGGACCTCCATCAATTACGCGGCTTGGCGAGCGAACCTTCCCTCCCCGCAGGATGCTCTGGAGAAGGCAGAGGGTTGAGAATGTCACTGCACCGCGAACACCACTTCGAAGCCGACATCTGCACTCACCTGGCCGCCCAGGGTTGGCTTTATGCCGAGGGCGACGCGGCGCAGTTCGACCGCGCCAGCGGCCTCTTCCTGCCCGACCTGCTGGCCTGGGTGGAGACGACCCAACCGGAGAGCTTTGCTCGGCTTTTCAAGACCCACGGTGCGGCCTTGCCCCAGACTTTGGCCGAGCGGGTGCGCAAGAACCTCAACGAGCGCGGCACCCTGGACGTGCTGCGCCGGGGCGTGGAGATGCTGGGCCTGCGCGAGCCGCTGCGTCTGGCGCAGTTCAAGCCCGCGCTGGCGGTCAACGAATCCACCCTGGCCGCCTACGCCGCCAACCGCCTGCGCGTGGTGCGGCAGGTACGCCATTCACCCAACGCCCTGCAGGACGCGCTCGACCTGGTCTTGTTCGTCAACGGCGTGGCGGTGGCCACGGCTGAACTGAAGTCCGACTTCACCCAGAGCGTGGAAGACGCGGTGGACCAGTACCGCTTTGACCGCCCGCCCCACCCCAAGGGCGGCGTGGCCGAGCCCCTGCTGGCCTTTCCTGGCGGCGCGCTGGTGCACTTTGCGGTGAGCCAGTCCGAGGTGCGCATGGCCACGCGGCTCGACGGCGCCGCCACGCGCTTTCTGCCCTTCAATCTCGGCAGTCACGGCGCGGCGGGCAACCCGCCCAACCCGGCGGGCTATGCCACGGCCTATCTGTGGGAAGAGGTCTGGGCGCGCGAGAGCTGGCTCGACATCCTGCACCGCTACCTGATGGCCAAGCGCGACGAGAAGCAGCAGTTAAAGAGCCTCATCTTCCCGCGCTACCACCAGTGGGATGCCACGCGCCGGCTGGTGGCCGATGTGCTGGCCAACGGGCCGGGGCAGCGCTACCTGATTCAGCATTCGGCGGGCTCGGGCAAGACCAACTCGATTGCCTGGACCGCGCACTTCCTGGCCGACCTGCACGACGCCAATCACCAGAAACTCTTTGACAGCGTGCTGGTGGTGAGCGACCGCAACGTGCTTGACGCCCAGTTGCAGGAAGCCATTTTCGACTTCGAGCGCACCACGGGCGTGGTGGCCAGCATCACCAGCGAGCACGGCAGCAAGAGCGCGCAGCTGGGTCAGGCGCTCAAAGACGGCAAGAAAATCATCGTCTGCACCATCCAGACCTTTCCCTTCGCGCTGCAGGCGGTGCAGGAGCTGGCCGCCACCGAGGGCAAGCGCTTTGCCGTGATTGCCGACGAAGCGCACAGCTCGCAGACCGGAGAGGCGGCGGCCAAGCTCAAGCAACTGCTCTCGGCCGAAGAATGGGCCGAGCTGCAGGACGGCGGCGAAGTGGATACCGAAGCCCTGCTTGCCGCGCAGATGGAAGCGCGCAGCGGCGCCAAAGGCCTGACCACCATCGCCTTTACCGCCACGCCCAAGGCCAAGACCCTGGAACTCTTTGGCCGCCCCGGCCCCGACGGGTTGCCGCAGCCTTTCCATGTGTATTCGATGCGCCAGGCCATCGAGGAAGGCTTCATCCTCGACGTGCTGCAGAACTACACCAGCTACCAGCTCGCCTTCAAGCTGGCCCACGAGGGCCGGGAGTACGACGAGAAGCAGGTGGAACGCAGCACCGCCATGAAAGGCATCATGCAGTGGGTGCGGCTCCACCCCTACAACATCGCGCAGAAAGTGCAGTGCGTGGTGGAGCACTACCGCGAGAACGTGCAGCCGCTTCTGGCGGGCCGCGCCAAGGCCATGGTGGTGGTGGCCTCACGCCGCGAAGCGGTGCGCTGGCAGAAGGCCATCCGCGAGTACATCGCCGCACGCGGCTACCCGCTGGACGTGCTGGTGGCTTTCTCGGGCGAAGTCAGCGACCCCGAGAGCTATCCGCAAGCTGTGACCGAAACCAGCCGCGAGCTCAACCCCGGCCTCAAGGGGCGCGACATCCGCGACGCCTTTGCTGAACCGGAGTACCACCTGCTGCTGGTGGCCAACAAGTTTCAGACAGGCTTTGACCAGCCGCTTCTGTGCGGCATGTACGTGGACAAAATGCTGGGCGGCATTCAGGCGGTGCAGACGCTCTCGCGCCTGAACCGTGCGCACCCGGGCAAGGACACGACTTACATCCTGGACTTTGTGAACGACCCGGCGGACATCCTGAAGGCGTTCAAGACCTACTACGACACGGCCGAACTCGAAGCCTCCACCGACCCGCACCAGGTCTACGACCTGCGCGCCAAGCTGGACGCCGCGGGCGGCTACGACGACTTCGAAGTGGAACGCGTGGTGCAGGTGGAGCTCGACCCGCAGGGCACGCAAAAGCAGCTCGACGCTGCGATTGCCCCGGTGGCCGACCGCCTGCTCAAGCGCTACAAGGCCGCGCAACACGACCGCGCTAACGCCGAAGCCCTGGGTGACGACAAGGCTGCGCTCGCCGCCAAGGATGGAATGGAAGCCCTGGTGCTGTTCAAGAACGACATGGGCGCCTATGTGCGCCTGTACGCGTTCCTGAGCCAGATCTTCGACTACGGCAACACCGCCATCGAGAAGCGCTTCATCTTCTACAAGCGCCTCATCCCGCTGCTGGACTTTGGCCGCGAGCGCGACACGGTGGACCTCTCCAAGGTGGTCTTGACCCACCACAGCTTGAAGAACCATGGCCGCCAGCCTCTGGGCCTGAGCCAGGAGGGCAGCGACAAGCTCGCCCCGATGGACGCGGTGGGCAGCGGCTCGGTGCAGCAGAAGCAGGCGGCGTATCTGGCGGAAATCATTGCCAAGGTGAACGGCCTCTTCGAGGGCGAGCTTACCGACGACGACCAGCTGGTCTACGTCAACGGGGTACTCAAGGGCAAGCTGCTGGAGAACGAAACCCTGGCCCAGCAGGCGGCGAGCAATACCAAGGAGCAGTTCGCCGCGTCGCCCGACCTGCGCGAAGCGCTGATGAACGCCATCATGGACGCCTTCGAGGCCCACCAGACCATGAGCACCCAGGCGCTGGCTTCCGCGCGCGTGCGTAACGGACTCAAGGACATTCTGCTGGGGCCGGCGCAGTTGTACGAGGCGCTGCGGGAGCGTTCCGGCGCCGCTGCGACGGCGGCTTAACGCGGCGCGGTTTGCGCCTCAAGCCGCTCGAGCCAGAGCATGGCGGCCTGACGGTGGGTTCCGCACATGGGCTCGCTGGGCTTGAGCGAGCTGCAAACCGGTGGGCGGTCGGCATGAGCAAAAATCCGGCATTGCTCGTGCTCGTCGAGTTGGACGCAGCGCACGCCAGCCGGCTTGCCTCCTGGCATTCCTGGGATGGGACTGGAAATGGAGGGCGCGGTGCAGCAAGCGCCGCAGCCGGGGCGACAGTCCATGAGAGGTCTCCAGAAAAAGATCAGGGCGCGCATGCTGCGCGCCCTGGCGGGAAAGCGCGGGCGGTTTAGTTGCAGGCGCCGGGTTTTTCGGGCGTGAGCTTGACCAGCGCCTGGTTGTCGGCGCCGTAGAGGGTGAGTGCGTCGCCGTCGCGGCGCGCGCTGCGGGTGGACTCAAGCACCTTGGCAAAGGCGGTTTCCTGGCTCATCAGCTCGGGCGCGCACATCTTGCGGGTGCTGGCGACGGGGCCGAACTTGAGCTGGGTGCCGTTGAGCTCGTAGACCGCGGTGAAGCGGTTGCAGCCCAGGCTGCCGGCGGCGCGCTGGCCGTCGATGAATTCGAGGGTCGAAGGCAGGCTGCAATTTTTGCCGGCCACGACATCGGCCTGCCAGCTGGTGGTGGCGAGTGGGCCGGGCGCAGCCCCCGGGGGCGTGGCGGCGCAGGCGGCAAGGGCGAGGGTGGCAAGGGGAAGGGCAAACAGTCGCATGGCAGTCTCCTGGGGAGGAAAAAGGTGTGGCGGCCGCGGCCGCCACCTTCATTCATTCAGTGAGGCAAGGCTAACTCACTACAAGGTGAAGCTCATGCCCGAAACCAGCGCTCCGGGAATTCGAGTGGTGGCGAGCGAGCGGCTGCCGTAGGTGCTGGCCGAGAGGATCCATTCCGCTTCGCGGGTGAGGGCGAGCAACTGGCTGCCGAGCAAGCGGTAGAGGCTGTCGTCAAACCGCATCACGTTGAGCGGAGCGACGATCTCGCCGTCTTCGACCCAGAAGCTGGCAAAGCGCGTCATGCCGGTGATGCGGCACGAGGGGCGGTCCGAGAAGTTCAGATACCAGAGGTTGGAGAGGTACAGGCCGGTTCCCAGTGCGGCGAGCGCGTCGGCCGCCGGCAGCGTGCCCGGCGCCAGGTCGAGCGAGGCGGCCGATTCGTCCTCGCCCGCGCCATTGGCGGCAATGCCGTATTCCTTGGCGGTGCGCGGGCTTGCCAGGCTGCCCGCGTGTTGGCCGGCGCGGATCAGCTCGACCGCCGCCGGCTTGGTAAAGCCCGCCGCATCGAACAGCGGCTCAAGGCCGGTGCCGGTGGCTTCCATCAGGCTGACCTGGTCGGAGAGCCGCTCCTCGCCCTCGACCAGGCGCTGGACCACGCTCTGCTTGGTGCGCTGCGCCTTGGCCGAGACCCCGCCCCAGTTGAGCATCGACACCAGTTCATCGACCGCGGCGGGCGCCAGATAGGCGCGGTAGTCGCCCGGCGCGATGCTGCGCGAAGGCTTGGCGAGATGGCTCAGCTGGCCGCGCGCGGCGTCGATGCGGCGCGCCAGTTCAGTCGCGTCCCATTGGTCGCCGCCCCAGCTCGACTTCACCGCCTTGTCGGTCGAGTGGTAGAGCGACCAGTCAAACAAAAAGGAATCGACCTCGTGCCAGTGGCGCGCCCCAAGGCTGGAGGCAAAACCGCGCAGGCTGGGGCCGGCGGCGAAGATGCCCACCAGGTCGACGTCGGCGGCTTCCTGGGTAACGCTGGCGATCGCTTCTTCCGCGCTCGGCAGGCGGCCGCGGCGCACGGTGTTGCTCTGTCCCGCTGCGGCCGAATACATCAGGTAGGGGTCGGCGGGCAGGCTGGGCAGCGTGGCGCGCATCGTGGCGATCGCCTGCGCCACCTGGGCGCGGTCCTGTACCACTTGCCCCGAGAGGGTGATGGCGGTGCTGTCGTGGCGCTGGCCATCGATCAGGCGGAGCGTGATCACCGCCTGCCGCACCGTGGTCGGCTGGCGCACCCGCGAATGGTTGAAGCGAATGAAGTCCGAGACTTCGCCGCTGAAATTGGCGAGCAGCACCTCGGCGTCGCGCAGTTGGGTTTCGCCATGGGCGGCGAGGTCGAAAAAGAGTTCCTTCATGGTGTCTGTGCTTTCCTGATCAGCGCGCCGCGCCGAAGACGTCGATGTCGCTGAACTTGCACGCCGGGCTGGCGTGCCCCACGCGGATCACCTGGTTGGGTTCGCCCTTGCCGCAGTAGGGCGTGCCCATCACTTCGAGGGTCGATTCGTCGCCCACCATCGCGAGCGAGCGCCAGAAGGTGGCCGAGATGCCGCGGTAATTGGGGTTGCGCACCACCTCGGCGAGCTGGCCGTTGCGGATTCTCTGACCCATCTCGCAGCCGAACTGGAACTTGTTGCGGCTGTCGTCGATCGACCACGAGACATTGGTCTTCATCAGCACGCCGTCCTCGATCGATTCGATCATCTGCGCAAGAGAACGGGTGCCGGGCTCGACGTTGAGGTTGCTCATGCGGTCGATTGGCGGGCGGTTCCAGCTGCAGGCGCGGGTGGTGGCCACGCCATCGATGCCGGCACGCTGCTGGCTGCTCGCGCCACCGAGGGGGCGCACCAGGCGGCCGGCGCGAATCACGTGTTCGCGCTGCGCCGGGCTGCCCTCGTCGTCGAAGGCGAAGGCGGCGAACTCGATCTCGCGGCTCGGGTCGTAGGTGACGTTGAGCAGCTCCGAGCCGTATTGGTAGTGGCCGAACATGTCGAGCGTGACAAAGCTGGTGCCGGCGTAATTGCGCTCGTCACCCAGGATGCGGTCGAGCTCGAGCGGGTGGCCGATCGACTCGTGGATCTGCAGCATCATCTGGTCGGGCATCAGGATCACGTCCATCGTTCCCGACGGGCAATTGGGGGCGGCAATCAGTTGCAGCGCCTCGTCGGCGGTGCGGGCGCCGGCGCCGAAAAAGCCCGAGCGCTCGAGCACCTCGAAGCCGCCCTGCTGGCAAAAGCCGTTGTAGCGGCCGCCCCAGGAGCGCACTTGCGTGAGGCCCGCGTGGTGCGCCACCACGTGCAGGCTGGGGATGGTGAAGTCGAATTCCTGCAGCGCTTGGCCACCGTCGGCGGTGACGATCAGCTGGCGGCTGCGGATGTTCCACAGGCTCGCGGCCCAGTCGACGATCCGGTCGTCGATCTTGCAGGCGCGCGACTCGTCCATCAGCAGCTCGATCCGTTCGGCCTTGCTCAGAGTTAGCGGGCGGACGGTGGGCGAGGCGTAGTGGCCGTGTGGCGCGGGCAGCTCCGGCGCCCGGCCCTTGAAGACACTGCGGCCTTGAGACAGGCGGGCGAGTTCGCGCGCGCGATCGATCGCGGCCTGGAGCCCGGCGTCGGAGAAATCGCTGGTGGCGGCGTAGCCCAGGCCGTCGCCGTCGATCACGGTGACCATCGCGCCACGGTCGAGCGCGGTGCGGGTGGGCTCGGCCACGTCCTGGCGGACCGAGGTTTCTTCCGAGGTTTCCTCGACCACGCGCAGCGCGCAATAGTCGACAGCGGGCGCGATCGCACGAAAGCGCGCTGCAAGAGTGTCGAGTGTCGTCATGAAGGGTAGGGAAAGGGTGGGAGGGGCGAATCGCGCTTGCGCGCGCAAGCGTGTCGGCATTCTAGCGATGGGATTGCCTCGACATGCTGGAAATCCCTTGCTTCCCCGGCGTCCGTGGCAGACGAACCGACACCGACCGACCCATCTCGCTGCCGCGCTGAAAGCCACGGACAACGCCCGCAGCGAACGGGTGCTCTGCCTCGGCACTCCGCATGCCTTTCATGCCGATTGCAGCCCGAGCTACCGCAAAGGGCCGGCCGCAGATGGCTGGCGGCGTCTGTCGGGCGGGTTCAAGCGGTATCTCGGCTAAGCTTCGTTCCTACCTTGCCAGCAACGGGCCCGTTTGGGCCCGTTGGTTTTGCTGTCGGTCCCCCTTTTTTCTGCGCCCTCTTTTTTGAGTCCATGAGCACGCTCGCCTGGATCATTTTTGCCAACGTCGCCTCGACGCTCATCTCGATCTCCCTGGCGGGCTGGCTCAGCTTTCGCTGGCTCTCGGGCATGGTCGACAAGTTCGTCTGCATCTCGGCCGGCCTCTTGCTGACGGTGGCCTTCACGCATCTGCTGCCCGAATCCTTCGAGAGCGGCGCGAACGGCACGGCGCTGGGCTGGGTCTTGCTGGTGTCGGTCCTGAGCTTCTTCCTGCTGGAGAAGATGATGCTCATTCACCACACCCATCACCACGAGGGCGATGAGCACCACCATTCGCACGGGCACGACGCGCATGAAGCGCGCCGCGGCGGCTGGCCGATCCTGATTGGCGACGCCTTCCACAACTTTGCCGACGGCATGCTGATCGCCAGCGCCTTCCTGGCCGACGTCAAGCTGGGTCTGCTCGCCACCGCGGCGGTGATGGCGCACGAAATTCCGCACGAGATTGGCGACTTCATGATCCTCTTGAACGCCGGTTTCACGCGCAAGCGCGCCTACCTGTTCAATCTGATCTCGGGCATGAGCGCGGTGGTGGGTGGCGTGGTCGGCTACTTCCTGATCGACCGCATCGAGGGGCTTTTGCCGTATGCGCTGGTGGTGGCGGCGGCGAGCTTTATCTACATCGCGCTCTCGGACCTGCTGCCCGAGATGATGCGGCGCTCCGCCCTGCGCGAATCGGCGCCGCAAGTTGCCTTCATCCTGCTGGGGGTGCTGCTCGCCGCCCTGATCACGGGCGGCCTCGGCGGCCACGACCACTGAGCGCTTGACGGCCAGAATGCGGGCCCCGTAACGCGGGCTGTTCATTTTGTCGGACAAGACGTCGGTCTCGGCCTTCACGGCCTTGGT
>JAVVWR010000057.1:0-6580 GCA_036652035.1 Burkholderiaceae bacterium | reverse complement strand
GCGGGCTGTTCATTTTGTCGGACAAGACGTCGGTCTCGGCCTTCACGGCCTTGGTCTGATAGTCGATCTCGTTGATCGACTTGCCATGCAGGCCGATGATCGCGATCAGCGGCGGTCAGCGGCGCATGGCCGTCAGGATTGACGACGGCGCCACCCAAGGGCCTGGTGGCGGGGGCGCCGCCAAAGCCGGCGGCACGCGGTTGCAGCGGGATTTACTGGGTCAGAAGAAAATCGATCAGGCGCCGCAGCATGTCGACGCTGGTGGCGCGGGAGATCTTCACCTGGTATTGGCCATTGACCAGGATTGCCGGCACGCCGTGCTGCTTGGCGAGCGGAACGGCTACGGCGTCCCACTGAGCGATCAGCGCTTGAACGTCCGGCCGGGCCAGTCCGGCCTGGTATTGCTCGCGGCTCAGACCGGCCGCCTTGAGGCCGACTTCAAGGAACTCGGCCTCGTTCTGGAAGTCGCGCGCCTGTTCGTAGATCTCGACGAACCAGGCCATTTTTGCGGTTTGGTAGCCCGCCGGATGGGTGAGCTTGGTGACGGCCAGCAAGCCCGTGGCGGTGGCGCCGAACTCGCCCTTGCTCGACAGATGAAGCGCAGCGAATCGCTCGCCGTAGGTGGCGGCGATGGTCGGGATCACGGCTCGCTCGTACTTGTAGCAATACGGGCAGTAGACCGAGTAGACCTCGGTGACCGGGGCGGTCGCGATGCGCTGGGGCAGTTTGCTGTAGTGATCGCCTTCAACGAACTCGGTCGCGTGGGCAGCGATGGACAGGGCGAGTGCGCCCAGCCCCAGGAAGAGCTTCTTCATGTCGATCCGCAAGAGGGTACTGATGCGCCCGATTATGTTGGGCGGCGCAGCGGCCCAAGCGGCCACGCGCGCTTTGCCAGGCCGGTGCTTTCCCGTGAATCGAGGGTTATTGCTGGACGATCGCCGCCATGCCGTGCGCGGGCTTGGCGGCGGGCCGGGGCCGGGTGCCCGCGGCCGGTCAAAAGCCGCAGCCCTCGGGTGCAGCCGAGTCGTAGCCGTGGAGCGGCACGCGCCATGGTGACGGGGCCGCGCGGTCTCGCGGAGCACGGCGCGAGCCTGACGCGGCGTGCTCCGCGGTGCCTGTGCCAAGGGCTGGTGTCACACCATCGTCATACGAGCTTCATGGCTTGGTCATCGAGCCTTCATAGACTGGCTTCGTCTGATTTCGTCTGATCTCACCCACCTACTTTCCAAGAGGGTTTCATGAAGGCTTCGATGTTTCGCTCTCTCGTTCTCGGCGCCGCGATCGCGGGCGCCAGCCTGGCGGTCCAGGCGCAGGAAATTACCGGCGCCGGTGCCAGCTTCCCGGCGCCGCTCTATTCCAAGTGGGCCGATGCTTACCACAAGGCGAGTGGCGCCAAGATCAACTACCAGTCGGTCGGCTCGGGCGCCGGGCTGCGCCAGATCCGTGGCAAGACGGTCGACTTCGGCGCGTCGGACATGCCACTGACCGACGAGGAGCTGGCCAAGGACGGCCTGATCCAGTTCCCCACCGTCATCGGCGGCGTGGTGCCGGTGATCAACATCGCCGGCATCGCCCCGGGCCAGTTGAAGCTGACCGGCCCGCTGCTGGCCGACATCTACCTCGGCAAGATCGCCAAGTGGAATGATCCCGCGATCGCCGCGCTCAACCCCGGCGTGAAGCTGCCCGATGCGCAGATCGCGCTGGTGCGCCGCGCCGACGGCTCGGGCACGAGCTTCATCTTCACCAATTACCTCTCGAAGGTCAGCCCGGACTGGAAAGCCAAGGTGGGTGAAGGCACGGCGGTGAACTGGCCGGCGGGTCTGGGCGGCAAGGGCAACGAAGGCGTGAGCGCCTACGTGCAACGAGTGCCGAACTCGATCGGCTACGTCGAGTACGCCTATGCCAAGCAGAACAAGATGGCGTATGCGCAACTGCAGAACGCGGCCGGACAATTCGTCGCGCCCGATGACGCCACTTTCGCCGCGGCCGCCGCGGGCGCCGACTGGGCCAAGAGCTTCTACCAGATCCTGACCAACCAGTCGGGCCAGGATGCGTGGCCGATCTCGGGCGCCACCTTCATCCTGATGCACAAGTCGCAGGACAAGCCGGCGCAGGCCGCCGCGGCGCTCAAGTTCTTCGACTGGGCCTATGCCAATGGCGACAAGATGGCCGCCGATCTCGACTACGTGGCGCTGCCGGCCTCGGTCGAGGCGGTGATCCGCAAGAGCTGGGGCGCGATCCAGGCGGGCGGCAAGCCGGTTCTGGCGAACCCGTAAAACCTGGCGCGCCGTGGGTCTGGCCCGCGGCGCGCTGCCCGTCCCCATCGACAGCCAATCGGAGTCGCATCATGTCCGGCACCATCCTCGTGGTTGAAGACGAGCTGGCGATCCAGGAGCTCGTGAGCTTTTCGCTCTCCTGCCACGGTTTCTCGGTGCGTGGCGCAGCTTCGGTCGCGGCCGCGCGCCGCGAGATCGAGGCCGATTGCCCGGCTCTGGTGATTCTCGATCGCATGCTGCCCGATGGCGAGGGCCTGGCGTTCTTGCGCGAGTTGCGCCGCCAGCCGCTCACGCGCGAACTGGCGGTGATTCTCTTGACGGCGCGGGCGGGCGAGGCCGAGCGCATCGAGGGGCTCGACGCCGGCGCTGACGACTACGTGCCCAAACCCTTTTCGCCGCGCGAACTGGTGGCGCGGGTGCAGGCGCTGTTTCGCCGCCATCGGCCGGCCCCCGCGGACCCATGCCTGTGCTATGGGCCGATCGTGATCGACCCCGCGCGGCACCAGACCACGGTGGCGGGACGGGCAATTCCGATCGGCATGGCCGAATTCAAGCTGCTCAAGTTCCTGGTCGGCGAACCCGAACGGGTCCATTCGCGCTCGCAACTCTTGGGCAAGGTCTGGGGCGGCCACGCCGTGGTTGAAGAGCGCACCGTTGACGTTCATATCCTGCGGCTGCGCAAAACCCTCGCCGCGGTGCAGGCGCAGCACCTGGTGCAGACCGTGCGCGGCCTGGGCTACCGGCTCTCGAGCCGGGGCGAGGTCTGAGCCCTCGCCCGGCGCTCAGGCGTGCGAGGGCTTCGCGCGCGGAGTTGGCTCGTGATCCGCGTCGGGGCGGCGCCACGGATCGACGTGGGTCATGACGTTGAGCACGCGGTGGCGCTGCATCACGCGGTGTCGGGCCGCGACCGCGATGTCGTGACCGGCTTCGACCGGAATCTCGGCATCGACTTCCAGGTGCACGTCAACCACGATCATGTCGCCCATCTTGCGGGTGCGGATGTCATGAACGCCCTTGATGCCCGGCGTTCCCGCGAGTGTTTGCGCGATCGCCGCCACTTCGGCTTCGTCGGCGCCGCGGTCCATCAGATCGTGCAAGGCGTCCCAGCCGAATTCCCAGCCCATCTTGCTGACCATGAAGCCGACGATGAGTGCAGCGATTGGGTCAAGAATCGGGTAGCCCATCAGGTTGCCGACGATGCCGATCGCCACCACCAGCGATGAGGCCGCGTCCGAGCGTGCGTGCCAGGCGTTGGCCACCAGCATGCTCGATTTCACCCGCTTGGCTACCGCCAGCATGTAGCGAAACAGGGTTTCCTTGGCGAGCAAGGCGCCGATCGCCACCCACAGGGCCGCGGCATGCACTTGGGGCACCGACTCCGGATTTTCGAGTTTGCGGAAAGCCGCCCACAGCATGCCGATGCCGACCACCAGCAAGATCGCACCAAGGATGAGCGAAGCCGCGTTCTCGAACCGTTGGTGGCCGTAGGGGTGGTCCTCATCGGCGTCTTTCTTGCCGTGGTGGTTGGCCAACAAAACCACAAAGTCGGCGACCAGGTCCGAGAGCGAGTGAATGCCGTCGGCGATCAGGCCTTGCGAGCGGGTGGCAATGCCGGCCGTGATCTGGAGCGAGGTCAGCACAAGATTGACGACCACGCTTACCCAGGTGCTGCGCGAAGCTGCGGCCGAGCGCTCGGCCGGACTGATGTCGGAGTCTTCAGCGCCGTCGTTGAGCTCGTTGAATTTCATGGTTGCGGGGGGCGGTGGAAGCGCCCGCTGGTTTGAGTGAGGTCAAGGTGCAGGCACCAGAGCAAGAACTCAGCGATGCATCAACCGCGAAGCGGGACAGGGAAGGGCTCGTGGCGGGATCCGTTTCGAGTGTCGCCGTGCGCGGAGACGCCCGGCCGACCCCTTAACGGAGTTCAAAAGCGCGGGGCGGATGAGCGCCTCGTTTCCAATGGCAACCGGAATCGAGATCAAGGAGCGGCAACAAAGCAGGGCGCCAGGGTTTTCTTTTCTGGCGCTGCCCATGGTGTTCGCGCAGCCGCTCTCGAGCGTCTGCGACCGGTTAGTCGCGGAAGTTGTCAAAGGACAGCGGCACATCCTTGACTTCGGCGCGCAGGAGCGCGATGCCATCTTGCAGTGCGTCGCGCTTGGCGCCTTGGATCCGCACCACGTCGCCCTGGATGCTGGCGGTGAGCTTCAAGGCCTTGGCTTCCTTGACCTTGGCGACGATTTGCTTGGCCAGTGTCTGCTCGATTCCGTTTTTGACCTTGACCAGTTGCTTCATCTTGTCGCCGCCGATTTTGTCAGCCTTGGCCGAAAAATCGAGAAAGCGCACATCGACACCGCGCTTGGCGAGCTTGCTGAGCATTACATCCTTGACCTGGCCGAGCTTGAAATCGTCGTCGGCGAACATCGTCAGTTCGAACTCCTTCTGCTCGACGCGCGCGTCCGAGCCCTTGAAGTCGAAGCGGTTGGTAATTTCTTTGTTGGCCTGGTCGAGCGCGTTGCGGATCTCGACCGTATCAGGCTTGCACAGTACGTCGAATGACGGCATCGGGGTTCTCCTCGTGAATAGAGGTCATTCTAACGACCGGGGCTTCCTATAATTTATCGATGAGCATCTCAATCGAGCAGGGCGTTTCCCTTCGGGCCTTCAACACTTTCGGAGTCGATGCGCGCGCCGCATGGTTCGCGCGCATCGACTCGGTCGAGCAGTTGCGGGCGGTCTTGGCCGATGCGCGCGTCGCCGCATTGCCGCGCTTGGTCCTTGGCGGTGGTTCCAATCTATTGCTCACAGCCGACTTCGCGGGTCTGGTGCTGAAGATTGAGATCCCGGGCCTTGAACGGGTGGGCGAGACCGATGAGGCATTCCTGGTTCGAGTTGGCGCGGGAGAACGCTGGCATGCCACAGTTGATCGCCTGCTGGCGCTCGATCTCCCTGGACTGGAGAACCTGGCCTTGATCCCCGGCTCGGTTGGTGCCTCGCCGATCCAGAACATCGGTGCTTACGGGCTTGAAGTGGCTGAGCGCATCCATCAGGTCGAAGCGCTGGATGTCGATTCGGGCGAGATCCTTTGCATGAGCGCGGCCGAGTGTGATTTTGCTTATCGCGACAGCCGCTTTAAAAAAGATCTGGCGGGGCGCCGCATCGTTACCGCCGTCACCTTTGCTTGCCCTAAACAATGGGTGCCTGTCACCGGTTATTCCGAGTTGGCGAATGAACTGGCCACGCGCGGCATCGATTCGCCCTCGCCGCGCGAGGTCTTTGATGCGGTGGTCTCGATCCGACGTCGCAAGTTGCCAGACCCGACCGTCATTGGCAACGCCGGCAGCTTCTTCAAGAACCCGATCGTTTCTCGCGAGCAACGCCACAACCTGGTGGCTCATCACCCCTCGTTGGTGAGTTATCCGCTCGCTGGCGGCCGCTACAAGCTGGCGGCCGGCTGGTTGATCGACGCCGCCGGGTTGAAGGGCGCCACTCGTGGCGCTGCGGGCGTTTATGAGCGCCAGGCGCTGGTGCTGGTCAATCATGGTGGCGCCACGGGTGAGCAAATCCTCCAATTGGCTCGCGAGGTGCAAGACACCGTCAGTGCTAAGTTCGGTGTGCGACTCGAGCTTGAACCCGTGGTCGTTTGACACCCGCCGCTTGCTCACTCTGTTAAGTCACCCATGACACCAGCCACTCTCAGCAGTTCCTACACCTTGGGGGAAGAAATCGCCAACAGCGTCACTCATGGCGTTGGCGCCGTACTCGCGATTGCCGGTCTGGCGATCCTGACGGGATTTGCGATGGCGCTGGGCGATGGCTTGCTGGTGACGAGCTGTGCTGTGTTCGGTGCCACGCTGATCCTGCTTTACACCGCGTCGACGCTATACCACGCGATCCCGCTGCCGCGCGCCAAGCAGGTATTGCGGCTGATCGACCACTCGGCGATTTTTTTGCTGATCGCCGGCACCTACACGCCCTTCATGTTGGTGAGCCTCGACAGCACGCTGGGCACCACCTTGTGCGTCTTGATCTGGGGAATTGCGCTCGCCGGCATCGCAGCCCAAGGCCAATTGATTCGAAAGGCCAAATGGGTCAACGCAGCGCTTTATGTGGCGATGGGATGGGTGGTGGTGGTGGCGATCAAGCCGCTTGCGGCCTCGGTCCCTGCAGGTGGGCTCGCGCTTCTGATCGCGGGTGGCCTGGCCTACACCTTGGGCACAGTCTTCTACGTCTGGAAAAAGCTGCCGTATCACCACGCGATCTGGCACATGTTCGTGCTTGCCGGCAGCGCTTTGCACTTTTTCGCAGTT
>JAVVWR010000056.1:1559-20513 GCA_036652035.1 Burkholderiaceae bacterium | reverse complement strand
ACGGTCCATTTTTAGCCTGTTTCAGCTCAGCCTTGGCTTAACTGACTGGCATTGCCCGATCGGGGCCTTCGTTGGGTTCAGAAGAGCGAAACGCCTCAGGCGAAGTTCTGTTCCGCGAAGTCCCAGTTGATCAGCTTCTCGAGGAAGGTGCCAACAAAGTCCGGACGACGGTTGCGAAAATCAACGTAGTAGGCGTGCTCCCAAACGTCGACCGTCAACAGCGGCTTATCAGCGGTGGTCAAAGGCGTGGCGGCATTGCTGGTATTGACGATATCGACCGAACCGTCAGCCTTCTTGACCAGCCAGGTCCAGCCCGAGCCGAAGTTGCCGACCGCGCTCTTGCCAAAGGCCTCCTTGAAGCCTTCGTACGAGCCCCACTTCTGGTTGATCGCAGCCGCCAAAGCGCCCTTGGGCTGGCCACCGCCGTTGGGCTTCATGCTCGCCCAGAAGAAACTGTGGTTCCAGACCTGGGCCGCATTGTTGAACACGCCACCCGACGAGGTCTTGATGATGTCCTCGAGCGACTTGCCCCAAAACTCGGTGTCCCGCGTCAACGTATTGAGGTTGTTGACATAGGCCTGATGGTGCTTGCCATAGTGGAACTCCATCGTTTCCAGCGAGATCGAGGGCGCCAGGGCGTCCATCGCATAAGGCAGGGGCGGGAGGGTCTTTTCAGCGTGCATGCGAACTCCTCGAAACGGTATGAATGAGATGGGATAGACCCTGATTCTAGCTTTCCCCCGACGCGGGAACGACGCTTTCGACTCGCGTCGCAACGGCGCCGCGAGCAAAAACCACGCGCAAACCCTGCCCTTCGGCCAGCTTGACGCTGTCGGTGACCGGCCGGCCCGAGTCGTCCAGAGCAATGGAATAACCGCGCCCAAGCACGGCGTGTGGGTCAAGTGCAGCCAAACGGCCGGCCAGTGAATCCAGCCGGCGAGCGCGCCCGTGGTAGACCTGCCAGGCCGCTGCGCTCATCCGCCCCGCCAGCGGCTGGAGCCGAACGACACTCACCCGCGGCCGGGCGCGCTCGAGACCGGCGCGCAAACCTGCCACCCGCAGGCGGGCGCGGGCGAAGGATCGCTCCAAGGCTCCCACCGCCCTCGCCTGCAAGCCACCGACCCGGGCTTCGAGTGCGGCAATCGGCGCGCGCGGCGTCTGCAGGGCGCGTGCCGCGTAGTCGAGACGCTGCGTTGCCGCCTGCCAGCGCTGCCGGATAACCCGCCTTGATCGATCAGCCAGGGCATTGAGACTCGCCAACAGGTCTTCAACCGCAGGTGCAACCAGCTCGGCCGCCGCGGTCGGGGTCGGCGCCCGCAAATCGGCCGCGAAATCGGCAATCGTCACATCCGACTCGTGCCCCACACCAACGACCACGGGAATCCGGCCCGCGCGAATCGCGCGGGCCACGACCTCCTCGTTGAAGGCCCACAAATCCTCGATCGAGCCACCGCCGCGCACCAGCAGCAAGACTTCGACCTCGGCACGCGCGCTGGCGGTGGCGAGCATCGCCGCGATCCGCTCACCCGCGCCGGCGCCCTGGACCGGCACCGGATACAGCACCAGCGCCGCATAGGGCGCGCGCCGCGCCAAGGTCGCCAAGACGTCGCGCAACGCTGCCGCCTGCGGGCTGGTCACGATACCGATCCGCATCGGCAGGCGCGGCAAAGCGCGTCGCCCGGCCGCGTCGAACAAGCCTTCGGCCTGCAAGCGATTCTTGAGCCGCAGAAACTCTTCGTAAAGCTGCCCCAGCCCCGAGCGCCGGATGAACTCGACGTTGAGTTGAAAGTCGCCTCGCGGTTCATACAGACCGACGTTGCAGCGGGCTTCAATCTCGTCGCCCTCGCGCGGATTGAATCCCGCCAACTGATTGCGGCCGCGGAACATCACGCAACGGACCTGCGCCGCGCTGTCCTTGAGTGAGAAATACCAATGACCGCTCGCCGCTCGCGTGAAATTGGCGATCTCGCCCCGCACCCAGACCGAGGGAAAGCTCCGATCCAGCACCCCAGAAACCGCTCGATTGAGTTGCGACACCGTAAGCGCGTCCCGCGTCAATGCGGGATACTCAGCACCAAATTCGCCTGTCATAGACCACACCCCCGCGAAACTGTCCACAAACCCAGGCAGGGCGCGGCCTCCCGACCCAAAACGGGCTTGAAACGCAATGTTTTTGACGTAAGCATTTGTTTTAAAAGCATTTAATCTTTTTGCTCAGCAAGCAAGCAAGGGCAGCAAAGTCAATTGCAACAAGCAGTTAGCTCATCGCCCCTCAGGTTTTTCACAGACTTATCCACAGCATCTGTGGAAACTTGCGAGCCCCCGGCGTGAGCCTTACAGTGCCAGCCTCAAGCTGAAGGAATACCGAGTTGTTAGCCATCGTTTTTGCCATTGGCTGGCCGATCTGGCCGCTGATCATCGCCTCTGTCGTCGCCCTCGCCCTCATCATCGAGCGCTCCATCGCTCTGCGGCGCGCACGGATCTTACCCACCGGCCTCTTGCCCGACGTGCTGGCCCTGGTCAATCGCCAGCAGCTCACCCCCGACGTGGTCGATAAGCTCGAAGCCAATTCCGCTCTCGGGCGCGTGCTGTCGGCCACTCTGCGCGGAGCGCCCACTCGCCGTGACCTTGCGATTCAGCAGGCCGAAACCGCTGGCAGCCTGGTGGCCAACCAGCTCTCGCGTTACCTGACGCTGCTGGGCTCGATCGGTTCGATCGCGCCGCTCCTGGGCCTCTTGGGCACCGTGGTCGGCATGATCGAGATTTTCGCCTCGCAACAAGGGGGCTCGGATCCGGCGCAACTGGCGCATGGAATCTCGATCGCGCTCTACTGCACCGCCTTCGGCATCATCGTCGCCGTGCCCTCGGTTCTGTCGCACCGCTATTTCCGCCGCCTGGTCGACGACTATCTGGTCGAGATCGAAGACCAGTCGCAGCGTCTGGTCGAAACCGTCTACGCCGACCGCCACTGAGATGCGTTTCCGTCGCCCTACAGACGATGAGCCCGAGGTCAACCTGATCCCGCTGATCGACGTGCTTCTGATCGTCCTGATCTTTTTGTCGATTTCGACCACCTACTCGCGCTACGCCGAACTGCAGATCACCCTGCCCAACGCCGACGCCACGCAGACCGCCGAGCGCCCGCGCGAGGTCAACATCGCCATCACCGCCGACGGCCGTTATGCGATCGAAAAGAAGCTGTTGCCAGGCGCGGAAATGCGGGTTCTGGCCGAAGCCTTGAAGAGTGCCGCCAACGGCCGTGACGACACCGTGATCGTCATCAACGCCGACGCCCAGGCGCCGCACCAGGCCGTGATCAGCGCGATGGAAGCGGCGCGCGTGGCCGGCATCGTTCGCATCAGCTTCGCCACCCAGCGCGCCGCTGGCGCCAGCCAGTAGATGCGCGCCGGGCTGGAAGCCTGGCTGCACCGCCAGTGGGCGCGGCGCGGCTTGCTGGCGTGGACGCTGGCGCCGCTCTCCTTGCTGTTTCTCGCCGCGGTTCGTCTGCGGCATCGCCGCTGGCATGAGGGCAAGCTGGCGCAGACCCGGCTGCCCGTTCCCGTGCTGGTGGTGGGCAACATTTACCTCGGCGGCACCGGCAAGACGCCGGTCACGATCGCCCTGGTCCGCAGCTTGGTCGCGCGCGGCTTTCGCCCCGGCGTGATCTCGCGCGGCTGGGGCCGCCGCGGCGCGGCCGCCCAGCTCGTCACCGACGCCCAGTCGGCGCTGGAGGTGGGCGACGAGCCGCTGCTGATCGCTCGCGCCACCGGCGTGCCGGTGGCGGTCGCGCGCGCCCGTGCAGCCGCCGGGCAACTACTGCTCGCCGCCCACCCCGAGTGTGACGTCCTGATCGCCGACGACGGCCTGCAGCACCTCGCGCTTGCGCGCGACATCGAACTTGCCGTGATCGGCACCCGCGGCCTGGGCAATGGCTGGGTTCTGCCCGCCGGGCCTTTGCGCGAACCGCCCGCAAGGCTCAACACCGTCGACGCGATCGTCCTCAATGGCTGCCGCGACCCGATCGCCAGCACCGCGCCGCGCTTTGCCGCCACCAGCCAGCTGGGCGCGGCCCGGCCGCTCGCCCATGGCGCAGCGGTGCCGCTGAGCGAGCTGGCACGGCGCCAGGGCGACACGGGGCTCGCCCTCCTGGCTGCGGCCGGCATCGGCGCGCCTGACCGGTTCTTTGCCATGTTGCGCGGCCACGGCCTGGTGGTCGAGGAATTGCCGCTGCCCGATCACTTCGATTTTTCGACCAACCCGTTTGCGGACTCGCGCGCGGACCTGATCCTGATCACCGAGAAGGACGCCGTAAAATGCGCAACCCGCCCCGAGATTGCACGCGACCCCCGCGTGTATGTCGTGGGCCTCGAACTCACACTCGACGAGCGCCTCGTCGACCTCGTGACACAACGCATCAAGGAGAGCGCGCGTGGATTCCCGATTGATTGACCTGCTTGTCTGCCCGATCTGCAAAGGTCCGCTCGAGTGGAAGAAGGCCGAGCAGGAGTTCATCTGCCAGGCCGATCGCCTCGCCTTCCCGGTACGCGACGGCATCCCCGTCATGCTCGAGAGCGAAGCACGCCGGCTTGACCCGGTCACCGAGTAGGCCCGTGGGTTTCATTGCGATCGTTCCGGCGCGGCTGGCCTCGACCCGGCTGCCGCGCAAGCCGCTCGCCGACATTGCCGGCCGGCCGATGGTGGTTCATGTTGCCGCGCGCGCACGCGAAGCGGGTGCGGCCCGGGTGGTCGTCGCCACCGACAGCGAAGAAATTCGCCACGCCTGCGTCAATCACGGCGTCGAGGCGATTCTCACCTCGCCCGACCACCCCACCGGCACCGATCGCCTGGCGCAGGCCGCCCAGATCCTGGGCCTGGCCGACGAGGCCATCGTCGTCAACGTCCAGGGCGACGAGCCCTTGATTCCGCCCGCCGTGGTGCGCGACGTGGCCGCCCTGCTGGCCGCTCGGCCCGACTGCGGAATTGCCACTGCCGCTCACGCGATCCACGACGCGGCCGAATTCTTCAACCCGAACGTGGTCAAGGTGGTACTCGACGCCGGTGGCCGCGCGATCACGTTTTCTCGCGCGCCGATTCCCTGGGCGCGCGACGCGTTTTCCGTCTCGCGCGAGGTGCTGCCCGCCGATCTGGGAGCGCTGCGCCACGTTGGGCTCTACGCCTACCGGGCCGGCTTTCTGCGCGAATTTCCGCGCTTGGCCCGCGCGCCGATCGAGCAGACCGAGAGTCTTGAACAGCTGCGCGCCCTGTGGCACGGCATCCGGATCGCCGTGATGCAACTGCCCGGCGCCCTGCCGGCGGGCGTGGATACAACAGAAGACCTCGAGCGGGTGCGTTCGATTCTTTCCGCCTGACAGCGCGATTGCTAGATTCCTCCGACCAGGGATAACCCCAGGGAGGAAGTGATGCTCAAGCTTGCCAGTGTCGCCGCGCTCGCCGTGGCGCTTGCCTTTGCCGCGCCGCTCGAGGCCAAGACCTTCCGTTGGGCGTCGCAGGGCGACTACCAGACTGCCGATCCGTATTCGCAGAACGAGACGCTCACCAACTTGTTTGCTCAGCAGGTGCACGACACCCTGGTGACGCGCGACAAGTCAATGGCGATCGTGCCGGCGCTGGCCACCAGCTGGACTCCGGTGAGCCCGACGCTGTGGCGCATGAACCTGCGGCGCGGCGTCAAGTTCCACGACGGCACGCCATTCACTGCCGACGATGTGGTGTTCAGCTTCGAGCGCGCCGCCCACCCCAACAGCCAGATCCGCCAGTATTCGCTGGCCGCGGGCAAGCCCAGAAAGATCGACGACTTCACGGTCGAGTTCGTGCAGGACAAGCCCAACCCCGTGATGCTCGAGCACATCGCCACTGTGTTCATCATGAGCAAGGCGTGGGCGACCCAGCACAAAGTCGAAAAACCGCTCGATTTCAAGGCCAAGGAAGAGACTTACGCCGCGCGCAACGCCATGGGAACCGGCCCCTTCATCCTGGTGAGCCGCGAGCCCGGCGTCAAAAGCGTGCTCAAGAAGAACCCCGCCTGGTGGGGCACGTTCGACGGCAACGTCGACGAGATCGTCTACACCCCGATCAGCTCCGACGCGACGCGGGTGGCGGCGCTGCTCGCCAACGGGGTCGACTTCATCCTTGATCCGCCGCCGCAAGACCTGGCGCGCCTGCGTTCGAACAAAGACCTCAAGGTGCTCGACGGCCAGGAAAACCGGATCGTCTTCTTCGGTTTCGACCAGGCGCGCGACGAACTGCTCTACTCCAGCGTCAAGGGCAAGAACCCGTTCAAGGACAAGCGCGTGCGGCAGGCGGTCTACCAGGCGATCGAGATCGACGCGATCAAGGCCAAGACCATGCGCGGCGCTTCCTTGCCCAGTGGCGGGATCACGCCCTCGACCCTGCCCTCGTCGCCCGAGATCGAAAAGCGGCGGCCTTTCGACCCGGCTGCGGCCAAGCAGCTGCTCGCCGAAGCGGGCTATCCCAATGGCTTCGAGGTGACGCTCGACTGCCCCAACAACCGCTACATCAACGACGAGGAGATCTGCCTCGCCACCGCGGCCATGCTCGCCAAGATCGGGATCACGACCAAGGTCAGCACCATGCCGCGCGCGACCTATTTCCCGAAGCTGGAAAAAGGCGACACCAGCATGTACATGCTGGGCTGGGGCGGCGCGATCACCGATGCCCAGACCACGCTCGACCCGGTGCTCCACAGCCAGGACGCCAAGAGCGGCAAGGGCAACTTCAACTACGGCCGCTACCTCAACCCCAAGCTCGACGCCTTGATCGACGCCGCCGCGATCGAGACCGACGCCGCCCGCCGCAAGTCGCTGGTGACCCAGGCTCTGACCGAACACAACGAGCAGATTCACCATGTGCCACTGCACCGCCAGGTGATTCCGTGGGCGATGCGAGCCAACGTCAACGCCATCCACCGGCCTGACAACTGGGTGATGGGCGAATGGGTCCGGCTCGACTAACTGCGCCGGCTTGAGCGCAGCCCAGCCCGCTGACACCCGGGCTCGCGAGGGGCGCTACGGCGGCGCCCCTCGCTGTTGACGGCTGGGTCATCCGGCGCGGCACTCCCACGTCTCCTGCGGTTTGCGATCCCGCAAAGTCCCCGCAATCGTTGATCGACAGAACCGAGTTGGCCGTTAAAATCGGGCACAAATCGGTACCCGCTCTGCTCTGCACAGTCGGACCTCAAGCCAATCCAATCCAACCCATTTCAAAACTCCAGGGAGCACTTCCGGAATGCGACTCATACTTCTCGGACCACCGGGCGCGGGCAAAGGCACTCAAGCGAGCTTCATCAAAGAGCGCTACGGCATTCCGCAAATCTCCACCGGCGACATGCTGCGCGCCGCGGTCAAGGCCGGCACCCCCCTGGGGCTGGCCGCCAAGGCCGTGATGGACGCCGGCCAGCTGGTCTCGGACGACATCATCATCGGCCTGGTCAAGGAACGTCTGAAGGAAGCCGACTGCGCCCAGGGCTTCCTGTTCGACGGCTTCCCCCGCACGATTCCGCAAGCCGAAGCGATGAAGGCCGCGGGCGTTGACATCGACTACGTGCTCGAGATCTCGGTGCCCGACGCCGACATCGTCGAGCGCATGAGCGGCCGCCGCACCCACCCGGGCAGCGGCCGCAGCTACCACGTGAAGTTCAATCCGCCCCAGACCGCCGACGTCGACGACGTCACCGGCGAAGCCCTGGTGCAGCGCGCTGACGACGCCGAAGACGTCGTCACCAAGCGCCTCGAGGTCTACCACACGCAGACCGCCGCCCTGGTTGGCTATTACGGCGACTGGGCCGCCAGTGGCGCCACTGGCGCCCCCAAGTACCGGAAGATCTCCGGTGTGGGCGCGGTGGAGGAAATCAAGAACCGCGCCCTGGAGGCCCTGGCCAGCTAGGCCAGGACTCTCCAGCGCGACAGGGGTCGAGCGGCGGGCATGAAGCAAGGACGAAGAAGTCTTAGCAGCAAACCCGCCACTCGGCCCCTTTTCCATTTGGTGGCCGCGCTCCTGCGGGGCTGCCGAAATCACAGAAGTTCAAGCCAAAACAAGCTCTGAAAAGAGGAGGAAAACCGATGTCCACACCCTTGTGGTTTGCGATTGCCGCAGGCGCTCTGGCCGTGATTTACGGTTGGGTGTCCCGCAGCTGGATCCTGAAGCAGGATCCGGGCAATGCCCGCATGCAGGAAATTGCCGCTGCCATTCAGCAAGGCGCTCAGGCCTACCTCAAGCGCCAGTACCGCACCATCGCCATCGTCGGCGTGGTGTTGTTCCTGGTGATCGGTCTGATTCCGGCGCTGGGCTGGCCCACCGCGATCGGTTTTGCCATCGGTGCGATCCTCTCCGGAGCTTCGGGTTTCATCGGCATGAACGTGTCGGTCAAGGCCAACGTCCGCACCGCGCAAGCCGCCTCCAAGGGCATCAACGAGGCGCTCGCGGTCGCTTTCCGCGGCGGCGCCATCACCGGCATGCTGGTGGTGGGCCTGGGCCTTCTGGGCGTGGCCGGCTACATGGCCGTGCTCTTCAAGCTCGCCCCCGCTGACGCCAGCCTCTACTCGACGATCAAGCCGCTGATTGGCCTGGCTTTCGGTTCCTCGCTGATCTCGATCTTCGCCCGTCTGGGCGGCGGCATCTTCACCAAGGGCGCTGACGTCGGCGCCGACCTGGTGGGCAAGGTCGAAGCCGGGATTCCGGAAGACGACCCCCGCAACCCCGCCGTGATCGCCGACAACGTGGGCGACAACGTGGGCGACTGCGCCGGCATGGCGGCCGACCTGTTCGAGACCTACGCGGTGACGCTGATCGCCACCATGATGGTCGGCGCGCTGATGATGGGCGCGGCCGACATGGCTTCGGTGATGTATCCGCTGGCGCTGGGCGCGGTGTCGATCGTCGCCTCGATCGTCGGCGCGGGCTTCGTCAAATACACCCCCGGTAAGAAGATCATGAGCGCGCTCTACCGCGGCCTGATCGTCGCCGGCGTGATCGCTCTGATCGCCTTCTACCCGGTCACCCAGTGGATCTTCGGCAGCGTCGCGCTGCCGGCTGGCCTGACGGTGATGAAGCTCTACGGCGCGGCGATCGTCGGCCTGGTGCTCACCGGCCTGATGGTGGTGATCACCGAGTACTACACCGGCACCGAGTTCAAACCGGTGCGCGATGTGGCGCAGGCCTCGACCACCGGTCACGGCACCAACATCATTGCGGGACTTGCCGTGTCGATGCGCTCGACCGCCTGGCCGGTTCTGTCGGTGGTGGTGGCGATCCTGGTCTCGTACCAACTGGGTGGCCTCTACGGCATCGCGGTGGCTGCCACCTCGATGCTGACCATGGCCGGCATCATCGTCGCGCTCGACGCCTACGGCCCGATCACTGACAACGCGGGCGGCATCGCCGAGATGAGCGAACTGCCCGACTCCGTGCGCGCCGTCACCGACCCGCTCGACGCCGTGGGCAACACCACCAAGGCGGTCACCAAGGGGTACGCGATCGGCTCGGCCGGTCTGGCCGCGCTGGTCCTGTTTGCCGACTACACCCACGCGCTCGAAGCCGCCCAAGGCATCAAGTTCGTGTTCGACCTTTCCAACCCGAACGTGATCGTCGGCCTCTTTATTGGCGGCCTGATCCCCTACCTCTTCGGCGCGATGGCGATGGAAGCGGTGGGCCGGGCGGCGGGCTCGGTGGTGGTGGAAGTGCGCCGCCAGTTCAAAGAAATCCCCGGCATCATGGAAGGCACGGCCAAGCCCGACTACAGCAAGGCGGTCGACATGCTCACCAGCTCGGCGATCAAGGAAATGATCGTGCCGTCGCTGCTGCCCGTGATCGTTCCGATCGCGGTTGGCTTCCTGCTCGGACCGCAGGCCCTGGGCGGCGTGCTGATGGGAACCATCGTCACCGGCCTCTTTGTGGCGATCTCGATGACCACCGGCGGCGGTGCCTGGGACAACGCCAAGAAGTACATCGAAGACGGTCACCACGGCGGCAAGGGTTCGGACGCGCACAAGGCCGCCGTCACTGGCGACACCGTGGGCGACCCTTACAAGGACACCGCCGGCCCGGCCGTCAACCCGCTGATCAAGATCATCAACATCGTCGCGCTGCTGATCGTCCCGATCCTGCCGATGGGCCAGGGCACTCCAGTGGCCTCGACCCACAGCGACGCGGTGGCGGTGATTGCCGTGCCGGTGCCAGTGCCGGTGCCAGTGCCAGTGGCCGTGATCCATTTCGAGACCGCTTCGGCGGCGTTGCCGATCGACCATCTCGAACGCATCCGGCCGGCGCTCGAAGCGGCCGCCGCCAAGGCCGGTGCCAGGCTGTCGATCTCGGGCTTTCATGACACCAGCGGCGACCCGGCACTGAACCAGGAACTCGCCAAGCAACGCGCGATGGCCGTGGCCGGCGCGCTCAAGGCAGCCGGTCTGGACGAAGGCCGCGTGGTGCTTGCCAAGCCGCAGCAGACGCAAGGCACGGGCAGCCCCGAAGCCGCGCGCCGGGTGGAAATTGTCGTGATCGAGTAAAGCGGACAGGGTCGGCGTTATTGGCCCGTTTCCAACGGCGGTGACCTCTGCGGGGTCACCGCCGTTTTTCTGGGCCAAGCAGAAACGGCAGCCCGGGACTCAGCACAATCACTCTGTTTGCCCTGCATCAAACCGGCAGCCCGGAAACCATCAAAGGAAAGCCAGAGCGCCACTCGACACACCCGCAGATCCACCGATACTGACTTGGCCTACTCTCGACGACGGAGTCATCGTGGAACTGCAGCAGCGCATCCGCATCCTGGGACTGGTCGCCGGTCCCTGCCTGGCCTTGGCACTCTATCTCGGCCTGCCCGAGGCCTATCTCGACGCCAACGACCAGTCCGTAGCACTGGGCCACGCCAGCCGCGCCACGCTAGGCATGATGGCCTGGATGGCGACCTGGTGGATGACCGAGGCGACCGAGATCGAAGTCACCGCGTTGTTGCCCATCGTTGCCTTTCCCATGCTCGGCATCCTGTCGATCGGCAAGACCACGGCGTACTACGGATCGGATGTCATCTTCCTGTTCTTCGGCGGTTTCGTCCTCGCCCTGGCGATCCAGCGCTGGGGGCTGGACCGGCGTATCGCTTTCCAGACGCTCAAATGGGTGGGCTCCCGCCCCGACGCCCTGGTCGCCGGCATCATGGGCGCCACCGCCCTCATCAGCATGTGGGTCTCGAACACGGCAACCGCCGCCATGATGGTGCCGATTGCTCTGTCGATCGTGAATCTTTCACTCGAGCGCAGCACCGGCAAGGGGCTGGCGGAACACGGCGGCATTCCGCAGGACGACATCGATGACCGCAACCTCGCGCTCGGCTTGCTGCTGGGCGTGGCCTACGCCGCTTCGATCGGCGGCTTGGGCACCTTGATCGGCTCGCCTCCCAACGGCATTTTTGCCCGCTTCGTCGAGCAAACCTATGGCATCGAGGTCTCGTTCACGCGCTGGATGATGATCGGGATTCCAACCATGCTGCTGTTTCTGCCGCTGGCCTGGTGGCTCAACACCCGCGTGCTCTTTCCCACCCGGCGCAAGGAGATCGAAGGCGGCCGGGCCTGGGTCGAGGCCGAACTCGCCAAGCTCGGACCGCTCAACCGCGGCGAACGCGCCACCTTGACCGTGTTCGCCATCACGGTCTTTCTGTGGGTGTTCCGCCCGCTGCTGGGCCAGATCGAGGTCGGCGGCGTCCTCCCTCTCAAACACCTGTCCGATGCCGTCATCGCCGTGGGTGCGGCGATCGCGCTTTTCATCATTCCGGTCAACCACAAGCACGGCGTTTTCGTCACCGACTGGAAGACCGCGGTCGGCCTGCCGTGGGGCGTGCTCATCCTCTTTGGCGGCGGCCTCGCTCTGGCCGGCGCGACCGAAGCCAATGGCGTGGCGGGCTACATCGGCAGCCTGTTCCGTGACCTCGCCGGCTGGCCGATGCTGGCGGTGATCGTCATCATCATCACCTTGATGGTCTTCATGTCCGAGCTCACGTCCAACACCGCGCAAGTGGCGACCATGCTGCCCATCCTCGCCGCGTTTTCTCCCGTGCTCGGAGTACCGGCCCCGCTGATTCTTCTGCCCGCCACCATCGCCGCGAGCTGCGCCTTCATGATGCCGGTCGGCACCCCACCCAATGCGATCGTCTTCGGGACCGGGCTGATTCAAATGCCGCAGATGATCAAGGCCGGCTTCTGGCTCAATATCGTGGGCATTCTGTTGATCACGGCCGTCACCTATGGATTGATCGCTCCGATCTTCGGTTAGCACCGCGCCAGCGCGCTCAAGCCAGCGTCTCGGCCATCGGCCGCTCGATCCACCCGGCCGCCAGCCCTTGCCGCATCCAGCCTTGCAAGGGACTGCCGGCCACGCCGACCAGGCTGTTGGAGGGATCGATCGCCAAGACCTCGAAGGCCCCGACCAGGTTGGTCGAGGCCGGGTCGGCGAGCAGCATCCAGTGATCGACGTAATCGCCCGCCAGCTCGGCGACATAGCCACGGGACTCGAGCTGGCGCAGCAGACGTTCGGTTTCTTCCGGGAAGCTGATGACCGTGCGCGCCAGCGCGGCAAGCTTCACCTCGGGCTGATCGCTGGCGCGCGCCACCATGAGTTCGCGCAACAACGCCACCGCCGTGACAAAACCGTTGCCGACCTTGACCTCGTCGGCAAAACGCATCGAGCGCAGCATCGGCAAGGTCGCCGTGATCGCCGCGCCAAACAGCGCCAGCAGCCACGACAGATAGACCCAGATCAGAAACACCGGCAGCGCCGAGAAAGCGCCGTAGATCGATGTCACCGTGCCGCTGGCGACAAACAGGCTGAAACCTTCCTTGACGAGCTGCGACACCAGCGCCACGGTAAAGCCACCGATCAGCGCGTCGTGCCACTGCACCTTGCGGTAGGGCACGTAGACGTAGAGCACGGCCAGCGTCACGCCGGTGAGCGCGATCTGCGTCAGGCCCACGCCCCAGGCCGGAAAACCGCCCTGGGGCACGCCAACCAGAGAGATCGAGGTGAAATACGAGGTCAGCGTCAGACTCGCGCCCAGCATGACCGGACCCAGCGTGATCAGCGCCCAGTAGATCAAGACCCGTTGCCCGATCGGGCGCTGATCGCGAACGTTGAAGATCGAGTTGAGCGCCGCGTCAATGGTGAAGATCATCAGCAAGGCCGAGCTCGCCAGGCCAGCCAGACCAAAAGCCGTGAGCCCGGCCGCCTTGGTCGCAAACTGGCGCAGGTAGCGCAGGATCGAGGTATTGAACTCGCTCGGCAGCAGATTCTTGATCAACAGCTTTTCAAACGCCTCCCGGTATTCCGAGAACAGCGGAAAGGCCGCGAACATGGCCAGCGCAACGGCCAGCAGCGGCACGATCGAGAGCACCGTCGTGAGCGTGAGGCTGGAGGCGACCTGTTGCATCTGCGCCGCACGCATGCGCCGCGCGGCAAAGGCCAATACCTCGCGCCCCGCTTTCACGCGGGGGTGGCGGCGCAGCCAGTCGGAGAACTGGTCGTAGAGAGTCTGGGCAATAGCGATCATGGGCGCGGCGATAATAGCCGCCGTCGCCACCTCGTTGCTCCCGATGGACATCCTTGTTCTCTTCTATTCGCGCCACGGCGCCACCCGCCAGCTGGCCGAGGCGATCGCTCTAGGGATTGACAGCGTTCCCGGCGCCGCGGCCCGCCTGCGCACCGTGCCGCCGGTTTCGACCGTGGTCGAAACCGCTGCGCCTCCCGTCCCCCCCTCGGGCGCTCCGTATGTGGAGCTCGCCGATCTCGAGCAATGCGGCGGACTGGCCCTGGGCTCGCCGACTCGGTTTGGCAACATGGCCGCGCCGCTCAAGCATTTTCTCGACACCAGCACCGGGCCGTGGCTGGCCGGCGCCCTGGCGGGCAAGCCGGGTGCGGTCTTTACCTCGACCAACTCGATGCACGGCGGCCAGGAAACCACGCTCACCTCGATGATGCTGCCGCTGCTCCACCACGGCATGCTGATCGTCGGCCTGCCGTATACCGAGCCGGACCTGGCCACCACCCGCAGCGGCGGCTCACCCTACGGTGCCAGCCATGTCGCGCACGAGCGCGGCGGTGCGCTCGAGGCCGAGGAAGTGCGGCTGGCGCGCGCGCTCGGCCGGCGCCTGGCCACCGCCGCTCTGAAGCTCGCGGCATGACGGTCCAGCTCACCGCCTTGGAGGCCAAGGCCTGGCGCTTCGCCCTTGCCAGCTGGGCCGCGCTATTCATCTGGTGCCTCTTGTGCGAACTGGTGCTCGCGCCGATCCGGCCGGGCGGCTCGTGGCTCGCGCTCAAGGCGCTGCCGCTGCTGATTCCGCTGCGCGGGATGATCAAGCGCAACCCCGACTCGATGCAGTGGGCGCTCTTGATCGTGCTCGCCTACCTGGCCGAGGGCCTGGTGCGAGTGTTTGAGCCCGCGCCTTATCGCGAGGCGGCAGCGGGCGAAATCGCGTTTGCCACCCTCTTCTTTGTGGCTGCGGTGATGTATCTGCGGCCTTACAAGCGAGCCGCCAAGGCCCGCCGCGCGCTGGAACCATGACACTCACCGAGCACCTTGCCGCCGCCGTCGGCCCGGCCAACGTATTGACCGCCGAGCACGACACCGCGCCCTACCTGAGCGACTGGCGCGGCCGCTACCACGGCCGGGCGCAAGCGGTGGTCCGCCCGGGATCGACCGCGGAAGTGGCGGCGGTGGTCCGCCTGGCCGCGGCCACCGGCACGCCGATCGTGCCTCAAAGCGGCAATACCGGCCTGGTGGGCGGCGGCACACCCGACGAGAGCGGCCGGGCGATCGTTCTCAGCCTGACACGGCTGCGCCGCATCCGCTCGGTCGATACCGCCAACGACACCCTCACGGTCGAAGCCGGCTGCACCCTGCACGAGGTGCAGGCGGCGGCGCAGGCGGTTGGCCGCCTTTTCCCCCTGAGCCTCGCGGCCGAAGGCACCGCCACCATCGGCGGCAATCTCGCCACCAATGCCGGCGGCACCCAGGTGCTGCGCTATGGCAATGCCCGCGACCTCTGCCTCGGGCTGGAAGTGGTGCTGGCCTCGGGCGAGATCTGGCACGGTCTGCGCGCCCTGCGCAAGGACAACACCGGCTACGACCTCAAGCATTGCTTCATCGGCGCCGAAGGCACGCTGGGCGTGATCACCGCCGCCGTCCTCAAGCTCTACCCCGCGCCGCGCGCTCGCATGACGGCCTTGGCCGCGCTGCCTTCGGTGGCCGCCGCCGTGCAACTGCTCGCGCGGGCGCGCAACGCCGCCGGGCCGCTTCTCACCGGCTTCGAGCTGATGAGCGACGCCTGCATCGCCAAGGTAGCCGAGCAATTGCCGGGCGTGCGAATTCCGCTGGCGATCCGCTCGCCGTGGTTCGCCCTGATCGAGCTGTCGGAACACGAGAATGAGGCGCACGGCACGGCGCTGCTCGAGGCCCTGCTCGCCGCCGCCCTCGAGGCGGGCGAGGTCGACAACGCCGTGGTCGCCCAATCCGTGAGCGAGGCCGATGGCCTGTGGCGGCTGCGCGAGTCGATTCCAGAAGCCCACGCCAAGGCGGGCGGCAACGTCAAGCACGACATCAGCCTGCCGGTCTCGACCATCGCCGACTTCGTGGCCGACACCAACGCCCGTCTCGCCCGCGCATTCGACTGGATCGCGCCCTCGGTGTTTGGTCACCTGGGCGACGGCAACCTGCACTACAACATGGGCTGCGCCGCGGGCGTGCCGGTCTCAATGCCCTTCGAGCACGAGGCCGCGATCCGCCGCATCGTGCACGACGCCGTGGTCGCCCGCGGCGGCTCGATCAGCGCCGAGCACGGACTGGGACAGTTGAAACGCGATGAAAACGCAATCTACAAGTCCGCGGTCGAGATCGGGATGATGCGGTCGATCAAGCGCGCGCTCGACCCGCAAGGCCTGATGAATCCGGGAAAAGTGCTGCCGTCAACCCGTTGACGCATGGGCGCTCATCCGTTTCCGCGACGCCTTCTGGGTGCCATGTCGCCGGAGTAGGATGACACTGCGCCGGCTCCTTGTGGGGCCGCTCAGGATTCCACCAGGGAGCACCACCCAATGCCGTTTCGGCCATTGCAGTTTGCGGGCACCACGCTCGCCATTGCCCTGCTCGCTGCCTGCGGCAGCACACCCCTCGACAGCCAGGCCCAGAGCCAGGCGTTTGCCACCCAGGGCGGCGATCTGCCGATCTACGGACCCACCCCCGAACCCGTGCCGGTCCCCGGCGCCAAGCCGATCAAGGTGGGTGGCTTCGAAGCCCTGCAAGGCGACGGGCTCTACTACTTCAACGGCACCCGCATGACGCAACTGCGCGTCAACGGCGGCCAGAGCGACCAGCGCTGGCCGGTGATCGAGACCACCACCGACGCCACCACCACCACGCTCAATGGTCACCTCGACGCCTCCCACCTGGTGCGCGACGGCGAGCGCCGCCCCGTGGGCAAGCCGAGCTTTGCCAGCCCGGGCGACAACGACAGCGCCGTGCTGCTGTTTGCCGGCAATCAGCCGATGCGAGTGGCGCTCAAGCTCAAGGCCTTCGACGTCGCCGGCCTGCCGGTGCGCAATTTCCTTCGCACCCCGGACAATCAGCCCAACGCCGAGGTCAATCGCGCCGGTGACGCCCGCTTCCCGGCCGGCGCCGTGGCCTACCTGGCCGAGGTGCGCTTTCTCGACGACGTGTTGATGCTGCCGCAGCGCGAATCCTTCACCGGCGCCAAGGACACGACCCAGCTGGTGAACAACTTCTCGCGCAACATCCCGTATTGCCTCTCGTACGAAGACCGTAATGGCGCCACGCCTTACGCGCTGCAGTTCAAGACCGCTCCAGGCGCCAAGAAGGGCAAGGCAGTGGTCTACGCCGCCAAGCCCGGCACCCTGTTCTGTGCCCGCGCGAGCGAGCAGGAACTCGGCCAAGGCGAGTGGGAAGAACGCACCATCGGCGGCACCCGCACGATCGTCCTGTCCTTTGCTCAGCAGGTCGATCCGCTCGACACCGGCGTGACGCACGCGGAACGCGAAGCCGCCAAGATCGCCTTCATCGAACCCACCAAGGGCGCGCCCGGCGTTCGCCCCGGCAAGCTCTACCAGGCCGGCGCCCGTGTGCTTGACTACCAGTACCGCTTCAACAAGACCGCGGCCGACGCGGTCCGCGTTGCCGTCGGCCTGCCATAAGCCCGCCATGACCCAGCGCCTGGGCGCACTGCTCGGTCTGCTGTTAGCCGGTTCGATGCCGGCCACTGCGAGCGCCCAGAACATCGTCCGCTGCGAAGACCGCCAGGGCCGGGTCAGCTATTCGGCCCCGCCCTGCGCGGCGGGGACTCGAGAAGTCCGCCCGGTCGCCGCACCGCCTCCGGCCGACGCGGCCGCCGCCCAACAGTCCCGCCAGAAAACCGAGCGCGAACTCGAGCGTCTGCAGCAAAGACGCGCACAGGCTGACACCGATGCGACGCGCGCTCACGACCAGGAGCGCCAACGCACGGCCCGCGACTGCGAACGCCTGCGGATCGAGTCGGCCGCGACGCGCCAGACCCGCGCCTATCTGGTCAGCCGGTCCTATTATTCAAGCCACGACCGCGACACGATTGACGCCCGTCTCGCCCAGCTCGACGCCGAACTGCGCCGACGCTGCTCTTCCGACTGAAACACGGCTTCGTCGAGGTTACCGCCATGAGATCTCTCGGCCTCGCTGTCGGTCTCGCCCTGATCCACGGCATCGCTGGCGCACAAGCGATTCAACGCTGCGAAGACGCGGCCGGGCGCCCGGCCTACACCAACACCGATTGCCCCGCGGGCACACGGGTCACCCGCACGCTTGACGCCTCCCCACCGGTACAGGACGCCGAGCGCAAGGCGGCTCAGGCGCGCGCCAAACAGGAAGCCGAAAGAATCAAAGCGATCGACCAGGAGGCCGCGGCCGAGCAGAACCGCGCACGCACCGCGCAGGAGAAAGAGCACCGCGCCCAGGCCAATCAGGCGAGCCGCTGCGAGCGCGCGCGCCACGACCTGGCGCGCGCGCAGAACACCCGCGCCGAGCTTGGCCACCGCGCGGTCAAGGTCGAATCGATGCAGAAAGCCGACCGTGCGGTCGCTCAGGCAGAAAGCCGGCTGAGCCGCGACTGCTCAGCGCCCTGATTCACACCCTGGTTCGCACCCACCCCAACCTGCCCAATTTCGAGGCACCCGCGGCAAGCCGCGCCAGCTCTGGCTTGAACCGGCTTTTCAACAGACTTGTCCACGGCATCCATGAACAAGTTGGCGCGCCTTGCCACGGCCCGGAACGATTGATCCTGAACAAACCGGACCCGACGGCAATGAAATGGCAACAACTCCGCCGCCCGCCGAAATCAATCGGAAAGACCCGCTCCGTACTCTGAATTCGTGCACCGAGCCCGCGTCCACCACGAGCGCGGCAGCTCCACCCTCCCGGAGCCGGTGCGCCATTCGAGCCACTTTCGAGAACGGAGCAGGACATGAGCGAACAGGGCAAGGAACAAATCAGTCGGCGCGGCTTTCTCAAGGGAAGCGCTGCGGGCGCGGTCGTCGCGGTCGGACTCGGCAGCCAGACCGCACAAGCCGCGGGCCGCAAACCGCCGAAATGGGACAAGACCACCGACGTCCTGATCATCGGCTATGGCGGTGCCGGCGCCTGTGCCGCGATCGAAGCGGCCGACGCCGGTGCCAAGGTCCTTGTTCTCGAAAAGCAGCCCCAGGCCACGCTGCGCTCGAACACCCGAATGTCGGGCGGCATCTTCCACAGCCCCAATGTCACGGGGGACAAGGCAGCGCTCAAGGAATACGCCAAAGCCATGTTCAGCGGCGAGAACCTGCCGTGGAAACTCGAGGGCGAGCAGCCCGAAGTCTCCGACGGCCTGGCGCAAGCCTGGGCCGACTGGGCACCGCAAAACC